>JAGBKI010000002.1 GCA_017933995.1 Bacteroidaceae bacterium | reverse complement strand
TGCAACTGCGACGACCCGTATGAAAGCAACTTCTTCAAATACTTCGCCCTGCGCTTCAACCAGCTGGGCCTGCGGAAACTCATCGCCACCTGCTACGACGGCTCGCCCGTCACGGGCAACGAACTCCCGCTCTTCACCTTCTACGACGAGGGCGCGGAGAAGCGCGTGGCCTACAAGGTGGAGATTACCGAGGTGCGCGACCTCAACGGAGACGGCGCGGTAGACCTCAGCGACGTGCGCATCCTCCTGCAAAACGACCGCAACGTCCTCTCCCTGCTCACGCAGCACGGTGACTTCCGCTCGCCGGAATGCGTCGCGCTCCTCAAGGAGGCCGACATCGTGGTCACCAACCCGCCCTTCTCTCTGTTTCGCGAATACTTGGCACAACTCGTTGAGTATGACAAGAAGTTTCTTATTATTGGGAATATGAACGCTCTCCACTATAAAGAGGTTTTCCCATTAATCAAGGAGGGCAAAATATGGACAGGGTTCAAATCCTTTGGAGGCGGAATGGATATGATACAGTCTCCAAGAGGCTTTGACCCAGCGAAAACAAAGTCATATTCCATAAACGGACGCGGCCAGATAATAAAGAACATAATGGGTTGTATTTGGTTCACCAACCTTGACCACAGCAAACGCCACGAAGAATTAGACCTCGTCTGCCGCTACAACCCCGAAGACTATCCCACATACGAGAACTACGATGCCATAGAGGTGAGCAAGGTTTCCGACATACCTTGCGACTGGGACGGGGCGATGGGCGTGCCGACAACATTCCTCGACCGCTACAACCCAGAGCAATTTGAACTCATCGGCCTTGCCGAGGGCGAATTGGGGAAAGAACTTGGCCTGCGTCCGTTCGACCGTTCGCTCAAAGCGTTGAACAAAAGCCTGCGCGACGGCCAATTGTTCTACATGAAGAACGGTCTCCCGCAAAAACCTTACTCCCGCATCCTTATCCGCCGCAAACGATAACACACCATATTATATATATGAACATCTACCCCATAGAAGTCTCCGTCCGCGAAATCAGCGAAGGGGCTGCCGTGGGGCGAACTCTACAACCGATACAAAGACGCAGCGCTGGAGACTGCCGCGCCATGGGCTGAGGGCGGCCGCACCGTCGAGGAGAACTGCCAAATGCTCTGCCGCGACTGCAACAAGAGGAAGGGGCGAAGTGATTTAAGGTTTAAGAGGTTTAATCCGTCGGGGACGTCCTGCATCGTGGCCGAATGGATTAAACCTCTTAAACCTTATTAAACCTCTTAAGCCTTTATTAAACCTTTTAAGCCTCATTAAACCTTTTTCACTACCTTTGCCCCCGCAAACCTCATTAAACCTCATTAAACCTCTTAATAATGCTTGTCACCACCACCCCTACCGTCGAAGGCCACCCCGTGCGCGAGTATCGCGGCGTCGTGACCGGCGAAACCATCATCGGCGCCAACTTCCTCAAAGACATCAAGGCCAGCCTCACCGACTTCTTCGGCGGGCGCAGCGGCACCTACGAGAAAACCCTGCGCGAGGCCAAAGACACTGCCTTGAACGAAATGGTGCAGCGCGCCCAGCAAATCGGTGCCAACGCCGTTATCGGCGTCGACCTCGACTACGAGACCATCGGCCAGAACGCCTCCATGCTCATGGTCACTTGTAGCGGCACTGCCGTCGTGCTGTAACCCCCACGCAAACCCATAAATAACGTTGTGTTTGTTGCTGCATTGCAGCAACCGTAAAAACCCCTTCCTTTTTTCTATGCAAAACAAACTCTTCACCTCCCTCCGCGCCTTGGCCGTAGCCGCCGTCGTGGCCCTTGCGCCCACCGCCGCCCGCGCCGACGGGGGGATGTGGCTCCTCAAACTGATGGAGCAGCAGCACCTGGCCGACTCCCTGCGCGCCGCCGGTCTGGAAATCGATCCTTCCGAGGTCTACAACGAGAACGGCCTGTCGCTCAAGGACGTCGTCGGTATCTTCGGCAACGGATGCACCGGCGAAATCGTCAGCCCCGACGGCCTCATCTTCACCAACAACCACTGCGGCTTCGACTTCGTGCACAAGATGAGCACGCTCGAACACAACTACCTGCAGGACGGCTTCTACGCCAAGAGCCGCGCCGAGGAACTGCCCACGCCCGGCCTCGACTTCGTCTTCGTCCGCTCCATTGAGGACGTCACCGACATTGTGCTGCAAATCACCGAAGGCATGAGCGAGTACATCCGCCAGAACGAAGAGGTGCTCGCCATGTTCAGCGGCGCCGTGCTGGAACGGAGCCAGTACAAGGACGTGCCGGGCATCCGCGTGCGCATCGTACCCTATTTCGGCGGCAACCAGTTCTACGCCTTCTACGAGCAGGTGTACAACGACGTGCGCCTCGTGGTGAACATTCCCCAGAACTTTGCACAGTTCGGCGAGAACCAGGACAACTGGATGTGGCCGCGCCACAACCCCGACGCCGCCGTCTTCCGCGTCTACGCCGACCGCGACGGCAACCCCGCCGACTACGACCCCGCCAACGTGCCGCTCCACTGCGACAAATACCTGCCCATCTCGATGCGGGGTGTTGAAGCGGGCGACTTCGCCATGGTGATGGGCTTCCCCGGCACCACCGAGCGCTATCTCACCGCCAGCGAAGTGGAAAACCACGTCGGCAGCCTCAACAGCCCCATCAACGTGATGGGCGAAGTCGTGCTGGCCCACATGAAAGGCCTGATGGACAACGACAGTGCGCTCAACCTCTCGATGGCCAGCGACTACTTTATGATGGGCAACACGGTCAAGAACTTTGGCGGACAGATTGAAGCCGTGCGCAAGGTGAAACTCGTTGAGCGCAAGCGCGCCGCCGAGCGCGACTTCCTCGTATGGGCCTTGCAGAACGGCCACACCGACATGCCGCAGGTGCTCGGACGCATAGACCAACTTGAGCGCGAGTACGCCGACACCGTACACGACCTCTACCTCAGCAGTTTCGGCACGCGCCAACTCGCGATGAAACCGCCCTACTACGACGTGGCTTCATACGTCGAGAACTTCCGCGAAATCAAGAAACTGAAGATGGTCGACAGCGCGCAACTTGCCATCCTCGAAGACGCCACTTTCCTCACACCCGAAGAGGTGGAGCGCGACAAGGCGTTGGCCAAGCAGGTGTTCCGCACCTACCTCAAACACAAGCGCCTGCCCGCCAACTTCCTGCCCATCAGCAGCCCCGCCGAGGTTGACGCATACGTCGACAACCTCTACGACAACAGCGTACTCACCGACAGCGCGCGCCTCGTCGCTTTCCTCAAGAAGCCCTCGCAGAAGGTGCTTGATGCCGACCCGTGGTACCAGTACCGCCAGGGCTTCACGACGCACATGATGACGCTCGCCTCGAACATCGAGGACTACGAAGCCGAACTCACCGAACTCAACAAGAAGTACATCGCCGCCCAGCTGGAGCGCAACGGATGGACCACCGCACCCGACGCCAACTTCACCCTGCGCATGACCTACGGCCACGTCTGCGACCTGCGCCCCCGCGACGGCGTCACCTACGACTACCAGACCGTCATCGACGGCATGTTCGAGAAGGAGAACCCCGCCGACCCCGACTATGTGATTAATGAAGACGTCCGCGCCCTCTACGAAGCCGGCGACTTCGGACGCTACGCCCGTCCCGACGGCAAACTGCCCGCCTGCTTCATCACCGACAACGACATCACCGGCGGCAACAGCGGCTCGCCCGTGATGAACGCGCGCGGCGAACTCATCGGCCTGGCCTTCGACGGCAACATCGAGAGCCTCAGCAGCGACCTTGAGTACAACGGCGACCTCCAACGCTGCATCACCGTCGACATCCGCTACGTCCTCTGGTGCATCGACAAACTCGCCAAGAGCACCTACCTCTTCGACGAACTCGACCTCCGCTTCTGACCGCTCACCCCCAAACACGAAGCGCTTGTTTCCAAAGATGGAGGCAAGCGCTTTTAGTTTAAGCCCATCTTCTTCGGAAAAGATACGTGCGGAATTTCCGAAAACAGCCGCCGCGCCGTACCTTTGCCCCGCAAAACCCCGATGTGACCATGCGACCGCTCATCATCAACGACCCGCTCTACGGTTTCACGAGCATTCCGCGCGGATTGCTCTGCGACCTCATCGCCCACCCCTGGTTCCAGCGCCTGGGACGCATACGCCAACTGGGCATGTCGGCCCTCGTCTATCCCGGCGCGCAACACACCCGCGCCGCCCACAGCATCGGCGCGCTCCACCTCATGCAAGAAGCCCTGCGCGGGCTGATGGCGCGCGGCGAGTTCCTCTTCGAAAGCGAGGCCGAAGCCGCCTGCGCCGCCATCCTGCTCCACGACATCGGCCACGGCCCCTTCTCCCACGTGCTCGAAAGCACACTCATCCCCGGCGCGTCCCACGAAGCCGTGTCGCTCCGCCTCATGCAGCGCCTCAACGACGAGATGCACGGCGCGCTCACCTTGGCCATACAAATCTTCGAGGGCGAACACCCCAAGCGTTTCCTCCACGAACTCATCAGTTCGCAGCTCGACGTCGACCGCCTCGACTACCTCAACCGCGACAGCTTCTTTTGCGGCGTGCGCGAAGGCAGCGTAGGCGCGGCACGCCTGCTGGCCATGCTGCGTGTGGCGGACGACCGCCTGGCCGTCGACGCCAAGGGCTTGTACACCGTGGAAAACTACCTCACGTCGCGCCGCGTGATGTACTGGCAGGTCTACCTCCACAAAACCGTCGTGGCCGCCGAGGAAGTGCTGCGGCAGGCGTTGCGCCGCGCCAAACATCTCTCCGCCGACGGGCACCCGCTTTTCGCCCCGCCCGCTCTGGCCTATTTCCTCAGCCCCCAGCAGCGCGAGCCGCTCAGCGACGAATGGCTGGCCAACTACACCGAGTTGGAGGACAACGACATCCTCTCAGCCCTCAAGGTGTGGCAACACGATGCCGACCCCGTGCTCTCGCGCCTCGCCGCGATGTTCCTCCATCGCCGTCTGTTCAAAGTAGAAGTCGCCACCGAGCCCTTCCCGCCCGAACACATACAACGTTGCCGCGAAGAGGTTATATATAAATACGGTATAAAGCCCGATGAGGCCGAATACTTCGTCCACACGCTCGACATCAGCAACGCCATGTACGACGCCAACCGCGAAGCCATCTTCGTGGCCGACAAGACGGGCACGCTCCGCCCGCTCTCCGAAGTGTCGCCCATCGTGCAGCACATGGACCGTCGCGAAACGAAGTACTACCTGCTGAAAGCGCAGACGGGCGCTTAAACCCAAATCGGTCATCAGACCGTTTTCCCCCTATTTATAAGGATTGCGCACGCGCGCAGTCCTTTTTATTTTTGCAGCCGAAATGAAACACACCGCCACCCTACTGCTTGCGCTCTCCGCCTCGCTCGGCGCGAACGCCGCCCGCCCCAATTCCACAGACCCCGACACGGCACGCCTTGCACCGCTTCCCGAGGCCGTCGTCACCGCCGCCGCCAAGGAACACGCCCCGCTGCGCCAGAACGCCGTCGCCGGCACGTCGCTCGACGCCGACGCCCTCGGCCTC
>JAGBKI010000038.1 GCA_017933995.1 Bacteroidaceae bacterium | reverse complement strand
TGGCGGCGGGCGCGCCGTCGTGCCACGGGTCGGCCACAGTGACGGCGGTGAAACTGTCGGTGCGCACGGCGCTGAGCAGCGTGGCGTGGCGGAAGACGAGGGTGTCGCCGCCGCCCACGACACCGCCGCCCTTGCCGCCGCCGCAACCTATTAGCAGGAGCGGCAGCCACAGGAGCGGCGCTATATATATAATACGGAGCAGCCTACGCATCGGCGTCGGTGAGTTCCCCGGCGGCCTCGCGGCGCGCGCGGGCGCGGTTGCCGAACACGGTCACGACGCTTTGGAACACCAACCACACCACGACGTCGATGGCCACTATCCACGTGATGTTGAGCACGAGCGTCAGCAGCGTGTTCACGACGATGAAAAGGCCGGAGAAGCAGAGTATCGTCACCATCACGAAGCGCGTGCGCATACCCGTGCGCAGCAATTTGTGGTGCAGGTGGTTCTTGTCGGGCAGGAAGGGGTTCTTGCCGTTTGCCAGGCGTCGGCACACCACGCGCACGACGTCGAACAGCGGCACGAGCAGCGTGGCGATGACGATGGCCATGGTGTGGTTCACGGCCTCGGGGTCGGGCGTCGTGTTGCGGCTCATGTTGATGGCGATAAAACTCAGGATGAGGCCCAGGGTGAGGCTGCCCGTGTCGCCCATAAAAATCTTGTGCCCCCGGCTGGCGTTGCCGAACACGTTGTATAGCCAGAAGGGCACCAGCACGCCCAGCGTCGAGGCGCCGAGCATGGCGAGGTAGTACTGGCGGTGGTAGAGGTTGAGGGCGGTGAGCGCGCCGAGGGCTATCATGCAGAGGCCGCTGGCCAGCCCGTCCACGCCGTCGATGAGGTTGATGGCGTTGGTGATGTAGACCACGAGGAACACCGTGAGCGGCATCCCTATCCACGCCGGAACGGACGTGACGCCGAGAAAACCGTTCAGGCTGTTGAGCCACGTGCCGCTGACGGCCAGCAGCGCAGCGGCCACAATCTGGGCGACGAACTTGGGCTTGTAGCCCACGCCCGTCAGGTCGTCGGCGATGCCCACGAGGTAGAGCACGGTCATGCCCACGACGAGCATCAGGTACTTGCACAGCACGTCGAGCGGCGCCTGGGCGGTGTTGATGGAGAGGCCCAGCAGGTAGCGCACGCCGATGCTCAGGCCGCAGACGATGATGACCACGGGATAGAACGACAGGCCGCCCAGCCGCGGCACAGGCCGCTGGTGGACGGAGCGTTCGTTGGGCACGTCGAAGAGCTGCTTCTTGTGGCTGACGTAGAGTATGCGGGGCAGGATGAGCCAGCCGAGCATCGCGGCGCCGAGCAGGCCGACGAGGATGTAGATTTCGTTCCAGAAGGTGACGAGCGTATAAGTCATGGTTTCTCCTTGGTATTCGATATAGAATAAGGTATAGTGTGTGGCGTGGCGTACCGTGGCTTGCAGAAAACCGTATCCCCGTGACGGAGGTGATTCCTGCGGCGCACGCAAACAGACGGGGAGGCTAAGGTCTCCTACCTCATCTTGGGCATAGTAGGCATCCCGGCCATGCGCGCCATCATGCCCTTGGCGCCGCCGCCGGTCATCATCTTCATCATCTTGCGCATCTGGTCGAACTGCTTGATGAGGCGGTTCACCTCTTGCAAGTCTGTGCCGCTACCTTTGGCGATGCGCATACGGCGGCTCTGATTGAGCACCTGCGGGTTGCGCCGTTCGTAGGGCGTCATGCTCTGGATGATGGCCTCGACACTCTTGAAGGCGTTGTCGTCGATGTCGACGTCCTTGAGCGCCTTGCCGACACCGGGAATCATCGACGCGAGGTCCTTGATGTTGCCCATTTTCTTGATTTGGCGTATCTGGGCGAGGAAGTCCTCGAAGTCGAACTTGTTCTTCTGAATCTTCTTTTGCAGGCGGCGCGCCTCCTCTTCGTCATACTGCTCTTGGGCGCGCTCCACGAGGCTCACGATGTCACCCATACCCAATATGCGGTCGGCCATACGTTCGGGGTGGAACACGTCGAGTGCCTCCATCTTCTCGCCCGTGCCGACGAACTTGATGGGCTTGTCGACCACGGTGCGTATGCTCAGCGCCGCACCGCCGCGTGTGTCGCCGTCAAGTTTGGTGAGCACTACGCCGTCGAAGTCCAGGCGGTCGTTGAATTCCTTGGCAGTGTTCACGGCATCCTGACCCGTCATGGCGTCGACGACGAAGAGCGTCTCGGAGGGTTGGATGGCGGACTTGATGGCGGCGATTTCCTGCATCATCTGCTCGTCGACGGCCAAGCGTCCGGCGGTGTCGACGATGACCACGTCGTGGGCCTTGGCGCGTGCTTCGCGGATAGCGTCCTGCGCAATCTGCACGGGGTCTTTGCTTTCGGGCTGGCTGTAGACGGGCACGCCAATCTGCTCGCCCAGCACCTTGAGTTGCTCGATGGCGGCAGGGCGGTAGACGTCGCAGGCCACGAGCAGCGGGCGTTTGGCGCGCTTGTTCTTGAGCAGGGTGGCCAGTTTGCCGCTCATCGTTGTCTTACCCGAACCTTGCAAACCCGACATAAGGATGACCGCCGGTCGGCCCTCCAGGTTGATTTCCTGCGCGTGGCCGCCCATCAGCGCGGCCAGTTCGTCGTGGACAATCTTTACCATCAGTTGGCCGGGCTTCACGGCGGTGAGCACGTTCTGTCCCAGCGCCTTCTGTTTCACGGTGTCGGTGAAGGTCTTGGCCACCTTGTAGTTCACGTCGGCCTCAAGCAGTGCGCGGCGCACGTCCTTGAGCGTCTCGGCCACGTTAATCTCCGTGATGCGGCCCTCGCCCTTGAGTATCTTGAAAGACCTTTCGAGCCTTTCGCTTAGGTTTTCAAACATAGGGAATTTCTTTGGTTTCGTGCAGGGCTGTTCCTGCAAGCCTCAGCGGAAAGAAAAGCGCTGTGTCTTCCTATGCTGAGGGCGTTTCGGTTGCGCTTGTGTCGGGAAATTCCTTCCCTGAAAAAGGTTCAAATTCGGTTAGTTGTGATTCAGTTGGGACTCGAACCCAAAACCGTCAGCTTAGAAGGCTGATGCTCTATCCAGTTGAGCTACTGAACCTTTGCGGAAATCCTGTGCGTTTTCTGCTCTATTCCCATGGGCGGGAGCGGCTACAGCCTCGAACGTGTGCTGCTGGTAGCGATGTGTTCGGCCTCGCGCCTCGTGAGCGCCTCGCCTACGTACTCAAAATGGTAGCTGCTGCCTTTGGGACTGGGAAACTGACTCCGGGAGTCGATGTCCTGGCGCGTTTGCAGGTGGTCGATGACGCGGTTGTAGCATTCCATCGGGCTATTACCTTTAACGTAAGCCGTGAACTCGGCATCCTGATACTGGTACTTGAGTGTTTCGGGGATAAGTATGACACGCTTGAACGCTAAGGAGCAGTAGTACCAACCGAAGACCTCTTTGGCGAGTTCAAGCTGGCGCAGATCTTTCTTGTCGGCAGTGCCGTCGGGCGTTTGGGTTGTAGCCTGCTTCTTATTGTTGGCGCGGAACTCGGACATAGTCTCCGCATTGCTCTTGATGAGTATGAAGTACACACGAGGGCGCACCTTGTAGCGCTTGGGGTAGGGGATATCGCTGTCCATATAGGCCATAACGTCCTGCTCAAGCTGTGGCGTAACGTTTATATCGGGGATGGAGCGCAGGAAGTCCAACAGCTCGTCGACGGTGTGTACCAGCGTCTCCTGGTCAAAGTAACGTGCGTAGATGCTCACTTGTCGTCAGGTTTTGCTTATAACAAAAAAGGAGCTTTGAAGCTCCTCAACGTTTGAGCGGCAAACGGGACTCGGACCCGCGACCTCAACCTTGGCAAGGTTGCGCTCTACCAACTGAGCTATTGCCGCAACATCAGACCGTACAAGAGTGAAGAGGAGGAGACTCGAACTCCCACGTCGTAATTGACACTACCCCCTCAAAGTAGCGCGTCTACCAATTCCGCCACCTCTCCATACTCTTGGGTCATTGCTGAACAGACTGTGCCCAGAACAGGACTCGAACCTGCACGTCCGTGAAGACACTAGTACCTGAAACTAGCGCGTCTACCATTCCGCCACCTGGGCTTCAGTAGTAGTCTGTTCTCAAAATGTCTGAGCGGCAAACGGGACTCGGACCCGCGACCTCAACCTTGGCAAGGTTGCGCTCTACCAACTGAGCTATTGCCGCCTATTCTGCCGCTTTTTGACAGGCTTTCCGCTGAAAAGCGGTGCAAAGATACAACGCTTGAAACCACACAGCCAAATTTTTTTTTCTTTTTTTTAAGTTTTCCTGGTTTTTCGGCCCGTTTTTTCTGCTTACGGGATGTGTATCGGTATTGTTCCGCCCACTTTTTCGATGTTTGCTTCTGTCGCCGATACGTTTGTGTCTGCGCGGCAGAAAGGTGTCACATTGCTCCATTGTGGCGGGTAGAAAAAACTGGTAGCCGCTGCTCTTATATATATAATACGGTATAGGTGTCAGTAGAAATGGGGTGGAGAAAGACGTGCGTGTGTCTTAGCTGTGGTGTCTCCGTTATAAGCGCTGTAGATTGGGCGGTAGGTGTGTTTGATTTTTTTTGTACAATTTATTACCAACCTTTCTGTTCTCTTTGCGATGCACTACGGCGTTTTTCGCTTTTCGCCTCTTTTATTCCCGACTGCTGCGAAAATGTGTCCAAACCCATTAAAAATGTTTCAGAAGTTATATTGGGCGACAGAAAGGGCGTTTTTCGATGTAGAAGTTTGGCTATTTTTTTTTTTTTGTATATATTTGCGCTCTCTTAGTTCGTTTGATTATGCATTCTAATCAGTATTCGCCCCCTGATAAACACCCGCTGGAGCAGCTTGAAGTGGTGATAGCCGAGCGTGAACTGGCTGTGATTGACAACGTGCGGCAGATGCCCGTTTATGGTGCGCCCTACACCTCGCCCCATCTCGTCATAGCCCTCAACCACAGCGGCTGGGTGCGTGCGGAGTACGACCTGCACGAAGTTATGTTTAGCCCGCACGAACTTTGTGTGCTGTTTCCCAACCATATGCTGATTCCCCACGAGGCTTCTGAGGATTACCGTGCCACGCTGATTGTCGCCACTGCGTCCATGTTCGAGCGCCTGCGTCAGCGTCAGCCTTTCCGTCACTATATGTCGTACATGCGCCACCCGGCGTTCAAACTGGACGATGACGCTTTCAGCACTGTGCGCGATATGTTCACGATGATTCGTACCGTGAGCCGCTTGGAGACATCTTCGCGCACTTTGATGCTCGACAATCTGCTTTCAGTGTTTAGCCAACTGTGCGACGTATTCCGTTTTGAGGGTAGCGAGCCGGAAGAACCCGTGATGGACGGTAAGCGGTTGTTTCCCCGTTTTTACGATGCCATTGTGGCGCATCATGCCAGCACGCGCGAGGTGGCTTTCTACGCAGACATCTTTCACCTCACGCCGAAGTATTTCTCCACCATTATAAAGCGCGAAACAGGTGTAGCTGCGGGCGACTGGATTTCCAATTACGTGATTATACAAGCCAAGTCGCTGTTGCGCAATCGATCTGACCTTAATATCCAGCAGGTTGCCGCCGCCGTCGGTTTTGATGACCAGGCAGCTTTCTCACGCTATTTTAAGACCAACACTGGCATCTCGCCAAAGTCTTACCGTGCGCGGTGGAGTAAGTAAGGGGGACTGCATAACGCAACCATATTGGGGGCGTCACATTCTATAAAAACATTTAACGGACACCCGCACACTGCGGGCAGCAGCCGCGAACCACGTAGTTCGCGGCTGTTTGTTTATATCCAGGGGGCAGGGCGACGGGGGGCGGGGCGGTGCCTTCGAGGCAGAAGGCGCGGTGGCACCGCTCGCAGAAGAAGTGGACGTGGCGGTCGTCGTCGCCGTCGGCGTGGGAGGCGTGGCAGAGTTCGTAGCGCACGTCGCCGGTGCCCTCGATGACGTGGACGAGGTGGTGGGCGCGGAAGGTGGCCAGCGTGCGGAACACCGCCGACTTGTCGACCGTGCCGAGGCGCGCCTCCAGTTCCGTGAGCGACAGCGGCCTGCCCGCCCCGGCCAGGGCGCGCGCCACCAGCACGCGGTTCGCCGTGGGGCGTATGCCGTGGGAAGCGAGGAGGGAAGGGCTACTTGTCGTCATAGTGGCCATAGGCGGCGAGGACAAGGACGATGACCTCGCGGTCGCGGATTTGGTAGACCAGGCGGTGCTTTTTCGTGATGCTGCGGCTCCACTGCCCGGCGCGGTCGCCCGAAAGCTGGTGGGGGTGGCCGGTGCCGGTGGTGGGGTGCACGCGAAGTTCGTTGAGGAGTTTCACGGCCTTCTTAAACGCCGCCGGTTCACTGCGTTTGAGTTTTCTCAAGTCCTCCTCGGCTGAGGGCTGGTAGGCAATGGCGTACATAACTTCAGAGTGCGTTAAGCCAAGCGTTCATCGAGGCGGAGTCGGTAAAGACACGACTCTCGCCCCTTTCATATTCGGCCAGCGAAGCGTCTACCTTGGCGAAGAACTCCTCCTTCGTCAGCAGCGTGGGGTCGTTTTTGGGTGTGTGGTGCACGGCTTTGGCCACCAGTTTCTTGGCATACGCAGTCAGTTTGCTCACCAGTTCGTCGGTCTGGTAGCCGGCGGGGAGGTCAACGGGAATGGAAAGGGTGGTGGACATTCCTATATATATTATGGTGTTCGACAATGGGCTTCAGTCTCCCAGTTCCTCGCACTCGTCGATCCAGGCGGCGCTGCTGGCGTCGCTGGGCATACGCCAGTCGCCGCGCGGGCTGAGGTTGACCTTGCCCACCTTGGGGCCGTCGGGCATGGAGCTGCGCTTGAACTGCTGCGAGAAGAAGCGGCGGCAGAAAACGGTGAGCCAGTGGCGTATCTGCTCGCCGGTGTAACGGGCTACTCGCGGGTCGTGGCCGTCGAAGGCGCAGGTGGCCAGGTAGTAAATCTTCTTGGGGCTGTAGCCGAAGCGCACCATCTGGTAGAGGAAGAAGTCGTGGAGTTCGTAGGGGCCGACGAGGTCTTCGGTCTTCTGCGCAATCTCGCCCGCCTCGTCGGCGGGGATGAGCTCGGGGCTGATGGGCGTGTCGACGATGTCGAGCAGGATTTTCGAGGTGTATTCGTCGGCCTCGTGGTCAGCGTACCAGCGCACGAGGTAGCGTATGAGCGTCTTCGGCACGCCGCCATTGACGCCGTACATGCTCATCTGGTCGCCGCCGTAGGTGCACCAGCCCAGGGCGAGTTCGCTCAGGTCGCCCGTGCCGACGACGAAGCCGTTCATCTGGTTGGCGGCGTCCATCAGGATCTGCGTGCGCTCGCGGGCCTGCGCGTTCTCGTAGGTCACGTCGTGCTGCGCGGGGTTGTGGCCCAGGTCTTTGAAGTGTTGCAGGCAGGCGTCCTTGATGTCGATTTCGCGCAGGGTGACGCCGAGCGTCTTCATCAGGTTGACGGCGTTGGTGTAGGTGCGGTCGGTGGTGCCGAAGCCGGGCATGGTGATGCCGACAATGCCCTTGCGGTCGCGGTGGAGGGCGTCGAAGGCGCGCACGCAGCAGAGCAGTGCCAGCGTGCTGTCGAGGCCGCCGCTGATGCCGACGACGACGGTCTTTACCTGCGTGTGGGCGATGCGGCGCGCCAGGGCGGTGCTCTGTATGTTGAGCACCTCCTCGCAGCGTTCGCCGAGCAGTTCGCCCTCTGGGACGAAAGGCAGCGGGTCGATGTGGCGCGTCAGGGTGAAACGCTCGGGTTCGTCGGCGGCTTCGAGCTCGATGCGGCGGAAGCGGCCCTGTTCGGCCAGGCTGTGGCGGCGCGCAAACGAGAAGGAGGTGTTCACGCGGCGTTCGCAGCGCAGCTGGTTGACGTCCACCTCGCTCACAATGAGCTGTTCCTGGAGGCAGAAACGCTTGGCCTGGGCAATCATGTGGCCGTTCTCGCAGATGAAGCCCTCTCCGCTGAAGAGGATGTCCTGCGAGCTTTCGCCGAAGCCGGCACCGACGAAGAGGTAGGCGCAGATGCTGCGCGCGCTCTGGCTCTGCACCAGCTGGTGGCGGTAGTTGTGCTTGCCGGCCAGTTCGTCGGTGGCGCTGAGGTTGAAGACGATTTCGGCTCCTTGCACGCTGAGGGCGGTGCTGGGCGGCACGGGTGCCCACAAGTCCTCGCAGATTTCGATGCCGAACGTGAAGTGCCCCATCTCGAAGAGCAGGTTGACGCCCATAGGCACGGTCTGGCCGCAGATGCGCACCACCGTGTCGAGCGGCAGGTCGCGTCCGCTGACGAACCAGCGTTTCTCGTAGAACTCCTTGTGGCCGCTGAGGTAACTCTTGGGCACGATGCCGCAGAGGCGCCCGCGCTGCACGACGGCGGCGCAGTTGTAGATGACGCCCTCGTGGCTCAGGGGCAGGCCCACGATGATGGCGACGCTGAGGTTGCGCGACACCTCCATCAGGCGCAGCAGCGACTGCTCGGCGTTGTCGAGCAGGAGTTGTTGCTGCACGAGGTCGCCCACGGTGTAGCCCGTGATGCTCATTTCGGGGAAACACACAACCTCTACGCCTTGGCCTTCAGCCTTGGCCACGAGGTTCTCGATGGCATTCACGTTGCGGCGGCAGTCGCCGAGCCGCACCTCGGGGATGGCGATGGCGGCCTTTACGAATCCTTGGTACATATTGAGTTTAGCAGTTTTGGCAGTTGATTGCCTTTGTTGTTGTGTTTGCTGCTGCATCGCAGCAGCCCGTTACTTTATTCCCCTTTCTCCACGCTCCCAGCGCCGAGGAGGCGTTTGCCCTGGCGCAGCAGGGAGGACTGGAGGTGGCGCAGACTGCCGTAGGGTTCGGTCAGCACGCTGTGGAGGGTGAAGCGCGGGGCGTGGGCGTCGGGGTTGACCACGACATCGAGGCCGCGCGGAACAAGTTTCACCTCGATGACGCGCCCGGCCTCGAAGGGGTCGCCGTCGACGTGGCAGACGCCCCCGGCGCGGCGGCGGATGCGCAGCTTGTTGGTGCGGAACGTCTTGACGTGGCTGTTTTCGGGCAGCGTCTTGTTGAACATCTGCAGGGCTATCTGCGGTGCCTGCAAGGCGTTGAAGGGCTCGATAAGCACGACATCGAGCAGGCCGTCCTTCATCGAGGCGGCGGGAGCGATGTAGGCGTTGTTGCCGTATTGTGAGGCGTTGGCGCAGGTGACGACGTAGGCTTTGTGGAACTCGCTGCCCGTGGCGTCCTCAATTTCGTAGACCTGCGGCTTGTAGCGCAGCCCCTTCAGTAGGATGTTCTCCATATAGGAGACGGGGCCGCGGCGGTGGCTGCTGGCGAACTTGTCGCTGATGAAGGCGTCGAAGCCCACGCCGCAGGTGCAGAAGAAAGGCCGCCCGTCGCACAGGCCGTAGTCGAGGCGGTGGACGAGGCCGCTGTTGATGACGCGCAGCGACTTCTCGACGTCGATGGGCAGGTCGAGGTGGCGTGCCAGGCCGTTGCCCGAGCCGCAGGGCACGATGGCCAGGGCGGTGTGCGTGTCGCGCAGGCCGCTGGCCGTCTCGTTGACGGTGCCGTCGCCGCCCACCGCCGCCACGATGTCTACACCTCGGGCGGCGGCCTCAGCAGCCAGTTCGGTGGCGTGGCCGGCGCGCTCGGTGTAGGCCGTCTGCCACTCGTAGGCCGTGGCGTCGATGACGCGCTCCACGGCCTCGGCCACGTGCTTCTTTCGCGACGTGCCGGAGACGGGGTTGACGATGAAGAGGATGCGTTTCTTTTGCATAAACGTGGGGCAAAAATACGCTAACGTGGGCGAAATGCAAAGTGAAACGCAGATTTCCGTGCCTTTGTCGTTGTGAACGCTTCGCTTTTGCCCCATTCGTGCAATCCGCACTTCCCCTCCCATTTTATCCCAAATCAGTCATTAGACCGACGAGTATGTTTTTTATGTTTGTCTTTTTGCAGGATAATGGCTCTTCTTTTGCTGTCTTTTGACTGATGCCCGCTCGGCATAGCTCGCTATGCCGTCGCGAACATCAGCCCAAAGCCCCTCAAAATAAAAACCATTCTCCTACAAACTCTAATGATCGATTTGGGTTTAATCGTATACCGCACATTTTCTGTTCTGAGACACCTATACCGTATTATATATAGCACCATTTGTGTTTCGTTCGGTCATCCGCAAAACCGCTCCCACGATGGGCGTGAAAATGCCCGCCTGCGGCCAAAAAGCAGGAAACCCGCGCCGGAGTATATCCCCGAAAGCCACCTCTACTACGCATTTTCTACAAAACCATTGCTCAAAAAATGGTTTTTTGTGCGATTTTCTATGTTAAAGATGTGGCTATAACAAATCTTTGTTTACTTTTGCCCCGGTTTATGGTGAAAATCGTGCGTTTTTACACCTTTTTACAGCAGCGCGACGTCCATAACCGCGATACATCAATCCACCTAAAAATGAATTTACTCCAAGAACGGCTGTCCAAGTATGACCTCCCGCAGCGCGTGAAAGCCCTTGACGTGTACCCTTACTTCCGCGAAATTGACGGCAAGCAAGGCACTGAAGTCGAGATGGGCGGCCATAAAGTCTTGATGTTCGGTTCGAACGCCTATACCGGCCTTACAGGCGACGAGCGTGTAATCCAGGCCGGAATAGAAGCCCTCAAGAAATACGGCTCGGGCTGCGCCGGGAGCCGTTTCCTCAATGGCACGCTCGACATCCACGTGCAGCTCGAACGCGAGCTGGCCGAGTTTGTCGGCAAGGACGACGCCCTGTGTTTCAGCACGGGTTTCAGTGTGAACGCAGGCGTCATACCCTGCCTCACGGGCAAGAACGACTACATCCTCTGCGACGACCGCGACCACGCCAGCATTGTAGACGGGCGCCGTCTCAGTTTCAGCCAGGCGCTGAAGTACAAGCACAACGACATGGCCGACCTGGAGCAGAAACTCGCCCGCCTGCCCGAGGACGTCATCAAGCTCGTCGTTGTCGACGGCGTTTTCTCCATGGAGGGCGACCTGGCCAAACTGCCCGAAATCGTCGCGCTGAAGCACAAGTACAAGAACGTCGTCATCATGGTGGACGAAGCCCACGGCATCGGCGTCTTCGGACGTCAGGGACGCGGCGTCTGCGACCACTTCGGCCTCACCCACGAGGTGGACCTCATTATGGGCACCTTCAGCAAGAGCCTGGCCAGCATCGGAGGCTTCATCGCCGCTGACGACATCATCATAAACTATTTGCGCCACAACGCCCGCACCTACATCTTCTCGGCCAGCGACACCCCCGCCGCCACTGCGAGCGCCATGGAAGCCCTCCATATCATCCAGCGCGAGCCCGAGCGCATCGAGCGCCTGTGGGAGGTGACCCGCTACGCACTGGAGAAGTTCAAGGCGGCAGGCTTCGAAATCGGCGAGACCGAGAGCCCCATCATCCCGCTCTATGTGCGCGACATGGAAAAGACGTTCTACGCCACGAAGATGGCCTTCGACGAGGGCGTATTCATCAATCCCGTCATTCCACCCGCCTGCGCCCCGCAGGACACCCTGGTGCGCGTAGCCCTTATGGCCACCCACACCGAGGAGCAGGTGGACCGCGCCGTCGCGAAACTCACCAAAGTTTTTCGCGAACTCGGTGTATTGAAATAATGTTTGTTTTCATAAGATTTTATGTTTGGCGCCTGCCCGTGAGGGTCGGCGTTTTTTTTTGCGCCCAATCGCCGCAGGCGGCACAAGAGGCGCACCGGGACTGACGCAAGGCGGGCGAACGATTGTCATGTCGCGTATGGGACACGTTTTCCGGCGTCATTTCTCAGAATTGTCCCACAGTTTTTTTAACGGACGCCAATGAAAAACGTTCTGTTGGCTTATAATTCTGCAAACTAAGCCTAAGTTTGTAGAAACTAAGGCTAAGTTTGTACAAATTAAGGCTTAATTTGGCGAAACTTAGGCTTAATTTGCAGAATTGAAGGCCATCAGGAAGTTTTTGCGTGGGTTTGCGCGGTTTTTGTGGCTTTGAAAGTGCGTGAGATGGGGCGAAAACCATGTTTTTTATTGATACCCGCTGAATTTTTGAGATGACGAACCGACGTTATGACGCTGGGAGCGTCGCCCCTTCTGTAACCGCTGGTACGCGAAGTGAAACGGAGCGCACCAGCGGCGGACTGCACACTAATGGATGCACGCTGAAAGCGTGCCCCACCAGCGATATAAAGTTTCCTGTTTTGTTTCGTGGGATAAACACTGGGCTTCCGTTTTGTGAAAGACCGTATATTTTCCCGCCTCCGATGTAATAAAACGGCCTGCGCGCCGTTATTAGTTTAGGTACATCGCGCGTGCGCGCGTCGTTTGGCGTGTCTTGACGCGGCGCTGGTGCCGATAAAAAAACAGCATAACCATGATAGCATACATTGAAGGACGCATAGACGAACTGACGCCTGCCACGGCTGTTCTGGAAGCCGGTGGCGTGGGTTACGAACTGGGCATATCGCTTCAGACCTACGAAGCGCTTTCGGGTAAGGAGCGCGCCCGTCTTTATGTCTACGAGCAAGTGAGGCAGGACGCGGCTACGCAGCTGTTTGGCTTCGCTTCAAAGCCAGAGCGCACCCTCTTTCTGCAACTGCTCAGTGTGAGCGGCATCGGCGGTCAGACTGCGCGCACCGTCGTGTCGGCCTACAGCCCGGAGGAACTCGCTCGTGTCATCGCCAATGAGGACAAGCGCGCACTCACCGCCATTAAGGGCATCGGCAAGAAAGCCGCCGAGCGCATTGTGGTGGAACTCCGCGACAAAGTGGGGCTGCCTCAAGGCGCGGGCTATACCGACGCAGGCGTGCCCGGTATGGCGGCGGTGCAGACGCTCTACCAAGAGGCCGTCGGCGCACTGTCGTTGCTGGGCTACGACAGCGCTACGGCTGGTCGCGCCGTGAGTGCCATCACCGAAGAGAACCCCTCGGCAACGCTTGAGGACATCATCAAACTGACGCTGAAGCGTTTTACAAAATAACCCCCTCCTTTCTCCACCGTCGTGAAAACCTCTCGCATCGGAACCAAACTCTTTGTCGCACTCGCCGCCCTGCTGGCCGTGAGCGCAGCGTGGGGCGGTGTGGCCGGACGCGGGGCGATGGAGACGCCGCGCAAGCCCGTGGCGGAGACGGAGGAGCAGCCTCGCGCGCGCGTTCCTTATTATATAAAGGCGGAGGAAGCCACACCCGATGCCTATGCTGCCGAAACCGTTAGTAGCGGGCAGGAAGCCTGCGCCCTGGCAGACGTGGCGCGCACCGACACCATCATCACGCCGGTGCAGCGCACCGACCCCGCCGACCCCTTCGCGCCGCCTACGCTGAGCGGTGACCTGCGCTTGCCTGAGAATGTGCGGAGCGGCGTGTTCTACGACGAGAAGACGGGTCTCTACCGTTTCGGCACGCGCCTTTCGGGCAGCGACCAGTTCCTCAGCACACCGCTGCTGATGACGCCAGAGGAGGTAAACCGCCGCGATATGCGCAACATACGCCGCCGCTGGTTCGCCGAGCAAAACCGCACCGACGCATTGGCCAAGGGCAAGGAGAAGTTCGACTTTTCGGACATGCACTTCGACCTGGGGCTGGCCGAGAAGATTTTCGGCCCGGGCGGCGTGCGCATCAAGACCAACGGCTCGGCCTCGCTCAAGATAGGCGCCAACACGCGCTTCACCGACAATCCGCAGCTCTCGGAGCGCAACCGCAACGTCTTCGGCTTCGACTTTGACGAGGACATCAACCTCTCGCTCAACGCCCGCGTGGGCGACAAGGTGAACATGGACTTCGCCTACAACTCCAAGGCGGCCTTCAACTTCGACACACAGAACATCCGCCTGCGCTACGAGGGCAAGGAGGACGAAATCATCAAGCTGCTTGAGGCGGGCAACATCTCGATGACGACGTCGAACTCGCTGGTGCGCGGCGCGTCGAGCCTCTTCGGCATACGCAGCGACTTGCAGTTCGGGCGGCTGAAGCTCTCCGCCGTCGTCAGCCAGAAGAAGTCGAGTTCCACCACCGTGAGCAGCAGCGGCGGCGTGCAGTTGCAGAGCTACGAAGTCAATGTGGCTGACTACGACGAGTACCGCCACTTCTTCTTGAGCCACTACTTCCGCGACCGCTACGACGCCAACATGTCGCAGTTGCCCAACATCATGAGCGGCTTCACGATTAACCGCGTGGAGGTGTGGGTGACGAACAACACGGGCCAGACCACCAACACGCGCGACGTCATCGCGCTGACCGACCTGGGCGAGTACAGCCGCATCAGCAACCCCCGCTGGGGCGCTATGGCCGACCAAAATCCGTCGAACAACTCGAACGACGAGTACGCCACGCTGGCCACGACGTTCGCCCAGGCGCGCGACCTGTCGCAGACCAACGGTGTGCTCGACGCTATCGGCATGGCGGGCGGCACGGACTACGAAAAAGTGGGTTCGGCGCGTCTCTTGGGTAGCAATGAGTACAAACTGAACGCGGCGCTGGGCTACATCTCGCTGTCCAGCACGCTGCTGACCGAGCAGGTGTTGGGCGTGGCCTTCGAGTACACCTACAGGGGGCAGACCTATCAGGTGGGCGAGTTCTCCACCGACGTGACCGACAACAGCAAGGCGCTTTTCGTCAAGGCCCTGAAGAACACCGCCTGCACCCCGGCGCAGGGCAACTGGGACCTGATGATGAAAAACGTCTACTACCTGGGCGCCAGCAGCCTGCAAAAGGACAAGTTCCGCCTCGACATCAAGTTCCTCAGCGACACCAGCGGCGTGCAGCTCACCTACCTGCCCGAGCCGGGCCTGCGCGACAGGAAACTCATCCAGTTGCTGGGCATGGACCGCCTCGACAACAACAACAAGCGCAACCCCAACAGCTACTTCGACTACGTGGAGGGCTACACCGTCGACGCCACCAACGGGCGCGTCTACTTCCCCGTGGTCGAGCCGTTCGGTGCCTATATGCGCAAGGCCATCGGCAACGACGCCGTGGCCGACCGCTACGTCTTCCAGGAACTCTACGACAGCACCAAGACCATCGCGCGCCAGATTGCCGAGAAGAACAAGTACACTATTGCGGGCGAATACCGCGCCAGCCGCAACGACGAGATAGCCACGGGCAAGACCAACATTCCGCGCGGCAGCGTCGTCGTCACCGCCGGCGGACAGACGCTGGTCGAGGGCAGCGACTACACGGTGGACTACTACAGCGGCGTGGTGCACATCATCAACCAGAGCATCCTCGACGCCGGCACGCCTGTGAGCGTCAGCCTGGAGAGCAACACCGACTACGGCATGCAGCGCAAGACGATGCTCGGCCTCAACTGGCAGTACGACTTCTCGAAGAGCTTCACGCTGGGCGGCACCATTATGCACCTCTCCGAGCACGCGCTGACCACTAAGGTGGCCATGGGCAGCGAACCTATCAACAACACGCTGTGGGGTCTGAACCTGGCGTGGAAGACCGAGAGCCAGTGGCTCACCAACATGCTCGACCGCCTGCCCCTGTTGCACCTTACGCAGCCCTCGTCGATCAGCCTCACCGCCGAGTTCGCCCAGCTCATCGCAGGCAGCAACTCGCAGTCGCAGGGCGGCTCGTCCTATCTCGACGACTTCGAGTACGCCAGCACCGACTACGACATTTCCGACCCGCGCGAGTGGACGCTCAGTTCCACGCCCTCGATGTTCGCCGAGAGCGCCTACAGCAACGACGTGCGCTACGGCTACAACCGCGCGCTGATGGCGTGGTACTACATCGACCCGCTCTTCACGCGCCGCAGCTCGTCGCTCACGCCCGGCTACATCAAGAACGACCTGGCGCAGCTGAGCGACCCCTTTGTGCGCGAGGTCTATATCAACGAACTCTTCCCCAACCGCTCCATCAACTACAAGGAGGCCGCCACGCTCAACGTGCTGAACCTCGCCTTCTATCCCACGGAGCGCGGCCCCTACAACCTCGACCCCGGCCTCGACGCCAACGGTCGCCTGCCACAGCCCGAGAAGCGCTGGGGCGGTATGCAGCGCAAATTGGAGACCACCGACTTCGAGACGGCCAACGTGGAGTACGTCGAGTTCTGGCTGATGGACCCCTTCGTCAAGGCGCGCAAGCAGGGCGGCAACCCCAGCGGCCACCTCTACATCAACCTCGGCGAGGTGAGCGAGGACGTGCTCAAGGACGGCAAGAAGTTCTACGAGAGCGGCCTGCCCGCCACCGACGACCCCTCGCAGTATGAGGAGACGGTGTGGGGCCGCGTGCCGCGCCAGACCACCGTGACCTACGCCTTCAACACCAGCAGCGGCGCGCGCCAGCGGCAGGACGTGGGTCTGAACGGCCTCAGCAGCCAGGAGGAGCAGACCTACGGCGCCTACGCCGACTACCTCGCCGCCATTCGCGGCGTGGTGCGACCCGAGGTCTACGACAGCATCGTGGCCAGCCCCAGCGCCGACCGCTACCACTACTTCCGTGGCACGGACTACGACAACCAGCGCCTCGGTGTGCTCGACCGCTACAAGTACATCAACAACCCCAACGGCAACAGCGTCGACGCCGACAACTCGCCCGAAAGCTACTCCACCGCCTACAAGACCACGCCCGACGTCGAGGACATCAACCAGGACTACACTCTCAACGAGTACGAGAAGTACTACCAGTACCACGTCGCCATCGACCCCGCGCAGTTGCAGGTGGGCCAGAACTTCATCGTCGACAGCCGCACGGCCTCGCCCACCACGCGCGACGGAGGCAAGGAGGAAGTGACGTGGTACCTGTTCCGCATCCCCGTCGACCAGTGGGAGAGCCGCGTGGGCAACATCAGCGACTTCTCGTCCATCCGCTTTATGCGCATGTTCCTCACGGGCTTCAGCGAGCCGGTGTTGCTGCGCTTCGGCACGCTGAACCTGGTTCGCGGCGAGTGGCGCGCCTACGAGCAGCCGCTCTACACCGGCGAGGTGGGCGACGGCAGCGGCACGCTGGCCGTGAGCAGCGTCAGCTTCGAGGAGAACGCCGAGAAGTCGCCCGTCAACTACGTCATCCCGCCCGGCATCAGCCGCGTGTTGCAGAACGGTAGCGACCAGATCCTGGAGAACGACGAGCAGGCGCTGGCCTTGACCGTCGAGAACCTGGCCAGCGGCGACGCCCGCGCCGTCTACAAGAACACCAGCATCGACCTGCGCAACTACCGCCACCTGCAGATGTACGCCCACGCCAACGCCCTGACCGGCGACTACGACCTGCAGGACGGACAGATGAGCGTCTTCCTGCGCCTGGGCACGGACTTCAAGAGCAATTTCTACGAATACGAAGTGCCGCTGACACTCACGCCCGAGGGCCGCTACACGCAAGGCCCGCAGGGCGCGCGCGCCGTGTGGCCCGAGGCCAATATGTTGGAGATAGACTTCGACCGCCTCATCGCCGTCAAGCGCAACCGCAACCTCGAAAAGAGCCGCGGCCAGGCGTCCTACGGCCAGGTCTACAGCGAGTACGACCCGCAGAAGCCCGAGGCCAAAATCAGCGTGATGGGCAACCCCTCGCTGGGCGACGTGCGTGTCATTATGATAGGCGTGCGCAACAACAGCCGCTCCGTGCGCAGCGTCGAGGTGTGGGCCAACGAACTGCGCCTGCAGCACTACGCCAACGACGGCGGCTGGGCCGCCCGCGCGCAGCTCAACGTGCAGCTCAGCGACTTCGCCTCCGTCAACCTCACCGGCCACGTCGAGACCGAGGGCTTCGGCGGGCTGGAGGAGACCGTCACGCAGCGGCGCAACGACAACCTGACCGAGTACACCGTCACCACCAACGTGCAGCTCGGCAAACTCTTCCCCGAAAAGGCCAAGGTCAACGCCCCGCTCTACTACAGCTACGGCAAGTCGACCGTGCGCCCCAAGTACAACCCCCTCGACACCGACATGCCGATGGACGACGCCCTCGACGGCCTCGCCACCGAGCACGAGCGCGACTCCCTGCGCAACATCACCGACCGCGTCGTCCGAACCAGCAACCTGAGCCTCACCGGCGTGCGCTTCGGCATCGCCACCAAGAACCACCCCATGCCCTACGACCCGGCCAACTTCACCTTCGGCTTCGCCACGAGCAAGCGCTTCACCACCGGCGAGACCACCGCCTGGGAGCGCGAGCAGGAGTGGAAGTACTCGCTGGCCTACAGCTATGCCCCCGTCTACAAGGCGTTCGAGCCGTTCAAGAACTGGAAGAGCAAGAGCAAGTGGCTCAAGATATTCAAGGAGTTCAGTCTCAACTTCCTGCCGCAGAGCGTCACGTTCAACAGCGACATCACGCGCCGCTACTACGAGTTCCAGGAGCGCGACATCGAGAACCTCGACAACACGAGCCTGCCGCTGGCCTGGTCGAGCGACTTCTTCTGGAACCGCTCGTTCGCCCTGCGCTGGGACCTGACGAAGAACCTTCACGCCAGTTTCCAGAGCGCGACGAACGCCGAGATTGAGCAGCCCTACACGCCCGTGAACCGCGACCTCTATCCCGACGCCTACACGGCGTGGAAGGACAGCGTGTGGCGCAGCCTGGCCCACCTCGGCACGCCACTCACCTACCAGCAGTCGTTCGAGGCCAGCTACAAGGTGCCGCTCAACAAGTTGCCCGCCTTCGACTGGGTGACCGCCGACGCCACCTACAACGCCGCCTACAACTGGACGCGCGGCGCCGACCTCGACGACGGCACGTCGCTGGGCAACACCATCGCCAACAACCGCAGCCTCAACGGCAACCTGCGCCTCAACTTCGAGACGCTCTACAACCACGTGCCCTTCCTCAAGGCCGCCAACCAGCGCTTCAGTTCCAGCGGCGGCAGCCGACAGACCGCGCGCGGCCAGCAGCAGGGCAGGGGAGGGACGCGTCAGCAAGGCGGAGCGGCGGCGCAGGCACGGCCCAAGAACTTTGAGAAGGAGGTGCAGCTGCAGGCCGACACCACCGTCACCCTCGCCCACGGGCAGAAGTCGAAGAAACTGCGCGTCACCGCCCTGCGCGCCGACGGCACGCGCTACCCCATCAAGTACCGCGTCAAGGACCAGAACACCATCGTCATCCTCACGCAGGACACCGCCAAGGTCAAGGTCACCGTCGCCCCGCGCCGCCGCAGCGAGGACACGCCGTTCTACAAGTCGATGCAGGTTGTGGCGCGCGTGGCCATGATGGTGCGCAACGTCAGCGTCTCCTACCGCAACACGTTCAACATGTCCGTGCCGGGCTTCCTGCCCAACGTGGGCGACGCCTTCGGCCAGCGCAGCGGCGGCCTCGCGCCGGGACTGGACTTCGCCTTCGGCCTGGCGGGCGAGGACTACATCGCCAAGGCCGTCGACCGGGGCTGGCTCCTTTGCAGCGACAGCATCATTACGCCCGCCACCACCTCGCTCACCGAGGATCTCCAGATACGCGCCACGCTCGAACCCTGGCCCACGTTCAAGATTGACCTCAGCGCCACACGCCAGACCAACCGCACGCGCTCCGTGCAGTATATGTACGACGGGATGCCCACCGTGCAGAGCGGCTCGTTCACGATGACCACCATCAGCCTCAACAGCGCTTTCGCCTCGTCCGGCAACGCCGACAACAGCTACAGCAACTCGACGTTCCGCAAGTTCGTCGCCTCGCTCACGGGTGTGCAGCGCGCCGTCGAGGCGCAGTACGCCGGGGCAGTCTATCCGCAGGGTACGTCGCTCGCCGGCGATGTGTTCGACCCCGCCAACGGCACCGTGTCGCCCTATAGCGCCGACGTTATGATACCCGCCTTCCTCAAGGCGTACACCCTCAGCGGAGGCTCGCTCGACATCTTCCCCACCATCGCCAAACTGCTGCCCAACTGGACGATACAGTACGGCGGCCTGGCCAAACTCAACGCGATGAAGAAGGTTTTCAAGAGTTTCAACCTCAACCACGGCTACAAGTCGACGTTCCAGATAGGCGCCTACAACACGTTCACCAGCTGGCACGAGTATATGGACGGCCTGGGCTTCGTGTCCGACGTCACCACCGGCGTGCCCATCCCCTCGGGCATGTACGACGTCAGCGTCGTGACGCTCAACGAGACGTTCTCGCCCCTGTTCGGCGTCGACATGACGTTCCTCAACAACCTCTCGGCCAAGTTGGAGTGGCGCCGCACGCGCGTCGTGACGCTCTCGATGACCTCGCAGCAAATCACCGAGACACTCTCAAACGACTTCGTCATCGGCCTGGGCTACAAGATTGTGGGCTTCAAACTGTTCAGCCCCAAGAAGACCGTGCGCGGCAAGGGCCGCAGCCGCACCGCCGCCACCACCGAGGAGGGGCAGGGCAAGAACCGCACGCAGCAGCAGAGCCGCACCAGCGGGTGGGCCAGCGACCTCAACCTGAAACTCGACATCAGCATCCGCAACCAGACCGCCCTGCAGCGCAACATCCTCACTGAACTCAGCCAGGCCACCAGCGGCAACAACGCCGTGCAGATCAGTTTCAGCGCCGACTACGCCCTGAGCCGCTACCTCACCGTCACGGCCTACTACGACCGCCAGATGAACAAGCCGCTCCTCACCTCCTCGTCCTATCCCGTCACCACCCAGGACTTCGGCGTCAGCCTCAAGTTCTCGCTGGCGAGGTAGTTACGCTTTGAAATTGAAGAAAAGAATGTTAGCAATCCCGCGACGTAAAGACGCTGAAAGCGTCTCCCCCTCTGTAACCGCGGGTGCGCGAAGTGGAACGGAGCGCACCTGCGGCAGTCGGCGTACAACGGAATGCACGCTGAAAGCGTGCCCCACAAGCGCTATAAGTTACTTTCGCCCGTCGTGGGGGACGCTTTCAGCGTCCGTTTCCACGCACCACCCTGCCATAGGTTCGCTTCATTTCATTCCGCGAACCCGCGGTTACAGAGGGGAAGACGCTTTCAGCGTCTTTACATACCGAAACCTTGAAAAATTTGGTATTTGCGCCATTTCTGCCTAACTTTACGCCCTGATGAAATTCCTCGCCGCCCATACCGCCCACTCACCCGCCACCTACTTCACGCTGCCCGACACCGCGCTGACGCAGGGGGGCAAGCCTTTCTTCCTCCCCGAGGACGCCGAGGCCGGGGGCGGCTGCGAGGCACTGCCGTGCGTCGCCCTGCGCATCGACCGCCAGGGGCGTAGCATCGGGGCGCGGTTCGCTGGCCGCTACTACAGCCAGGCCGCGCCCTCCTGCCGCTTCGTGCTGCCCGCGCGCCTGCAACGGCTGCGCCGCGAGGGGCTGCCGTGGGACGAGGCCGTGGGCTTCGACGGCGCGGTGTGCGTCGGCACGTTCAGTCCCGTGGAGACCGGCGAGACGCTGCACGTCAGTGTGGCCGGCCACGGCCTCGAAATCACCCCCGACGCCATCCACGCCCACATCGCCGCCGCCAGCCGCATCTTCACCTTCCACCAGGGCGACATCCTGCTGCTCAGCGACGGCGCCGCGCCTTTCCCCGCCACCATCGGACGCCACATCGACGGCACGCTGCAAGGCGCGCCCGCACTCTCGTTCAATGTCAAGTAAACGCCATACGCCATGAAGCGACTCCATATTATATATATACTGCTGCTGTTCGCCCTCGCGCCGCTCCGCGCACAGGAGTTCCTGCCCATCCCGGCGGGCGACTACCCCGTGGGCACGCTGTTCACCGCCCAGCTGCGCGACGCCCGCGCCGCCGTGCTGGAATACCCCGAGTTCGTGCCACTGACGCGCGCCGAGGTCAGGCAGGTGAAAGCCCTCGGCCTCCATCTGGGCGAGCAGCCGCAGCCGGAGTTCTTCGTGGCCACCGAGCGCAAGCGGCCCGTGCTGGAGGTGACGTTCCTGCCGCTGGTCAAGCGCGGCGGCAAGTACTACCGCGTGGCCTCCGTGAAGATTACGCCCGTACCCGACGCGGCTCGCATGCCCGCCGCACCCGCCCGCATCGCATCCGGCGCCGCCGCCTCCCGCTACGCCGCCCACTCCGTCCTGGCCGAGGGACGCTGGGTGAAAATCCAGGTCACGCAGGAGGGTGTCTACCGCCTCACCGCCGCCCAGCTCGCCACGCTCGGCTTCAGCAACCCCGACCGCGTGCGCCTCTACGGCTACGGAGGCCGCCCGCTGCCCGAGGCGTTCAACTTCAGCGGCACCGACGCCCTCGTCGACGACCTCTGCGAAGTGCCCCTGCGCCGCACCGCTGGCGGCCTGCTGTTCTTCGCCGAGGGCGTGACGCGCTGGACGTGGAACGCCTCGACGGCCAAGTACACCCACCTGCAAAGCCCCTACGCCACCGCCTCGTGCTACTTCCTCACTGAGGGCGAGCCGCTCGCCTTCCCCACGCTCGACGAGGCGACCGGTGCCGACGTGACGCTCGACGCCGTGCCACACCACGCCGTCCTCGACAACGACGCCTACGCCTGGTACGGCGGCGGGCGCAACTTCCAGGACGCCTACGACTTCGCCACTGGCCGCAGCCACAACTTCTCGCTCGCCGCCCCGGGCTGCGTGGCTGGCGAGGCGGCCAAGGTCGACATCGCCTTCACCGCCGCCGGGCAGACCTCCACGACGCCCGTCACCTACACCCTCGGCGGCACGACGCTCGGAACGGTCACCATACCCATGTTCGGCGACAACGAGAGCGCGCGCGAGTCCGTGCGCTCCTACAACACCACCGCCCTCACCGCCGCCAACACCTTCGGCATCACCACGGGCGGCACCAACCCCGCGCGCCTCGACTACATCCGCGCCACCTACACCATGCGCCTCGACGCCACGCTGGGCGGCACCAGTTTTTCGCCCTGCCGCAGCGGCGCGGTGACGCTGCGTGTGGCCAACGCCACGGCGCAGACCGAACTGTGGCGCGTGGGCGACGCCGGAACCCCGACCGCCCGCGTCCCCGCCACGCTCGACGGCACGACGCTCACCGCCACAGTGGCCGACGGCCTGGCGCGCTACGTCATTGTCAGCCCCGACGCGCAGTATGCCGCCCCCACCAGCCTCGGCACCGTGCCCAACCAGGACCTCCACGGCGACCCCTCGGCCTACGATATGGTCATCATCCTCGCCCCCTCCGCCAAGTTGCAGGAGCAGGCAGAGCGCATTGCCGCCCTACACACCGACAGCGACGGCCTGCGCGTCAAAATCGTGCGCGCCGACCTGCTCTACAACGAGTTCAGCAGCGGCACGCCCGACGCCGCCGCCTACCGCCGCTACGTCAAGATGCTCTACGACCGCGCCGCCACCGAGGCCGACGCCCCGCGCTACCTCCTGCTGTTCGGCGACTGCTTCTACGACAACCGTGGCGTCACGCCCGAGGGCGCGCGCCTCGACCGCAACGACTTCCTGCTGTCGTTCGAGCCGGGAATGGGCGCGGTGAGCGACTTCTCCATCGGCACGCTGGCCAGCTACGTCACCGACGACTACTTCGGCCTGCTCGACGACGGCGAGGGCGCCAACATCACGCGCGAGAAGACCGACCTCGCCATAGGCCGCATACCCACCCACGACGCCGCCACCGCTGCGCGCCTCGTCGACAAGATTGTGGCCTACCGCCAGAATGCCACCGTCGGCGCGTGGAAGAACCGCCTCATCTTCATCGGCGACGACATCGACAACAACCTCCACATGCGTGGCGCGGAGAGCGCGCTCAAGTGCGCCGAGGCCGTGGCGGGGGAGGTCGTCGTGAAGCGCATCTACCCCGACGCCACGCGCCGCAAGACCGACGCCACGGGTTTCACCTATCCCGAGGCCACCGCACGCATCAGGCAGGAGATGGAGCGCGGCGCACTGATGTTCAACTATACCGGCCACGGTGGCCCGTCGCAGATTTCCCACGCCCACATCGCGGGCTACCAGGACTTCGTCGACTACGCCGGGACGCGCCCCGCGCTGTGGGCGTTCGCCTCGTGCGAAATCACCCCCTACGACCAGCAGGAGGACGACCTGGGGCGCGCCGCGCTGTTCAGCCAGCAGGGCGGAGCAGTGGCACTGATGTGCAGCGCGCGCTCCGTCTACGCCAGCTACAACAGCGCGCTGAACGACGCCTTTTGCACCAACCTCTTCTCCACCGACGCCACCGGCCGCCGCTACACCATCGGCGAGGCGCTGTGGCTGTGCAAGAACAGCCTCGTCACCACCGGGCGCGACGCCACCAACAACAAACTGAAGTACGCCCTGCTGGGCGACCCCGCCCTGGCGCTCGCCGCGCCCACGGCCACCGTCGTGCTCGACAGCATCAACGGCCAGCGGCTCACCGCTACGTCGTTCCACACGCTCAGGGCGGGCGAGGTGGTGCGTTTCAGCGGACACATCGAGGGCGCATCCGGCTTCCACGGCACCGTCACCGCCACCCTCTTCGACCGCCTGGAGACCGTCACCTGCCTCAACAACGCCAAGACCGCCGACACCCCCTACACCTACACCGAGCGCACCGCCCAACTCTACGAAGGCAGCGACAGCGTGCGCGCCGGCAAGTTCAGCGTCGAGGTGGTCATACCCCGCGCCATCAGCTACAGCGACGACGCGGCGCGACTGGTGCTCTACGCCGTCAGCGACGACCACACGCTTGAGGCACACGGCGACAACACGCAGTTCTGCCTCAACGGCACCGCCCCCACCGCCGAGGCCGACACCGTGGGCCCCGTCGTTGTGCCCTACCTCGGCGACCCCGACTTCGTGCAGGGCGGCACCGTGGCGGGCGACGTCGTGCTGGGCGCCACCGTCAGCGACGACAGCGGCATCAACACCACCAGCGGCAGCGTGGGCCATGACATCGAACTTGTCATCGACGGCAACACCGCCGACACCCGCGTCTTGAACGACTACTTCCAGTACGACTTCGGCACCTACCGCAGCGGCACCATCGCCTATCCGCTCACCGGCCTCACGGAGGGCCGCCACACGCTGACACTGCGCGTGTGGGACGTGTTCGACAACAGCACCACCGCCACGCTCGCCTTCAACGTGCGCGGCGGCGCGGGCAGCGGCCTGAGCGTCTACCCCGCCAGCAACCCCGCGCGCACCACGACGCGCCTC
>JAGBKI010000037.1 GCA_017933995.1 Bacteroidaceae bacterium | reverse complement strand
TTAGTTTTAACGCTTTTGCCCTTACAGGGCGGGCATTGTGTGTGACGCTCTTCCCCAGGGCGCTGCCCTGGGCTGTTTGCTTGTCGGCCTTTCAGGCCGTTTGTCCGTGTTTATATTCTAATGGCCGATTGGGGATTATTGGCGCCCGCCGACATTCTTGCGGCGGCAAGTCGGCGTATGACGCTGAAAGCGTCGCCCCCTCTGTAACCGCAGGTACGCGGAATGCAATGGAGCGCACCTGCGGCAGGCGGCCCACGCACCAACGGACGCTGGAGGCGTCCCCCACGACGGGAATGCGCAACTCTTCAGCCCCATCCCGCCGACTTTCCTCCACAAAAAATCCCGGCGGCCACGGATAAAAAACTTCCTGCGCCCACACAATTCTGCAAATTAAGCCTAAGTTTGTAGAAATTAAGCCTTAATTTGTACAAACTTAGCCTTAGTTTCTGCAAACTTAAGCTTAATTTGCAGATTTAACCCACAGCGGAAACTTTTTGTGCCGCTTCGCGCCCTTTTCCGCCCACTCAGCGCAAATATTGCAAGCCACCGGGCGCAGTGCGCTCGCCTTGCAGTATCTTTGCTCCAAAAGCGAAGATACGCTGCGGCTCGGCATAGAAAAAGAAAGCGGGCTTTCTTTTCTCTGCGCTCGCCTTGCAGTATCTTTGCCCGCAAACTTCATCCGTCCTATGAAAAAAACGTTTCTTTCCATCCTCCTTGCCCTCGCCGCTGCACCCGCCGCAGCCCAGACGCACGCCGACACTGTGGCGCGTATGCAGTGGTTCGACGATGCCAAACTGGGCATATTCATCCACTGGGGCATTTATGCTGTGAACGGCATCAGCGAGAGTTGGTCGTTCTACAACAACTACCTGCCCTACGACGAGTATATGGCGCAGTGCCGGGGCTTCAAGGCTAACCGCTACATCCCCGAAGAGTGGGCGCGCCTCATCAAGGAGAGCGGCGCGCGCTACGCCGTCATCACCTCCAAGCACCACGACGGCCTCGCCCTGTGGGACACGCGCGCCGGAAGCCTCAGCGTGCCGAAGTCCACCCCCGCCAAGCGCGACGTGCTCACCCCTTTCTGCAACGCCGTGCGCAAGGAGGGGTTGCGCCTGGGTATCTACTACAGCCTGTTGGACTGGTCGCACCCCGACTATCCCAACTGGACGCGCACCACAACACGCTACGCCATCGCCGACCAACCCGCGCGCTGGCTACGCTTCGTTGAGTTCAACAAGGCACAACTGCGCGAACTCTCCACGCAGTACAACCCCGATCTTTACTGGTTCGACGGCGACTGGGAACAGACCGCCGACGATTGGCACGCCGCCGAAATCGTGCAGCAGCTGCGCCGGGCGAATCCCGGTGTGGTGCTCAACAGCCGCATACAGGGCTACGGCGACTACGGCACCCCCGAACAGGGCGTACCCACCGTGCGCCCCCGCGACCGCTACTGGGAGCTGTGCATGACGATGAACGACTCGTGGGGCTGGCAGCCCCAGGACAAGAACTTCAAGACACCCTACATGCTGCTGCGCACGTTCGTCGACTGCCTGTCGATGGGCGGCAACATGTTGCTCGACATCGGTCCGCGCGCCGACGGCACCATACCCGACGAGGAGGTGGCCATACTGCGCGAGTTCGGGCGCTGGACGCAGAAGCACGCCGAGGCCGTCTACGGTACGCGCGCAGGCATACCCCACGAGTTTTTCCAAGGCTACACCGCCCTCTCGCCCGATGCCACTGTGCTCTACCTCTACCTGCCCTACCGCCCCAACGGCGGTGTCGTCGAGGTCAAGGGGCTGATGAACAAGGTGAACCGCGTGTGGGTCGTAGGCAACGGCACGATGCTGCCCTATAAAGTCTACAACAAAAACTACTGGAACGACGTGCCGGGCAACCTCTATATTGATGTGCCCGACGCTGTACTCGACCCGCAAATCACTGTGCTGGCCGTGCTGCTCGACAGCCCCGTCCGCCTTTATCGTGGTGCGGGCGAAGTCATCACCAGCAACTAAAAAAAACAGCGCAATGGCCGACCATTGCGCTGCGGGGACAAGCCCAGGAGGGAGCTACACGTCGATGACGGCTCCTTCCTGGGCTGTTTCTGTGGCGGGAAACACTGCGCGCGCCTCGGCAAGCAAGGTATTCTCGTCGTTGTAGCGCGCAGAATAGTGGCCGAGCAGCAGGCGTTTCGCCCCGGCCTTTCGCGCTATTTCGGCAGCCTGCGCAGCGGTGCTGTGGCGCGTCTCGCGGGCGCGGGCAGCCTCGCTCTCGCAGAACGTGGCCTCGTGGTAGAGCAGGTCGGCACCACCAAGCGTTTCGCAATGTTCGGGACAGGGCAGCGTGTCGCTGACATAGGCGTAGCGGCGCGGCGGCGCGGCGGGCGTGGTGAGCCGCTCGTGCGGATAGAAACGGCCCTCGTCGTCCGTCCAGCCCTCGCCCTGCTTGATGGCGTTGAGATGGTAGTGGGGAATGTGGAGAAAGTCCACCATGTCGCGGCGTATGTGGGGCAGGGCGGGCTGTTCGTCGAAAATAAATCCGACGCACGGCACGCGGTGGCGCAGGCGGATGGTGGTGACACGCACCGCGCTGTCCTCGTGAACCACTTCGCCGCCCTGCGTCGAGATGGCGTGAAACACGGGGCGCAGGTCGCTGCCGCTGAGGTGGTAAGCCAGCATCGGGGCAAGCATCTCCTCCAGTTTGGCAAAGGCGTGGATGTGCAACTCACCGCGCCCGCCGAGCATCGACAGCGTGGTGAGCAGCCCCGGAAGGCCGAAGCAGTGGTCGCCGTGCAGGTGGGAGATGAAGACGTGGCCGATGCGCGACATCGCAATGCGCTGCCGCCGCAGTTCGCGCTGCGTTCCCTCGCCGCAGTCTATGAGGTAGAGCCGCCCGTGCACGTCGAGCACCTGCGCCGAAGCGTTGTGGCGCAGCGTGGGAAGCGCGCTGCCGCAACCTATGACAGTGAGGCGGAAAGGAAGCATAGGATCTCTAAAAACTCTAAGCCCTCTAAATTTCCACGACAGTGATGCCGCTGCCGCCGAACTGCACATGCTCGTCGTGGAAGGTGCGGATGCCGCGCACTGAGCTGACGTACTGGCGTATGGCCTCGCGCAGCGCGCCCGTGCCGGTGCCGTGGAGGATGCGCACGCGCGGGTATTCCAGTTGTATGGCGTCGTCCAGGAAGTAGGCCACGGTGTTCACGGCCTCGTCGGCGCGCATGCCGCGCACGTCGAGTTCGGGCTTGAAGCGCAGTTTCTTCTCGTACATCGCGTCGCGCGTGGCGCGGCTGAGGAAGGTGGCGGCCTGCGCTGTGCGGTTTTCCTTGGGCGGCTGGGTGTGGACGAGGCGGTCGAGCGCGACGGTGGTATGCATCATACCGAATGACAGGCGTGCGCGCCCGGCCTGTATGCTCTCAATGCGCGCCGCACCGTTCTGCCCCTTGATGCGCACATAGTCGCCGGGGGCGAAGGGGCCTTCTTTCGCTACGTCGGGCTGGCCGGACGTGGCAGTGCCGTTGGCCTGCGAGGCTGCAGCACTGCCGACGGGCGCATCGCCGCGCTGGCGTTTGCGTTCCTGGCGCCGCTGTATCTTGGCCATCTTGCGGGCAATGCTGTCGTCCTGCTTGCCGGTGCGCTCCACTACTTCCTGCTTGAACTGCTCCAGTTCGCGGCGCACGGCCTTGGTGCGCTCCTTCTCGGCCTGCGCCTTGCGGATTTCGCGGATGGTGTTCTCGATGCGGGCGTTCGACTGCGCGAGGAGGTCTTGCGCCTCTTCGCGGGCGCGGCTCATCACCTCCTTGCGCTCCTTGCTGAGGCGCGTCACCTCGTCCTCGTAGCGCGCCATGGTCTCGTCGAGGCGCTTCTCGCGCTGGTGGACGGCCTTGCGCTTGTTTTCCCAATACATCTTGTCGCGCACGATGTCCTGGAGGTACTTGTCGGAGAGGATGTAGTTCTCGCCCACAAGGCGCGCGGCGTAGTCGATGACCTCCTGCGGCAGGCCGATGTTGCGGGCAATCTCGATGGCAAACGAACTGCCGGGGTTGCCCACCTGTAGGCGGAACAGCGGGCGCAGGGCGGCGCGGTCGTAGAGCATGGCGCCGTTAACCACCGTGGGGCACTCCTCGGGCACACGCTTGAGGTTCTGGTAGTGCGTAGTGATGACGCCGTAGCATCCCTTGTCGACAAAGCGGTGGAGGATGGCCTCGGCCAGCGCGCCGCCAATCTGCGGCTCCGTGCCGGTGCCGAACTCGTCGATGAGCAGCAGGCTGTCGCTGTCGCCGCTCTTCATCATCTGCTTCATCGTGAGCAGGTGGCTGCTGTAGGTGGAAAGGTCGTCGTCGGTGCTCTGTCCGTCGCCGATGTCGATGAAGATGCTGCCGAAGATGCCGAACACGCTGTTTTCGGCCACTGGCACGGGCATTCCGCATTGCAGCATATACTGCAACAGCCCCACGGTCTTGAGGCAGACTGACTTACCGCCCGCGTTGGGGCCGCTGATGATGAGTATGCGCTTGTCCTGCGGCAGTTTGATGTCGAGCGGCACGATGGATTCGCCGCGCTGTTCGAGCGACTGTTTCAGCAGCGGGTGGACAGCCTCAGTCCAGAAGAGGCAGGGCTGCGGACGCAGTTGCGGCACAAGGGCGTCGTGACCCTCGCCGAAAGCGGTCAGCGCGCGCAGGTAGTCCACGTGGCCCAGGAAACGCAGCGCACCGAGCATGGCGTCAATGCGCGGGCGCAGGTCGGTGGCCAGTTCCTGCAACAGGCGCAGGATTTCGCGCCGCTCCTCAGCCTGAAGTTCGCGTATCTTGTTGTTGGCCTCGACGACGGCGGCGGGTTCGATGAAAACGGTCTTGCCCGTGGCGCTCTCGTCGTGGACGATGCCTTTTATCTTGCGCTTGGCCGACGGCGTGACGGGGATGACGAGGCGTCCGTCGCGCATGGTGGGGTTCACGTCGCGCTCGATGAAACCGGCCTGCTGCGACTCGCTGATGATGGTGCGCAGGCTGTGGGAGATGCTGCGCTGTGTGATTTCGAGGCTGTGGCGTATGGTGAGCAGTTGGGGGGAGGCGGTGTCCTTGATGCGCCCGTACTTGCCGATGATCTGGCTGATGCGCGCGGTGACGTCGGCAAAGTCCTCAACGTCGGCGGCAAGGCGTTTCAGTGCGGGGAAGGCCGCGCCGTTGTCCTCGCCCTCCGCGCCGCCCTCCTCGCCGTCACCGTCGGTGCTGCGGAACAGGCGGACCAGTTGGCCGCAGGCGGTGAGCGAGCGTCGCAGTGCCTCCAGGTCGGCCTCTTCCATATAGGTGCGCTCGGGGCGTATGCGCAGCAGGGGCTCGCGCACGTCGAAAAATGACGCCTCGTAGGCGTCGCCGTGTTCCAGCTCAAAGGCCGCGAACTCGGCAGCGCGCGCGAGGCGTTCCTCAATTTCGGCAAAGTCGGCGGTGAAGGCGAGGCGGTCGTTCACGAACTCCGTGCCGAGCGCGCTCTGGCAGCGCCCGCGCAACTGCGTGCGCACCTCGTCGAAACCGATTTTGCGTTCGAATGTATCGGGATATACCATCTGTATGCTTCTTTCGGACGGCAAAATTACACAAACCGCGCCAATCGTGGAAGCAGGGCGGTCAAAAAGCAACAACCGCCCGCTGCGCGCCGACTTTGCAAACCGCTATGGCACAACACTTTCCGCACCGCCTCCCGCCCGCATTGGCCGAAAAGCCTTACCTTTGCGCGAAGAAACGCCGCGCACCCCCTGTGAGCACGGTCGGCTTCGCCCGCATCCCTACCGCTGTCCCTGTATAGCCATAACAGTTTCGACAAGCAACGGCTTGAAGGCCAACAGCGCACAGCCCAGGGCAGCACCCTAAAAGGCCAATAGCGCACAGCCCAGGGCAACACCCCGGGTAGGCGGCACATCCCCCGCGCTGCTTAGCGATGGCAGTTTCGACAAGAAACGGCCTGAAAGGCCAACAGCAATCAGCCCAGGGCAGCGGCTTGGGTAGGCGGCACATTCCCCGCGCTGCTTAGCGATGACAGTTTCGACAAGCAACGGCCTGAAAGGCCAACAGCAATCAGCCCAGGGCAGCGCCCTGGGGAAGCGGCACACACAATAATCCGCCCTGTAAGGGCAAAAGCATTTATTGGTGTCCGCTACAAAGACGAAAAACCACTGTTATGACGCCTTTGCTCATCCCCTCTGTAACCGGGGGTACGCGAAGTGAAACGGAGCGTACCCTCGGCAGACGGCACACTATAAAAACGGACGCTGTAATCGCGAAGCACTTGCCACTGCAAGAAAGCGTCCCCCACCTGCGCAATAAGAACGGCCTGAAAGGCCAACAGCGATCAGCCCAGGGCAGCGCCCTGGGGAAGCGGCACACACAATAACCCGCCCTGTAAGGGCAAAAGCGTTAAAACCTCCCGTGAAAAGCCCCATCCTTGACTTCATCGCCCGCTGGGAAAACAAAGGCTACGAAAAAGGCGAAACCCAGCAGTTCTGGATTGACCTCCTCGCCACCCTTTTCAACGTCGAAAAGGCCGAACAATGGTTCACCTTCGAGCAGCACGTCCCCAGCGTAGGCTTCATTGACGCCCGCATACCCG
>JAGBKI010000001.1 GCA_017933995.1 Bacteroidaceae bacterium | reverse complement strand
CTGTGCGCGCCGCGCGGCGAGCAGTTCGGCCCAGGCGCGCACGCAGTGGATAATCAGGGGCTTGCCCCGTTCGGCGGCGAGGCGCGCGTGGCGGGCGAAGAGCGCGGGTTGCAGGGCGAAGTCACCTCGCAGGCGGTCGAAGCCCGTCTCGCCTATGGCCACGACCTGCGGATGCGCCGCCAGTGTCAGCACGCCCTGCCACAGTCGCTCTGCGTCGCCCTCCGCCGTCCACCAGGGGTGCACCCCCGCGCTGTAGAGCGCGCCGGGCTGCGGGCTGAACGCTTCGGGCTGCGCCACGACCTCGCGCGGCAGGCTGACGACGGCCTGCCCGGCGGGCGCGGCGGCGTTGTGCGTGTGGTGGTCGAACAAGGGCATAAACCCAAATCGGGCATTAGAGTTTGTAGGAGAATGGTCTTAATTTTGAGTGGCTTTGGGTCGATGTTCGCGAAGGCATAGCGGGCTATGCCGAGCGGGCATCGACACAAAGACGCCAAAAGGAAGGCCATTATCCTGCAAAAAGACACATAACAAATATATCCTTGTCGGTCTAATGGCCGATTTGGGTTTAAGGAACAGGGTCGTAGCCGCTGCCTCCCCAGGGATGGCAGCGCAGGATGCGGCGCACGGCGAGCCACGAGCCGCGCAGCGGGCCGTGCTTGCGCAGCGCTTCGAGGGCGTATTGCGAACAGGTGGGCGTGTAGCGGCACGCAGGCGGCGTGTAGGGCGAGATGCAGCGGCGGTAGAAGCGTATGGGCAGGCACAGCAGCCACACCACGAAACGGCTGACGGGGTTCATTGCTGGGCTGGGCGGGGGTGGGTGGATATTTTGTGGAGCAAGCGCGCCATGGCGGCTTTCACGCGGTCGGTGGACTGCGGCGTGTCGCTCACCCACAGGAATGCGACGTGCAGGCAACGGCCTTCGGTCTGAGGCAGATGCTCCTGCATCAGGCGGAACGCCTCGCGCACCTGGCGCTTGGCGCGGTTGCGGTCGACGGCGTGGCGCAGGCGGCGCTTAGGAGCCACGGCCATCATCTTGTACGGTGCGCCGCCCGCGTCGGCCTCCACCTCGTGCCACACGGCGCGCAGCGGGAAAGCCATCGCCGACGGCAGGCCGCGACGGAACAGGGCGTCGACATCGCGCTTCAGGCACAGACGACGCGCCTTACGAAGAGTAAGAGTGCGGCTCATTGGTTGTGGCTCTTGAGCAAGGCGTTGCGGTCGTGGCGCACGGCGTTCCACTCGTGAAAGAGGATGCCGGGCGTCGTGCGGAGAATCCAGAAGCAACGCGGGATTTGCTTCCGTGGGTCTTGGAAAATGCGGTAGGCCCACTCCAGGTGGTTGCGCACCATCCAGTCCGGGGCGCGCTTCTCCTCGATGCCCGCGTGGAACTTGAACGCCGCGCCGGTGGCAATGGCCACGCCGCGCTCCAAGTGGGGCACGAGGCGGTTCATAAAGATTTCCTGCTTGGGCGCGCCGAGCGACACGAAGACGACGTCCGCGTTGGCCGCGTTGAGGCGCGCGGCGATGCCCTCGTAGTCGAAGTCATTGACGTGGCAGAACGGCAGTGCCTCGAAGTGCATACCCTCCACGTCGGGGTTGAGGCGCGCCAGGCGGGGACGCAGCGCGTCGAGCAGGTCTTGGCTGCCGCCGATGAAGGCCATGCGGTAGCGGCGGCTCTCCACGATGCGGCGCATCAGTTCCGTGCCGCTGAGCTGGCTGCGCTCCTGCTTGTAAATCCACTTGATGTAGAGCGGCACGTAGCTGCTGTCGCAGACGCAGCACATGGCGTCCTGCACCACGCGGCGGTATTCGGCGGAGCGGTGGACGGTGTTGAGGATTACGCCGTCGCTCACGCAGATATAGCCCGTGCCGCCGTCGGCCAGCCGCCGGTCGATGCGCGCCAGCACCGCGTCGTAGTCAAATTCGTAGTTGATGCCGAAGTAGTTTTCCACTGTGAGGATGGGGAGGGTTATGTTGTTAAATGAGGGGTTATATAATGTGCGTAGCCGACGGCCTGAAAGGCCGGCCAGCGATTAGCCCGGGATATTGGTAAAGGATTGGTGTGCGTAGCCGATGGCCTGAAAGGCCAACGAGCGATCAGCCCAGGGCATCGCCCTGGGTATGCGGCGACCGCAAAATCCGCCCTGAAAGGGCAAAAGCCTTGAGGCCGGGGCAACGCCCCGGATGCATCGGACGGGGACGGGGCGTCGTCTGTCAATCCGTGAACACGTATCGTTCGTCATATTTGGTGTTATAGAGTTTGAGGAACTGCAAATACTCCTCCTGGAACGTCCGCCTGCGATGGTGCTCCGCCTGGTTTTCGACGTATGCAATAGTCTTGCCCACAAGCGACTGGCTCACGGAAAAGGCCGCATAACCTCCCTGCCAGGCGAACATCCTGTAGGCGGGCGAAAGGGTCTTTATCCAGCGGCTGCTGTTGCGCTTCATCTCTTCCAGCAGGTGCGCCGCCGTGACCGTGCTGCCCAACACGCAGACCACATGGACGTGGTCGCCCACGCCGCCCACGCGCAAGGTCTGGCACCCTGTGGAATTCACCATTTGGCCGATGTAGGCGTGCACACGTTCAAGGTGTTCTGGCTTTATGGCGGGGCTGGTCGTCTTGATGTGGAAGATGACGTGGAGGTATATTTTGCAGAGCGATTGTGCCATAACGCAAAGTGCCTTTGCTATTAACGCTTTTGCCCTTTCAGGGCGGGGTTTTGTGTATGCCGCTTCCCCAGGGCGCTGCCCTGGGCTGTTGGCTTGTTGGCCTTTCAGGCCGTTGATTAGTGGTGCAAGCACCATTTTAGTTCCCCTTGAGCCTTTCAATGACGAAAGTGGAGGCGGGGAAGCCCTGGGCGTTGCGCAGGTCGGCGCGGGTGAAGGGCTGCCAGGCGTAGCGCACGGCGTGGGGTTCGCTCACCTGGGGCGAGCGCAGCACGATGCGCCGCCGGGCGGTGTCCACGCGCACCTCGGCATCGTGGTAGAGGCCGTCGGCCCCGGCAATCTCGAAGCCGCGCGTGCAGCTGAGGCCGTCGGCGTGGCCGAAGGTGAGTTCCACCGCGCGTCCCACGCACTCGGCGCGCTCCACCGTGGGGCCTTCGCTCTCGATGCGGTAGCCGTACTGGTGGCGCAGCGCCTGGGCGGCCAGGCGTTCGCCGACGGGGCGTTTGTCCTTGAAGTGCACGTCGAGGCTGTCGCCCAGGTCGTGGCTGACGACCATCCACGTGCGCCGCCCCACCTGCGCCAGGCGTCGTTGCGAGTCGCGGAACGTGGGCCACGACGGGCGCGAGAGGCCGCTCAGCTGCACGAAGTGGAACGGCAGGTCCTTGTCGTCCCAATACGTGCGCCAGCTCTTTTGCAGCAGGCCGAACAGGCGTGTGTGCACCTCGGGGCGGTCGGCGTTCGACTCGCCCTGGTACCACGCCACGCCCGCCAGCGCATATCGCTCCAGGGGTTGTATGCCGCACTCGAACATATAGGCCGGTTCGTAGGGGTGGCGCTGCAAGGGGTTGGCGGCGCGGGCGTTGTTGAGGCGGGCGCGGGTGCGCGCCCACTCCATAATGAGGTCGTTGTCGAGCCAGCGGCGCAGTATCTGGGGGTAGTCGCGTTCGAGCGTCTCGCGGTCAATCCAAGCCTCGCACGTGGTGCCGCCCACGGCGTTGCAGATGACACCCACCGGCACGCCGAGGCTGTCGGCCAGTGTGCGGCCCAGGCGGTAGCCGATGGCCGAGAAGCCCTCCACGCTCGCCGCCGAGGCCGTCTGCCAGCCGGGCATGTCGAGATAGTCGAGGGCGGCGACGCGGCGCAGCACGCTGTCGGGCCACTCCACGGCAAAGGGCTGTGCCGTCGCGCGCATATTATATATATGGAGCAGGGGCTGGGCGGCGGCCTCGCGCAGGTCGGAGGGGGCGGTGGCGCTCTCGCCCACGGTGAACTCCATGTTGGACTGGCCGGAGCAGAGCCACACCTCGCCCACCCACAGGCTGTCGATGGTGCGCCGCGCGCCGCCCGACGTCTCGACGCTCAGCGCATACGGCCCGCCTGCGCCGCGTTTGGGGAACTCGACGCTCCACGTGCCGTCGGCCTTGGCGACGGTCTTGCGCCGCTTGCCGTCGAGCGTCACGCTGATGCGCTCGCCAGCGTTGGCAGTGCCGTGGAACTCCAGGGGGCGTCCGCGCTGCACCACCATACCGTTGCCGTAGAGGCGTGGCATGCGCAGTCCGCCGTAGTCGCCCGTCAGTGCGCTGTAGACCTGTCGGGCGATGATGCCTGCCCCCTCGGCGTCGGGGTGGAGGGCGTCGGCGAAGAGGTCGGGGCGGCTGTGGAGCGGCGTGTAGAGGTCGATGAGACCGACACCGGGCGTGGTCTCGGCCAACTGGCGAATGTGCTGACGGATTTGCTCGTGCCAGTCGCGCGTGCCGCTCTCGAAGCGCGGGTGGGCGTGGAAGACGGGCGACAGCAGGCAGACCCACACGCGCGCCCCGCCGTTGCGCGAGCGCAGCGAGTCGATCAGCGCGCGGTAGTCGCCGATGAAGTCCTCCTTGAAGTGGGGCCAGTTGCGCGGGTCGGTATCGTTCAGCCCGAGGTGCACCACGATGAGGTCGGCGGCGAAGTCCACGGCCTCGCGGAACTCCCGTTGGGCCGAGTAGGGGCGGTGTCCGCGCCGCAGCAGTGTCGTGCCGCTGTGGCCGAAGTTGCGCACCTCGTAGCCCGCGCCCAGCATCCGTTGCAGCTGCGCCGGATAACTGTCGCGCGCCGGGTCGGCCAGCCCGTATCCCGCCGTCACGCTGTTGCCCACGCACGCCACCCTCACCCGCCGCTGCGCGCTGGCGCAGAGCGAGAGGGCGAGGAACGCGAGAAGGGGCAGAAGGAGGCGGCGGTTCATGGTCAGTGCGTTTTCAGAGGTATGTGTTTCCACATGCGGTAGGCGTAGAAGGCGATGTGGGCGAGGCCGAAGACGAGGGCCACGGCCAGCAGCGTCTTGTCGTCGTTCCAGCCCACGGTCTGTTGGTGCCAGAAGCCCGTGATGATGCACAGCACGGAGGCGCAAAGGCCCAATATGTAGAGCGTCATCGCACCCTTGCGCGCGCTCCCGGCGGCGGAGTCGAACTCGGCGCCCATCCGGCTGTGGCGTACGCCGTAGAGGCTGTAGATGTCAAGCCCCACGACCATCCACAGCACGAGGCGGATCCACGTGTCGGCGGGCAGGAAAATCATCAGTGTGACGCACGTCACGATGCCGGCCACGGGCACCCACGGCACCAGCGGCGTGCGGAAGGCGCGCGGCGCGTCGGGCATCGTGCGGCGCACGATGAGCACCCCGGCGCACACCAGCGTGAAGGCCAGCAGCGTGCCGATGCTGCACATCTCGCCCGCCACGCGCGCCGGGATGAACATTGCGAGCACGGCGATGCCCACCATGAAGATGGCGCTGTTGAGCGCAGGCGTGCGGAAGCGCGGGTGGATGCGTCCGAAGACGGGCGGCAGCAGGCCGTCGTGGCTCATCGTCATGAAGATGCGGCTCTGGGCCAGCAGCTGCACGATCATCACCGAGCAGTAGCCGATGAGGATGGCCAGTATCACGCCCTTGTTGAGCCACATGTAGGCGGGATGCACGACGCCCGCCGCGTCGGTCGGCCCCATCTTGCCGATGGCCACGGCCACGGGCGCGATGCCCTCCTGGCCCGCAAAGTCGCGGTAGTTGGCCACGCCCGTCATCACGTGGCCGAACAGGATGTAGAGCACGGTGCACACCAGCAGCGAGACGAGTATGCCGATGGGCATGTCGCGCTTGGGGTTCTTGGCCTCCTGCGCCGCCGTGCTCACGGCGTCGAAGCCCAGGAAGGCGAAGAACAGCACCGCCGCGCCCCTGAACACGCCGCTCCAGCCGAACTCGCCCAGTGTGCCGGTGTTTTCCGGCACGTAGGGCACGTAGTTGTCCGTGTTGATGTACATGAAGCCCAGGATGATGAACGTCAGGATGACGCCCACCTTGAGGAACACGATGATGTTGTTGAAGATGCTGCTCTCGCGCGTGCCGCGAATGAGCAGCAGGCTGAGCAGCACGACGATGCAGGCCGCCGGCAGGTTGCACACGCCGCCGTCCCACGGGCAGGCGCACAGTTCCGGTGGCAGCGTCACGCCCAGTGTGGAGAGGAAGTTGGTGAAATACTGGCTCCACGAGATGCTCACCATCGTGCAGGCCACGGTGTACTCCAGCACCAGGTCCCAGCCGATGATCCACGCCATCAGCTCGCCCATCGTGGCGTAGGAGTAGGTGTAGCTGCTGCCGCTGACGGGAATCATACTGGCGAACTCGGCGTAGCACAGCCCGGCGAACGCGCAGCCGATGGCGGCTATGGCGAACGAGAGGGTGATGGCTGGGCCGGAGTATTCGGCGGCCACGGTGCCCGTGATGGAGAACAGGCCCGCGCCGATGATGCTGCCCACGCCGATGGCGATGAGGCCGCCCGGGCCCAGCACGCGCCGCAGCGTGCCCTTGCCCTGCGCCGAAGCCTCGCGCAGCAGCGTGTCGATGGGTTTGCGGATGAAGATTGACATAGCAGAAAGCAACGGGGGTGAAACGTGCAGCGTTCTGTGTGAAAGGCCGCCCAGCGTGACGTTGCACTTAGCAAAATGCGACACCGCAGACTGTAGTATAAAGATGGTGGGCGGTTCGCTGTGCTTGATAACAAAAGGCTTCTTGCCGTCTTACAAGGCACAAAATTAGGCATTTCTGTAGCAAACAAACCGCGTTTTCTGTAATTTTGCAGCGAACGAAAACAATTTTGTCTAAGAAAGAACTGCGATATGAGCAACCCACTGCCTAACAACAGCAAAAAAAACAATGTCACTGTCAGCAAGCAAATAGATGTCCCTACACTGGCTGGTGCTTTTATCTTAAGCGTACTGCTACTCACCCTAATTCTGCCGCGCGCCGAAAGCGTGGGCTACTTCTACACCCTGGGCGAGCCGTGGCGCTACGCCTCGCTCTACGCCGCCGAGCAGTTCCCCGTCTACAAGACCGCCGACGAACTCAAGGCCGAACAGGACGGGGCGAGCGCGCAGGTGCAGCCCTACTTCGCCCTCGACAGCACCGTGGCGGCGCGCCAGGTGGCGGCCTTCCGCGCCGACTACGCCGCCGGGAAGTTCGCGGGCGTGCCGCCGGGCTACGCCGCCCACATTGCCGACGCCCTGACACGGCTCTACGAGGCGGGCGTGATGTCGATGGCCGACGCCGAGAACCTGGCCAAGTTCAGCCCCACCCACATCCGCATCGTCCGGGGCAACGAGGCCGAGAGCCGCGAGGCCGCCACGGTCTACAGCATACGCACGGCCTACGACGAAGTGATGAAAACCGACACGGCGCAGTTCCGCCGCGAGGTGATGGCGGCCTGCAACATACCCGACTACCTGCTGCCCAACATCACGCTCGACCAGACCAAGACCCACACCGCCGTCGACGAGGCGGTGGCGGGCGTGTCGCAGACACACGGCCTCGTCAAGAAAGGCGAGAAAATCATCGACCGGGGCGAAATCGTCGACGAGCAGAAACTGAAAATCCTCGACTCCTTCCAGCGCGACCTCTCGCAGCGCAACGAGACCGCCGACCGCGGCCTGTGGGAACTCATAGCGGGCCAGGGCCTCTTCGTGCTGCTCCTGCTGCTGGCCGCCACGCTCTACCTCTACACCTTCCGCCGCGACATCCTCAGGCAGCGCAGCGCCATCCTGCTCATCTTCTCGCTCGTGACGCTGTTCCCGCTCCTGGCCCACCTGCTGCTCATCGTCAAGGCGGGGAGCGTCTACCTCATCCCGTTCGCACTGGTGGCCGTCTTCCTGCGCGTGTTCTTCGACTCGCGCACGGCTTTCGCCACCTATCTCGTCACACTGCTGCTCACCTCCCTGTGCCTCAGCAACCCCTACGAGTTCCTGTGCATCGAACTGGCGGCGGGCTTCGCCGTGGTCTTCTCCATCTCCGAACTCACCGAGCGCGCCCAGCTGCTGCGCGTCTCGGTGGTCATCACCCTCGTGACGCTGCTGGCCGCCCTCGTCTTCGACCTCACGCAGGGCATAGGCTTCGCCGGACTCAGCCCCACGCATTATATATATATAGCGTGCGGCGGGATGCTGACCCTGATGGGCTACCCGCTGCTCTACTTGCTGGAGCGCGTCTTCGGTTTCTCAAGCAGCATGACGATGCTCGAACTGATGAACATCAACAACGACATCCTCAGCGCACTGTCGCAGAACGCCCAGGGCACGTTCAACCACTCCATGTCGGTGGCCAACCTCGCCACCGACGTGGCCAAGAAAATCGGCGCGCGCGTCCAGCTGGTGCGCGCCGGGGCCTTCTACCACGACATCGGCAAGATGGCCGTGGGCCCCACCTACTTCACCGAGAACCAGACGGGCGTCAATCCCCACGACCGGCTGGACGACGAGAAACAGAGCGCGAAAATCATCATCAGCCACGTCACCGAGGGCCTGCGCATAGCCCGCGAGCACAACCTGCCCAAGGAAATCTGCGACTTCATCCTCACCCACCACGGGCGAGGCAAGGTGCGCTACTTCTACGTGCAGTGGGTGAACAAGCACCCCGGCGAGCAGGTGGACGAGGCCGCCTTCACCTACCCCGGCCCCAACCCCATGACCAAGGAGCAGGCCATCCTCATGATTTGCGACGGTGTGGAAGCCGCCTCGCGCAGCCTCAAGGACTACACCGCCGAGAGCATCTCCACCCTCGTCACGCGCATCGTCGACACCATCGTGGCCGAGGGTTGCCTCAAGCGCTGCCCCATCAGTTTCCTCGACATCGAACTGGCCAAACTCACCCTCATCGAGAGCCTCAAGCGCACTTACCACACGCGCATTTCATACCCGGAACTGAAAAGTTAAGTAATAATTAAAACGTAAAAAGTAAAAGATGATGATAGCTAAGCCGTCGCTCTTTTTAACCACGAATGGCACGAATTAGACGAATTAACACAAATCTTTATTCGTGACAATTCTTTTAATTCGTGCCATTCGTGGTTAAAAAGAACGATGGCTTTGCCAAACTCAACTTTTCACTATTAACTTTTATTTTTTAACGAAAAAAAGCCCTTGCTCCCCCCCGCCTTCACCTCCCGCCTCGCCTCCACCCTCGGCCCCGCCGAGGCCGGGGCGCTGTGCGCCGCACTCGACGACACACCGGCCGTCGTCAGCCTGCGCCTCAACCCCGCCAAGCCCGCCGTGCAGCCCGCCGACGGCTGGACGCCCGTGCCGTGGTGCGAGGGCGGCTACATCCTCCCCGCGCGACCCGACTTCACCGCCGACCCGCTGCTCCACGCCGGGTGTTACTATGTGCAGGAAGCCGCCTCGATGGCCATAGCCCTGGCCTACGACGCGATGGACACGAAGCCCGCCCGCCTGCTCGACCTCTGCGCCGCGCCCGGCGGCAAGAGCACGCTGTGGCGCACGCTGCTGGCCGACGACGCCCTGCTCGTGGCTAACGAACCCGTGGGGCAGCGCGCCATGGTGCTGCGCGAGAACCTGCAGAAGTGGGGCCACCCCGCCACCGTCGTCACCGAGGACTTCCCCGCACGCTTCGCCCCCCTCGCGGGCTTCTTCGACGCCGTGGCCGCCGACGTACCCTGCTCCGGCGAAGGGATGTTCCGCAAGGACCGCGCCGCACGCGACGAATGGAGCGAACAGGCCGCCGCGATGTGCGCCCGCCGACAGCGCGAAATCGTCAGCGACGTGTGGCCCGCCCTGCGCGGCGGCGGCTACCTCGTCTACAGCACCTGCACCTTCAACCCCGCCGAGAACGAAGACAACGTCCGCTGGATTTGCGAGACGCTCGGTGCCAACGTCATCCCGCTGCACGCCGACGCCGCCTGGGGCGTCGACGACACCGACGGCCTGCTGCGCTTCCGCCCCCACCGCTCACCGGGCGAAGGTTTCTTCCTCGCCCTGCTCCGCAAGACCGGCGACCAGCCCGCCTGGACGCCCAAACGAGCCCCGCGCGCCTCGAAAAAGTCCGGGCGCACCGCCAACGTCCTCACCAGCCCCGCCCCCCTACCCCCCTGGCTCGCCGAACCGTCGCGCTTCGTCGGCCTAAACGACGACCCCGACGGCCTCTGCGCCCTGCCCCACCACCTCCTGCCCGAGGCCACCGCCCTGCGCGCCGCCCTCCACGTCATCGCCACCGGCACCGCCGTCGCCACCGTGAAAGGCGGAAAGAACTACATAAAAGAAAAAGGCGGCAAACTCATTCCCGCCCACGCCCTCGCCCTTTCCACCGCCCTCGCCCCCGATGCCTTCCCCTGCGTTGAACTGCCGCTTTCCGACGCCCTGCAATACCTCTCGCGCCAGACCATCGCCCTGCCCCCCGACACCCCGCGCGGCCACGTCCTCACCACCTACCAAAGCCAGCCCCTCGGTTTCCTCAACAACCTCGGCTCCCGCGCCAACAACCTCTACCCCCCCGCCTGGCGCATCCGCCGGCAACTTTGAACACTCCCAACACTCCCCTACCTATGTCAAGAGAACAAGAACGCGCGGAACTTCACCGCACCATTTGGGCCATGGCCAACGACCTGCGCGGCAGCGTCGACGGCTGGGACTTCAAGAGCTACGTACTCGGAATGCTCTTCTATCGCTTCATCTCCGAGAACCTCACAGACCACATCAACCGCACCGAGCGCGAAGCGGGTGCTACGGACTTCGACTACGCCCTGCTTTCCGACGAAGAGGCGGAATACGGTCGCGCCGACACCGTGCGCGAAAAGGGCTTTTTCATTTTGCCTTCGCAACTGTTTTGTAACGTCCGTCGCCGCGCCGCCAGCGACCCGAACCTCAACGAGACGCTTGCTGCCGTCTTTGCGGCCATCGAAAACTCGGCGAAGGGCACGGAGAGCGAGCCGGACTTCAAGGGCCTTTTCTCCGACCTCGACGTGAACTCCAACAAGCTCGGTGCCACCGTGCAGAAGCGCAACGAGACGCTCGTCAAAATCCTCGGCACCATCGGCGAAATGCGGCTCAGCGGTTCGCTCGCCGAGAGCCAGATTGACACCTTTGGCGACGCCTTTGAGTACCTCATGCGCATGTATGCCAGCAGTGCCGGCAAGAGCGGCGGCGAATTCTTCACGCCGCAGGAAGTCTCGGAACTTCTTGCCCGCATTGCCGCCGCCGGTCGAACGACGCTCAACAAGGTCTACGACCCCGCCTGCGGCAGTGGCTCGCTCTTGCTGAAGTTCGCAAAGGTCTTAGGGAAAGACAGCGTCAGGCAGGGTTTCTTCGGACAGGAGATAAACATCACCTCCTACAACCTCTGCCGCATCAACATGTTCCTCCACGACATCAACTACGAGAAGTTCGACATCGCCCTCGGCGACACGCTCCTTGAGCCACGTCACTGGGACGACGAACCCTTCGACGCCATCGTCTCCAATCCGCCCTACTCCATCAAGTGGGCGGGCGACACGAACCCCGTACTCATCAACGACCCGCGCTTCTCGCCCGCTGGCGTCTTGGCTCCCAACTCCAAGGCCGACCTCGCCTTCACCATGCACATGCTCGCGTGGCTCTCCACCTCTGGCACGGCGGCCATCGTCGAGTTCCCAGGCGTGCTCTATCGCGGCGGCAAGGAGCAGAAGATACGGCAGTATCTCATTGACAACAACTACGTCGACACCGTCATCCAGCTGCCCGACAACCTCTTCTTCGGCGTCTCCATCGCCACTTGCATCATCGTGCTCAAGAAGTCGAAGTTCGACAACGCGACACTCTTCATCGATGCCTCGCAGGAGTTCGTACACGAGGGCAACAAAAACAAGCTCGCGCCCGAAAACATTGAGCGCATCTACCAAGCCCACGCCGCCCGCACCGACGCGCCCCACTTCGCCCGCCTCGTGCCGAACAGCGAAGTCGCCCAAAACGACTACAACCTCGCAGTCTCCTCCTACGTCGAGCAGCCCGACACCCGCGAGCGGATAGACATCGCCGACCTCAACCGCCGCATCGCAGAAATCGTCCAGCGGCAGTCGAGCCTCCGCTCGGAGATTGACCGGCTGGTGGAAGAGCTATAGAAACTCTATGAAGCCGAAAGTACACTGAAAAGTACACTAAAAAGTACACTGAAAAGAAATGATAAACCCTCACGACCCCGACATTACTCACGAAGCGGCTATCACAGAGTATCTCCTTCAAAATGGCAGCATCACGCGGGAGCAGGCTTTTGAGCTCTGCGGCTGCGAAGACCTCAAAGGCACTATCTCCGACATGCGCGAAAAGGGCTGGGAGATACAGACACGCCGCATCACGCTCACTTCCTACGAACTCGTTGCTCCGCCAAAGGTCAAGGCGACGAAATAAGTGCCTTCCACCGAAAAGTGGTGGCTTTCCACTTTTAAGTGGAAGGCTCCCACTTAAAAGTGGAAAGCCACGAGTGCGAAACGAAAAGCCACCACTTCTCAGTGGAAAGCCATCATTCTTCAACCAAACCAGACTATGAACCGAATAGAACGACTTACGCAAGAACTTTGTCCCGACGGCGTGGAATACCTCAAGTTGGGGGAGGTGCTTGACTACGAGCAACCAGGGAAATACATAGTCAAATCAACTGACTACTCCAAAGATTACGACACGCCCGTCCTAACAGCTGGGCAAAGTTTCATCCTCGGCTATACTGACGAAACAGAAGGAGTTTTCCTCGCTTCCAAGGAAGAACCTGTTATAATCTTTGATGACTTCACGACTTCCTTTCATTGGGTAGACTTCAACTTTAAGGTGAAAAGCTCTGCTATGAAGATGCTTCGCCTTAAAGAAAAAGAAGGAGCTAAGACCTTGCTTCGCTTTGTCTTCTTCTGTATGCAGCAGATTAAGTGTACTCCCCTTGAACATAGCCGTCAGTGGATTTCCAAGTACTCGGGCTTCGAAATCCCCGTCCCGCCCCTCGTCATCCAAGAGAAGATAGTGGAAGTGTTGGATAAGTTCACAGAGTTAGAGGCAGAGTTAGAGGCAGAGTTAGAGGCACGTAAGCTGCAATACAGCTACTATCGCGACAAACTGCTAACGTTCTCGGAAGACACGCCGCGCATGCCCCTGGAGGAAGTCTTCGAGCTGCGCAACGGCTATACGCCCTCGAAGAAGAACGACGCTTTCTGGGAAGGCGGCACCATCCCCTGGTTCCGCATGGAAGACATCCGCGAAAACGGGCGCGAACTCTCCGATGCCATCCAGCACATCACGCCTGCCGCCGTCAAAGGCAAGGGTCTCTTTGCTGCGGGCTCCTTCATCATGGCCACCACAGCCACCATCGGCGAGCACGCGCTGCTCATTGTTGATTCGCTTGCGAATCAACGATTTACGAATTTAAGAATTCGTAAATCGTTGGATTCGCAGCTCGACACGCGCTACTGTTTCCACTATCTCTATGTGTTGGGAGAATGGTGCAAGCAAAACGTCAACGCCGGCGGCTTTGCCTCGGTGGACATGGGGAAGTTCCGGCGTTACCCCTTCCCCATCCCGCCCCTCGAGGAGCAACGCCGCATCGCCACCATCCTCGACAAGTTTGAGCGGCTGACGACAAGCCTGCAAGAGGGGATTCCGGCAGAGATTGAGGCGCGGCGGCAGCAGTATTGCTACTATCGCGATAAGTTGCTGGGGTTTCGGCGGAAGGATGAGGGCGCAGAAGGATCGGAGTAATCGGAGAGCTCGGAATACTCAGAGTGCTCAGAGGACTCGGAATACTCCGAAAGCTCAGAGTGATCAGAGTGCTCAGAATACTCCGAGAACTCAGACCACTCCGATAACTCCGAGAACTCAGATCACTCCGATTACTCCGAGAACTCAGACCACTCAGAAAAGTTAAACCAAAAACCAAAACCCCATGCCCGACAACAAGCAAACCTTCCTCCCCCGCCACGGCCACTACAAGCACTTGCGCGTCTATGGCGTGACCGAGGCGCTCTACGACCTGACATACATCTTCTGCAAGAAGTTCCTACCGCGCTACGGCGACCGCACGGTGGACCAGATGGTACAGGCGGCTCGCGGCGGCAAGCAGAACATAGCCGAGGGCAACCAAGCCGCCGGCACTTCATCGGAAACGGAAATTAAGCTGACGGGCGTGGCCAAGGCAAGCCTTGAAGAACTCCTTATCGACTACGAAGACTACCTGCGCACTCGCTCTCTGCCACAATGGAGCATGGAGCACCCTCGCGCCAAGCGGCTACGCGACTGGACGCGCAGCGAGGCCTTTCTGGAGCAATATAAGGAGAAGGCAGAGCGCATGAGCGACGAGGAGCTGGCGAACCTCTGCATCACGCTCTGCCACCAAGCCATCTACATGCTACAGCGACTGATGGAGACTCAGCAGAACCGCTTCGTCACCGAAGGCGGCATCAAGGAGCGGATGCACGCTGCCCGCACGGGCTACCGTCAGGCAGAGACGGAAGAGCTGCAACGGCTGCGGGAAGAAAACCCGCGCCTTCGCGCCGAGATAGCAAGGCTCAAGGCTCTGCTGGCGGCGCACGGAATTTCGGAATAATCGGAGGGCTCGGAGTGGTCGGAAGGCTCAGAATACTCCGAGTAATCAGAGTACTCAGAACACTCCGAGAACTCCGAGAACTCCGAGCACTCAGAACCCTCAGAAACCTCAGAAACCTCAGAAATACACCCCCCAATGACAAACTACAACCTTATCGCAGAGCAGGAAGAAACGACGGTGGTGAATGAGTTCACGCCGGACTATAACTCGCAGTTGCCGTATCAGAGTGAGGCGGAACTGGAAGAGGCTTTCATCGCGCAACTCCAGAACCAAGCCTACGAGCGGCTCTACATACACAATGAGGCCGACCTCATCTCGAACCTGCGCTCGCAGCTTGAGCGCCTCAACGACGTGCGCTTCACGGAAGGCGAATGGCGGCAGTTCTTCGCGGCACAGCTTGCGGGCGCAAACAAGGGCATCGTGGAGAAGACGGCCATCATTCAGGAAGACCACATACAGCTCCTCCAGCGCGAAGACGGGACGGTGAAGAACATCCGCCTGCTCGACAAGGAGAACCTGCACAACAACAGGCTGCAGGTGATTAATCAGTATCGGAGTGAGCGGAGAGGTCAGAGTAATCAGAATCCTCAGAGTACTCCGAATACTCCGAGCAATCCGAGTGATACGAGTGAGCGAGCGACGCGCTATGATGTCACCATCCTCGTGAACGGCCTGCCGCTGGTGCATGTGGAGCTGAAGCGGCGGGGCGTGGACATCAAGGAAGCCTTTAACCAAATCAACCGCTATCAGCGGGACTCGTTCTGGGCGGGAAGCGGGCTGTTTGAGTATGTGCAGCTTTTCGTCATCTCCAACGGCACGCAAACCAAGTACTACAGCAACACGACGCGCGAGAGCCACATTCGCGAGCAAGCCTCTCGTTCGCCTCATGCCCGCAAGCAGCAGACGAGCCACTCCTTCGAGTTCACCAGTTACTGGGCCGACAGCCGCAACCAGCCCATCACCGACCTGCGCGGCTTCACGCAGACCTTCTTCGCTAAGCACACATTATTATATCTGCTCACGCGCTACAGCATCTTCACCTCCGACCGCCTGCTGATGGTGATGCGCCCCTACCAGATTGCCGCTACCGAAGCCATACTCTCCCGCATCAACGTGGCGCACAACTACCGCCGATACGGCACGACGGACGCCGGCGGCTACATCTGGCACACCACCGGCTCGGGCAAGACGCTGACGTCCTTCAAGACGGCGCGCCTCGCCTCAAGGTTGCCGTACGTTAAGAAGGTGCTTTTCGTCGTAGACCGCAAGGACTTGGACTACCAGACCATGAAGGAGTACGACAAGTTTGAGCGCGGCGCAGCCAACAGCAACACGCGCACGGCCATCCTCGAGCGGCAACTGCGCGACCCAGAGGCCCGCATCATCATCACGACCATACAGAAGCTCGCCACGCTCATCGGCAAGAAGCGGCGCAGCGGCGAGCACTTCGCGGCCTTCGACGAGGAGACCGTCTTCATCTTCGACGAATGTCACCGCTCTCAGTTCGGCGACATGCACGCTGCCATCACGCGACAGTTCAAGAAGTACTACATCTTCGGCTTCACCGGCACGCCCATCTTCCCGCAGAACACAACGAGCGGTGCGCGGCCCGACCTGCGCACGACGGAACAGGCTTTCGGCGCACAGCTGCACGCCTACACCATCGTGGACGCCATACGCGACAAGAACGTCTTGCCCTTCAAGGTGGACTACGTGAGCACGATGCGCGAGGAAGAAGACATCAAGGACGCACAAGTCTGGGACATCGACCGCGAAAGGGCACTGCTCGCCCCCGAGCGCGTGGACAACATCGTGCGCTACATCCTCAACAACTTCAACCGCAAGACCAAGCGCAACGACCGCAGCTACAGTTTTGCCGTGCTGCGCAACATATCGGAAGTGGCCTCGGCGCAGAACCGCGCGAGCGTGGAAGAGGTGAAGGAGAAGGTGCGGCTGACGGGCTTCAACAGCATACTGTGCGTGCAGAGCATACAGGCCGCCCGAATCTACTACGACACCTTCCGCCGCCTGATGGCAGAGCGACCAGAGGCACAGCGGCTGCGCGTGGCCACCATCTTCAGCTTCGGCGTGAACGAAGACGAGGAGGAAAACAGCGAAAGCACGGAGGGACTGGACGCCAGCAGCCGCGATTTCCTCGACCGCGCTATCACAGACTACAACGAAATCTTCCGCACCAACTACGATACCTCGTCGGAGAAGTTCCAGAACTACTACAAGGACGTGTCGCTCCGCATGAAGAACCGCGAACTCGACCTGCTGATTGTCGTCAACATGTTCCTGACAGGCTTCGACGCGACAACGCTCAACACGCTCTGGGTGGACAAGAACCTGCGTATGCACGGTCTGCTGCAAGCCTACTCGCGCACGAACCGTATATTAAATAGTATCAAGACCTTCGGCAACATCGTCTGCTTCCGCAACCTCGAAAAGGCCACCAACGAGTGCATAGCCCTCTTCGGCGACAAGGAAGCCGGCGGCCTCGTGCTGCTGAAACGCTTCGAAGACTACTACGGCGGATACACCGACGAGAAGGGGAAGGAGGTGAAAGGCTACGCCGAACTCGTGGAGGAACTGACGGAGGCGTTCCCACTGGGCCAATCCATCGTGGGCGAAGAGGCACAGAAGCACTTCATACGGCTCTTCGGCGCGATACTCCGCCTGCGGAACATCCTCACCTGCTTTGACCAGTTCAGCGGCAAGGAGATACTCAGCGAGATGGAGGCGCAGGACTACCAGTCCGTCTACATCGACCTCTACCGCCACTACCGCAAACAGCAACAGGGCGAGACCGAGAACGTGAATGACGACATCGTCTTCGAGATGGAGCTGGTGAAACAGGTGGAAATCGGCATCGACTACATACTGGAGCTCGTGCGCAAGTACCACGAAGGGCACATGCAGGACAAGGAAATCGTCGTGAAGATAGAGAAAGCCATCGGCGCGAGTCCCGACCTTCGCGGGAAGAAAGAACTCATCGAGGAGTTTGTGGCCAATCTCACGCCGCAGAGCCACATTGACGACGACTGGAACACCTTCGTGCGGCGAAAGATGGCGCAGCAGCTCGCCGACCTTATCAAGAGCGAAAACCTCAAGGAAGCAGAGACGCGCCACTTCGTTGCCAACAGCTTCCGCAACGGCTACGTGCAGGAGAGCGGCACGGAGTTCGCAAGCATCCTTCCGCCCATGTCGCGCTTCACGCCTGGCGGCGAACGCCTCAAGAAGCGCGAGGCAGTCGTGGAAAAGGTGAAGGAATTCTTCGACCGCTTCTGGGACTTGGTGGGAGGTCGGGAGGAATAGAAACACAAGAAACACTAAACCAACAACACACCCCACAATGAAATACCTACAATTCACCTTCAGGCTGGCGCCGTCGTCGGGCGACGCGCAGGACGTGCTTTGCGCGCTGCTGGGCGAGGCGGGCTTCGACAGTTTCGAGCCGTCGGACGACGGACGCGGGCCGCTGCAAGCCTACGTGCGCCCCGAACTGTTCAGCGAGGAGGCACTGGCCGACGCACTGGCGGCCTTCCCCTTTCCCGACACAGAGATTACCCACACGCGGCGCGAGGCCGACGACCGCGACTGGAACGCCGTGTGGGAGCAGAACTACTTCCAGCCGCTTGTGGTGGACGGTCGCTGCGTCGTGGCCGGCACGATGCACAAGGACGCGCCCAAGGCCGAATACCGCATCACGATTGACCCGCACATGTCGTTCGGCACAGGCCACCACGCCACAACGTCGCAGATGCTCTCCGAACTGCTCAAAGCCGACGTGGCCGGGCGGCGCGTGCTCGACATGGGCTGCGGCACGGGCATCCTGGCCATCCTGGCGCGAATGCGCGGCGCGAGGGAGTGCCTGGCCGTGGACTACGACGAGTGGTGCGTGAAGAACACGCTGGAGAACATCGCGCTCAACGCGGTGGACGGCATCGAGGTGCGCCTGGGCGACGCCACGGCACTGGCGGGCGAGGCGCCGTTCGACCTCGTGCTGGCCAACATCAACCGCAACATCCTGCTGGCCGACATGGCGGCCTACACCAGCGTGATGGCGCCCGGCGCGCGGCTGCTCACCAGCGGCTACTACACCGAGGACGTCGACGCCCTGCGCCGCTGCGCTGAGCGCCACGGCCTGCGCTTCCTACACACCCGCAGCCTCGACAACTGGGCTTGCACGGGGTTTGAGAAAGCATAGGAACGATAGAAACTTTAGAGACTTTAGAAACTATAGAAACTCCTGCCCCCGATGGCCGACAACTACACCCGCATGACCACCGCCCCTGTGCGCGGCCTCATATTGAGGCTCGCGGTGCCCACCGTGGCCTCGATGCTGGTCACGGCGGTGTACAACCTGGCCACGACGTTCTACGTGGGGCGGCTCAGCACGCAGGCCACGGCGGCGGTGGGCGTTTCGTTCGCGGCGATGGCCCTGATTCAGGCCGCCGGTTTCTTTTTCGGCCACGGCTCGGGCAACGCCCTGTCGCGCCACCTCGGCGCGCGTCGGCAGGACAAGGCCGAGACGATGGCCGCCACGGGGTTCTTCACAGCGCTGGGCTTCGGCGTGCTCATCGCGCTGGCGGGCGTGTGGCAGTTGCCCGCCCTGTGCCGCCTGCTGGGTTCGACGCCCACGGTGCAGCCCTACGCCGAGGAGTACCTGGGCACCATCCTGCTGGGCGCGCCCGTGATGACGTCAGCGCTGGCGCTGAACAACCAGTTGCGCTTCCAGGGCAACGCGCTGCTGGGCATGGCGGGCATCGTGAGCGGCGCGCTGCTCAACATCGCCCTCCAGCCGCTCTTCATCTTCACGCTGGGCTGGGGGCTGAGGGGCGCGGCGGTGTGCACCGTGATGTGCCAGGCCGTTTCGCTGGCCATTCTCTATATATTAAATATGCGTCGGGGCAGCGTGCCGATACGCGCGGCATGCCTCAGCCTGACGCGCCCGGTGCTGGCCGAGATTGCGCGCGGCGGCCTGCCGTCGCTGGCGCGGCAGGGGCTGGCGTGCCTGGCCACGCTGCTGCTCAACGTCGCCGCCGGGCAGTACGGCGACGCGGCCATAGCGGGCATGAGCATCACGACGCGCGTCACGTTCCTGATATACGCCGTGTTCCTGGGTCTGGGGCAGGGCTACCAGCCCGTCTGCGGCTACTGCTACGGCGCGCGGCGCTACGACCGCGTGCTGGCGGGCTTCCGCTTCTGCACCGTCTACGGCACGCTGGGCATGGTCGTGTGCGCCGTGGCGGGCTTCGTGTGGGCCGAGCCGTTCACCGCTCTGTTCCGCGACGACGCCGACGTCATCGCCGTGGGTGCCACGGCCCTGCGCTGGCAACTGCTGGCCTACCCGCTCAACATGTTCGTGACCGTCTGCAACATGACGCTGCAGACCATCGGGCGTGCGCGCCCCGCCACCATCCTGGCCTCGGCGCGTCAAGGCATCTTCTTCATCCCGCTCATCCTCGTGCTGCCCCCGCTGCTGGGCCTGGCGGGCGTTCAGCTGGCCACGCCGATTGCCGACGCGTGCAGTTTTGCGCTGGCCTTCCCCCTGGTGCGCGGCACGTTGCGCGAACTGCGCAACGCCTGAAACCGTGTTGCTGCAAAAGGGTTTTCTATACAGAACGTTTCATCCTTTGTATAGAAAACTCTACTTTTGCACAAAATTTAACAAAACGGTAACCCCATGCACCCGCAAAGTATACGTACGGCGCTCATTATATCAACGTACAACCGTCCCGCCGCGCTCCATAAAGTTCTACAGGCCGTAGCCCGGCAGACCCGCCTTCCCGACATCGTGGCCATCGGCGACGACGGTTCCACCGACGAAACACGCCAGCTCATCGACCGCCTGCGCCCCACGATGCCCTTCCTGCTCCTTCATGAATGGCAAGAAGACAAGGGCTTCCGCCCCGCAGGCGCGCGCAACAAGGCTTTCGCCGCCGCGCTCAAGGAGGGTGCCGAATACTTCATACAGATTGACGGCGACATTGTGCCCGAACGCCATTTCGTGGCCGACCACCTGAGCCACGCACGTCCTGGCCAGTATATCCGGGGCTACCGCGGACGCCTCTCTAAGAAAGAGACCGACAGCTATTTGTCCGAGGAGAAATTTCGTTTCCGCCATCCACACAACTACAAAGCTTGGCAGCGCTGCGTACGCCTGCCTTTTAAGATACCCTGCCAGCCCCACAAGAGCTATGTCGAGGGTTGCAACGTCTCCTTTTGGGCTGCCGATATCCGCGCCATCAACGGCTACGACGAAACCTTTCAGGGCTGGGGGCAAGAGGACGACGACCTGCTCGAACGACTCTCCATGGCAGGCTGCCAGCGACGCGACGTGAAGTACCGCTGCTGCTGCGTCCACTTGTGGCATCACGAAGAACCGCGCGACCGCTTCAAGCAGAACTTCCGCCACCGTGAGGACAACGTAGCCTCGGGGAACTTCCGCACGGAACACGGCCTGGATCAATATTTATGAAGCTCACGCTCATCGTCTCTACCTACAACTGGCCTAACGCCCTGCGCAAAGTGTTGCAGAGCGCCGCGCGCCAGACACGTTTGCCCGACGAACTCATCATAGCCGATGATGGGTCGCGCGCCGACACCTCCGAGCTCATCTACGCCCTGCGTCCCACGCTGCCCTTTCCCCTCCACCATGTCTGGCAGGAGGACAAAGGATTCCGCAAAGCCCTTGTGATGAACAAAGCCTTTGCCATAGCCACTGGCGACTACATTGTGTGCATCGACGGTGACATCGTGATGGAGCGCCACTTTCTTTCCGACCACGAGCGCCTGGCCCGTCCCCACACCGTCCTTCTCGGTAGCCGCTGCAAACTGCGCAGCAAAGCCACAGAAGCCTACCTGTCTGAGGTCGAATACCGCCCGCTCAGCTGTTTCAGCCCAGGCATACGCCGCCGCTACAATGCGCTACGCCTTACTTGGCTCACGCCCCATGCCCACCGCCGCGCGCGAAGCATAGGTTGCAACATCAGTTTTTGGCGCGACGACATTGTGCGCGTGAATGGCTACGACGAAGCCTTCGAGGGCTATGGCAAAGAAGACAGCGACATCGTGATGCGCTTGGAGAAGAGCGGCTGCACGAAACAACGCATCAAGTACAGTGCCATAGCCTTCCACCTCTACCACCCCGAGCGCGAGGACACCGACAATAAAAACCGCCGCCTCTTTGAAGTCAGAGAAAAGACCGGCGACCACCGCGCACGCGCCGGTATGGACGCCCACGACGCCTCCCCCCTACTCTACGAAGCCCCCTACCCGTCAAGGGGAACTTCCCCCAGCAAGGATAACTGAAGCTTCACCGGGGCAGTGTCCCAGTGAAACCCACATACGAAACAACCAACCCCAACGGGGTTGCACAAAAACCGGGAACAGAAAATTTCCCTTTGTGCAACCCCGTTGGGGTTGATACTATACCGCAGCACACAAGCCTATAAAAGTAATGCCCTCGGAAGCCCGAAAATCGCGCGCGATGGCTCTCCATTCGCGATTTGTGGCTCTGTATTCTCGTCCCGTGGCTTTACAATCTCCAAATTAAGGCTTAATTTCTACAAACTAAGGCTTAATTTGGCGAAACTTAGGCTTAGTTTGTACAAACTTAGCCTTAATTTGGAGAAATGTAAGCTTAATTTGGAGAAATGTAGGCTTTATCTGCGCTCTGCGGGGTTACTTGCCGAGAAACGTGTGCTCGATGTCGGCGATTTCGGCGGGCGTGAGGAGGGTGTGGCGCCCCTGGGCGCGCAGGATGATGTCGCAGGCCATTTCGAGGAAGGCGGCTTTCTCGATGGCGGCGTTGAAGTCGCGGCCCACGAACACCTGGCCGTGCTTGAGCAGCAGGACGCTGTCGTGCGTGCGCAGGGCTTCGACGACGGCCTCGGCCAACAGGGGCGAGCCGGGGCGCAGGTATGGCACAACGGCGATTTCCTTACCGCAGTGGCAGGGCAGTTCGGCGGTGACGTTGAAGTCCGTGGGGCGCGGGTCCATGCAGGCGACGGTGGTGGCGGCGATGCTCTGGCAGTGGAGCACGACGTTGATGTCGCGTCGCTCGCGCAGCACGGTGAGGTGGAACCCGCTCTCCATCGAGGGGCGCACGCCGTTGAGGCTTTTGCCAGTGGCGATGTCACAGACGGCCACTTGGTCTTCGCGCAGTTCGGGCACCCACGAGCCAGTGGCGGAGACGAGGGCGACGTCGCCCACGCGCCACGACAGGTTGCCGCTGCTGCACCGTGTCAGTCCCATCGCGCCGACCTTGTGGGCGGCGGCGAGGAAGGCTTGAATTTGTTGTTGCATGTTGGAAGGGGAGTTGCGAGTGGGCGGAGCGTTCGGAGTATTCTGAATATTCGGAGTACTCAGAGTACTCAGAGTACTCCGAACACTCCGAACACTCAGCCTATTCTGGTTTACTTATACAGCGCTCCGAAGTTCTGGCAAGCGCGGTAGTCGCTGCCCTCGGCGTCCATGCCGAAGCTGCGCCAGGCGCTGGGGCGGAACACGGCTTCGCTGTCGACGTTGTGCATACAAACGGGGATACGCAGCATCGAGGCGAGCGTGATGAGGTCCTGCCCGATGTGGCCGTAAGCGATGGCACCGTGGTTGGCGCCCCAGTTGTCCATCACGCTGTAGACGTCCTTGAACGCGCCCTTGCCCGTCAGTCGCGGCGTGAACCACGTGGTGGGCCAGGTGCGGTCGGTGCGCTCGTTGAGCACCTTGTGCTGCTCGGGCGCGATGTCCACCGTCCAGCCCTCGGCAAGTTGCAGCACGGGGCCGAGACCTTTCACAAGGTTGAGGCGCATCATCGTGACGGGCATACCGCCGCGCGAGAGGAAGTTGCTGGAGAAGCCGCCGCCACGGAAGTAGTCGCGGTTGGCGGGATACCAAGTGGTGGCCTTGAGCGTGCGCTCGATGTCGGCGGGCGTCACGTCGGCAAAGGGCTTCATCACGGGCTGCCCCTGCGCGTCCTCCATCTGTCCGGCAGCGTCGAGCGTACACGAGCCGGAGTTGATGAGGTGGATGATGCCGTCGCTGGCGCGGCCTTGCAGCGCACTGCCCGTGACACGCTTCACGCTCTCGGGGCTCCAGTAGGTGCGTATGTCGGCAAAGATGACGGCGCGCCCGGTGAGCAGTTTGCCGAAGAGCATCGTCGTGCCGTTGAGCGTGTCGTTCTCGGTGGCGAAGGCGAAAGGCTCGCGCGCGCCGTTCCAGTCGAACGACGTGTTCATCAGTGCCTCGGCAAAGTCGCCGTTAGGCCAGTGGTCCGTCCACTGGCGCTGGCCTTGGAAACCGCCCACGATGGCGTTGTGGCCCAGCGCCTCTTCCTTGAAGCCCATCTCGCGCAACTTGGCGTTGCCCGTCATCAGGTCTTCAAAGATGAGGCGCATCTTCACCACGAACTCCCACTCCTTGTCGAGCCGCTCGCGGTCGGCCTGTTTCTCAGGGCGGTTGAAGTCCTCGCCCTCGTTGGGCATACAGTGTTGGCGCGTCCAGGCCATGGCCTTGTCGAACTCGTCGTGGTCGTAAATGCCCTCCTCAATGCGGCGCAGCACTTCGGTCATATCGACCTGCTCGTTGCGCATCCCGAGGTAGTCTTGGAAGAAGTCGGCATTGGCGATGCTGCCTGCGATGCCCATAGCCACGTTGCCGATGCTAAGGTAGCTCTTGCCGCGCATCGTGGCCACAGCGATGCCCGCGCGACCGAAGCGCAGCAGTTTCTCGCGCACGTCGGCGGGAATGGTCTCGTCGTCGGCGTCCTGCACGTCGTGGCCGTAGATGCCGAAGGCGGGCATTCCTTTCTGCGTGTGGGCGGCGAGGGCGGCGGCGAGGTAGACGGCGCCGGGGCGTTCCGTGCCGTTGAAGCCCCAGATGGCCTGCGGCAGGCGGTCTTCGTAGTCGATCACTTCGCTGACGTAGCACCAGCAGGGGGTGACGCTGAGCACCACGCCCACGCCCTCCTTGCGGAACTTCTCGGCGCAGGCGGCGGCTTCGGCCACGCGGCCTATCGTACCGTCGGCAATGACGCAGCGGACGGGCGTACCGTCGGTGTAGCGCAGTTCCTGCTCGTAGAGGGCGGCCACGCGGCGCGCCATGTTCATCGTCTGCTCTTCGAGCGACTCGCGCACGCCTCCCTGGCGTCCGTCGATGATGGGGCGAATGCCAATCTTGGGCCATTCGCCGATGAAACGGGGTCTTGTCATAGTATAAGATTGTTTAGGTTTGTTTGGCCAGTTAATTGGGACGGACATCCGTCACTTGATGCCGCGCGCATTGAGAGCAGCGGCGTAGCGCTTGGCGTTCTGCTCGTGTTCGGCGAAAGTTCGAGCAAAGTTGTGGCTGCCACTGAAATCTTCCTTGGCGCACATAAAAAGATAGTCCGTTTGCTTGAAGTGAAGCACATCGTCGATGGTCGCCCCCTCGGCAATACAGATGGGACCAGGCGGGAGACCGGCGTAACGGTAAGTGTTGTAGGGGCTATCCGTATCCAGGTGACGGCGAAGCACACGGCGCAGACCGAAGTTCTGCATGGCAAACTTCACTGTGGGGTCGGCTTCGAGTTTCATACCTTTGCGCACCCGGTTGATGTACAGCCCTGCAATGGTCGGTTTTTCGGGTTTATAGCGCGTCTCTTGGTCAACAATGCTGGCCAGAACGCAAACCTCTTCGGGCGTGAAACCTATTTCTGCTGCGCGCGCGCGCCTGCTGCTGTTCCAGAAGCGGTCGTGCTCTTTCTTCATACGCCAAAGGAATTGCCGGGGTGTGACGGTCCAATACACTTCGTAGGAGTCGGGGATGAACAATGCGGGCAGCGTGGCCCGCGTCACGCCCAAGCTGTCGAGCAACAGCGTGTCGCGGAACGCGCGGGCAAAGTCGGCACTGTCTGCGCGCAACTTCTTGGCAATCTTTCCCGCCAGTTTGTTCACAGTGTGTGTGGCGGGAACTGCGAGCATCACGGGAGTCTGCTGGCCATTACGCAAATTGCTCACGGCCGTCATCACTCCGATTCCGCCACCCAAGTCGTAGCGACCCGCACGGACATGTTCCTCATAGCCTTTCCACTTGCAAAGCAGGCGGAACATCGCCATCGAACGCGGATGGGCTGCCTGCTCCACTTTCTGATAAACATCGGCAGGTGTGTCTTCCTCATCAATATAAACAACAGCCGTTTCCGTCTGAGCGAACGAAGAGTAGAACACCACATAGGCCGCTGCCAACAACACGAGCGCCAAGACTGCGATGGCAGCAAGGAGGATGCGTGTCCAAATCTTATGGAAGTAATTGTTTGTTTTCATCATTCGGCTTTATCAAAGCATACTTCTCCATCACGTCAGCCCATGTCCTTTTCGCGGTACTTGTTCTCGCCTTCGTCGGCGAGTATGGAGAGGTAGGAGGCGTAGCGCGTGGGGGCGAGGCGGTGCTCGTCGAGGGCCTGTCGCACGGCGCAGCCGGGTTCGTGGGTGTGGGTGCAGCCGCCGTAGCGGCAGCCGGGGCTGAGGGCGAAAATGTCGCGGAAGTAGTGGGACACCTCGGCGGCGCGCATGTCGAACGTGCCGAAACCTTTTATACCCGGAATGTCTATCAGCCCGCCGCCTGCGGGGAGGGGGTAGAGCTGGCTGTAGGTGGTGGTGTGCATCCCCATTTCGTGGATGTCGCTCAAGGGTGCGGTGCGCGCCCCGGCGCCCGGCACAAGGCGGTTGAGGAGGGTGCTCTTGCCCGTGCCACTGTGGCCGGAGAGAAGGGTGAGTTTGCCTGCCAGGGCGTCGTGGAGGGCGTCTGTGCCGGTGCCGTCGAGGGCGGAAATGTCGTAGCAGTCGTAGCCAGCCGCCTCGTATATGCGTCGCAGGTCGTCCTTGCGCCGGCGCTCATCGGGAGCGAGGTCGTCCACCTTGTTGAAGACGACGATGGCGGGCACGCCGTATGCCTCGGCCCCGGCCAGGAAGCGGTCGGCGAAGACGGTGGTGGTCTCGGGGCGCGCCACGGTGAAGAGCAGCGCGGCCTGGTCGATGTTGGCGGCCAGCACGTGGCTCTGCTTGGAGAGGTTGGAGGCGCGCCGCACGACGGCGTTGCGGCGCGGCTGGATTTCGGCGATGAAAGCCACCTCGTCGCCCTCGCGCCGGACGAGCGACACGCGGTCGCCGACAGCCACGGGGTTGGTGGTGCGAAGGCCGCGCAGGCGCAGGTTGCCTTTCACCTTGCAGGGCACAGCCTCGCCCGCGTCGGTGAGGACGGTGTACCAACTGCCCGTGCTTTTCACGACAACTCCGTGGGAGGGGAGGGAGGGCATAAGGGGGGAGGTTTTGATTGAACATTGACCATTGACCACCCGCCATTGCCATCCGGCACATTTCATCGCGAAGCCAATGGTCAATGGTCTATGGTCAATCATCAATGGTCAATCATTCAAATCAGAATAATGATGCCAATCACGACCAGCGCGGTCATCCAGGCGGGGAAGTCCAGGAGCATCGTCAGCACAAAATAGCTCACCAGGACGATAAACCCTATCTTGGCGAACTTCAACAGGAGATAGAAGAAGTAGTATGTGAACCTGTCCTTCGGGGAGCCGGGCATGGGGGAGGTTTTTTGATTGAACATTGACCATTGACCGTTGATGATTGACCATTGAACATTGACCACCCGCCATTACCATCCGGCACGTGTATCGTCGCGTTAGCCAATGGTCAATGGTCAATGTTCAATGGTCAATCATCAATGGTCAATCAAAACGTTAGACGGTCATAATTTCCTTGTTTTTCTTCTCAAGGAGTGCGTCGACGGCCTTGATGTGCTTGTCGTGGAGTTTCTGGAGTTCGGCCTCGCCGTCCTTGCCGAGGTCTTCGCTCAGTCCGTCCTTGACGGCTTTCTTGAGTTTGTCGACACCCTCGCGGCGCAGGTTGCGGATGGCTATCTTGGACTCCTCAGCCTCGCCGTTGCACTGCTTGGTGAGCTGGCGGCGTCGCTCCTCGGTGAGGGGCGGGATGCCCAGGCGGATGATTTCGCCGTTGTTCTCGGGCATGATGCCCACGTCGCTGTTGATGATGGCCTTTTCGATGACCTTGAACATGGACTTGTCGAAAGGCTTGATGGCGATGGTGCGGGCGTCAGGCGTGGTGAGGCTGGCGGCCACGTTGATGGGCGACATCTGGCCGTAGTAGTCGATGCGCACGCCATCGAGGATGTGCACGTTGGCGCGGCCCGCACGGATGCGCGAGAGGTTCTCCTCAAGGTGCATCACGCTCATTTCCATGCGCTCGTCAAGGGAATTGAGCAGTTCTTTAACGTCTGTCATGGTATTTAAATTAATAATTAAAAGGTAAAAAGTAAAAGATGATGATGTGGTGGCGGCGTGTTGGAGCGCAGGCGTCTCGTCTGCGACTACCCGCAAAGCCATAATAAAAAAGTTACGTCTTGCGCCGGTCGCAGGCGGGACGCCTGCGCTCCAACTGGCGTGAAATCAGACTCATCTTTTACTTTTTAATTTTTATTTTTTAATTCAGAGGAACTTCATTCCTCAATCGGCGGGAGGTTCGCCTCGATGTCTTCCTCGTCGGGGAGGTCATCGGGCACGCGGCTGTAGTCGGTGGTGTCTCCGTCGCGCACGATGTCGCCCTCCTCGCTGAGGAAACGCTGCGTCTCTTCGTCGACGGCGGCGGGAAGCGTGTCGTCGCCGCCGGACGTTTCCTGTGTCTTACCGCCGCCGCACGACGCAAGGCCGACGGCGAGAAGCGTTACAAATATATAAAAGAGATGTTTCATTCTTTTAGTTAAAAATTAAAAGGTAAAAAGTAAAAGTGGATAATGTGGTGGCGGGTGTTTTAACCACGAAAGACACAAAAAATCTCTAAGGACACAAAGGGCTTCGCCCGCCAGAGGACACAAAGGCTTCAGCCACCCGCTGCGCAGCCTTTAGTGTGTGTAGGGGTGTTTTGTGGTTAGACACAAGGGCTATGCAGTAACTCATCTTTTTAATTATTATTTATTACTTTACAACTCAATCTTCTCCACCTCCTTAACCTGTTTGTGCAGGAATATGCTGGCGGTACGCCTGAAGGTTTCGGCACTCTCGGTGGTGAGGAAGCGGCAGGTGCCGCCGGTGGTGCAGCGCGCGCGCATCTGCGCGTGGCGGCCCAGGTAGGCGGCCAGGCTGCGCGCCACGTATTCGCCCTGCGGCACGAGGCGCACGCCGGGGGGCGTGTACTTCGTGATTTTCTCCATCAGCAGCGGGAAGTGCGTGCAGCCCAGGATGAGCGTGTCGACCTCGGGGTCTTTGCGCATCACGGTCTCGATGCGCTTGCGGATGAAATAGTCGGCGCCGGGGCTGTCGAACTCGCCGTACTCGACCAGCGCCACCCACATGGGGCAGGCCACGCTGGTCAGGCGGATGTCGCCGTAGAGTTTCTGCAACTCCAGTTCGTAGGACCGCGAGCCGACGGTGCCGGGCGTGGCGAGCAGGCCGACGTGGCGCGTCCGCGTGATGTCGCCCAGCGCCTCGACCGTGGGGCGTATGACGCCCAGCACGCGCTTCGCGCCGCCCCATCGGGGCAGGTCGTTCTCCTGGATGGTGCGCAACGCCTTGGCCGAGGCCGTGTTGCAGGCCAGGATGACCAGGTTGCAGCCGCGCCGGTAGAGCGCCTCGACAGCCTGCAGCGTGTAGGCATAGACCACCTCGAACGAGCGCGGGCCGTAGGGGGCGCGCGCGTTGTCGCCGAGATAGATGTAGTCGTACTCGGGGAGGTACTGGCGTATCTGCCTGAGAATGGTCAGGCCGCCGTAGCCCGAGTCGAAAATCCCGATGCTGCCGGCGGCGTTGTCACTGGCGTGGGTCATTCCTTGCGGGCGTTTAGTTTTTCGCGCACAAAGGGCATGGCGTCCTCGGCCACGCTGCTGTGGATGTAGGGGAACGCTGCGGCGTCGGTGTTGAGGATGAACTCGTAGCCGCGCTCGGCACCCACCTCGGCCACGACGCTGTCGAGGCGCGCGCGGATGGGGGCGAGCATGTCGCGCTCAGCGGCGCGCAGCAGGCTGTCGGCCTCGGCGCGGAACGCGAGGCTCTTTTCGAGCGCTTCCTGCAGGTCGCGCTGGCGTTTCTCAAGGATGGCGGGGGCGAAACCGGCCTGCCCGCCCAGATAGTCGGCGAACATGGTCTCGAACACTTGTTCGTTGTAGCGCACCTCGCTCTGGTAGGCGGCGCGCAGCGACTGCAGGCGGCTCTGCAACAGCCCGTATTCGGGCATCTCGCGCAGCAGTGCGTCGTAACTCAGCGTGCCGTATTTGGCCCCGGTCTGCGCGGCCGCAGCGAGGCAGAGCAGCATAGCGGCGAGGCATACAAATAACTTCTTCATTGGCGCTTTTTCTCTTATTGGCTGCAAAGTTAGCGCAAGGCGAGCGCAGAGAAAAGAAAAACAGCGATTTTTCTTTTCTCTGCCGAGCCGCAGCCTAACACGGCGCAAGCAGAGTAGCGCAAGGCGAGCGCAGAGAAAAGAAAAACGCAGGTTTTTCGTATGTATGCAGTAGCGCAACCCCCTTTTCACACACACATAAAGGGGTTGTCAAGCATAGATGTGGACGCTCATACCTTGGGCGGGGGGCAAATAGTTGATGCCCCACCAGCACATCTGCAACAAAAGGAAGCAGACGACGAGCCACCACAGTGGCAGACGGCGGAGGACAGCAATTCTTCACTCTTCATTCTTCATTTACTTTTTCACGAAGGCGCGTAGTACGAACCAGAGGTGGCGCAGGGCGGTGGGGATGAGGCCGTAGTGGCGCGCCATGATGTGGAAGCGTTCGCGGAGGGAGGCTTGGTGGTTCTTCTTGGTGGTGCCTTCGTCGTCGAGGTAGTGGGCGACGACGGTGCCGGCGGGGAGGAGGGGGAGGCGATGGCGTGCAGCCTGGCGCATGATGCGGATGCACCAGTCGAAGTCGGCGCTGAAGCGGTAGCGGAGGTCGTAGGGCGTGAGGCGGGCGAGGTCGAGGCGGGCGCAGAACGCCTGGTGGCAGACGAGCATGCCCTGGCGAAAACTCTTCCAGGTGAGCGTGGGGGGCGGGGCGAGGCGGCGGTGGCGCACGAAGCGGCCCCGGAGGTCGTAGAGGTCGGTGTCGCCATAGACGACGGCGGGGGGCTGCGGCGCGGCCTCGGCCACGGCGGCGAGCGAAGAAAGGGTGTGGGCGTCGTGGAGGGTGTCGCCCGCGTTGAGGAACAGGATGTAGTCGCCGGTGGCCTCGCGCAGGGCTTTGTTCATGGCGTCGTATAGCCCTTCGTCGGGTTCGCTGAGGCAGGCCACTTCGTGCGGGACGGGGGCGACGCTGTTGCGCTCCTGGTAGCGGTGGATTTGGGCGAGGGTGTCGTCGGTGCTGTTGCCGTCGATGACGAGGTGCTCGACGTGGGGGTAGTCCTGCCGCTCAACGCTCTCGATGGTGCGGGCGATGAGGGCGGCGGCGTTGTAGGTGACGGTGGCGACGGTGATTTTCAGCGGGGGATGAGAACCCGCGCCGTCAGTAGAAGAAACTTCCATTTAGAATAGACAATATATAATTAGCATTAATACATTAAACGTGCTTCACCGCCTGACGATATACCGCCTGGTAGGATGCGGCTACGGCGGGCATGGAGAAGTTTTGCTCGGCGCGGCGGCGGCAGGCTTCGGCGTAGCGGCGGCGCACGGCGGGCTGGAGGGTCTCGGCGATGCCACGGGCGAGGTCGGCGGCGTCCTTATAGTCGGCCAGGTAGCCGTTCTCGCGGTGGGCGATGAGCTGGGGCAGCCCGCCGACGCGGAAACCGACGGTGGGCACGCCGCAGGCCATGGCTTCGACGATGGTGTTGGGCAGGTTGTCCTGCAAGGTGGGCGTCATCAGGAGTGTGGCGGCGCGGTAGAGGCGGCGCACGGCGTCGGGGTCGGCCAGGTAGTCGACGGTGGTGGCGGGCACGGCGAAGGTGCCGGCCAGGGTGGCGCCCCCGCGTCCCACGACGACGAGGTGGAGCGCACGGCGCATTTCGGGCTTCGCGGCCACGAGGCGTTCGAGGGCCTGGCGCAGGTAGGCGATGCCTTTGTTGGGGTCGGTGGCTTTGTAGGCGAGGAAGAGCAGGATGTCTCCCCCGGCGGGCAGCCCGGCTTCGCGGCGCGCGGCGGCGGGGTCTGCGGGCGTGTAAAAGGCGGTGTCGATGGGGTTGGGTATGCTGTGGACGGTGTGCCCCCGGAGCAGGGGGGCGCGGCGGGCGATGTCGGCCAGCCAGTCGCTGCACGCCACGAAGTGCATCGGGGCGGTGCCGTAGGCGGCCTGTTTGCGCTGGTAGGTGCGGCAGGAGAGGTCGCGGGGACTGCCTTTATACAGTATGGGGCAGTTTCCACAGCCGTGGAGCCAGCCCCGGCAGTCGCGGGCATGGTGGCAGATGCCTGTGAGCGGCCACATGTCGTGGAGGGTCCACACGACGGGCTTGCCCGATTGTAGCACCTCGGCGATGCCTTTCAGCGAAACCATCCCCTGGTTCACCCAGTGGAGGTGGAGCACGTCGGCCTGCCGGAAGGCGGGCAGGCGGGTGAGGTCGGTGCCGCAGGTGGCGCTGTCCACCTCGAAGAGGCGGTGGCGGCGCCAGCGGTTGGCGCGCAGGATGCCCACGCGCTCGGCCACGAACTTGGCCTTCAGGCAGAGTTTCGGGCAGGCAGGTGTCAGCACACCCACGTCACTGTCGGCGGCGCGGTCGCGCACCACCATCCGCACGTCCTCCCCCGCGCGGCGCAGCGCCACCATCAGGCGCCGCGCCGCTATGGCCGCGCCGCCCGTGCTCTCGGAGGTGTTGCAAAGGAGGATGCGCATTGTTTTAGTGAATAGTTAAAAAGTAATAGTGAAAAGTGGAGTTACCGTTTGCCAGTTGAAGAGTTAATCAGTTAATGAGTTAATCAGAGGACGCACAAAAAACGCCGAAATTGTGGAGTATACTCCCGATTTTTTCGGAAAAATCGGGAATAGGGTAGCAAAAATACTGGTTTATTTCATTCTGTAACACAAGGCTTTCAATAATTCTAAGGTACGTATCAGTCCGATTGCGTTCTTTGCGCCAAAGACACCCTGTCCTGAACCATCTGCACCAATACGCCGCGCAAGACCTCAAGCAGGTCTAAAGGCAGGTTGTAAGTGCGGAATATGGTTTCATCCAAGTTGCGTCTATCCGCTTGCAGAACTTCTTCGTCTACGTTCAACACTTTTCTTGTTTGCAGGGGCCTGAACGCTTTGACAATCTCATCCTTTTGTTTCGGCGACAACAAGGCCGGGTTGAAGAAATTCATATCCTTAAAGAAGTCTGCATTCAAATCAAGCGCACCCAGGTTGCGGCTTGTTCCTTTCATTTCGAGAACGAGGTAGGACACCGTGCAGTTCAGAAGCGCGGCAATGAGTTCGGCCTCGTCGGGATTTTTCACCTTGATGCCCGTCAGACGCTGCCCGAAAATCACGTCTTGCTTGCAATAGGCAAAGAAGTGGCGCTTGTGCGGATTGATGAGCGTGAGGATATTTGCAGCGTGCGGTCGCAGGGAATACCAATAGGGCTTGTGCCCTCTGTTGGCCTCACTGACGGTCTGCGAGTTGTTTTTGTTCGGCTGGTTCTCAAACTTCTTGACCCAGGCAAGCGTGCCTTTGTCAAGATTCCGCTCCTCAGTGTCGCAAACAAACAGGCGCGATTTGTAGTCTCCGTCAAACAGGATGCTTGAAAGTTGGGTCGGCCCTTTGATGTAAGGCAACAGGTAATCGGGGTGGATGGGTGTTTTTGCCGTTTGCGGAATAACAAACATCTTGTCCCATCCCGTCCTCTCGCCACGGAAACTGTCAATGATGTTAGGGCTGTACTTGGTGAATACTCGCCCGAGGCCGTCGAGCACATTGGGCGCGACGAAAAAACTCTGCCAGTTTTCGCCTCTTGTAAGGCTTGCTTCCAAGACGTCCCGACCAACTATGCTGACGGTAAGATTCCCGTCGCATTTGTTATAGACAGAGGGGAACATTCCGTTCGCTTGCCAATTCCGATTGTCGCTCTCGCAGGTGTCTATGGCATCGTACAGGTCTTCTATCTGCTGCAAACGGGCTTGTGTGTCGGTCGTGTTGAAGTAGTCGGCCAGTTTGAAGTTGAGCGTTACGAACTTCGCGGAGGTGCTTTCAGCCTTTTTCTCCAGCACAAAGAATATGGTCGAAACTTGCGAAGTGGTGAACCAATGCTCGGCATTGCTCCTTACGACATACCTTATATTATAATTGTCAAGCAGAAAACGCTTGAACTCGACGCCATAGGCTTTTCCGAGCCAAGCATTAGAAGTTATGACGGAAAGTACGCCACCATCGCGGAGGAATTTTGTGGCGTGGTAAACGCAATAAGTGAAGTAGTCGGAACGCTCGTTTATGGAGAAGTTCCCGTCCTTCAGGAATGCGCGCTGGATGTCCTTAAACTCTTGCCGGATTAACACGGAGAGTTTCTCACCCGGGATGTCCTCTTGCTGGATAAACGGAAGATTGCTTGCAATGCCGTCAAACTGTGGAATCGGGACTTCAATCTTTTTTGTGGAATCAACAGGGTCGGGGAAGACCTCTGTGCTGTCGGCATTCAAGTTGAAGAAGTCGCCACGGATGACACGCGGAAAGTTATCCTTGTCGCGAGCGTTCTGTTTGTAGAGGCTGATTACGGAAAGTATGGCCGGAAAATGCGAAATGTCGTTGCCCCAAATTTGTTTCAGCCGTGCGGCATGGCTTGTGTTGTGGTAGAATTGCAGGATGTCGTAGAACGAAGTGAGGAACGAACCCGTCCCGGAGGTGGGGTCAAAAAGATTGTCCGTGCTTCTCCGGGCGGCGGGGAAAGCCACAAGGTTTGCCAGACATTCGGGCGTAAAGTACTGGCCGAACTTCTGTTTTTCGCTGTCGGGTACGAGGTTTTCAAGGATATGCCCCACTACAGACGCAGGCAGCACGCTGAAATCATATTTTCCCAACTGTGCCAAGAGTTGCCTCAAACAGATTGAAACCGTATCGGAATATGGAATGCAGTCCGTAAAGTAGGGCTTGAATATGGCCTGATAGTCTATGGACTTTGCCTGCTCAAAGTAAGCGTTCAAGTATGCCTTGATGTCTTGCGCGCTGCCTGCATTTCCGAAAGGCTGCAACCTGCCTGCAAGGTTCTCACTAAGCACAAGATAGAAAAGGATTTTGCCGATTAAGTTGTAGAAAACGAACCTTGCAAGCACCTCGTCTGCGTCCACGTCTTCAGGGCGGCGTGACGAAGACTCCAACATTCTAAGCGTGGCGCTCTCGTAGCGCTTCCACTCCTTGTATTCCTTGCGGAACGTGACGTCCGCCCCGTAAGTTTGCTTGATGGCGAGCGTGAACTGGGGAATTATCCTGTCGGCAGCCTGCCTAACGGCAAGGACGACATCGGCGGAGATGTTTACGGCTGGCTTCAGTTCGCCGCTTAAAAAGAGCGATTGCAGGTCGTGCAGGATTTCTAAAGCACGTCTTCTTAAGTCGCTTTCGTGCCGCTCATAGTTACGCTTAAGTGCCAAGTCCTCGCGTTTGTTTATGGCGGGGTCTTTAGCGTATCGCTTGAGAACACGGAGGGAACTCAACTCGTAGTTTTCATCGGGTATCCCCCAAATGATGGCTTCCGCCCCGTTCCAAGTGACAAACGAATGTGATTGCAGGTTTCGCGCCTTTTCCAGCGCATTGAGCAACATCGCTTCATCGTCGGCAGGCGTGTCGGGATACTTCAATTCCCAACCGTTGAAGATGATGCCGGACACTTTGTCGGTGAAAAGAAGAATGTCGGGAAAGAGCGTTTTTCCCGATTTCATCTTGACGCTGGCATCGTTGTTCACGTCCTTAAAAACGGTTGTGCCGTTTTCAATCTCGACTTTTATCCAGCCGATGATTTGGCCGGCCCAAGCCCGCTCGTTGTATTTGAACCCGTCTGCCATCACAAGAAAACGCTCTTAGACCGACGCCAGGACGTCGGCGGGAAACAAGGACGGGACGGCGGTTTGACCTAACGCTTCTTCAATCCGTCGGTGTGCAACCTTTATGTAGTCAGTCTTGCCCACCTTGTGCAAGGCTATGTTGCGGTTCCTCTCAATACCGATAAAATCGCGCTTCTCCAAGGCGGCGGCCACAAGGAAACTGCCGCTGCCGCAGGCGTTGTCAAGGATAATGTCGCCCGGATTGGAGAACGTCCGTATGAGATAACGGCCAAGTTCCACGGGCTTTTGCGTGGGGTGGTAGACGGTGCCTTCGGCCTCGGCGGTCTTCACATAAACAAAGTCGTCGTGGTCTTCAAAGGAAACCACATCGTTAGGATAGCGCTGTCCGTCGCTTTTGACGTGGCACGGCCTGAAATCTCCGTAACTGCCCGTGAACTGGTCTTTTCTTACACCTTTGTCATAACGCTCACCCTGTGTCATCTGGGGGTGATAAGTGGGTTGCTTGGCATAGAACACGCAAATATCCTCGTGCTTCCTTAAGGGCTGCTTCTTGGCGTTGAGGAAGTTCGTCGATTTGGACTTAATCCAAACAATCTTATACCTGAACCAGTTTTCGTTGCTAAGTATGAGTTTGGCCGTAAAAAGCCCTTGAGCTGTGAGCACGATGGCTCCGTTCGGCTTGATGATCCGCTTGTACTCTTTCCACAGGGAATCCAAGTTGATGACGCTGTCCCACTTGTTTTGCGTTGTGCCGTAGGGCAGGTCGCACAATATCATATCGACAGCGCCATCAGGAATATGGGGCATCACGCTCAAGCAATCGTCTTCATATATACGGTTGCGGAAAAAGTCGATGTTACTGCGGTATGTCATAAATAGAAATGAGTTAATCTATTTATTGATAAGTTCTTGGAGTGAAAAGTTAAAAAGTAATAGTGAAAAGTGTAGTTACGTTTGTGCGCAGGGGCAAGCCGCAAACTCCACTTTTCACTTTTAACTTTTAATTTTTCACTTAAGAGATATCCTTACTTTCTTCCCGCCGACGATGTAGACGCCTCCGGGAAGGGGCTGGGCGACGCGGCGGCCCTGGAGGTCGAAGACAGCGGTGCCGGTGAGGGCGCCGAGCGTGTCGAGGGTGACGTCGCTGATGGCGGTCTCGACGCTGAGGTTCAGGGGGATGAAGTCGGTGCTGACGTCGGCGGTGAGGGCGAGGTAAGCCTCGTGGGCGGGGGCGTAGAAGGCACCGTGGGCGGCGGTCTGCGAGTAGAAGCCCACCTGCTCGTCGTCGGCGGTCTGCGAAAGTTTGAAATAGTACGTGCCGCCGGTGGTGCGCGCACGGCTGTCGGCGCCGCGCAGCAGGTTGCCCTCGGCTGCCGTCTCGCCGTCGAGGGCGGCGAAGGTGCGCACGGTGTAGCTGCCTGCCGCGCCGAAGAGGATGACGGCGGTGCCGGCGGGCACCACTTCGCCTGCGCCGTAGCGGTAGTCGATGGAAAGGCTGTCGGCAGTCGCGGCGGTGACGATGCCGGCCACGAGGCCGTCGGGTACTTGGAACGCACGGCTGTTGTAGTAGGCGGCATAGCCCGCTGCGTCTACGCTGAAGGACGCCGTACCCTCGCTGAAACCGTAGGATTTGTCGAGGTAGGCCACACGGGTGCGTATCCAGTCGGTGATGTAGTCGACGTCGCCACTGATGCTGATGCTGCTGTGGTAGCTCGTCCAGGTGCTTTCCTCGCGGGCGGCGGCACCGCTCTCGTTGAAGAGGGCGAGGTAGTCCGTGAAGCGGGCGCAGAGCGACTCGGGCGTGAACCAGGTGCGGCGCAGTTCCTTGTAGCGGTTGGTCAGTTCGGCCTCCCAGCCCATGGCAGTGTTCTCGCGCAGGCGGGTGAAGTAGGTGAGTTGCCCGTGCTCATTCTCCCAGAGGAAGTCGTCGAAGTCCTGCTCGGCTCCGCAGCCGTGGGTGACGGTGGTCCAGCCGCCCCAGCCGCCACCTCCCCAGCCGCCGCCTCCACCGCCGCCGGTGGAGTTCCACTCCTGGGTGGTCCAGGTGTTGGTGCCGTCCCAGCGGCGTCCCCAGGTGCCGTCGAGGTCCCACACAGCGATGCCGAGTTTGCGCTGGTCGTTATAGCCCTTGGCGAGTTTCTTGGCGCCGGGGTTGGTGTCGTAGTTGTAGTAGAACATGTTCTTGCCGTGGTTGTCGGTGGCAAGCATCAGTTCGATGAAGAGGTAATAGTCGGTGACGACGGGGCGGTCGAAGTAGATGTTGAAACTGTCGGCGAACACCTGGTCGCTGCCAGCGGCCACGACGTTTACGGCGCGCCACAGGGGTGCCCAGTCGATGGGTTCGCTCTCGTAGTCGGGATATTTCACCTCATAGCTGCACCAGGTCTCCTGCTTGGCGTAGTTGTCGTAGGCCGTGGGGGCGGTGCGGGGATAGGACTGCGTGTCGTTGTTGTGGCCCATAAAGACTTCGTAGCCCCACGAGGTGGTTTTGTAGAGCGTGCCGCGCACGGTCTGCTCGCCGGTCAGGGCGTCGGTGTCGAACTGTTCGAGGCGCAGCTGCTTGCGGTCGAGTTTCTCGGTGAAGCAGTAGAGGCCGCGGTACTCGCCGTTGAGGAACATCTCGACGAAACGTCCGTGGGTGCCGGTGTAGACGGGCTTGCTCTCGAACTGCGCGTGGTAGGGCGCGTGCGAGAAGTCGTTCCAGAGGTCGGTGCTGACACGGTTGCGCATGTCGGCCTTGTCGATGGCCATGGCGTCGAGAATCCAACTGTTGTCGGTGCGCATACCGAGGAAGGTGCGGTCAATCTTGCTGCCGTCGGCGGTAATCATCTTGACGGCGTATGCCTTCTTGTCGTAATGGCTGGCCGTGGCGCCACGATACTTGAACTTAGCGGTGTAGACGGCGTCGTCCTCGTCGAGGTCGCCGTCGAGGACGTGGAACGTGCCCTGGGTATAGGTGCTGCTGTTGCAGCTGGCCACGTTCACCTCGACGATGGGCAGGTAGGTGAAGACGAGTGTAACGCCGCTGACAGGTGTGCCGTCCTTGAGTACTTCGAGGGTGTATGCCTCGCCGCCCTGCACGTCGTCGATGGTGAGTTCCTCTCCGTCGGCGGCGCTGCTGCCGTTAATACGCACACTGATGCCGTCCTGCCGGGCGGTGAAGTTCACCAGGGCGGTGAACGTCTTGTCGCCGCCGCGCAGCGATTCGGGCAGGGTGAAGAGGTAGCGGCTGTTCTTCTCGTCGTAGACGGGCTTCTTGCGGTTAAACTGGAGGCCGAGCAGGTAGGCGGAAAGTTCGCCGTCGCCCTTGATGCGCGTCACGACGATGGTGCAGTCCTCCTCACCGATGGTACCCTCGGTGGTGAAGAAGTAGCCCGTGGCGTTCTGCGTGAAGGCGGCCGGCACGGCCACCGCGCTGTTCTTGGGCTGATAGGTCTCGACGGTGTTGATGAGTTTGCCGTCCTCCCACAGCTGGTAGGTCACCTTGACGAGTTCGTTGCCCATCTCGCCCTGCACGGCTGCGGCGGCTGCGCTCACGGCCTCGGCTGCGGCCTGGATGTCGGCCTCGCTGGTGGCGGCGCGCAACTGGCCTGCGGCAGCGAAGAAGTTGTCGACCAGCGTGTTGGCGGGCATCACGTACCACTCCGAGGCGCAGAACCAGTGGTTTTGGTCGCCGACGGTGGTGTAGCTGGTGCTGTTGGTGCGGTAGACCGTGAAGCGCCAGTACTTATAGGCTTCCGCGCCCTGCACGAGGGGCGAATACATATCGAGCGGCGTACCGTCCCACGTCAGGCCGGTCAGTTCGGCCACGTCGGTGAAGTCCACACCGTTGTTCGAGCCAGCCACGGTGATGTCGAGCGGACGGCCGGGATTGGCGGAGTTGCGCTGCTTGATGTAGAAGCGGATGGCCCGGGTGGAGGCGGCGAGTTCGTAGACCATATAGTGCGCGTCGCTCGTCGTGCCGTGCCAGTCGCTGTGGTGGAACGTGGAGTAGTCGTTGTCGATGAGCGCGGGAATGTTGCCCTCCAGCGCGTCGCTGAGGTGGCAGTCAATCTTGGAGGCGTCCGTCACGCCGTAGAGTTCCTGCAAGCCCCAGATGTTGGCGGCCAGCAGGCTCTCGGCCTCGGTCTTGACGGTGTTGTCCACGGGGTCGGTGGACGAGTTGCCGCTGATGCTCTGGCCGTCCTTGGTGTAAATCTTGAACTGCTCGTTGACGGAGCCGCCGTCGTAGTGTGCGTTGTAGGTGCCCACGAGGTTGGTGCCGTCGGTGCGCACGTTGAACCACTGGGTGTTGTCGGCCACGTTCTGGATGGTGTAGCAGTCGTACTGGCTGTCGTAGGCGAACGTCCAGCGCCCGTTGTTGTCGGTCACGGCGTCGACCAGTTCAAGGTACTTGATGCGGTTGCCGTCGCGCGTGGTGGTATAGGCCAGGTACTGCCCCGTGGCCGCGCTTTGGATGGTATAGCCCGTGCCGCTTTTCTCGACGTACCACGCGGCGTCGTCGGCCGTGGCGAACGAGCCGCTCTCGGTGTGGTAGATTTCGGGCGTCACGCCGTGGTAGCTGCCCAGGCCCATATAGCCCTCGCCGAAGTACTCGCTGACGAAGTAGTAGGCCGTACCCGTCTGGAATGTCTGGGCGCCAAGCCCCGCTGCGAAAGCGAAAAGGAGCAGCAGGGCGCAAAGTGTCTTTCTCATAGGAAAAGGATGCCGGGAGTGTAGCCCGGCGGTTAGCAAGTGTTTTCTCTGGGAATACGTTGTCATATAAAGTCGCACGCCTATACCGTATTATATATACGCGCGCCAAACGCGGCAAAAGTACGCAAAAAAGCGTTCCGGCGGGTGCGCTGTTATGTAAATTCGGCTGCTTCAAGGAAAAAACGCTACGTTTTTTGACGTTTGTAGCATAATCCAGCGAGCAACATGTGTATAGGTGTGGGGGAATCGAAAATTGCTTCTTCATCCAGCGGCTGCCTATCGGCTATTTTGAAAACTGCTAAAAAAGTTTGCTTTTTCGCGCCTATAATAACAGAAGAAGCGCATATCTCTTGCATTACAAGGAGTTTACACTACTTTTGCGCCTTGAAAAGACAACGAAACACGCTACAGACGGAAACGCTGGCTCACATACTGAAACAAACCTTTTGAAAAGAAATATTATGAGAAAGTTTCTTGCAATCCTTGCGCTTGCGCTGGTCACTACGACGGGCGCGAAAGCGGCGGACGGCTACGACTATCCCTACCTCGTGGTCACAGCCGCAGGCGAGCAGGCTGTGCTTGCCGTCGACGGGCTGACGATCGCCTACTCCTCCACCACGCTCACCGCAACCAATAGCGACGGCACACAGACGTTCGCACTGACCGACCTCAGCACGATGCGCTTCGCCACCGCCGAGGACGTGCAGACCGCCATCGACGCCGTGGCCGCTGCCGCAGGGGGCGAGGCCGTGAACGTCTACACCACGGGCGGCCTCCTCGTGGGACGTTTCAGCAGCGTGGGTCAGGCCAAGGCCGCACTGCGCGGGGGCATTTACATTGTGAAACATGGCTCAGTGAGCCTCAAAATTGAAGTGGAATGAAACGCTTGTTCTCCGTATTATATATATGCGCTCTGGCCACGCTCGGCCTCGGCGCGCAGACGCTCAACATCAGTACGGGCGACGTCACCTACCAGTTCCCCGCCGCCCAGGCCGGCGACATGACCTATACGGGCGGCACGCAACTCACCGTGATGGGCCGCACGTTCAGCCTCACCGACATCACGGCGGCCTACATCGACGACACCGCCGTCACCGACAACACCGTCAGCGTCGTCTACAGCGGCACGTCGGCCAAAGTCTATGTGGCCGGCAACGTGGCGCAGTACGTCGAGACCACCGTCAGCGGTGCGTTTGTCAGCATTGAGCAGAGCCTGTTGCTCGACGCCAGCGTGGGCGAAATCACCTACGCCCTGAGCGGTACGAGCACCGACGGACAGTTCGTGATGGACGGCGAGTACAAGGCCACCGTCGAACTGAACGGCCTCACGCTGACCAACGCCAGCGGCGGCCCCGCCGTGCACATCAAGGACGGCAAGCGCATCAACCTCACCATCAGCGGCACCAACACGCTCTGCGACGCCGCCGGTGGCACACAGAAAGCCGCCCTCCACATCAAGGGCCACACCGAGGTGAAGGGCGACGGCACGCTCACCGTCACCGGCCTCACCGGCCACGCCATCAAGGGTAACGAGTACTTCCTGCTCAAAAAGAGTTTCACGGGCAGCATCGTTGTCAACGGTGCCGTGGGCGACGGTATGCACATCGGCCAGTACTACGAGCAGCGCGGCGGCACCGTCACCATCAGCGGCACGGGCGACGACGGTCTACAGGTGGAACTCGACACCGACGACAACGGCAACGTGGAGGATGACGAGGACAACACCGGCCTGCTCACCGTCACCGCCGGCACGCTCACCGTCACCACCGCCACCGACGCCGCCAAGGGACTCAAGTCCGACGGCAACATCGAGATTCAGGGCGGCACTGTCAATGTGACGCAGAGCGGCAGCATCACCGTCGAGGACGACGACATCAGTTATCCCTCGGCCATCCGCTCCGATGCCGACATCGTCATCAGCGGCGGCACCGTCACCGTGAAGAGCACTGCCGAGGGCGGACGTGGCCTTCGCGCCGACGGCACTATCACCATCAACGAGGCCGACGCCACCACCTCCGTCGACATCACCGCCAACGGCGCGGGCGGCACCGCCGAGACCGCCGGCAGCGGATCGGGCAGCGAAACCGCCAAGTCCTACCGCGTCTACGTCAGCCTGCCCAGCACGGGAGGCGGCGGATGGGGAGGCCCCGGCGGCGGCACGAGCAGCGTGTGGAGCACCGTCTACCTCTACAGCAGCGACGGCACGCAGGTGGCACAACTCACCAACACCGTCAGCAAGTCGTCCGGCTACAGCACCACGACGTTCTACTACTACGACTTCGGCTCCGCCACCAGCGGCACCTACTACTTCAAGAGCGCCAACTACACCCAGCGCGGCACCTCCTACACCATCCGCTCAGCCTCCTTCTCCGCCCCCACCAGCGGCGAGGACATCTACTACTCCATCAGCAGCAGCTACAGCACCAGCGGCACCACGCGCACCTACTCGCTCTCGAACGTCACCAACACCTACGGCGGCACGAGCGACGTCAGCGAGGACAACGGCACGGGCTACAACGCCGCTGGCATCAAGGCCACGGGCGACGTCACCATCGCCGCCGGTACCGTCACGATTGCCCACAGCGGCACGATGAGCAAGGGCATCAAGTCGAAGGGCACGACCACCGTCAGCGGCGGCACCCTGACCATCACGCCCACCGGCGGTATGCAGGTCATCAACAGCGACGCCTCCTATTGCGCGGGCATCAAGACTGTGGACTACGTGCAGAGCGGCGGCAGCGTCATCATCAACTGCTCCACTGGCGCGGCCATACGCGGCATCTCCGCCACCAACGTCACCACCGACGGCGGCACGCTCAGCATCACCAGCAGCAGCGCGGGCCAGAGCGGCAGCAGCGACAACTACACCGCCAAGGGCATCAAGGCCGACACCAAGATAGCCCTCAACGCCGGCACCATCACCATCAAGATGACGGGCAGCGGCGGCAAGGGCATCAAGTCGAGCGGCACCTACACGCAGGGTCTCACCGACGGCACTGGCCCAACGCTCACCGTCAGCACCACGGGCAGCAGTTTCGGCAGCAGCAGTTCCTCCGGCGGAGGCTGGGGCGGCTGGGGCGGAGGCCCCGGCGGGCAGAGCAGCGGCGGCAGTTCGGCCAAGGCCATCAAGGTGATGGGCACCGCCACGCTCTACGGCGGCGAGACCGTCATCACCACCACGACCGACGGCGCCGAGGGACTGGAGTCCAAGACCACCGTCTACATCGAGGGCGGCAAGCACTACCTCTTCTGCTACGACGACTGCATCAACAGTTCCGGCAACATATACTTCAACGGCGGCGCCACCGTCTGCTACTCCAACGGCAACGACGCCGTCGACAGCAACGCCGGGCGCACGGGCGCCATCACCATCGGCGACGGAGCCGTCTTCGCCTACACCACCAAGGGCAGCCCCGAGGAGGGTCTTGACTGCGACAACAACAGCTACATCCAAATCACCGGCAACGGCATCGCCATCAGCGCCGGAGGCGCGCAGGGCGGAGGCAGCAGCAGTTCCACCATCTCGGGTGCCAAGCAGGGCTACTACTTCTACACCGGCAGCATCACCTACAACAGCAGTTACTACTACACCGTGGCCGACGCCAGCGGCAACAACCTTGTCACCTTCAAGCCCGAGGCCAGCGTCAGCAGCACGCTCTCGCTCATCACCGCCAAGGGCATGACCAGCGGCAGCGCGTTCACCGTGAAGTCCGGCACCACCGCGCCCACCGACGCCACCACCGCCTGGCACGGCCTCTACCTCGGCAGCAGCCTCAAGGGCACGACCAGCGTCATCAGCGCAACGGCGAAATAATGTTTTATAAGGTTTAAGAGGCTTAATCCCTGCGGCGAGTAAAACACTCCTGTCGTAGGGATTAAACTTCTTAAACCTTGTACCCAAACCTTTGTAGCCCCCACTCTCCCACGCGAAAAAAGCACGACCTGTGCGGGAGAAGCGGGGGATTTTGCTTACTTTCGCGGCCGTGGCGGTTGCCCGCCCTGTTCCTAAATCCCCCACTCCCAAATCCTAATTCCCCACTCCCCCACCCCAATTATGGCAAAACTCAGCGAAAAAATCGGTTACGGCTTCGGCGACATGGCCTCGTCGATGTTCTGGAAGATATTCTCGGCCTACCTGCCCTTTTTCTACACCAACGTGTTCGGCCTGCCGCTCGAACTGGGCGCAGTGCTGTTCCTCGTGACGAAACTTTGGGACGCCGTGAGCGACCCCGTGATGGGGATGCTGGCCGACCGCACGCAGACGCGATGGGGCAAGTACCGCCCCTGGCTGCTTTACATGGCCGTGCCCTTCGCCCTGTGCGGCGTGCTGCTGCTCACCACGCCCGACCTCAACGCCAACGGCAAGGCCGTATGGGCCTTTGCCACCTACATCCTGATGATGACCGTCTACACCGCCATCAACGTGCCCTACGGCTCGCTGCTCGGCGTGATGACCGACGACGCCGACGAGAAGACCGTCTTTTCGAGCTACCGCATGTTCTTCGCCTACATCGGCTCGTTCATCGTGCTGGGCGCGTGGGAGCCGTTGCTGGGCTGGATGAATGCCGCCCAGGGGCTGCACGGCGAATACCCCTACGACGCGCACTCGTGGCAGCTGGCCATGGGCGTCGTGGCCGCCGTCTGCCTCGTGCTGTTCCTGCTCACCTTCTCTCTGACGCGCGAGCGGGTGAAGACCGCGCCTAAGGGCGACGTGGGCGCCGACCTCGCCTCGCTCTTCCGCAACGGCCCCTGGTGGATATTGCTCGCCACCGTGCTGTTCTTCAACCTGATGAACGCCGCGCGCTACACCACCATCCCCTATTTCTTCAAGGACGTGGTGGGCACGGAGGCGCAACTGGCTTTCCTCGGCGTGACGTTCCTTTTCACCTCCGGCGTGTTCTTCCTTGTGGGCGAGGTGGCCAACCTGCCCGGTGTGGCCGCCGCCACGCCGCTCACGCGGTTGCTGGGCAAGAAGAGCACCTTCGGGTGGTCGCTTGTGCTGCTCGTGCCGCTCAACGCCGCCTTCTACTTCATCCCCGCCACCGCCGGGGGCTACTGGGCGATGCTGGCCCTGCAGGTGCTGGTGTGCATACTGACGGGCGTCGTCTCGCCGCTCGCCTGGTCGATGTACGCCGACATCAGCGACTACGCCGAGCACCGCTTCGGCACGTCGTCCACCGGCCTCATCTTCTCCTCGTCCTCTATGGCACAGAAGTTCGGTGGTGCTTTCGGCAGCGCAGCCGTGCTGTGGCTTCTCGCCTCCGTCGGCTACAACACCGCCGAGAACGCCGTGCAGACGCCCGAGGCCCTCTCCGGCCTGCGCCTCCTGATGAGCCTGCTGCCCGCAGCCATCAGCCTCATCGCTCTCCTCTTCCTCGCCCTCTATCCCCTCACGACGGCGAAAATGCGGCAGATAGGCGCAGAGTTGAAAGAGCGGCGTGAAACCGTAATTAGAAATCCCGAACCTATAAACTGACCAGCTCAAAAACTCACCGACGTGGGAATGTTCTCGTCCAGCCACTGCATCCGCTCACTCAGAAACCTTTTGACGAATGATACCTCGGCGTCGAAATTTCCCCAAATGTAATACGTGACGCCAAAACTGCGGTTCATTGTGTGCCAGACTTTCTCGTCCGCGCCCACCGAAGCGCGGATTAGCTCCGCTTCCCTGTCTATGTGCCTGTAAACAAGAGGAAGGCATTCCTTAAAGTAGTCGAAACGGCGGCGAACAGCAGCTACAAAAACAGAATCTTCCCACATCCGGCTTATCCATGGGGCACGGCGCACCCAAAAGCCCTCTGGGATATACGAGTTGTTTGCCTCGTAGTTCCCGAAAGCGAGGTCAAAATCCCAGAGAGGCCCCATCTTTAGTTTGCCGCCAGGAGCGACATGCATATAGCAACTGCTCCAAAATACGGCGTCATTATTCCTCGTTATTTCGTTTATCAGGTACCAATCCACAAAGCTGTCCAAGTCGATGTACTTGCGGTAGCCCTTTTGAGGGTCAAGGAAAAAAGCGCCGTAAAGCACGTCCTCGCAAAGGTTTACTTGGTTGCGAATCCATTCGTACCCGTCGCTGCCATAAAGCACGGCGGGTTCCTTTATGTTAAACAGGCAACGGCGAGTCTGGGAAAATACATCGTCCGCGTCCAGCCGAGTCGCCTGGTCTACTTCAAGGACATAGGCGTCTTTCCCTATGTTCAGGCGGTTGTCCCCCTCCTTAATGAGCTCGCAGAGGAAGTAGTTGCCTTGGTGTTCCCCATTGACAAAAAGTTCTACAAACCTCCCGCCCGGCATCCATTCAAGGTTGCTAAGACGCCCCAAATAGAAAGCCGTCGAGGTGCGCAACTTGGTGCGGTCAAGGTAGTTGGCAAGCAGTGCCCAAGTCTTTGCGGCAGGCATATCCAGCAGCCCCGTCTTTTTTCCGAACTTGAGCTTATAGGGTTTCTTCGGAGCCATCCAAGTACTGTAGCCCCGTCCTCTTGCCTGCAATGGCTTTTCTTCCATGTTCCACGCCGCTGGCGATGTGTTTCCACCCGTATGGACAGATATTGTCGCGGAGCTATATTGTGTTTTAGAGGTTATGGGAACATGCTTCTCCGTGTTCAGGTACACTACGGGCAATCCCGTGAATTGGCTAAACAGCACGGGAAGCGTCTGCCAGCTACCGTCCGGGGCTGTGACGCGAAGCATGAGCGGCTCGGAGAAGTCCACGGGGGAAGCGAATTCATAAGACAGGCCGTTCAGCTGCAAATCCGTTCCTGCCGCAAGACGGATTTCGGGAACGAGGTGTGTGTGCGGCAGAAGGGTCGGGCTGTAGAGCACAATAGCCGTGTCGGAAATTTCGCCTATGATGTCCGCGTCCAGAACATCCGGGTTTTCAGCGGCTCTTAGGTTGAAAGCCTGAACGAGGTGTACAGGCGCCGTGACTTGTGATGGGATTTCCGTGTCCGTATCCGAGCACGAGAGTAGCGCGCAGCAAAGCGCGAGCAGGGCGGGAAAAGACTTTTTGCATTTCATCGCTGACGGGTGTTGTGTGTCTGCTGCTGTTTTATATGACACACAAGACGGGCGCGCGACAGGTGCTGGCACAAAGAATAGCGTAAACGCATCGCTCTGTACCTTGGGCACCTGAGAAAAGCCCGTCTACGCAGAGATAAAATACGCCCACGCTATATACGCAGGCATTTGTTTTTTACCTACTCGCAGACATTGAAGTTTCTCAGGTTTCAAGGTATGCCGTATAAAAAGCAAACGCTGTTAGATAATAAGATGGCCGCTGCCCATACCGCCGTACAGGCAATCGTGTGGCAAAAATACGTATTGCCGCGTTTCCGTCCAAGAAAATGCCCCCCTTTGTGCCTTAACGGCCTTTCCGCCCCCCTTCACAAACGATGGGGATATCAGCAGAAAAAAAGGGGAAAGCTCGGATAGTGCGTAAGTTTTCCTTAATTTCGCGGCGAAAAGGCCGAATCGGCCAGGCGTTTGCCACGTTTCAGTTTTAACGCTTCCACAAAGAAAGGATACATACGCTGGCTATTCATAACCGATGAGGAAACTCTATATCATAAGCGGTCCGAACGGAGCGGGTAAGACGACTGCCTCGTATACCGTACTGCCCGATGTGCTCAATTGCCGTGAGTTCGTTAACGCCGACGAAATCGCGCGCGGCCTCTCACCTTTTAACCCTGCAAGCGTTGCTGTAGAAGCAGGCCGTTTGATGCTTGCGCGTATCAAAACCCTGTTAGAACAAGGCCAAACATTCGCCATTGAGACGACGTTGGCTACACGCTCCTACATTAACCTCGTCAGGCAAGCACAACAAAAAGGCTACGTCGTCTCATTGTTATACATCTGGATAGAATCACCCGAACTGGCCATACGCCGAGTGGCGGAGCGTGTGAGCAAAGGTGGGCACGACATTCCGGAAAATGTTATCCGCCGTCGCTACCGTCTCGGCCTGCAAAACCTTTTTGGGCTGTATATGCCTAAGGTAGACGATTGGATTATTGTGAACAACACACATCCTCCCAGAAGAACAATAGCCCAGGGTACACAGACCTCACAAATAACATACGAAAACGACACCTTTAATAAGATTAAACATTATGTCAGACAAAGAAGTTGAAGCATATTTTGAGAAGTTGAAGGAGGGGCTTGCACTGGCCGAGAAACGGATGCTCGAAGACAAGATGCTTCGCGGCGAGGACGTGCTGCAAGCCCGGAGCGACGGCACGGTGTACAGCGAACCCGCAAGCGTTGTATATGAGCGCTTGTACGCGCAGAGCCGATAGCAAATCAGCCCCGCCCATCCTAATTTATTGTTTATTGTACACTGTTTACCAGTAAAACTATGCCCCAAATCCCCTGGCAGCCGCGCCCAGAAGGCTGCAAAGACATCGTGTGGCGCGACACGCGCAACCCCATCATCGGACGCTACGACATCCCGTCGTCCAACAGCATCTTCAACAGTGCCGTCGTGCCTTTCAAGGACGGCTACGCCGGTGTGTTCCGCTGCGACAACCGCCGCGTGCAGATGAACATCTTCGCCGGTTTCTCCAAGGACGGCGTCAAGTGGGACATCGCACACGAACCCATCCGCTTCGTCTCGCACGACGGCGCGCCCACGTGGAGCGACTACAAGTACGACCCGCGCGTGGCCTGCATCGACGGGCGCTACTGGATTACCTGGTGCAACGGCTACCACGGCCCCACCATCGGGCTGGGCTATACCGACGACTTCCAGACATTCTACCAGTGCGAGAATGCCCTGTTGCCTTTCTGCCGCAATGGCGTGCTCTTCCCGCAGAAGATTAACGGGCAGTACGCCCTGCTCTCGCGCCCCAGCGACAACGGCCACACGCCCTTCGGCGACATCTTCCTCAGTTTCTCGCCCGACATGGAGTACTGGGGCCACCACCGCCACGTCATCTCGCCCACGCCCTTCGAAATCAGCGCGTGGCAGTGCACCAAGGTGGGCGCCGGCAGTGTGCCCATCCTGACCGAGCGCGGCTGGCTGGTGTTCTACCACGGCGTCATCACCACCTGCAACGGCTACCGCTACGCCATGGGCGCCCTGCTGCTCGACCGCGACGAACCTTGGCGCGTGCTGCGCCGCTCCTACGACTACCTGCTCGGCCCCGCCGCCCCCTACGAGCTGATGGGCGACGTGCAGAACGTCGTCTTCCCCTGCGCCGCGCTCACCGAGGGCGACAAGGTGAGCATCTACTACGGCGCCGCCGACACTTGCGTATGCCTCGCCCACGGCCGCATCTCCGAAATCCTCGCCTGGCTCGACGGGCAGGAGACGTGAGGCGAGTTGATTAGTTTATAAGTAAATCAGTTGATAAGTTGGTTGGCAATGCGGACGATATATATGCTTTGCCAACCAACTTATCAACTGATTTACTTATAAACTCATTCACTTCTTCCCTTTCGGTGCCACCGTGCCTTGCACGTCTTCGAGCGTCAGCGCACCCTCGATGTTGATGATGGAGAGTTCACCTGGCTCTTCGGCCAGCAAGCAGAACTCGTTGCGGCCACCGCGCAGCTTGCGTTGGTAGATAGTGACGCGCTCGGAGCCTTCGTTCACCTTCATCGCCACTTCGTAGCGGTTCTTCTTGTAGTATGCCAGCGCTTCCTGACGGACACGCGCTATGGCCTGCTTGTTCTCGGTGGTAAGGATACGGATTTGGTCGATTTTACCGGCAACGCTGCGAAACTGGCCGAGTTGGCCGCTCTGCCCCATCGCGAGGCGCAGAAGGGTTTTCGAGACGTAGACGGTAGTGATGTCATGGGCGTCTTCGTACTTGTCGAACAGTGCCTGCTGGGAAAAGGCGGGCGTAGCCGCAAGCAACAAGGCTAAAAGAAGGGATAGTCTAATGGATTTCATAAAGGAATGGGGATTGTGAGGGTTATCGGAATAACGGGTGGAATGAACACATCCTAACAACTCATCAACAGTTTAATATAGAAAACTCAGAGGTCCACCTTGTCGAGTTGCGCCAGCCCTTTGTCAAGGCTTTCGGAGAATCTGGCGAGGGCGCGTTCGGCCTCCACTGCGGCCTGATTGGGGTCGCTGTAGGTGTCGCGCAGCGTCAGTCCGCCCTCCGTTGTGACAACCGTGCTTGAACCGTTGCCGATACGGGAAGGAAGAACAAACACAAGCGCGAGGCAAGCGGCAATGGCAGCAATCCACAAGGCGCGACGCACGGTGAAGCGGCGCGGCGCCGCTACTGTGGATTCCATTTTGGCATCCGGCTGTGCGGACAGGGCTTGAGCCATCAGCCGCTCCACGTCCACAGGTGGGGCTGTGCTTTCCGCTGCACCGTCCAGGGCGAGAAAGAAGCGGCGTTCGTCCTGCAATTCGGCTGGCACGGCGGCATGGGCGAAGAAGTCGCGCAGACGACGTTCCTCGGCGGGTGTAGTCTGTCCGTCGTAATAGCGGTCAAGGAGGGCTTGCACCTGCCAGGTGTCCAAGATGGTTGCTTTATCTGCCATAGTTGCTGAAATGTGTGAATTGTTCGCGGAGTTGCTTGCGGGCGCGGCTCAAGAGTACGCGCACTGCGCCCTCCGCCATGTTTAGTTGCCGCGCGATGTCGGCATGTTCCAAGCCCTCGATGTCGCGCAATGTGACTGCCAATCTTTGCATTTGGGGCAGACGGGCGATGAGGGCGTGCATCAAGGCAGCTTCATCGCGTTCCTCCAAAGCCCATTGCAAGTCTGCGGTGTCGGCCTTGGCCGCAAGGATTTCCTCGGAGGCATCGGCCACGTCGGGCTGCCTGTGGCGTAGGGAGTTGAGGTAGACATTGCGCACTGCGGCCTGGCAATACGCCTCCACGTTGCTCACCGCCACCAGCGCGTCGCGCTTTTGCCATAGGCGGAGAAATGTCTCTTGCACCAAGTCCTCGGCTTCCTGTTGCACGCCGCCCGTGAGGCGCCAAGCCGTGCGGTGCATGGCCTGCGCGCTGGGGAGGACGGTTTGCTTGAAGTCGGAGGCTGTCATCGGGGGCTTTTGGGGTTTTTATGTCTTGGGGGCTTGGGGGGTATAGGGGATTAGGGTGCGCGCAGACGCAAAACCTAAAGACCTATAAACCGAAAAGACTCACTCATCGGCGTCTTCATCATCACCCTCGCCGCCATTGTCAAAGTTTATCACCTTGCTCCAATCGTCGTCCTTGAAACGGCCCACAAGGAGCACAAGTTGCGCCTCGCCTTGCTCGATGTGGCGTACGAGGAGTTCCGTCACAGTGCCTTCGTCATCTGTGCGCATAAGCACCTGCGACTTTTCGCCGCCCTCATTGCTGTTTACCAGGACTTCGTAGCCCAGCGACTTCAGATTGGCAGTCTTCGCCTCGAACTCGGCCAGGAGTTCCGCGCTACAGTCCGGCGCTTCGAGGTTCATCACCACAAGGCTGTCTATGTTGCGCAGCACACGTAGTTGCTCGTCGCCACCAGTGGCGGTGTCGCTGAACGCCTCGTCTATCTCGCGGGCGTATTCCTCTTCCAACTGCCGCCGCAATTCGGCCTGTCCGGCGGAGTCGAGCGAAGTGGTGTCGGCGAGTTGAGCCTGTACCTGCTCGCGCAGTTGTGCCTTGAGTTGATCGAGGAGAAACCTGCCGGAAATTTCCACGAGTTCCACACCGGGCTTACCCCGGAACGCGTCGTAAATCTCGGTGAGTGTCTGCGCCGCGCCCTGCGCGGCCAGCAGCAGCACGGCGGCTGCCAAGAGAAGAATCTTTTTCATAGTTTGATTGAATTAGAATCCTTCGCGCTACAAAATTAAGCCCCAATCGTTCATTAGAGTTTGTAGGAGAATGTTTTTTTCTTTTGAGGGGCTTTTTGATTGATGTTTGCGTAGGCATAGCGGGTTATGCCGAGCGGGCATCAATCAAAAGCCACTAAAAGAAAAGGCATTATCCTGCAAAAAGACATTTACTGATCACATTTCTGTCGGTCTAATGACCGATTTGGATTTAAGCGCGTCTACAAACATAGACACGCTTTCCGCACGGTTTGTTACAAGCCTCCCGCATTTTTTTTGCACCTCGCGTCCTTTATCGCACAAAAGGCGAGGGGAGAAAGCGAAGTTTCGCCAAAAAGTCACTACCTTTACACCCGATTTCGCGGCACGCCACGTGCCACGGGGGTAAAGGCGCGGCGGAAAAGACCGCACTTTCAGCACGAAACACAGAGAAACGATGAAAAGAAGAATACCTATATATATAATATGTGTCTTGGCGGCTGCCATCGTGAGTTGCACGGGCAAAAAGCATGAGAACGCGGCGTCACGACGCACGATGCGCCCTACGGACACGCTCTACACGGCGGCGCAGGCGCTTGAAGTCTACGACTACCAGCCCGTGCAGGCTTTGCAGATAATCGACTCGGCGGTCGCCGTGGGCAACATCAGCCCGTGGATGGCCGACTACTTCAAGGCAAAGATTTACGCTTGGACGGTGATGGGCGCGCAGGTGGACTCGCTGCTGCCCGGCTCCGCCACTGTGCGCTTCGACTCGGCGCGCGTGGCGGACGAACGCTTTTTGGCGCACGACTCCGTGCGAGCCAACCTCAGTCGGCAGCAAGATGTGCTGGAGATTCTGGTCTATGCAGCGCGCCACCGACAAGACACGGCGCTCTTCTTCCGCCGCGCGCAGGAACTGGTGGACGTTTGCCACAAGCAGGGCAACGAGACCGAGGCGCTGCGCACCGAGGCCGAATTGGGCGTGGCCCTCTACCAGAAAGGATGGCGCGAGCAGGGTATGGCGCGGCTCGACAGTGTGATAGCCGCGCTCGACACGCGCGAAAACCGCAACTTCAACGCCCTCGACGCGATGATCATCGCCCGAAAGCGCAAGATGTTTCTGCTCAGCGAGGAGGGCAAGTACATCGAGGCTATCCCGCAAGCGCGCCGCATCATCGAGCGCCTCGACGACTACGCACTGCACCCCGACGTCTACCACGACAATTCCTACCGCGAGCCAACAGATTCCACCGCACGGGCGGATTACATCGGGTTCTATCGCACGCAGGCTCAAAGCGCCATCACCGCCGCATACGCCTTTCTCGGCGAGCAGAGCAGCATGAACGATGCCTACGGGCAGATAGAACACAGCGTGCGTGAGGCCACGGCCAAAGAGCACATTGCCCGCTACCACGCCTTGGAGCAACAGTTGCGCCGTGCCGAGGCCGAGCATCACAGCGACCAGATGACACTCATCGCCAGTGTTGCCGTCGTGGGGTTGCTCCTCATCCTCGCCTTTGCCGCCTATATCTATTCGCAGAGCCGCCGCATCAAGATGAAGAACCGCGCGCTGGTGAAACTCATTGAGGGAACAGCCTCACTGGGAGCGAGAGCGGCCTTGCCCGCCAGTATTACCAGCGACGACGTTTCCAGCACTTCGGCGGGCGAGGCTGCCCTTCCGGCCGGCGCGTCACCGGGGACGACCGAGGCGGAAGTGGAAGCGCCCGATGCCGAAACAGCCCGCGCCGAGCAAGAACTCTTTGCCCGCATCGACACCGCCGTGCGCAGTGAGCGCCTCTATGCCAACGGCAGCATTCAGCGGCAAGACATCTGCAACCGTTTCCACATCCGCCGCGACGTGTTCAACCAACTGCTCAGCCGCCACACCGCCTACCATTCTTTCCCCAACTACATCAATGCCATCCGCTTGGCCGAAGCCCGTCGCCTGTTGCGCAACGACGCGTCGAAAACCGTCAACGGCATCGCCGACGAGGTAGGTCTCTCGTCCCGCAACTTTCGCCGCCTCTTCGTCGAGCAATACGGCATGACGCCCACCGAATACCGCCAAGGACTCTAAGGCTGAAAACGCGACACAAACCGCCCCCGCCGTAAATCCCAAAGGCTTGGAACGCAAATTCCAAGGCTTGGGAACGCAATTTCAAAGGCTTGGAATTTGAGTTTCAAGCCTTGGAATTTTTTGTGGGAGCGGACTGCAGCGCGACAAGCCGTGATTGATTTTGGAGAAGGATGCGGAAGAGTCCAGGCTGAGAGGTATAGCGCGTGAAGCAGAGGCGACATGGCGCAGAAAGAGGGCGTTTACGGTGTGTCAATTTGGTAAAAAGCCAAATTGACACACCGTATTAAATATACGCACGCGCGGGAATGGCGAAATTTGCGGCGGAAAACAAAATCTTACAATATGCGAAAAGCGATTAGACTCCTGTTGCTGGCAGTGCTGGCGGCAGTGACTTGGCCAACGGAGGCGCAGGCGGACTGCGTCCTGCAGACCAAGATGAACTATCAGGTGATGCTGGAGGGCACGAACAAGCTCCGCATCAAATTTCCCGTCTACGACAAGGACGGCTACGACTGCTGGCTGGTCTGGGCGGCGGTGCGCATCAAGATTGAAGGCACCAACGAGACGGAAGACATCTTTGTGGTCGATGCCATGCAGCACGACATTTCGGGTGGCGACTACAACCCGTGGATGAAGTGCCACCGTGGCGTGGACGGCACGATGCAGCTCTACCGAGAGCGCGGCTACAGCACGGAACTCATCGGTACGACGCAGAACCAGTACACGACGGTGCCTACGAAGTCGAACGACGACGACACCTCGTGGGCCAACCTGCTCTGGGAAATCCCCAGCAAGTATCGCGGCAAGACCGTCATCATCAGCTGGAGCATCCACCACAACGGCAACATCGGCGAGCCCGACACTTGGGTTTCCATCGACGACACCCGCATCGGCATCCCCGACAAGCCGGTGCCGCAGGTGCCGCAGCTGCTGGACCCCGTGATTTCCTACACCAGCGGCCAGCCCAACATGGTGATGGTGCCCTATATGCTGGCCGCCAACGACATCACCAAGATGGTGGCCCACTACCAGGTGAAGCACGGCTACAACCGTGTGCAGGAAAAGACGCAGGTGCTGGAGAACAAGCCCAGCGGCTTCCTCTATTTCAGTGCCGAGCGCCCCGTGACGAACCTCCGCCTTGAGGCTTCCTATACCAACAGTGAGGGCGAGAAGGTGACGGAGGTGTCCGATACCATCGATGTGCCCATGTTCCACCAGCCCAAAGGCCTCTCGGCCTCGCTGGGGCAGGACGGCAACGTCACCCTGCGATGGGGCGTGGCGTGGCCCACGTGGTCGGACGTGATGGGCAGCGACAACTGGGAGATACAGCGCAACGTGAACGGGTCGAGCGACCCCAACGACACGGGATGGGCCGTGATTGGCCAGGTGGAATACGACGAGAAGGAGACCGCCTATACCTTTACCGACGAAACCTTCATGGCCAACTACGAGCAGAAGGACGTCTACTACCGCGTGCGGCGCAGCATCTCCGCCATGTGGGGCTGGACTGCGCTGAGCGGCTACGCGCAGGTCGGTATTCCTGCCACGTTGCACCTGCCCGTGGTCAGCGAGGCCACGACCGAGCGGGCGGGAACCTGGACCGACGCTTCACACTCCGTGAACGTGGACTTCGCCCTCGGCGGCGCGCAGGAGTACGACAGCAAGGGAAACTTCATCCTGCGCTCGGCTGCCGACTGGAAGAAGTTTGCCGACCTCGTGAACGGCGGTCAGACGACGCTCGGTGCTGTGATGGCCTCCGACATCGACCTCGGCACGGGGCCGCTCGTGATGGTGGGCAATGCCACCGACAAGCCCTATGCCGGCACCTTCAACGGCAACGGCCACACGCTGAGCTTCAATCCCGCCGACACCGCCAAGGTGGCCCAGTATGCACCGTTCCGCTACGTCAGCGGCGCACACTTTGAAAACCTGCACACGGCGGGCAAACTCATCTCGAACAACCAAGTCGTCGGCGGCATCGTGGCCTGGGTGCCCACCACCAGCAACGAAACGGGTGTAACGTTCGACAACTGCCGCTCGTCGGTAGTGCTGCACCTGGCTACCAACGGCGATGCCACCTCGGGCGGCTTTATCGGCAACGCAGGTCGCTGCCCCGCTTTTTTCCAGAACTGCCTGTTCGACGGCAGCTTCGAGGGCAGCGCGTGCCACAGCATTGGTGGCTTCGCGGGTATGAGTTGGAAGCAACTTACGTTTAACAACTGTCTGGTCAATCCGCAGGGGCTGCCCACCACCGCGCTTGATGACTACCGCTCCATAGGCAACACCTTTACACGCTATGGCGGCAGCGCTCCCAATTATAAAAACAGCTACTATACCACCTCCATCGGCGTCACCCAAGGCACCTACTCCGATGCGCTGACTGCCGAGCAGTTGGCGCGCCAGTTAGGCGCCAACTGGGAACTGCAAGGCGGACAGGTTGTGCCAGTGATGACCCGCTCCGACGACCCGACCTACAGCACCCTGCTCTGGGACGAGCGCGCCCAAGTGGTGCTGACCACCGACAAGTACGCCTCCACCAGCCGCCTCATCAGCACGGCAGCCGACTGGAAAGCGTTTGCCCAAGATGTGGCAAAAGCGGGCGGCAAATACCCAGTGGATGCCATACTGATGGCCGACTTCACAACCGATGTCAGGATAACTACCGTCTGGCAAGGAACGCTTGAGGGCAATGGCCACACGATTACCCTTAACATAGATGATACAAGAGTTACTATGTATAAGAGCCTGTTTGATGAAGTGGAGGGCAATGCCACGATTCGCAATCTCAATATTGCCGGAACGATGAGGGGCGGTAGCGCTGGTGGTGGCTATCTTGCAGGTTTGGTTGGATATTATAAGCATGGGGGTGGCCGTCTGACCATAGAGAATTGCCGTGTCTCTGCCGAAATCGTGTCGGCAGGTGGCTACGTTTCGGGCTTTATAGCAAACGCCTACCGTGCATCTGACGTTACGATCCGCAACTGCTTGTTCGACGGAAAGCTTACTCAAGAGAATACAGGACGCTACAAAATGAACGGCGCAACCTATATTGTGTCAGGGGATGGCGACAATAACACTCCCCCTATAATAGAGAACTGTCTGGACCAAGGAACCTACACAGGCTTCCCTTCTAATGGAGTAGCATTTGCGTACAACTATTACGTAAATAGGTTTTCCACTTATACTAACTGCTGGACCTATACGGCCAACAACTGGCCGGGGGTAGACTATGCGGGCGGCAAGTCTGCAAGCGATATGGCCGCTGTCCTGGGCTCCCAGTGGAAGGTGGACTACAACGGCAAGGCCGTGCCCGTGCAAGGCCGCACCACTGCGCTCTACACGGAGCGCAAGGTGCTGTCGGCAGAGGAAGTAGAGCAGAGCAAGTTGAAAGTAGACCTCACCTCCTCCTGCGTGGACCACTTCTTCTCCCTCTCCGTGGAGCAGGGTTCATCGTCTATCCCGCCGCTCAGCACCGACCTCGTGGATGCCGTGAAGAAGGATAGCACCGACCTCGCGACTTATAGGTTCGACAACAACGCAGAACTCGTCTCCCTTGAAGCCGACACGTTGCAGAACGGTGTGTCGCTCAGCTGGGAGGTGGGCGAAGGCGGAGTGGACTACTTCCGCATCCTGCGCTACGACAAACTGACGCCCGAAGTGGTCGACACGCTTGAGGCCGCCTACGTGCAGACCGCCTACATCGACCGCACCGCGCGCCCGCAGCACAACTACGTCTACACCGTGCTGAGCGTGACGCAGTGCGAGGGCGAGCACCTTTCGCAGATGACCGTGGAGGGCTGCTGCCAGCCCACGGGTATGGTGCGCGGCTATGTGCGCCTCGCCGACGGCACGGGCATGGCGGGCCGTACCGTTACCGCCACGCCCAACGACATTACGGGTGCTTCCATCGGCTCGTGCGTCACCGACTCTACGGGCTACTTTGAGATAGGCGACCTCATCTACGGCACCGAGGGTAGCTACACCCTCACGGTGAACACGAAGGGCGACGAAAGTCCCTTTGACAAGCAGATTGTGACCTTCGACGACGCCGTGGGCGGCAACCTCAAGACGAATGTCGTCTTCACGCAAAGCACCTACTACGTCTTCTCCGGCTACGTGCTCTACGAAGGCAGCAGCATCCCCGTGAGCGGAGCCCACTTCCTGCTTGACGGCGCTATGGTGATGAACGCCAGCGGCAATCCCGTGGAGACCGACCTGCAAGGCAGTTTCAGCGTGAGCATCCCGCAGGGCGCGCACTCGGTGCAGGTGGTGAAGGACGGCCACGTCTTTATGAACGAAGGCTTTTACGAAGACCCCGACATGCCCGAAGGCAAGGAGCGCCAGCACAACTGGCAGAGCAATCTCTACGAGCACTACTTCTGGGACCAGACCAAGGTGGTGCTGCGCGGTCGCGTGGTGGGCGGCAACGACCAGGGGCTGAAACCCCTTGGCGAGAGCCTCTCAAGAAACAACCTCGGCGACAACCTCACCATCACGATGAAGCTGGAGGGCGACAATGCCTCCTGGATTGTGCGCGACCAGCTCGACGACAACGTCAAGGAGCGCGACCTGACCTTCCTGCACGGCAAGAGCGACACGACGCAGGTGCACATGACGCGCCAGACCATCACCATCCACCCCGACGCGAAGACGGGCGAGTATGAGGTGAAGTTCTATCCCGTGAAGTACAAGATTACGGAAATCTACGCCACGGGCTATCCCACGCTCTTCGCCACTGGCACCGCCGCCGAGACGCTCGACCTGACGGACTGCGTGCAGGGCGACACTGCCGTCTATTCGCGCATCTACCACACCCCCGCCACGCTCCACTACGAGCAGCTCAACATCCGTGTGGGCGACGACTACTTCGGCCTGAAGTCCTACACCGCCCTCGACGTGGCCGGCGCCAAGAGCGTCGTCACGCTGTGGGACAAGGAGCAAGGCTACGCCATGGGCCATCCCGTCTTTATGGCCGGCAGTCCCATTCCGCTGATTTTCTCCGCACGCGAGGAATACTATTATAATAATGTACAGAACACCGTGCCCGACGTCGTGAAACTGGGCGGCGGCACCGTGAAGATACAGAACGGCCTCATCAGCAGCACCGAGACCGAGACCATCGAACTCGACAGCCTCGGCGAGGGTAGCTACATCTTCACGCCGCAGAACACCACCTTCACGCTTGAGAACGACGCTGCACTGCGCACGATGACCGTCACCCTGCTCTACGACGACACCTACTACGACATCACGCCGCTGCAAGGCTATGTGATGGCCACCGTGGCCAAGTCGCAGGGCAGGCGCGTCGTGAGCGACGGCGGCACCTACCTCATCGACATCCTGCGCGACCCGCCGGGCGGCGGCTCCAGCGCCTACATCGAGGCAGGCTCCAAACTGAACTATACCTTCAACTGCGACGTGACGGCCAAGGCCGGCATGAACTTCAACTTCACGGTCGGCAAGGGCAGCAGCTTCTACCAGGGCATCGTGGGCATCAACAGCGAGGCCGGTACCATCAGCACGATGAAGAACGTGCTGAACTATACCGCGCCGCTGGTTTGCAGCTACTACAACTCCTGGCAGTACAGCTACAGCTTCGAGACCACGGAGCGCATCTCCACCAGCAGCAGTGCCAAGAACGTGGGCGCGCCCGCCGACGTATATATCGGTATGACGCAAAACGCCATCTTGGAGGATGCCGTGGCGGTGCGCATCGTGCCCGACAGCCTCTACCAGCGCCTCGTGCCGCGCGAGGGCGGCACCATCACCGTGGACGGCCACGAATACAAGGTCAAGAACGGGCTCGTGAAGGTGCTCGCCAAGGGTACGGACGTCACCGGAAAGCCTGTCTACCTGATCCGCGACGAGGTGATGCGCTTCTACCTACAGCTCAACTCCACCTTCGCCCACTCGCAGGCCTACATTCAGAGCGAGCTGATACCGACGCTCCTCAACGTGCGCAGCCAGCTGATGCTGCCTCCCGGCACGCCCACGAGCATCGCCCAGGAGATGGCCAACAAGCAGGGCTGCCCCGTCTATATCAGCAACCTCCCCACAACGCACGAAAACTATGCGGGAGTAGGCACCTACACGCCTGTCAATCCCACCAACTCGACGCAGACCAGCTGGAACGACTCCATCCAGGCCATCAACCGGCAGATTGCCACTTGGGCAAGCTTCATTGCCCAGAATGAGATGGAGAAACTGAACGCCACCGACCTCGTGAAGAGTTACGACTTCGACGGACGCACCAGCATCACCTACAGCGAGAACTTCAGTGTGAGCCAGACCGAGGCGCGCTACCTGCAATGGCCGTTTGTTTCGGGACAAGAACTGTCGTCCTTGCTGCCCAGGACCTTTACGGGAGGCAGCAACGATCCTGTCCAGGACGTGTCAAGAGACGAAAGCGGCAACGTCAAAGAGGTAGAGTTCTCGAATGCGGCCGTCAGCCTCACCATGAAGATAGGTGTCGTGGCCAGCATCAACTTCAACTACAAGTTCGGCGGCACCGAGACGCAAAGCAAGAAGGCCGGCTTCACCCTCGCGATGGACAAAGCCTCCAACCTCGTGGTCGACGTCTACCGCACGGCCATCAACATGGCCGAACTCAAGGAGAAGGCCGAGGCCGGCGACATACCGATATTCAACGTCATCTCGCAGGACATCATCGATGCCGTCCGCAAGGGTAAGTATGTGGGCGCAGGTATTGCCTTCAGCTACTTCGACGACACCACGCCGCAGTATCGCAACTTCGTCTACCGCACCCGCGCCGGAAGCACCACCTCGCCGTGGGAGGACGAGCGCGTGACGCAGTTCTACAACCCCGGCACCGTGCTCGACGTGCGCACGCTCGACATCGACCGCCCCTCCATCTGGGCCAAGGAAAGCACCGTCTCGAACGTGCCCTACGACGAGCCAGCGCGCTTCACCATCTACCTCGCCAACGAGAGCGAAGTGCCTTCGGCCTCGGCACCCAACAAGTTCTACATCATGCTGGAGGACTATATGAACCCCAAGGGCGCGAAGGTGCAGATCGACGGTAACCCGCTGCCCGGCGAGGGCCACTTCATCTACATCCCGACGGGACAGGTGGTGGAGAAGCAGGTGGAGGTATACGCCGGTGCCGATTTCGACTACGAGGACATCGGCCTCGCCCTGCTCAACCCCGACGACCCCGCCCGCGTCTTCGTGCAGAAACTCTCCGCCCACTTCGTGCCGACGGCAGGACGGGTGAACATCTCGCTGCCGGGCGACAAATGGGTGGTGAACACCGAGTCGGCCTACGACGACAAGAAGCGCGACTACTACCTGCCGGTGCGCATCGACGGCTTCGACGTGAACTACCGAGGCTTCGACCACATCGAACTGCAATACAAACTCTCCACGCAGGGCGACAAGGACTGGGTGAACGTCTGCTCCTACTACAAGAGCGACTCGCTGATGGCCCTGGCCAGCGGCACGCGCGAACTGATTATGGACGACGGCTTCATCGAGGCACGCTTCTTCGGCGAGACCTCGCCCATTGAGCAGACCTACGACGTGCGCGCCGTGACCTTCTGCCGCCACGGCGGAGGCTACCTCACCCGTGCCTCCGAAATCCTGACGGGCATCAAGGACACGCGCCGCCCCGTACCCTTCGGCACGCCGCAGCCCACCAACGGCATCCTCGGCATTGGCGACGACATCCGCATTGCCTTCTCCGAGCAGATTGCCGGCAACTACCTGCGCAGCGTGAACAACTTTGAGGTGCTCGGCCTGACGAACAAGAGCAACATCTCGCTCGAAACGTGCCTCCAGTTCAACCGCAACTCCTTCCTCATCTCGCAGGCCAAGCGCAACCTCGCGGGCAAAGACTTCACGCTCGACCTGATGGTCTATCCCGACCCGACGTTCAGCGGCTCGCACACCCTCTTCGGCCACATTGCGGAACTCGGCCACGACCTCCACTTCGGCATTGAGAGCGACAACCGCCTCTACGCCGAAATCACCGCCGACAAGGTTTACCGCGTCAGCAGCACCCAGGCGGTAGACTTCTCGTCGCTTCACCAGGTGGCCTACGCCGTTGAGGCCGACGAGGAGCAGGGGCAGACCACCGTGAAGTTCTATGACGGCACGACGCTCATCGGCCAAGGCACCATTGACGTCCTCTACGACGGCAACGGCCCCATCCAACTCGGCGAAGAATACACGGGCGAGATGCTCGAAGTGCGCCTCTGGAACAAGGCGATGACAGCCGGCGAACTCTCCAAGTACAGCCAGAAGCGTCTGACGGGCTACGAACTCGGCCTCATCGACTACTACCCGATGAACGAGGGCGGCGGCGAATACGTCTACGACAAGGCCGTGGGCGGCAACGACCTGATTGCGATAGAGACGACGTGGAAGACGCCCGACGGCATCTGTGTCAGCACGGAGAGCGAACCCATCCCGCTCAACCCCGACGTGTTCAACCGCGCCGACTACGAGGACTACACGCTGGCCCTGTGGTTCAACGCATCCGACACCGACGGCGGCACCATCATCAGCAACGGCGACGCCAAGGCCGAAGCCGCCACGAAGGACCACTTCAACCTCGGCATCAACGGCGAGGGCGACCTCTACTTCCGCTCCGGCGGGCAGGAGGTAACGGCGAACGGCTACTATGCCGACGGCCAGTGGCACCACGTGGCCGTGATGGTGAACCGCGCCCGCAACGTGGGCAGCCTCTACGTCGACCAGCAGCTCAAGGCCACCTTCCCCGTCGACACCCTCGGCGGCATCAGTGGCAACCACCTCTACCTCGGTGCTACCTTCGACGCGAACTCCCAAGAACCTAAGAACCTAAAAACCCGTTTCCACGGCAAGGTCGACGAACTCTGCATGTACGAAATGGCACTGCCCGAAAACGTGCTGAAACTCGTCGCCACCAACACGCCGTCGGGCGAGGAGATGGGTCTGTTGGCCTACCTGCCCTTCAGCCGCTCGGAGAAGCAGCTTGACAACTCGCAGCGACTCATGCCCACGGGCATCAGCATCAAGAAGTACAAGGACAGCCAGGGCAACATCATCGAGAGCCACCAGGACACCATCGTCGCGCAGAGCGTGATGGACGCTGTGGCCGTGCGCACGATGCACGCCCCGATGACGGGCAGTGGCAAACTGGAGAACATCAAGTACAGCTTCGTGGCCGACGGCAAGGACCTGCTCATCAACCTTGACGTACCCGAAGTGGACATCGAGAAGACCAACGTCTACATCACCGTCAAGGAAGTGGCCGACCTGCAAGGCAACCTGATGGCCTCGCCCTTGGTGATGGACCTCTACGTCTACCGCAACCCGCTGCGCTGGACCGACAAGCGCAGGAGCATAGAGGCGAGGTACGGTGAAGGCGCCACGCTGCAACTCAGCGTGGAGAACCTCAGCGGCAAGGCACGCAACTTCACCCTTGAGGGTCTGCCCGCGTGGATCACGCCCTCGCTGACCAGCGGCAAGGTGGCCGCCCTGGACGAGCAGCCCGTCACGCTCACCGTCTCTCCGTATATAAATATAGGCGACTACGAGGAAGTCATCTACATCGTCGGCGAGGAGGGCATGACCGAGCCGCTGCCCATCAGCATCAAGGTGCGCGGCGAAGCCCCCGACTGGACTGTGGACGACAACCTCAAGGCCGGCAACGTGACGATGCACATGATTGCGCAGGTGAAGGTGAACGGCGTGGTGTCGCACGACAGCGACGACATCCTCACCGCCATCGGCACGGGCCACCGCACGCTCGGCACAGCGGGTATAGACTCCAGCGCCGCTGCCACTGGCTCGGACGAAGGTCTCATCTACCTCACCGTCTACAACACGGCGGGCACGCACACCGAGCCGCTCCTGCTTGAGTTCTACGACGCCACGACGGGACGCATCTACGTCGTGGAGCGCGAGGACGGCGAGCCTATCCTCTTCCAGGCCGACGCTATCCTCGGCACGCCCACGAACCCCATCGTTCTCATGTCCACCGAGAAGGAGGTGCAGACCGTGCGCCTGCAAAAGGGCTGGAACTGGATTTCCACCTACGTGCAGCCCGCAGAGAGCACCGTCACCAGCCTCTTGGACGGCATCGGACAGTGGGAAGTGGGCGACGGACTGGAACTCGTCGAACCCGACGGGCGCAACTACCTCATCACCTACAAGGGCGTATACGACCCGACGCTCTACACCACGCGCTACTACTGGGACAACGGCGACAAGACTTTCCAGCTCGACCCCACGCGGATGTACCGCTTCTTCGCCCAGAGCACGAAGAACATCTACGTGGTGGGCAACTTCGCCTACGACGCAGTGACCGTACACAAAGGCTGGAACCGCATCGGCTACATGTCGTCGCTCAACCTGCCCATCGCCACGGCCTTGGCCGACTACCTCGACGACGGTAATGACGGCGACATCATCAAGAGCCAGAGCGAGTTCGCTGTGCTGAGCATTGACTCAAACGGCAACCGCCAGTGGAAGGGCACGCTTACGTTCCTGCGCAGCGGCGAGGGCTATATGCTCAAGCGCATTGCCGACAGCGACGCGCGGTTCTTCTACCCGTACTACACCGCAGGCTCGCGCTACAACGTCAACGATACGCGGGCTGCCGCCGCACCCAAGTTCGAGAACCTAACAGGCGGTTCGATGAACATCATCGCTCGCGTGGAAGGTGTGGAACTTGAGGAGGGCGACCGCCTCGTGGCCTACGGCGGAGCCGAGATGCTCGGCGTGGCCGTGGCCGACGAAGAGGGACGCTTCTTCCTCAACGTGGCCGCTGGCAGCGACGACATCACGTTCGCCATAGAGCGTCCGCAGAGCCTTGGTGACGAGGCCGCCGATGCTGAGACGGAAGTTGTTGCCACCGCCCCGCGCCGTATGCCTTACTTCGCCGACGGCGTGGAAGGCACGCTCCGCCAGCCTGCCACCATCCGTTTCGTTCCCACCGACAGCATCAGCGGCGACGGCTGGTACAACCTGCAAGGCATCCGCCTGCGCAAGGCACCCACCGAGCCGGGCGTGTATATCCACAACGGAAAGAAAGTGACTATTAAATAAAGTAACGATGTTAAAAAGAAGTATAAAGACAATAGCAGGTGTGGCCTTCGTGGCCACCCTGCTCCTTGCCGCTGTTTCTTGTGGCAGCGACGATAAAGACGGCGAAGTGGTGAACCCCAACCTCACGGTCGGCACCGCCTCGCGCCCCTCGTGGAGCGTCCCCGCCGACCTCTACGCCACCTTTGAGTACACGATGTCCGTGCAACTCATCCCGCAGGCAGAGTTGCAGCCCTACATCTCGGACGACGACCTGATGTGCGCCGTCGTGGACGGAGAGGTGCGCGCCGTCAGCAGTTTGCAGCGCACGGGCGGCGAAGCCTACTTCCCCCTCGTCATCGCAGGCACCAGCGGCAGCGGCGCCGTCACCATCAGCTACTACTGCGCCCGCCTCGCCCGCATCTACACGGTACAGAACTGGCAGCCCTTTACCCCCGGCCTCGCCCCCACGCAGGATGGCAAGCCCTACGTCGTGACCTTTTTCTCTGTTGAATGATGAAGCGGCTTACCTTTCTATGCCTCGCCCTGCTTGCGACGGCGGTGCGGGCGCAAGACGTGACCATTGCCACTGTCGGCGACTTGCAGACACTGGCCACTGCTGTAGCGGAGGGCAACACCTATGAGGGCGTGACCGTGCGCCTCGCGGCAGACTTGGACTTGTCGGGCATTGACTGGATGCCCATCGGTACGCTGACCGCGCCCTTCTGCGGCACGTTCGAGGGGCAGGGCCACTGGATTAGCAATCTCGCGGTGGACATCGACGGCGCGGAGACGGGCGACGTGGCGGGTCTCTTCGGCTACGTCGGCGCAACCGGCACCGTGCGTCAGTTGGGCATCGCCAGCGGTTCGGTACACGTCAGCCAGAAGAGCGACCCCGACCGCAACTGCTACGTCGGCGGCATCGTCGGTCTCAACGAGGGCCGCATTGAGCAGTGCTGCAACAAGGCCACCGTCGTGGGCAACTGGACGATGGCCAACCTGGGCGGCATTGCGGGCGCAAGCGGCATCGTGGGCGGCGGCGCCTCTACGGCCATCATCCAGGACTGCTACAACCAGGGACGAATATTTACCACTGCCACCAATGCCTCCGACGCGAACTACGCGGGCGGCATCGTGGGCAATACGGATGCCACCGTGCTCAGCGTCTACAACTACGCCGACGTAAGCGCGGCCATCCACAGCGGACAGATTTATGGCGACATCAGCAGCCACGGCAGCGCGAGCAACGCTTACGCTAACGGCGACGCCATGCGCGGCTCCGCCCTCGACGGCCTGCTCAACACGGCGGGCGACTACAGCGTGTGGACGTTTCGGGACGGCGAACTGCCCGTGCTGGCGTGGCAAAGCGTCTCCTCCCTGACGCTCTACAACGACGCCGACAACACCGCCACGCTCGCCGCCTGCGACGGGCAGACGGTGGACGTGACCATCCAGGGGCGCACGCTCTGGAAGGACGACTCGTGGAACACGCTCACGCTGCCTTTCGCCCTCGCCTCCTTTGGCGACACGCCGCTCGAAGGCGCCACGGTGATGCGTCTGACGGACGTGGCCTTTGCCGACCACACGCTGACGCTCAACTTCACGGAAGTGGCGAACATCGCGGCGGGCGTGCCCTACATTGTGAAGTGGGCGTCGGGCACGGACATCGTGAACCCCGTCTTTACGCGCGTCACCATCAGCAAGACGCCCGCCCCGACTGACTTCCCCGCACTGCTCACCTTCGCGGGCAACTACGCCCCCGTCACGCTGACTGAGGGCGACCGTCAGAAACTCTACCTCAGCACCGACAATACGCTCTACTATCCCGCCGCCGACATCCCCGTGGGCAGCTTCCGCGCCTACTTCGTGCTGGACGACAGCCTTTATGCAGCCGACGCAGCCGCAGGGGGCAGCGTGCGCAACTTCGTGCTGAACTTTTTTGACGAAGATGAGACGACAAGCATCCACAATGGCGAGTGGCGGGTAGCAGGTAGCGAGTGGTATACCCTCGACGGACGCAAGCTCGCCCATAAACCCGGCGTCCCCGGTGTCTACATCCGCGACGGTAAGCGCATGTTCATCAAATGAAAGCAATGAGAAAAGTATACCGTTCGCCCGTCCTGCGCACCATCTCCTTTACGGCAGAAGCGGCCATCTTCGCCGAAGCCATTACCCAGACCTCCGGCAACTCCGGCATCAGCTACGGCGGTGGCGGCACAGGCCCCGCCCGCACGCGCCGGGATCTCTTTTGGGATTTCCAGTGGTACGGCTGGGAGGAATGAGCGCTTAGGCCTGATTCCTTTTGGTTTGAGGGTTTCGGAGTGTTTGGAGTACGCGAAATATACAGCGTTCTTCCGAACACTCCGAATGTTTGTGCTAAAACTCTTAAGACGATGAACCGACGTTATGACTTAAAGAAAGCGTCACCCCCTCTGTAACTGCAGGTTCGCGCAGTGAAACGGAGCGTACCTGCGGCAGGTTGCATACCTATATATGCACGCTGGAAGCGTGCCCCAGCGGGTGTTAAAAGTTACATCCGCCCACCGTGGGGGCCGTTTTCAGCGTCCGTTTCCACGCATTACTATACCGCAGGTTCGCTCCGTTCCATTCCGCGAACCAGCGGTTACAGAGAGGGGGTGACGCAAAGGCGTCTTTAACTCGCCACTCGCCTTGCACGACTTTGCTTCGCGAAGATAGGCGGCGGCTCGGGCAAAGCAAGCAAAAGCACGTTTTGCTTGCTTTGCCACTCGCCTTGCACTATCTTTTTCCCCACAAAACACAACAGCTATGAGCAACGCAGCCTTGAACAGCCTCCGTGACTACCTGACCAGCACGCTCTCCACTGCCGACATGACGTGGCTGGGCACTTGGCATCCACTCCCCCACCCTATTTTACATTTCTTTCAGCACATAAACTTTGTGCGAACCGCTGCCGCGCGTGTCGAGAAAGGCATCGGGCGCGTCGAGCTGCGCACGCAGTTCGCGGGCGGCGGTGGTGTGCGGTTGGTGGGTGAGGGCGGCGTAGTCGCCAACGGACATCCACGGATTTTCGGCCAGAAACTGCCGCGCCAAGGCAAGGCGCTGCGCAAGCGGGGGGACTTTGGCACAGGGCGACTTGCGGGGCATCACGCGCTCCAAGTGGGCTATCAGGTCGGCTTGTGCGACGAGTCTTTTGGCACAGCGGAAATGCACGTCGCCAATGCGCACACTGCTGGCATTGCGATGGGTTGCGCTGTCGGGAAGTTCCTCCTCGGCGTCTTTGCGGAGGACAAGCGCGGCGCGAAACGAGCCGATGCCCTCCAACTGAACCGTCTTGCCGAGCGCCACGCCGCGTGCAATCTCGTCGGCCAAGGCGGCGACGAGCCCTTTCACGTCGCCAGGCGTGAAGGCCGAGCCACGCGCGATGCTTTCGGCCATATCGCCGAGCGTCACGACGCCCGTGCCCTGCAACTGCGGATAGAGCCGCTCGCTCCCCCGCCCCATTCCTTCGGCCATTTGCCGCATTATAAACTTTGCCATGTGCTGATAGATTGTTTCGTTTATCCGCCTGCAAAGTTACGCGAAGCCCGCGGATTCTACAAACCAAAGTTTGGTTTATACATTCCAAAGTTTGATTTTCACAAACCAAAGTTTGATTTGTGTAAACCAAAGTTTGGTTTGAACTTTCTGCCGCGCGCCGATAACTTTCCGGCCGTATCGGAAAAAGAATGCGCAGGCTTCCGGGAGACTTTCCAGCGGGAAGCGGCAATGCCCGGAAGGCAGGAGAAACGGAAAATTGTCGCTGTTGGGCTGTGACAATTCGGTACAAAACCGAATTTACACCCCATCAGCCACAGCGGAACGCGGGGAAAGTGCGAAATTTGCGCAGTGTTTTGTGCGCGTAAATAGGCAATCGGTTCATGCGCATGCGGCATAAAATTTCGGAACGACAAACGACAATGACCTTGAAACGATACCTGCGGCTGGTGCTGCTGCGCTACCACCGCCGCCAGTTGCGCCCCGCCGACGCGCCATTGCCTGTGGCGACGCCCCACGTGTGCCGCCATTGCGGCCATGCCTTCAACGGGCGGCTGTGTCCGCAATGCGGAATGCCGGGCGGCTGGACGCGCTTCACATGGCGGCGCCTGCTGAACGGATTCCTCGACATCTGGGGGCTGGGCAACCGCCCCATGTTCCGCTCGATGGGCCACCTGCTGTGGCGGCCGGGCTACATGGTGCGCGACTACTTGGGCGGCCACTATCTTTCCTACTTTCCGCCGTTCAAGATGCTGGCCGTGCTGACGGTTTTCGTGGCCGCCATCATCTGGCTGTTGGGCATCGACACGCAGACCGCCGCCAAGGCAGCCGACCCCTTGGCCGAAGCCGTGGGGAAGTCCGCCACCGGCGCCATGTTCCTCCAAGTGCGCGACTTTTTCATGGGCAACGCGCTCTATCGCTTGTTGCTGCAAGTGTTGCTGTTGGTCGTGGCCGTGTGGATTGTATTCCGAAGGCGCGGACTTAACTTCGTCGAAACGGCTTTCGCAATGGTGTATTTCAGTTGCCAGATGCAGCTCGTCTCCATCGCGTGGCTGGCGCTGACACGCACGTTCGCCGACCATTCCATCTTCCCCTACGCCCTGCCCGAATTGCTGGTGACCCTGCTGTTCATCATGGACTTCCGCCAGCTTTACGGCCTGCGCACATGGGGTGCCGTGTGGCGCACGCTCGTTATGACCCTGGTGCTCGCCGTGCTCTATGCGCTGGTTTTCGTCGTTCTTGGCGCCGCCCTTTTCGGCGTGATGGCCGTGGAAGGAACGGCAGCATGATAGGCTCAATCGCCCCGCAAGCCACAGCAAACAGTTCAACTGATTAACTGAAAACTCATAAACTGATAAACCGATAAACTTATGAAACCACTCCGAATCTTTACACTCGCCGCCTTCCTCTGCTTGGGCGGCGCTGCAACAGCCCACGCGCAGGTGATGAAAGCCGCCGACCTGGAGAAATATGCCAAGGAACGCTACGGCGACAAATGGCTTGACGCCGCGCAGACGCTCGGTGCCGAAATCGTTCTCGACAAAAACGGCGGCATCACCTACCAACAAGTCATCGAAGCCCCCGGCAAAAGCAAGCAGCAGCTCTACGTAGCCCTCAACTATTGGGCCACAGCCACGTTCAAGGACAACCAGGCCATTACACTCAACGACAAGGAAGCCGGTTGCATCATTATCTCGGCCACCATCCCCAACATTGTCGAGCATACGGGCACGCTCAACAAGTACAGCGTCAGCATCACGCCCATCATCCGCCTCGACATCAAGGAGGGGCGCGTGCGTGTCACCTACACCGTGCAGAACTACGACATTCTGGCCGACGTTTCCGGTGGCTGGCTCAGTTCCTCCGACAAGAAAGGCCGCACGTGGGGCGACTCCAAGCGCAAGGCCGAAGACAAGACCAACGAAAACCTCTACGACGAGAGTTGGGAAATCTCCGCCCATTATCCCTTCGTGGCCAAGGACGCGCAAAAGCGCACCTGCGCCAAGGCGCTCGTGATGACCCACGCCTACAGCAACGCCATCCTCGACAAAGTTGAAGAAGCCCTGCGCAACGGCATCGTGGGCGGCGAAGACGACGATTGGTGAGCGTTTGGCTATTAGGCTACACCCAGAACAGCACTGGATATGAGGCGTACAACTGCCCTTTTCCTACTGTTAGCCGTATGCCTCTTAGCGGCAGCACAAGATTTTTTGAAATAAACTGTTGAAAAACGCGTTGGCGGAATTAGACCAATAATGCGGATTTTGAATAATTTTGAACTTAATTTTGTAAAATTTCTCGCCGTAGGCGACTACTCTTGATGCGCTTCGCGCAGAAATTCATCAAAATTTATATCAAAATTGAACAAATTTTGGTAATTCCGCCTACGGGTTGTCAAAAACCAAACCCATAAACAATGAAAACAACGAAAAGGCTGTTCCTCTTGCTCGTGTGCGCCGCACTGACGCTTGGCGTGACGGGCTGTTCCGATGCCGAGGACGGCGAGAGTACTTCCACCTGGTTCGTCCGCAACATGCTCGGCGGCGGCTGGACTCTGGGCGGCGTGAAGGTGGACGGCACCTACGAATGGGGCACGACGTTCCACATGGAAATGAACCTCCACGCCGACGGGCGCAAGTTCGAGGCGCACCGCTTCTTCTACATGCCCTATACAACCGAGGACGGCAGGGAGTCGACCAAGAAAGACGACGCGACAGACGTTGTGAAGCGCGGCACATTCGAGATTAAGGACAACAACAAGACCATCGTGGCCACCGACACCGAGACGGGCGAGGTGTTCTTCAAACTGGAACTCACGGACGAAGTGTCCAGCACGCTGACGGGCACCATCACGTTCTACGACATTAACGAGACCTACGAAGTCTACTTCAACCGCGCGGCGGGCATCAAGATTTAAGTGATGAAGCCTCTGAAGCATCTCCTGCTTTTAGTCCTTGCCGCTGTCTCGCTGGCCTCGTGCAGCGAGACGGAGGAACACACCGTCTACGCCACGCCGCTGCGCACCGTCATCACGGGCATGGAATACGGCGACAGCGTGCTCGTCGTGGGTCACAAAAGCCCCGACAGCGACGCCACTTTCTCGGCCATGGCCTACGCCGCCCTGTTGCAGCGCCTGGGCATCAACGCCAAGGCGCGCGTGGCGGGCAAGGTCATCTGCGAACCGCGCTACGTCCTCCAGGCCGCAGGCATCCCGGCTCCGCCCGTCCTCACCGACGCCACGGGGCTGAACGTCGTCATGACCGACCACAGCGAGTTCGCGCAGGCCGTCGACGGTATGGCGCAGGCCAACATCCTGCACGTCATCGACCACCACGGCACCGGCTCCGTCACCACCGCCCACCCGCTCTTCTACTACGCCCTGCCGCTCGGCTCCACCTGCACCATCGTGGCCACGATGTACGAGGAACTGGGCGAGCAGCCCACGGCAGCCGAGGCGCGCCTACTGCTCTCCGGCCTGCTGTCCGACACCGACAGCCTCACCTCCGCCACGACCACGCCCACCGACCGTCGCCTCTTCGCGCAGTTGCTGGCCCAGTCGGGCATCAGCGACATCGGTGCCTATTACGCCGAAATGCGCCGCGCCCGCACCTCGTTCGACGGCATGACCGACGAGGAAATCCTGCTCTCCGACTTCAAGGAATACGACATCGAGGGCCTGCGCGTGGGCATCGGCAGCGTCTTCGCCAGCGAGCGGCTGGGCGTCGAAGAACTTTGCCAGCGTATGCGCGCCGTGATGGACGGTGTGCGCACGGCCAAGGGGCTCGATATGGTCTTTATGATGCTGGGCGACCGGCAGGCTGACGTCACGCACGTCCCCTTCTGCGGCGACGGCGCGCGCCAGGTGGCCGAACTCGCCTTTGGTGCCTCTGCCACGCCCGACGACTGCATCGTGACCCGCTACATCTCCAGCCGCAAGGCCCAGTTCCTCCCCGCCATCACCGAGGGGATAAGTAAATGGAAAAATATCTAAGACGAGATGAACTGCATTCGCTTGCACACCCTCCGCACGGCTCTTTTCCTAAGCACCTATGCGCTTCTGATCGGCTGCGCCAGTAGCAGGCAAGAGCAGGTGTTAGAAGTCTACGACGTGCGCGGCACGGAGGCCACTGCGCGGCTCACGGTGGACGGGCGCGAAGTGTTCACCACAACGGCCTACATCGGCAAGAATGGCATCGGCAAGACGGGCGAGGGCGACGCCAAGACGCCCACCGGCACGCTGCGCGCCGTCGGGGCGTTCGGTGTGAAGCCCAACCCCGGCACCGCCATGCCCTACACCCGTGTGACGGCCTCCACCTTCGCCTGCGACGAGCCGGGGCCGTACTACAACCAAATCGTCGACACCGCCCGCGTCCACCACGCCGGGTGCACGGGCGAGGACATGCTGCACACCGTGCCGGAATACGACTACGGCCTCAGCACCGACTTCAACGCCGCCTGCCGCTACCCCGACGGCAGCAACATCTTCGTGCACTGCAAGGGGCGCAAGACGTGGACGGGCGGCTGCATCGCCCTCGACGAGGACAAGATGCTTGAACTGCTGTGCCGCTGCGACACGACGCTCGTCATCCGCATCAGGCCGTAGCGCCGTCGGCAAAGGCAAGCCTAACGACCGAAGACCTACCCACGAAAAAGCGTAAAGACCTTACAACACAATGAAGAAAACAACCAGAATACTGCTCACCGCCCTTCTTCTTTGCGGCGCGCAGGCACTTTATGCCTGCTCCAGCAATGCTATCACAACCCCGCCCGACACGTCGGCGCTTGCCCGCTGGCAGGCCGGGGCGACGGTCAGCGCCGAGGCCGTCGAGGCATTCGGCGGTGTGGACAAGTGCTTCGCCGCCGACCCCATCCCCGACGGCGTGTGGGCGCGGATGCAGGGCAAAACCTACAAGGAGAACCCCTACATAGGCCGCGATGACCTGCGTCACGTCCGCGCCCTCCATTGGGACTACGACGGGCAGATTCACCTGGGCGAGATGGTCTGCAACAAACTGATAGCCGACCGCCTTGTCCGCATCCTGCGCCAGCTCTACGACGCCCGCTACCCCATCCAGCGTATGCTCCTGCCCGACGTCTACGGCGCCGACGACGAGACGCAGATGCGCGCCAACAACTCCTCCTGTTTCTGCTACCGCGCCGTGGCCGGCACGAAGGTGCTCTCGAAGCACGCGCGCGGCCTGGCCGTCGACATCAACACGCTCTACAACCCCTACTACAAGGACCGCGCCGACGGCACGCGCTACGTCCAGCCCGCCACCGCCGCGCAGTACTGCGACCGCACGGGCGACTTCCCCTACAAGATAGACCACCACGACCTCTGCTACCGCCTCTTCCGCGAGGCCGGCTTCGAGTGGGGCGGCGACTGGCGGACGTGCAAGGACTTCCAGCACTTCGAGTTGAAGGAATAATTCCCCGGAAATGCGGGAGGGGAAAGGCGAAATGAGGTTGTTGGCCGCCATAATGCTTCTATCCCTCTGCACCCGTTCGTGGGCGCAGGGCGGTGTGGCGGGCTTCGTCAGGCGGCTCGGCGCGCTGGTCGACACGATGTCCGTCAGCGGGCTCGACCGCCGCTACATCGGCGCCCCCGCGCGCCCCTGGCAGGTCATCGCCAAGGGCAGCGTCAACCAGGGCAGCCTCAGCATGACGGCTGTGGGCAGTGTGGCCGGGTTCGACTACAAGGCGCGCCCGCACCTCCGCACCGAGCCGTCCGAGTATGTCGGCCTGTGGGCGGGCTACAGGGGCTACGGCCTGGGCTACACCGTCAATGTGGGCGGCGACAAGGGCAGGCTCATCACGCTGGGCGCCACCGGCGGGGCATACGGCGTCAATGTGCGCATCCACACCTTTGAAAACAACACGCCCAACTTCGACATCGACAGCGACCTCATCCCCGAGGACGACAAGGACGAGTGGCGCGAGACGCAGCTGGCCGACCCCATCAAGGTGCGCACCGTCTTCGCCGACGCCTACTACCTGTTCAACGGGCGTCGCTTCTCCTACGCGGCGGCCTACGACCAGTCGGTGCTGCAGTTGCGCTCCGCCGGTTCGCTCGTGGCCGGGGCGGCGTACTACTACGGGCGCATCGGCTACGCCGCCCACTCGAACGCCGACCTCATCTACCTGATGCACGGCCTGGGGCGCGTCAGGATGTGGCAGGCCGCGCTCGGCGTGGGCTACGCCTACAACTGGGTGCCCGCCAAGGGACTGCTGGTCAGCGCGATGGCCATGCCGATGGTCACGTTTGTCAACCGCCTCAAGGCATACGGCTACGCCACCAACGTGGACGAACTGATGGCCGACCCCAACTTCCTTGACGACGACATCAGCGACGCCGACTGGGATCGCTGGTGGTACAGCAGCCTGCGCATCGCCCCCGCCGGCGCCAAGACGTTCAACAGCGTCGTGACGCTCAACCTCGACGCCCGCCTGTCCGTCACCTACAACTTCGGGCGCTATTTCGCGGGCGCCTACGGCCAGTTCAACAACATGCGCTACCGCCACCTGAGCAGCCACGGCCACCTCAGCGAATGGTTCGTCAACGCCGCCGTCGGCGTCAGGCTGTAACTTCAGGGCATACAACTTTACACTTCCAGGAACTAATAACATATACCCCCCTATGAAACACACAAAACTCTGGATGGCCGCAGCCATCCTTCTCCTCGTTTGCGGCGCATCCGTCATCACCTGCTGTTCATCCGACGACAACCCCGCCGTCAGCCCCACCGAGGACAGCTCGCAGTTCGTTAACCTCACCGACGCCGTGCCCGACGCCATCCTGGAGATACGCTACTACGGCACCTACAACTTCGTCGGCGCGCGCATCGACGGCTACGAGCAGCCCACGGCACTGATTACGCGCAAGGCCGCCGAGGCCCTCAGGGCCGTCAGCGACGACGTGCGCGCCCAGGGCTACCGCCTCAAGATCTACGACGCCTACCGCCCGCAGCGCGCTGTGGACCACTTTGTGCGCTGGGCCGCCGACCTCTCGGCCACCGAGATGAAGCCCTACTTCTATCCCGACCTCGACAAGGGCGTACTCTTCGAGCAGGAGTACATTATGGAGAGGAGCGGCCACACACGCGGCTCCACTGTCGACCTCACGCTCTTTGACATGGCCTCGGAGAAGGAACTTGACATGGGCGGCACGTTCGACTGGTTCGGCCCCGAGAGCCATCCCGACTTCTGCGGCGACCCCGAGACGGGCCAGTACACGGGCGACAACTCCAAGAGTCCCGCCGACCCCAAGCGCAGCATCACCAAGGAGCAGTTCGAGCACCGCATGACACTGCGCCGCGCCATGCTCGCCCACGGCTTCAAGCCGCTTGACACCGAGTGGTGGCACTTCACGCTGCGCGACGAGCCTTTCCCCGACACCTACTTCACCTTTCCTGTGCGCGAACTGGAGAAGTGACACCCACGCGGCAAACAATCCACCTAACACCATCCAACCCGTTGGCGGAATTATAGAATTTGTTTAATTTTGATATAAATTTTGATGAATTTCTGCGCGAAGCGCATAAAGAGTTGTCGCCTACGGCGAGAAATTTTACAAAATTAAATTCAAAATTATTCAAAATCCGCATTGTTGGGCTAATTCCGCCAACGCGTCATCCACTAAAAACAAAGGAAATGAAAAAGATGCTTCTCGTGGCCCTTGTGGCCTTGGCCGCGCTCGGCGCGGACGCGCAGTCCCGCTTCATCCCGGGCACGCTCACCATCCAGCCCCGCCTCGGCGTGACGGGGGCGGAGTTCACCAATATGCCGCCTTATATGGACTTCGGCGACGTCAAGATAAAGGCCGAACCCACGGGCGGATTGATGGTTGGCGTCGACCTGGAGTACTACTTCACCGACCGCGTCAGCCTGGCCGGCGGCATCGGCTTCATGCAGGCCGGAGCGGGCTGGCAGGACTTCAACTATGTGGAGGATGGCATCAAGGCGCGTATGAGCGGCCTCAAGATTGAGACGGCCTATTTCAGCATTCCCGTCGTGGCCAACTGGTACGTGGCCCCCGGCTTCGCGCTGAAAGGCGGCGTGCTGTTCGGCCTCCTCACCAAGGCCGAGTTGCAGTCTAAGTCGCAGGTTTGGGTCGATGGCACAACCATCACGACCCGTATAGGCGCGTCGTGCAAGAGCGCGGTAAACAAGTTCGACGTCTCCATCCCCGTCGGCCTCAGCTACGAGTTCAAGTTCCCGCTCGTCATCGACGCGCGCTACAACTTCGGCCTCACCAAGGTGAACAAAGACTCCACCCCGGGCGAAAAGGACAGCCGCAACGGCGTCTTCGTACTGTCGCTGGGGTATAAGTTCAGGCTGTAATCCTAAGTTCGTGAGTTTTTGAGTTGATGAGGTTTTAACTATTCACTTATATTGGTGTCCGCTAAATGATCCTATAATCTACGGAATATGTAGTAATGACAGGCAATTTGCGCGTTTGATGCAACGAGGGGCTTACTTCATCTGTTTTAATTGTACCCGAGTAAGACGCTGAAAGCGTCTCCCTCTCTGTAACCGCGGGTTCGCGAAATGAAATGGAGCGAACCTGCGGTAGAGCGATGCGTGGAAACGGACGCTGGAAGCGTCCCCCACGACGGGCGGAAGTTACTTTTCGCGCTAGTGGGGCACGCTTTCAGCGTGCATTCAGTGGTGTGTCGCCTGCCGCAGGTGCGCTCCGTTTCACTTCGCGTACCCGCGGTTACAGAGAGGGTGACGCTTTCAGCGTCATGACGTCGGTTCAACGTCCATAAAGTTTTAGCGGACACTAATAATTCACTTATATTTTTCCACAGCCTTTTTGTGTCAATTTGGTACACCCGCCAAAGTGACACACACCGTATATATATACGCGCGCGGAGGGCGTACTAATTTTGCAGCGGAAACAAACACACACCACAATGAGACAGACAATAAAACTATGGATGCTCGCCGCCATCCTCACCCTCTGCGGCGCAGTGGGCGTAAACGCACAGGTTGAAGTGCAGCCGTATTTCACCACGAAGGACATGCCCGATATGATGGTGTTCCTGCCGGGGCCGCCCGACAGCACATCGGTGGCTTTTATGAACGACGTGGCCCGCTACTACTGGGGCAAGGAGATGCGCAACGACGCGGAGCGTGCCGCCGAGGCCACCCGCGACGCCGTGTACGGCTTGGCGACCATCCTCACCGAGTTTGAGGAGGCTTTCGGCATGAAGATTACGCCGGAGGGCACGCCTGAGATTTACAAAGTGCTGCTCGACGGCACGGCCACTTGCGACAGCATCTGCACCGTCGCCAAGGCCACCTATATGCGCCGCCGCCCCTTTATGGTGTTCAACGAGGAGACGCTCTACCCCGCTGACGAACCGGCACTGCGTCTGAACGGTTCCTACCCCTCCGGCCACACCATCCTGGGCTGGAGCGCCGCCCTGCTGATGTCGGAAATCAATCCCGCCCGCGCCACCGAACTGTTAGCGCGCGGCTACCGCTACGGCGAGAACCGCCTCATCGTAGGCGCCCACTGGCAGAGCGACACGGACGCAGGCCGTTTGGCAGCCTCGGCTGCCTACGCCAAACTGCACACCAGCGAACGTTTCCTGGAGCAGATGGCGAAAGCCCGCGCCGAGTTCCAAAGGCTGTCGGGCGCAACAGCCGTGGCCGTGCCCGCAGCCGCACCCACAACCACCTCACAAGGCCGCGCTTACACCGTCAACGGTCTGCCGGCCACTGCCGCCACCCGTGGCATCATCATTCAGGACAGACAAAAGATAGCAAAATGAAACAGACCTTGAAACAATGGATGCTCGCCGCCATCCTTTCCTTTGCGGCGCTCCCGGGTCTCCTCGCGCAGACGGCGGAGGACACCGTCTACGTCTTCAAGGCCGACCAGCCCGATGCGGGCTACTTCCTGCCCGCCCCGCCCGACACGGCGAGCCTCGACTACACCGACGACCTCATACAGTGGCAATGGGGCAAGACCGTGCGTCCCACAGCGCGCGGGCAGAAGGCCAGCCGCGAGTCGCTGTGGCTGCCTGCCATCATGCGCACCGTGATGGCCGAAGCCCTCGGCCTCGACACCATCAGCGACGAAGCCACGCCCGCCCTCTCGCGCCTGCTCGTCAAGGCGTACCACACCGGCGACCAGAGCACGGCGGCAGCGAAGGAGAAGTATATGCGCACGCGGCCCTTCGTGCAGATGGGCGAGGACACGTGGGCGCAGTGGGACACGGACTACCTGCGCACCAACGGCTCCTATCCCTCCGGCCACACGGCCTTCGGCTTCGCCACAGCACTCGTCTTCGCCGAGATGTGGCCGGAGTTGCAGGACACCATCCTGCGGCGCGGCATTGAGTTCGGCGAGAACCGCATCATCACCGGCGCACACTATCAGAGCGACGTGACGGCTGGCTACCTCTGCGCCGCCGCCAGTATAGCCCGCGCCCACTGCAACCCCGAACTGGAGAAGGACATCCTCGCCGCACGCCGGGAGTACGCTCTGCTACGCGGCCTGCCCGCTGACTACGACCCCACGGCCTCTGCCGGCCAGCCGCAGGGTGTGCGCATACTGAACGCGCCCGTAGACACGGCAAGCTACCGCTACCTGGGCGACCTGTCGCGCCTGTGGCAGGCCAAGTCGCTCCTCTACACCGCGCGCGGCGAGCAAGCCTGTCTCGATGTTGACAACAGCTTTGAAAACCTCGCCGCTATGCTTGGCACGCTCCTTGGCATAGAGGTGTCCGAGGACGGGACGCCCGCCATCTGGCAACTGATGGTCAAGGTACGCACCGAGCAGAAAGCGGCCACTTCAGCCGTGAAGGACACCTACTTCCGCAAACGTCCCTTCGTGCAGTTGAACGAAACGACACCTTTACCCGAATACGAAGAGAAAGAGCGCACCGAGAGCAGCTACGTCTCCGGCCACTCCGGCCTGGGCTGGGCGCTCGCCTTGGCTTTTGCCGAAGTGGCCCCGGATCGGCAGGACACAATTTTGAAACGCGGCTATGACTACGGCTACAGCCGCGCCATCGTGGACTACCACTGGCCTTCCGACATCGATGCCGCCCGCCTGTTAGCCAGCGCCCTGCTGGCACGCCTGCACGCCGACGCCGACTTCCGCGACCTCCTCGCCGCCGCCCGCGCCGAATATCTCGGCGAGACCACGGGCATCGAAGCCACTACCACCTCCCCGTCTGCCCGCGTATCACACGGCCAAGCCTATGACCTCCAAGGCCGTCCCGCCACCAGTGCCACGCGCGGCATCGTGATTGAGAATGGACGCAAGCAGATTGTAAAGTGAAATAATGACTTTTTGAGTTTTTAGGTTTTTAGGTTTTGCGTTGCCGCGAGAACCAAAGAACCCAAAAACCAAAGAACCCAAAGCCCAATCGAATTAGCAATATGAGCAAGAAATCGCTATACATCGCCTGCGTCTTGATGGCACTCGCCACCACGGGCGTTCGGGCGCAGACGGCCACCGAGGCCGTGCACACCGAGAGCGGCAAGGCCGTGCGCCGCATCACCTTTGACCGCGAGCAGGTCACCATCGTCTATGCCGACGGCACCACTGAGAGCGGCGTCAGCAAGGCCACAGTCCGCCTCGGCCAAATCAACGAGACGACCGGCGTACAAACTCCCGCCACTACACAGCAACAGGCCGCCACCGTCGTCTACGACCTGCAAGGCCGCCGCGTCAATCCCACGGCCCACCAGAGCGGCGTATTCATTGAGAGAAACGGCAACCAAGTTCGTAGAATCATCAAAAAGTAGTGCCCTATGAAGAAGATACTACTTACCCTCCTTGCCCTCGTTCTCGCCTTCGCCGCCGAGGCCAAGGTCGTTAAGATCACGCTCGCCGACGGCAGCGAGGTGGTCATCAGCACCAGCGAACTCTCCGCCATCGACTTCGAGGACGACGGCACCGTGCGCATCACCCTGCTTGACGGGCGCAAGTACTACGCCGGGCAGGACGGCATCTCCGCCCTGCTTGAGGAACTCACCATCGGCGACGACGAGGTGGTCTATGAGGAACTCGACCGCACCGTGGCCTTCAACTACAACGACAAGGACTACTTCACGCGCGGCGTACACCAGATTAACTTCCTCTACCCCTCCACCGACCCTTGGGGCGAGCCCATCACGCTCAGCGGCGCCATCTTCATCCCGCAGAACATCTGGGAGGGCGAGGCCGCGAGCGAGGGCGTGCTGCTGTTCAACCACTACACCATCTTCGACGCCAACGAAGCGCCCACCAAAGGCTACTTCAAGCTCGAAGGCATGTTTATGGCCAACCCGCTCAACCCCAACTACATCTTCGTGGAGAGCGACTTCTACGGCTTCGGTGCCACAGTGCGCTTCCCGCAGGCCTACATCCAGGGCGACGTAAACGGACGCGCCTCGTGCGACGCCTTACTGGCCGCCCGCCGCATCCTCACGGAGATGGGCATCGACTACGGCTCGCTGACGTTCAACGTGGGCTACAGCAGCGGAGGCTTCGATGCCCTGGCCACGCAGAAGGCGCGCGACAACTACTACCGCGACCTGATAAGTTTCGACAAGACCTTTGCCGGCGGTTCGCCCTCCGACATCCGCGAGTGCTACCGCCAGTACGTCCTCATCGACTCCACGGCCTACAACGCCGTGCCGCCCCTCTTGATGGTCTCCACCGTGGCCACGCAGCACCTCGACCTCACCTACGAGGACGTCTTCCAGCCTTTCCTTGCTGAGAAGATAGACGAGTGGATTATGTCGAAGAAATACTGGTCGTGGCCCGTCTGCGACAGCATTGGCCGCGAGAAGAAGATTCACGAAATCCTCACGCCCGACTACTGCAACCTCAGTTCCACGCCGAGCCGCGATATCCAGGACGTGTTCCGCCGCCTCAGCCTCAACTACGACTGGGACGCCGACCCCATGCAGCGCATCTACCTCTTCCACTCGCGCGGCGACGACTACGTGCCGGTGCAGGCCGCACGTCCGCTACTTTCCTTCCTTGAGGGCAAGGGCTTCCAGGCCAGCGTCGTGCCGGGCAAGACCAACCTGCAGACCAACTTCCTCGTGCGCGACATGGGCCACCTCAAGGCCACCCTCGTCTACCTCGTGCAGAGCCTCGCCGCCATCAAGGCCTGGCCTGCAATGTACACCGACGGCGAACTCAACCCCACCTACGTCGCCCTCATCGACCACGACGCCACGGACATATTCCAGCTCCTGCGCACCCTTGAGGACGCCGGCGTCGACGTGCGCGGCCTCATCCAGCAGGTCATTGCCAGCCTCAGCGAGGGCGACGGCGAGGAGCCGGCCAACGAGTATTTGCAATACCTCCAACTGATGCAAAAGATGCAGGAGATTTGCGCCTCCATCGGCCTGCCCCTTGACGAACTCACCGAAATGCTCGCCGACAGCGGCTTCGACCTCGGCACGTTCTTCCTTGAGTTCATCAAGTACCTCAACGAGCAGCCCGCCGAGAGCCAGACTATGGCAGTTAATGGTCAATCGTCAATGGTCAATGGTCAATCTGCCCGCGCCGCCCGTCTCCTCAAGGCCCTTGACTCACCCGCCGACCCCGCCGCACAGTACGCGCGGCAGTTCAACGAGTGGCTTGGCTGGCAGGGCATCGCACATTGAGCGCTACTCACCAACGAAAAACCAGATGTTTCACTAATAACCACTCACGACAATGCCAGTCATCTACAAAAAACAACCCAAGCGAAGTCTCAAGGACAAGAGCGTGCGCTACTTCCCCACGGTCAAGAGCGTCAAACTCATCCGCGAGCGCGAGGTGGCCAAACTCCTTGCCGACGAAACCACCCTCAACGCCAAAGAGGCCGAGTTCGCCCTCGTCCAGCTACAGAAAATCCTCCTGCGCGAACTGCAGCAGGGTAACACCGTGCAACTGGGCGACTGGGCCTCGTTCTTCCTCACCGTGGCCAGCGACGGCACGGAGAAGAAAGAGGACTGCACGGCCAGCCTCATCAAGACCGTGCGCTGCCACTGCCGCTTCACCCCCTCCTTCCGCGAGACGCTACAGAAATCCGAGTTCGTCCCGCTTGAGGACTTTGAGAGGATTAAGGCATGATGAGTTAGTCAGTTGAATAGTTAATCAGTTGATGAGTTGGTTGCTACTGCTGCCGAGGGCTTTCCAAGGGGGCTGCTAAACAACTTATCAACTGATAAACTTATCAACTGATAAACAGATTAACAGGGAATGTGTATTTTTGCAGGCGGAAACCTCAAAACAATAAAACTATGGAACCGACTACTGCAACAAGAACACCGAGACGGAGGCTCTCAAAGACCATCAGAACGGCTATGGCCCACAAGTGGATGATTGAACTCGTCGACCCCGAACTCCAAGCCCAGTGCAAAAGCTACAGGGACGGCAAGAAAATCATCAACGCATGAGACTGATGCTTGACACGTGTGTTGTCATAGACCTCCTCACAGACTATGACAACCTGGAACGTGGTGCACTGGCCATTGTCAGTGACCCCGCGAACGTGCTTGTGGCCAGTTTCGAGACGATGCGCGAACTTGTGGTGCATTACAACAACAAGCGGCTGCTGCCGAAGTACTGGAAATCGGCAAAGGAAATGATAGACTTTGTGGAGGACGACCTCGAAATAGACTTCCTGCCCCTCCGCCCGCAAGTGGGTCGCACATACGCTAATCTGCGCCTCAACGAGGAGCAGGAGCACCACGACCCCAGCGACCACATCATCATCTCGCACGCCATCGCCGAGCGCATCACGCTCCTCTCCAGTGACACCCGTTTCTGGTACTACCGTGACCAGGGGCTTGACCTCATCGAATACTGAACAGCCCTCTCCCCCTTACCTACCCGCCGGTACTTCCACGCGAAGCCCCGGCGGTGTCGTGTGTGGCAGCGTGTACAAGGACGGATGACGTATGGCGGTTGCCGTTTTGTCCTTGGCACTGACCGCCGCGCGGCGTATCTTTGCCGCAGAAAAGGGGCGCAGCGTATGGGACGCGGGCGACACGCCCGCAGGGAGCCGTCCCGCCGCACTGACCCCACACGCGTAAAAACAGAAAAGCCACCCGTCTGGATGGGTGGCTTTTCTGTTTGCCCCGCCTACAGTTGGAGCGCGGGCGTCTCGCCCGCGACCGCCAGCCCCGTGGTGGCTGCCCCGTATCCCTCCCCTCCCCGAATTTTTCCCACCTCTCGCCTGGATTCCTTGTCCCCCCTGACGCCGCGCAAAACACCCAAACAGGGCTGCGCCAAGCGTGTTGGGCAGCCCTGTCGGGGTGGGTTATGGGGTTTTTAGGTTCTTTGGGGGGGTGTTCTTTGGTTCTCGCGGTAACGCAAAAACCTAAAAACCTATTCGTCAAGCCAGCCGCCGCGCCGCGTGAGGGCGTCGCTGGGGTCGCGCGGGTCGTCGGGCTTCACGCCGATGTTGGTGCTCTCGCCGACGTTGATGCCGCCCGAACCCGTCAGCAGGGACAGGCGCGGCGACACGGCGGCCACTTCTATCGTTGGGCTAACATATTCTTTCATTGTTGTTCTCACTTAAATTATTCATTTTTAATTCACAACCACTTTCTTTCCTCCGACGATATACACGCCGCCCTTCGTGGGCTGTGCGAAGCGCCGTCCTTGCAGGTCGTAGACAGGCCCGGTTTGTTGCTGCATTGCAGCAACGCTTTCAATCCCCGTCGTCGTGCCCTCGTCAAAGCGGATTTCGAGGGGGCGCGTGCCGCTGGCGGTCGTGACGTAGGACGTGGGCACTTGTAGGTAGGCCTTGCCCGCCGCCAACGGGCCGCCTGTGCTGGGGTAGAAGTTGATGCCGTCATCGCCCTTGGCGAGGATGAAGTTGGTGTACGAGCCGGTGGTCGGGTTCAGGACGATGGGCAGCGTCGTGCCGCGCAGCAGGTTCACGATGTAGGCGTTGCCCACGCCGGGGTTCACGGTGTATTCGCCCGGCTCGTCGGCGATGAGCAACAGGCCCGTACCGGCGGGCACGTCGTTGATGCGCGTCACCGTCACCACGCCGTCCTGGTAGTAGGAGGCCACATAGGCGCTCAATCCCTCCACATTCGTGAAGTCCACGGGCACCGACGGGCAGAACGTGCCGTACTTCGCCGCCATCGTGATGTTATACACCCCGTGCCCCGTCTCGCGCTCCTGGAGGTTGTAGGCCGTCCATTTTTCGTGGCTGCCGTAGGCCGAGATGGCGCCCACGGGAACATAGACAGTGGCGTCGCTGTTGATTCCGCGCAGTGCGTAATCGGCCAACGTGCAGACGCTCGGATCTTCCCAGTAGAGGTTGACAAAGGCGATTTTGCAGGAACTGAAGGCATAGTTTTCAATGCTCGTCACCGTGCTGGGGATAGTGATATTCGACAGGTTAGAGCAACTACCAAACAAATAACTCGGTATTGCTGTTACTCCCTCTTCAATTGTGGCGTCGGTCAGCCCCGTACAATTCTGGAACGCCCGTTCTCCAATGCT
>JAGBKI010000036.1 GCA_017933995.1 Bacteroidaceae bacterium | reverse complement strand
TCTTTGTATCTCTATATTTGTTATAAGTCCTCTGGAAACGCCTTCGCAGAAAAAGGAAGGCCCGTGTTCTTAGCGCAAGGAACTGCCGGAACACGGGTGCAAAATTAATGTACGCAAAAACTTAAAAACAACAAAACAGCCCGCAAACAAGCGTGTTTTACGATTTTACCCCCCCCCATTTTGCTATGTAGAGATGGCAAAAGAAGGGATAAATGTGCGGGGAAGGTGTGCAAGCGGGGGCGGGAACACCCTGCACGGAGCGCGCAGCAGGCACGGCGGTGGCGAGTGCGGAAAGAGGGAAGGCGGGGTGGAGGGAAGGGCGGTGGGAAGGGCGGTAAAGATGCTGGCATACGGGCGGGGCGGAGCGGTAAAGAAGCGCGGGTGGAGCGGTTAAGAAGCGCGGGAAGTGCCCCGCACGGAGCGCACGGAACGCACTGCGATACCGCGCGCGCTTCCTACAGTACCACTGTACGACCTCTACAGTGCTACCGTACACTCCGTATTATTATACGCGCGGGGGAACAAAAAGGCCGCTGCGAACATTGGTTCGCAGCGGCTTCCGCTTGTTAGAAAAGTACTCCGAGCCGGGGTCGAACCGGCACGGGTTGCCCCACTGGTGTTTGAGACCAGCGCGTCTACCGATTCCGCCATCGGAGCATTTTCGGGTGCAAAGATAGTGCAAGGCGAGCGCAGAGAAAAGAAAAACGCAGTTTTTTCGTTTTCTCTGCCGAGCCGAAGCCCATCTTTCAAGTTCAGAGCAAGTTCCTATCGCACCACAGCCACCTTGGCGGCCACGTGGGCACCAGCGTCCTCGGTGGCGACGAGGATGTAGTAGACGCCGGCGGGAACGAGACGCCCGCCGCTGTCGCGGCAGTCCCAGCGGAAGGAGCCGCCGGTGCTGGTGCCCGTGGCCACGGCGAAGCCCGCAGCGGTGGTGATTTTGATGTCGGCGCGGTCGGTGAGGCCGCCCACCGTGACGCGCTGCCCCTCGGCGGGACGCACGGGGTTAGGATAGACCACCACGCCGCTCTCGGTCAGTTGGTCGGCTGCCTCGGTGACACCGCTCAGGTAGGACACCATCCCGGCGTCGGTGCCGATGAACACCTCGCCAGTACGCGGATGGACGGCCAGAGCCAGCACGTTGTCGGACGGCAGGGGGCTGCCGTCGGCGGTGAAATGCTCCAAAATCTCCGTGCCGTCGCTGCTGACGAGGAAGAGGCCGGAACCCTGCGTGCCAATCCACTTACGGTCGGCGCCGTCGACGGCCAGCGCGGTGCACGGGATGCCGTCCATCAAGTAGTCGGCGTAGTTGGTGCCGTCGTTGCGCGGCACCTTGACCTGCGTCACCGTGAAGCCCGACTGCGTGAAGGCGGCGGGGTTGTCGATGACGAAGAGGCCGCTGTAGGCGCCGAACCAAATGCGGCCCGCCTTGTCCTGCACGATGCTGTAGACGCCCTGGCTGAAGTCCACCGCCGTGCCGTCCTCGTTGGTCGAGGCGTAGCGGAATGTGGCCGAGGCGGAAGCGTCGGTGCCAGGACGCGCTGCGGCAAGCACACCGGCGGGGTTGGGGATGCACAGCACACCGGCGCGGTAGTTGCCGATCCAGTCGCGCTGCGTGGCCCAGAGCCGTCCGTCGGTGTCGAAAAAGATGTGCTCCACGTGGCGGCACCCCTTGATGTCGCCCACGTAGACTCCCGCCCACGTGCCGTCGGCACGAAGCACGCGCAGCACGGTGTCGACCTGCTCGTTCGACATCCACAAGTTGCCCGCCGCGTCGTAGCACAGCGCGTCGGTGCGCACATAGTTCTTCGTGCCGCCCCAGAAGTCGCGCAGCGGGCTGTTGTCAAGCGTGTAATGGTGCACCAGGCGCGTGTCGCGGAACTCGAACAGGCCGTAGTCGCCCGTCGCCACGAAATGGTGCGCTGGGTCGGCGGGGTCCTGCGCCATGGAGGTGAGGCTGCGGTAGGGCGTGCCGCTGACCTGCGAGACGCCCTCGGTCTGCAGGAACGTCCACGCACCGTCCTCGAAATAGCCCGCGTTGGGGTCGTAGAAAGCGATTTCGTAGTAGTCGAACGAACCGCCGCTGCACAGCAGGCGGTCGCCCTCGAAGTGCAGGAAGCCCGTGCGGTCGGTCTGTGCGCCGTAGCCGCCCACCGCGCCGCCTTCGGCCGTCAGCGCACCCTCTGCCGACACGCGCCACGCCTGCATCCCCTCCTCGCCCCGGCAGAGCCACACGCGGCTGTCGGACATGGGCAGCACGTCGCGGGGCGTGCCGTCGAGCGTCAGCGTGCGGGCCACCGTGGCGGGCGCGGAAGCGTTGAAGACAAGTGCCTCGCCCTCGCGGAAAAAGGCCGTGCGCGTGCCGCACTGGTGTACGCCCGTGTAGCGTTCGGGCGAGAGGGTGGTGAACACCGGGTTCGCCAGGCCGCCCGTCAGCCACAGCAGGCCGCTGGAGCGCATCTGCACATAAAGCCCGCCCGACGAGGGCTGCAGCAGCAGGACGGTGGCCGCGCGCAGTGTCTGCCACTGGCTGCGGTCGTAGAGGTTGCCGCCCGTGTCGCCCGCCAACAGTTTGCCTTCGTTGGCCACGTAGAGCAAGCCGTCTTGGTAGGCCGCCGCCGTCACCGCCGAGCCGAGCGGGTAGAAGCCCGTCACCTCCTGGCGCGACAGGTTGAGCAGTGCCACGCCCTGCTGCGTACCGATGGCCGCGCGGTCGCCCGTCACGGTCATCGTCAGCGGTGTGCCCACGGTCGAAGCCGCATTTTTGAGCGACACGATGTGTTCGATGGCGTCCGTGGCCGGATCGAGCAGGTCTACCGTGGCGTCGTCGTAGACCAGTACGAGGCGTTTCACCGCCGCGCTGTATCCCGTCGCCACGATGCCCTTGGCCCCCAGCCCGTCGGTCTTGGAGAAGAGGCGCACTTCGCCCGTCTGCGTGTCGCACGACAGCAGATTACCGCCGAACACACCGTACACCACGTCACCCACCGCCTCGCAGCGATCGGCGCGGCGGTACGACAGGTAGTTCTTCCAGTCCTCCGTCCCCTGCGCCAGCGCGCTCTGCACTGGCGCGCACAGCGCCGCCAACGCCAACAGGAGCGAAGCGCCCGCGCGCCGCGTATATTTTTTAAACATTTCCATATTATATAAAACGCCGCACGCGCCCGTAAATTGTGCGACCGCCTGCGTTTCCGCCCTTTTTTCTTCTAAACGCACAGCATCTGCGCTTGCAAAAATGTAGAAAAGGCCCTTCCGCAAGGCGCATAAATTCATCTCTATGCGCAAATAAAAATCCTGGAATGGTGAGTACCAGGAATTTCAAGCCGTTGGAATTTCAGTTTCAAGGCTTGGAATTAGAGTTTCAGGGCTTGAAATTCAAATTCCAACGGCTTGAAATTATGCGGTACTGACGTAGGAGGGATGGCAGCATCCTTAGAAACACAATGTAAAAAGGGGTTTAGTTGATCTTTCCGTGCACAAAATTTCAGCATCCCCACCCCGAAGTCGGCCCTGCCCATTTTCAGCTATAACTACGGCCAGCGTTGATGGGGGCCGTATACGGCAGGCGCGGAGGGCTTAGCGCCGGCCTCCATCCTATCTTCCTTCCGCCCTAAAATCCCGTGGTGTCACGCCTTTTGAGCGGGTGAAGAACTTGCTGAACGAGGACTGGTCGGCAAAGTGCAGGCGGTCGGCGATTTGGGTGGCCGAGAGGTCGGTGCTGCGCAGCAGGCGGCTGGCTTCCATCGTGAGCAGTTGGTTTATGAAGTCGATGACGGTGCGGCCTGTCACGGCACGGACGATGCGCGAGAGATAGACGGGCAAGATGTTGAGCCGCGAGGCGTAGAAACGGATGTCGTGGTGTTCGCGGAAGTGCGCTTGCAGTTCGCGGATGAAGGAGATGAAGAGGTGTTCGTAGCGGGGCGACACGGCGGAGCAGGCGGGGAGCGGCTGTAAGTAGAAAACTACGCGCGCTTAAACCTATTGCCGCAAATTTGCTGTTATGTACATAGATTAGAAAAACGCTGGGAATGAGTAGCGCGAGGCCGTATGTTTATGACGAACGTGTAGATTATTCCAAAAAATCAGTATTTTTGCAGGCGTAAGTAAGTTAACTTAATTGGAGCAAAGAATTATGGCAACGGCAACATCACTACCAGGCCCGTCACAGATGATAGTCACGCTGGAGGCGGGCGCGCTTAAGGCCGACATCAAGCGGGCGCTGAAGCTCATCCGAGGCGTGGCCTCGGTGCGCGTAGCCAACATCAGCGACGACCGCACCATCACGCCTGCGCTGCGGCGGTCCATCAACAAGGCGCGTCGCGAACTGGCGAGCGGCGAAACCATATCGTGCAATTCGCCCGAAGAAATGAGGCACTATTTTGACAGCCTATGACCTACCGGATAGAGTATTCAAAGGATGCCGACAAGACGCTTCGCAAGTGGAAGAAGTCCAATCCACAGCTCTTCAAGAAAGCCACGAAGATTCTTCTTGACATCATGCAGCATCCGCGCACGGGCATAGGCCATCCCGAAGCGCTGGTAGGAGGCGGCGACATCACCTACTCCCGCCACATCACAGCCCACGACCGCATCATCTACGACATCTACGACAACCGTGTGACTGTGCTCGTAGTCCAAGCCGAAGAACATTATAACGACAAGTAGTCCCACCCTATGCCCTCCCTCATCCCCGCCATAAAATCCCTTTACAGCCGCGCTGCGAAGCCCGTGGCGGGCGTTTCTTGCGGCGGTGCGGCAAAATTACCCCCCCCCTATAAATACGCTAAAACACAGTTAAATACGCGCGTTCTGCGCGCCTTTACTTCGGCACTTCCGCCCTCACGTTTGCGTGGGCTGGGAGTGCCGCTTTGCGTCGTGGCCGGAAGCGACGCGGGATAAAGATACCTTTGGTAGTACACACACAAGCAACCTGATTTAATAACCCTAAAACCTTACCACAATGAAGACAGAAACATTCCTTTCCCGTATGCTGCTCCTCGCAGGGGCAGTAGTAGTGAGCCTCTCGCTCTGCACGGCGTGCGGCGGCGACGATGACGACGACCCCGCGCCCGCTCCCGAAGCCAGCCCGACCGCTGTTAGTTTCTATAAAGACAACGACCTGTACGCCGACGGCACGTTGGTCTACCACCTTGAGAGTGACGTGGACAAAGAGATGAGCGTGTGGTACCCCCTCGACAAGGATGGCATAAAAGAAGCCAACGTCCCCGCCCGCCTCTCCTACGGGGGCGAGATCTACACCGTGACGCAGTTAAGCACATATGCTTTCGCCCATTGTTATAATCTGAAGAAGGCCGTCATCCCGTCGCCTGTAACGGCTCTTGGCGACTATTCTTTCGCTTGGGATGAAAGTCTGACGACCGTGAGTCTCTCGCCTGCCTTGACAACAATTGGAGAATACGCTTTCGCCTGGTGCAAGAATTTGACAAGCGTGAACATTCCCGCCACTGTGACGAGCATCGGAGAGAACGCATTCGGATGGTGCAATAAACTGGAGAACGTCTACGTGCATTGGCAGAAACCGATAAGCATAAGTTCTTCAGCTTTTCTCTATATACCACGTCCCCACAGGCACCAAGGCGGCCTATGAAGCCGAGGAAGTATGGAGTAAGTTCACCATCGTGGAAGACGCCGACAAATTGCCCGTGAAGTAAAGGCCAGTAACCATTAACCCGAACCCGCGCACGCCCGTATCCCGCCCCGCCGTTCCGCTTTGAACGGCGGGGCGGCTTGTATCGCTTCAGACATATCTCATTTCACTTCTGACTTTGCTGCGTTATATAGTCTTCCTACTTTTGCAGTGCAAAACGAACGTCCAGTTACGCTTTCGGGCTATAAAACGCAGAGCCGAGTAGACATGATACATAATAGTCTCGCAGATTATTCGTAACTTCGCAGCCGATTTTTCAATATATAAACAACCTGTTGGCGGAATTATCAGAATTTGTTCAATTTTGATATAAATTTTGATGAATTTCTGCGCGAAACGCATAAAGAGTAGTCGCCTACGGCGAGAAATTATACAAAATTAAAGTCAAAATTATTCAAAATCCGCATTATTGGTCTAATTTCGCCAACGCGTATATACAAGTATCACAAAGAATTATGAAAAAAGTTCTCTTTATCGTTGGCTCCCTGCGGGTCAAGTCGTTCAACCGCCAGCTGGCCGATGTGGCCGAGCAGATGCTGGCTGGTCGTGCCGATGTGGCGCGTCTGGATATTGCGGACGTGCCCGTGGTCAATCAGGACGCGGAGTTTCCCGCTCCCGAGGACGTTAGCCGTATGCGCAAGGCTGTCGGCGAGGCTGATGCCGTGTGGATTTTCACGCCCGAATACAATGGCAGTTACCCCGGGCTGCTGAAGAACACTCTCGACTGGCTGTCGCGCCCGCTCGTGGCAGGCGACTACGCCACGCCGACGTGCATCGCGGGCAAGACCGTAGCCCTCAGCGGTGCGGGCGGACGGGCTGCCACGGCAGGCTGCCGCGCCAAACTCACCGAGCTGCTCACCTTCATCCGTGCCGAGGTGCTGGAGCCGCAGACGGGCGTAGCCCTTGCGCCCGAATGTTGGGCAACCGACGTGCTGACGCTCACCGACGAACAGCGCGAGGCACTGAAGTTGCAGGCCGAAGCTTTGATTGCGAAGTTAGGATGAAAGACTAGTTCATAGCCCGATACTCGCTTGGGGTCATCCCCACCTCGCGCTTGAAGAGGCGGGTAAAGTGCTGGGGGTATTGGAAGCCGAGGCTGTTGGAAATCTGGTTGATGCCCAGCGAGGCGTCGTGGATGAGGTGTTTGGCCTGGTCTATGGTGTGCTGCCGGATAAGGCTTTGTGCCGTCTGTCCTGTCTCCTTCTTGATAAGGTCGCCGAAGTAGCCAGTGGAGAGGTGGGCCTGATCAGCGAAGTAGCCCACGGAGGGCAGCCCCAGTCGTTGGGCCTGGCCGCCAGCGAAGTAGGCAGATAGCCGCTGCTCGAACTGCGAGACGATGTCGCTGTTGACACAGTGGCGGGTGATGAACTGGCGGTCATAGAAGCGTAGACAGTAGTCAAGCACCAGTTTGATGCGGTCCACGAAGATGTCCTGCGAATGCTGGTCTATGGGGTGCAGCAGTTCCTCGCGGATGCTCTCCAGTGTGTCACCAACGATGCGCTGCTCGCGCTCCGAGAGGTGCAGGGCCTCGCGTTGGTCGTAACCGAAGAAGGTATAGTCCTGAATGTGCCGCCCTAATGACGTGCCGTAGATGAGGTCGGGGTGGAAAAGCAGACCTACGGACGGCGGCATCGGCAGCGAGTCGTCCCACTCGGCAGTGACGGTCTGCCCTGGCTTGAAGCAGACGATGGTGCCCTCCTGGTAGTCATACTTCTCACGTCCATAGCGGATGGAGCAGCCTTCTCCATGTTTCAGAAAGAGGGCATACACACCATAGTGGTAGCGACGCACCTGATGGCCGGGCGCGAACCGCTCGTGGGTAATCACCGAGACGAGCGGGTGGAGCGTCTCTTCGCCGTAGAGCTTGTTATACTCGTCTACGGTATCTATCCGTATAATCTCGTTTGTCATATTCGTCTCATTTTTGCCGTAAAGTTAGACAGAATCTCCGTAACTCGTATGCGTTTCTGCAAAGAAGGTATTTATTTCGGGGATGCGGGTAGGTCGATATTGGGAAAATCGTCGCAACTTTGCAGCCGATAACATTAAAAAGGAATAAAAGATGAAGAGAGTATTTACACTGATGGCAGCCGTACTCATGTCTGTTGCTGCACAGGCAAAGACGCTGGTGGTGTACTACAGTTACACGGGCAACTGCCAGGAGATTGTAACGGCCCTGACCAATCAGATGGAGGCCGATGTGGTGCGCATAGAACCCGCCGACAAGACCCAGAAGTACGAGGCCAACAACTATGCCATCGGCACGCAGTTGCTGAACGCCATCAAGGCCAACCCCAACGATGCCGCCAGCTATCCGGCCATCGACCCCGTGTCGGTCAATCTCGCTGACTACGAAAACGTCGTCATCGTCACTCCGCTCTGGTGGAGTCAGATGGCGGCCATCATGCAGACGTTCCTCTTTAATAACAGTGCGCAGCTGGCTGATAAGACAGTCGGACTCATCGTGTCGAGTTACAGTAGCGGCATCAGTCAGGTGGTGGCCGATGCCAAGCGGCTGCTGCCCGACGTGACCTGGGCAGGCGATGCACTCTGGATCAACAATAGCAACCACTCCCGTCGCAGCAGCCTTATAGCCGACTGGCTCGCCACCCAAAACTTCAACTCATCAAACAATATGAATCAAAAAATGTATATTACCATCGGCGGACGGACAGAGACGGCAACGCTGGTCGATAATGCCGCCACGCAGGCGCTGGTGGCGCGCCTTCAGGAAGCACCCGTCACCGTGACGCTCAACGCCAGCGGCGGCTTTGAGATATGGGGCGCGCTGGGATTCTCGCTGCCCACGAGCAATCAGCAAATCACCGCCCAGCCAGGCGACATCGTACTCTACAACGGTAGCAACATCTGCATATTCTACGGCTCGAACTCGTGGAGCTACACCCGCCTCGGTAAGATTGACGGACTATCGCAGAGCGAACTGCGAACTTTTCTCAAGGCCGGCGAAAGCAATATCAGCGTAACTTTGTCTTTGGACAACACAACAGGTATAAGAAAAGCCAAAGCCGACGAACGCAAGTCAAAAACGTACACACTTCAAGGCACACTCGCCCGAGCTGGGACAAAGGGAGTCTTCATTAAAGACGGAAAGAAAATAATCAGATGAAGATAACGTTATTATCACTGCTGCTCGTAGGCGGAATGCTAACAGCCTGCACAAACAAAGAACAGACAAAAACAGAAGATAATATGAGCAAACTTGAACTGAATGAGCAGCGAGAGCAAAATGGAGCTTGCTCCAATTTTGCCGAGTCGCGAATGAAGAAGACCGTTGGTCAACTGACGCAGGAGTGGGACAAAGTGTTCCCGCTCAGCGACAAAGTATCTCACCGCAAGGTGACGTTCACGACGCAGTACGGCCTCACGCTGGCCGCCGACCTGTACGAGCCGAAGGCTGAAAACCTAAAAACCCAAGAACCCAAGAACCTCCTTCCCGCTCTCGCCGTCAGCGGCCCGTTCGGCGCGGTGAAAGAGCAGGCGAGCGGCCTCTACGCCATGCGGATGGCCGAGCGCGGCTTCGTGGCACTGGCTTTCGACCCGTCGTACACGGGCGAAAGCAGCGGTGAACCCCGTCGCACGGCCTCGCCCGACATCAACACCGAGGACTTCCTCGCTGCTGTTGATTTTCTATCTAAGCAGGAAAATGTCGATGCTGAGCGCATCGGCATCATCGGAATCTGCGGCTGGGGCGGTATCGCGCTCAACGCCGCTGCTGCCGACACCCGCATCAAGGCCACCGTGGCCTCAACGATGTACGACATGACGCGCATCAGTGGCAATGGCTACTACGACAGCGACGACAACGAGGCCGCGCGCCACGCCGCACGCGAAGCCCTCTCGCGCCAGCGCACTGCCGACCCTGCGGCGATGGCTGGTGGCGTCATCGACCCGCTGCCCGCCGACGCACCGCAGTTCGTCAAGGACTACTACGACTACTACAAGACCCCGCGCGGCTTCCACGCCCGCAGCGGCAACTCCAACGACGGCTGGCGCACCATCGGTTGCCAAGCCTATGCCAACGCCCGCTTCCTCTACTACACCAACGAAATCCGCTCCGCCGTCCTCATTATGCACGGCGAGAAAGCCCACTCGCGCTACTTCGGCGAGGCGGCCTACAAGTATATGGTAGAGGGCCGCGCCGAGGGCTATAACTTCACGGGCAAGCCCAATCCCGTGCCCGAGAACAAGCAACTCCTCATCATCCCCAGCGCCACCCATTGCGACCTCTACGACGGCGGCACCAAAGGCTTCATCCCCTGGGACAAGCTGGCGGAGTTCTTCGACAAGAACCTATAAGACGGCACAGTCGCCATGGAGGTATGATGGAAAAATAATATCCTTTACTCAAATAAACAAAGAGGCTGTATGCCTTTCCAATCGTGCTGGTTTTGTTCACAAAGAACAAAATCAGCCGCTTGTTTTTGTCCTATAGCAACAACCTTCAGAGAACAAGAACTAATGAAAGATCGTTTTCTCTGCATTTGACAACTTCGTGGTGTGCGAAAGGTTTGTTCCATTAGAAATACTTAGTTTTGCAGCATATTTACCAACAATACTTATGGATAAAAGGTCCGTCGAAATATGCGATTCTGAAGCTGATGACAGAATTGGTTCATGATTGCAGGTATGATAGGTGGCGCTGTGGTTCCAGCTGCTATCAATTGGACTATAGTAATAACAGCGATGGGAGCTGGAGTCGTTTCTATCGGTAAATGCTATGGATATTCAATTACAGATGATGGCGGTTCCGACCTTGTTAAACAGTTCTTCTTGTCTGCTGGTACGACATGGTTAATGCTTAACGTGGGAGCTAAAATTGTTACTGCTATCATACAGTTTACTGGCATAGGCTATTTGGGTGCTGCCGCTATTGATGCGGCAATGTCTGCTGTGCCGAGTTTGCTCACGACAAACATAATTCTGAACTATGACCACTATAAACCAACACCTCTCCCGCTTCAGGCAGTGGCAGCGCGACACCAGCCGCCACATAGCCCGCCCCAGCGATGCGCCGCACCATTGCCGCTGCTGCGGCACGGACTTCACCGGCAACTTCTGCCCGCAGTGCGGACAAAAGGCCGACGTGGAGCGCATCTCGTGGAAGACCGTCAGGCGGGGCTTTGCCATCCTCTGGGGGATGGACTCGCGCTCGCTGCCCTACACGCTGTGGCAACTACTCCTGCGCCCGGGCTACCTCATAGGCGACTACCTCAGCGGCAAGCGGCAGGTGAGTTTCCCGCCCGTCAAGATGCTGGCCCTCGTCGCCGTGTTCGTGTTCTTCGCCTTGAACGCAATGGCTCCGTCGTCGGTGGACGAGGAAATTGAAAACTTTGGGAGCGGCTTCATCTTCTTCAACAACGCCGTCCCATTCTTCAACGACCATCTTGACGTAGCGGTGCTGTTCTTCCTCTCGCTGCTCATCATTCCAACCTATTTCATCTTCCGCTTCGCCCCTCGCTACCCCCGCCACAACCTGCCCGAAGGCCTCTTCATCCAGGTGTTCGACTCCACCGCAGGCGTGCTGCTCATCTTTGTTGTCAGTGGGCTGTGCATACTGTTCGGCAACGAGGAGCTCGCCGACGAAGCCCCTGTGGTGATGGCCATGGGCATAGTGGTTACCTACCGCAGCTACCACCAGCTTTTCGGCTACAGCCACTGGGGAACCCTATGGCGCACGCTGGCAGTATTCCTCGCAGCGTGGATGCTCTTGGCCGTGCTTCTCTTCACCGACAACGTCGTTTCCCTTTCCATCATAGGCGACTACGGCCAAGCCTTCCAGAAGTTCGTCCACCGCTTCCTCCCGTTCCTCCTCGCCTTAGCCGTCTCCCTCGCCATACCCTACTTCATCAGCCGCCGCACGGCCAGACGCAGGGCGGGGCAAACTGAACCAATAATTTGAGAACCGTCAGAACACAATAGAAAAAAATGACACAGACAACCAAACCTTGGGCGATAATGGCCCTGCTGGCAGCACAGACCTTTGCAGGCTGCGGTAACAATAACAGCACACCCGATATCAGCGGACTGGCAACGGACAGCACAATGCTAACAATGGCCGAAGCCATCGACACCTACCTGACCGACACCATCGGCAGCTTGTACACCGAGGCCGACATCACCGTACCCGTCAGCGAATTTGTAGACACCACGGCGACCTCCTACGGCGACACGCTCCGTGTGCTGGGCGACTTCCATGTGTACCGCTATCGTCTCGCGGGCGACACGCTGAGGACCGTCTCCGGCGGTGCCCATCCCGGGCTGTTCCTGCTGGCACGCACGGACGGCGGCTACCGCGTGGCACGCTTCGAGAGCGTGGAGGACGGCGCCGGCAACGAAGCGAGCGCGCGGCGCATCTTCGGCCAACACTACGCCCGTTTCCACGAAATCAGTTCCAACCATCTCCGCCAAGACTCCCTACGTCTACAGCAGACCGCCCGCTACGCCCGCCAGCACGGCCTCCATGCCACCCACCTGCAAGACCAAGGCTGGCCCGCCGTTCCCCTGCCCTGACCTGGACTGCCAGATACAGATTCGTTGAAAAATCCATTCTTTCTATATGAACAACAAAGGAGCAAAATACTTTTCATTCAACGGATGACTGCTGGATGATATAAGGAAAGGACACGAAAACGAACCAGTGGACGAACCCGGAATCGATGAAGTATAGGTCATTAGACCGATATGGGTTAATGTACGTTTATCACGGCAATATCCACACACAAAAACCCGGCTGCAGGCGAACGGACTTGCAGCCGGGTTGGTAGTATAGGATGGCGTTTCGTGGGGGAAGGTTACTTCACCTCCTCGAAATCGGCCTCCTGGATGTCGTCCTTGCCGTCGTTGGAGCCGGGGTTGGGGTTGGCGTTGCCGCCGAAGCCTGCGCCGTTGAAGCCTGCCCCGCCGAAGCCCTGGGCGGCGTCGGGGCCGGGCTGGGCGCCGCCGGCCTGCTGGTACATCTGCGCCGTGGCGGTCTGCCAGGCGTTGTTGAGGTTGGCGATGGCGGTCTCGATGGCAGCGAGATCCTGCGACTTGTGGGCTTCCTTGAGTTTGCCGAGGGCTTCCTCAATGGGGGCCTTGGCGCCGGCGGGGAGTTTGTCGCCGAGTTCCTTGAGCTGGTTCTCGGTCTGGAAAATCATGGAGTCGGCCTTGTTGAGCGTGTCCACGCGTTCCTTCTCTTTCTTGTCGGCCTCGGCGTTTGCTGCGGCCTCGGCCTTCATGCGGTCGATTTCCTCCTTGGAGAGGCCGCTGCTGGCTTCGATGCGGATGGCCTGCTCCTTGCCGGTGGCCTTGTCTTTGGCGCTGACGTTGACGATGCCGTTGGCGTCGATGTCGAAGGTGACTTCAATCTGCGGCACGCCGCGACGGGCGGGTGCGATGCCGGCGAGGTTGAACTTGCCCAGGCTCTTGTTCTGCGCTGCCATAGGACGCTCGCCCTGGAGCACGTGGATGGTCACCTCGGGCTGGTTGTCTTCGGCGGTGCTGAAAGTCTCGCTCTTGCGGATGGGGATGGTGCTGTTGGCGTCGATGAGGCGGGTCATCACGCCGCCGAGGGTCTCGATGCCGAGGCTAAGGGGCGTCACGTCGAGGAGCACCATATCGCCCACGCCGCTCTCCTTGTTGAGGATGGCGCCCTGTATGCTGGCACCCACGGCTACCACTTCGTCGGGGTTGACGCCCTTGCTGGGAGCCTTGCCGAAGAAGTCCTGCACGAGCTGCTGCACGGCGGGGATGCGGCTGCTGCCGCCCACGAGGATTACTTCGTCGATCTCGCTCTTGTTGAGCTTCGCGTCGCTGAGGGCCTTCTCGCAGGGGATGCGGCAGGCCTGGATGAGTTCGTGGCTGAGGGCTTCGAACTTGGCGCGCGTGAGGGTCTTGACAAGGTGCTTGGGCACACCGCCTACGGGCATGATGTAGGGCAGGTTGATTTCGGTGGTCGTGCTGCTGGAAAGTTCGATTTTGGCTTTCTCGGCAGCCTCCTTGAGGCGCTGCATGGCCATGGGGTCCTGGCTGAGGTCGGCGCCCTCGTCGTTCTTGAACTCCTGGACGAGCCAGTTGATGATGACCTGGTCGAAGTCGTCGCCTCCGAGGTGGGTGTTGCCGTTGGTGGAGAGCACCTCGAAGATGCCGTCGCCGAGTTCGAGGATGGAGATGTCGAACGTGCCGCCGCCGAGGTCGAACACGGCAATCTTCATGTCCTTCTTCGACTTGTCGAGGCCGTAGGCCAGTGCGGCTGCGGTGGGTTCGTTGACGATGCGCTTCACTTCGAGGCCGGCAATCTGGCCAGCCTCCTTGGTGGCCTGGCGCTGGGAGTCGCTGAAGTAGGCGGGCACAGTGATGACGGCCTCGGTGACTTCCTGTCCGAGGTAGTCCTCGGCGGTCTTCTTCATCTTCTGCAGCACCATGGCGCTGATTTCCTGCGGGGTGTACTGCCGTCCGTCGATGTCAACGCGCGGGGTGTTGTTGTCACCGCGCACTACGCTGTAGGGCACGCGGCTGATTTCCGTCTGCACTTGGTCGAAAGTCTCGCCCATAAAGCGCTTGATGGAGTAGATGGTCTTCTTGGGGTTGGTGACGGCCTGTCGCTTGGCGGGGTCGCCCACCTTGCGCTCGCCGCCGTCAACGAAGGCCACGACGGAAGGCGTGGTGCGCTTGCCCTCGCTGTTGGCGATGACGACAGGCTCGTTGCCTTCAAATACGGATACGCACGAGTTCGTGGTTCCGAGGTCAATTCCGATAATCTTTCCCATAGTTGTATTCTTTTTTTTGTTTTGTTAATAATCTTGTTCGCGGCACCTCCGCTTCGAGGCGTCGCTGATATAAAAGCAAAGAGCGTGCCAAAAGATTTCCAACGAACAAGAAAGGAGGAAACTACGCACTTACATCTGCGCGATATGGTATAAACAAAGTTTAGACCGCCCATTCTCGCGGACAAAGCGGCCTGAATAAAAAGTTACTCGGACTAAAGTCAAAGTCAAAAGGCTTGTCTTTGAGTTTAGTCCGAGTAAAGTTGTGGGTGAGAGTGTGTGGGCAAAGATGGATTCGAACCACCGAAGGCGAAAGCCAGCAGATTTACAGTCTGCCCCATTTGTCCACTCTGGTATTTGCCCGTTCGACTTGCTTCTGCACGCCTACTTAGCCGTAGCGGCGTGTTAGCGAGTGCAAAAGTAAGTCTAAATTCGCTTACGAAGAAGCTATTTGCGCCATTTTTATGGCTGTGAGGCCAAATTCGCGCCCTTTGTCGCCTGCCGCACCGCCACAGCGGTCTTCGGCCTGGGCGTAGGTGTTCACGGTGAGGACTCCATATATAATAGGCGTGCGCGCCTGTGTGTTGAGTTGGGCGATGCCTTGTGTCACACCTTGGCAGATGTAATCGAAATGGGGGGTGTCGCCACGCACCACGCAGCCGATGGCGATTATGGCGTCCCAAGCGCCTTGCTCCACGGCGCGCGCCGAGGCATAGACGAGTTCAAACGCGCCGGGAACCACCGTCTCGAAGATGTCAGCCTCGGATGCGCCGCCGTCAAGAAGCGCCATGTGGCAACTGTCGGCCAAGGCGGCGGTGATGGAGCTGTTCCAGTCGGTGCGGACTATAAGAAACTTCCGTCCCCGGGCGGTTTCGCCAGGAACGGAAGTGGGATTGAATCCTTTAGATGCCATAGAAAGGGAAGTCTGTGTGCAGCGGCTTACTTCGTGGCGCGCTCAATAAAGAGGTCTATCATCGCTACGCCAAGCGAACCGTCGGCCTGCTGCTGAGCCACACAGTACTGGCTGCGGGGATACTTGTCCTTGACGCCCTGATAGACGGCCACGGCTTCCTTGAACTTTTTCTGCGTTTCGAGCAGTTCGCCAGCCTTAACCAGGAAGAGGGGGCTGAGCACCTCGTTGTCGGCACGCTTGGCGGCATCCTGGTAGGTGGAAACGGCCTTGTCAATGTTGCCCGTTCCGGCATAGGCGTTGGCCAGTGCGCCGAGGGCTGCGGGCGAAAGGGAGTTGTCGCCAGCGGGCGAGAAAGCCTCTAACTGCTGCACAGCCTCCTTGTACTTGCCCTGGCTGGCGTAGCAGAAACCGGCTTCGGCCTTAGCGGCGTTGGCAGCGTTGGTGCCGCTGTAGTTGCTGATGATTTTCAGCAGGCCGGGGAACTTTCCTTCGCCTTTCAGCGCCTCATCGTATTTCTGTTGGGCGACGAGTGCCTGACCTTGTGCGAGCAAAGCCTGCGCCTTGTCCTCACGCGGCTGCTGGTAATAGTTCTTGTAGGCGAACCAACCGCCAATAATCACAACGAGGGCGACAAGGGCGGCGATGATGGCCTTTTTGTTCTTTTTCACGAACGCCTCGGTCTGGGGGAAAGCCGTCTGCGGGGCGGATGCAGTGTTTTGCTTCTTCTGAGCCATAGGGATATGGGATTCTTTTTTGTTTTTCGTCGGTTCTTATTCGCTTTCCGGCACATATTAGGCCGATTTAGCGCACAAAAGTACAGCTTTTCACCGAACACAGGCGGGTTTGCCGCATTTTTTTACAGCTGTCGGTCGAAAATAGCGTGGTGGGGAGGGGGAAAATACACTTGCAATCGGCGCATGTGGGACGCGTCAAGTACCCTTTGCTTCGCGGTTATTTTGATTTTGTGCAACCCCGCCGGGGTTGGTTCTAATGATTCCGTCTACCTGGGGCGTTACCCCAGTCTATATTCTGTCACCCCGCTGGGGTGCTTCGCGAAAATAGGCGATACGGACAGGAAAAGACGCTGGAAGCGTCTCCCCCTCTGTAACCGCAGGTACGCGAAGTGCAACGGAGCGCACCTGCGGCAAGAACGTGGTGTGGAACGGACGCTGGAAGCGTCTCCCCCACGACGGGAAAACGGGTTCTCTGCGCTTGTGGGGCACGCTTTCAGCGTGCATTGGGTGGTGTGCCGTCCGCCGCAGGTGCGCTCCGTTGCACTTCGCGTACCTGCGGTTACAGAAAGGGGGACGCTTCCAGCGTCCTTTCACTCGCCTTGCACACTTTGCTTCGCGAAGATAGGCGGCGGCTCGGCAGAGAGGAAAAAAGCTGCGCTGTTTTTCCCCTCTGCACTCGCCTTGCACTATCTTTGCACGGCCAAAAGAAAGCACGCTATGATTCTCCGCCGACTCTCTGTACTGAACTACCGCAACATAGCCGAGGCCGAACTGACTTTCTCCGAGGGCGTGAACTGCCTCACGGGGGCTAACGGGCAGGGCAAGACCAACCTGCTCGACGCTGTCTACTTTCTGTCGTTCTGCAAAAGCTCCGGCGGCGCGCCCGATGCCCTCAATATGCGCCACGGAGAGGATTTCTTCATGCTGACGGGCCACTACCTCTCCGACAGCGGGACGGAGGAGAAGGTTTCCTGCGGCGCGCGCCGGGGACAACGCAAACACCTGCGCCGCAATGATAAGGAATACAGCCGGCTGGCCGACCATGTGGGCGCCATACCGCTCGTGATGATTTCGCCTGGCGACCAGGAACTCGTCAGCGGGCAGAGCGACGCGCGGCGAAGGTTCATGAACGCCGTCATCGCGCAATACGATGCGGCCTATCTCGCGGCGGCTATGCGCTACGAACGCACGCTGAAACAGCGCAACGCCCTGCTACGCGAGGATACTCCTGTAGACGCGGGCGTGATGGACGTGCTGGAACAGATGCTCTCGGCCGACGCCGAGGTGCTCTACGCGGCGCGCCGCGCTTTCGTCAACGAGTTCACACCTTTCTTCGCCGACACCTACGGCAGGCTCTGCCCCGATGCCGACGAGCTCCCGGCCATCGCCTTCAGCAGCCACTTCGAGCGCGGTTCGTTGGCTGCCCTGCTGGCCGACTACCGCGAGCGCGAGCGAATTGTCGGCCACACGCTACACGGTCCCCACCGCGACGACCTGCTGTTGACGCTCGGCGGTTACCCCGTGCGACACGAGGGTAGTCAGGGGCAAACCAAAACGTTTTTCATCGCGCTGAAGCTGGCACAATACGCCTTTCTGCGCACCAAGGGCGAGCGGCGCACGCCCCTGCTCCTACTCGACGACATCTTCGACAAGCTCGACACGCAGCGCGTAGAGCGCATCGTGCGTTTCGTTTCGGGCGGGATGCCCGGACAGGTGTTCATCACCGACACCGACCGCAGCCATGTGAACCGCATCCTGGCCGACACAAAAGGCGACTACCGACACTTCCATGTGGAGCGCGGCGCTATCACCGCCCTCTGAAGGTACCTCTCTCTTACACGCTTCTTATGAAACGCCGCAACACGGAATCCCTCGCCGCCATATTGTCGCAATACCTGCGACAGGAGGGCTTGGAAACGCCGCTGGCCGAACACCGCGCCATAGAGGCGTGGCCGCAGGTGGCGGGCGAGGCTGCCGCAGCGGTCACGGAGAGTGTCGCGCTGCGGGGGCAGACGCTTTGGGTGAAACTCACATCGCCCATTGTGCGCCAGGAACTGCTTATGCGCCGCGACGCGCTGGCCGCCGCCCTCAACAAAGCCGCCGGGATGCACCTCATCTATGAGATAAGGTTGGCATAAACATCCGTCTCCCCAGGGCACTGCCCTGGGCTATATGCTGTACCCCCAGCGGGGTTAGGCTGCGCGATGTTGCACGCTGTGCGCTCCATATTGACCAGCCGCCCACAAAAGATTCCGCCTCCGCATTACTTTGCGGAGGCGGAACTAAGTTATAGGAAACAAGTTGGCTTTACTCGCCTTCTTCCTCAAGCCAGATTTGCTGGCGGGTGAGGGCACCAGAACCGCCAACCTTATTGTCGTCGTCGAGTTTCATACTCGTGGTGCAGAGCGTGGCCGCACTTACGAGCGTGGCGACCGTTGCGGGAGTGGCATAGGTTTTCTTCATAGCTTCTTATAATCTGTTTTAGCTTTTCACAAATCATTTAACCAGCACCTTCTGGCCATTCACGATATAAATGCCCGGACGGAACGTGCTGACGCGACGGCCCTGGAGGTCGTAGGCCGATTGTGCAGCGGGAGCGGCGGTCTGGACAGAACCAATGGCCGTCACGTCGTCGAGCAGCAGGTATTGGGGCGCGTCGGTGTTACCCGTATCCTCAAGCACGAAGTATGCCTTGAAGCTGGCAATATTGCGGTCGTCGTCGGCAAGCAGCGCGAAGACAACCTCTTCGCCCTGGAGCGCAAGCACGTAAGCCTTGGTCTCCGCAGCCACAGCACTGCCGCCAAGTTCTGTTGCGGTCAGCACGCTGCCAAGCACTTCGCCTTCATCGGCAAGTTCTATGGTGTATTCGCCAGGCGTACCCACAAGAACAACGGCTTCACCAGCAGCGACAGCGGTCACGTCTGCGTCTTCAAGAGTAAGCAGGTTGTCGTGGGCGCGGGTGGCCTTGCGCACGGTCACTCCAGCAGGAACCTTCCAGGCTACAGGCAGCGAAAGCGTGGCCTGGCCTGCGGCGGAGATGGTGAAGGGAAGTTCGGTCACCTCTTCAAGCGTGAAAGAGTTGTTGTTGATGAAGCTCGTATTGTACGTATTGCGATCGGCGTTGCTGCCATCAACACCTGTGGAATACAGGTAATTGGTGTCGCCATTGAACGTGGCGCCCAGGCTGTATTGTCCCAATCCGCCGTTGAGTGCTTCAACGACAGTGAAAGAGCTTGCATCGCCTGCGAGGGTGCCGATTTCACGCACATTGTTGATAGCAATACCATTGGTGTAGGCCACGAGTTTGCCGCTTAAGGTGAGCAGGAAGATGGTGCTCTTGTCAGCAGTCGTGGTTACGGTCATACGAGAACTTGCAGCTGCGGCCTTGAGATAGGCGTTTGCGCCTTGGGCGCTGCGGATGCGCAAGAAAGTATTGGGCTGGGGCATATTCAGTTCGCCTGCCGAAACTGCGTCCGAAAGCGTATTGGCCGCATCGGTCAGTTGGCTGATGGTGGACTCGCTGTTGGCGTATACGCTCTTTGCAGAAGCAAGCGCCTCGTCGTAGGTGGCGCTTTTCGAGTATTGGCCAAGGGCAGTGCCGATAATTGTCTCGGCATTGGTTATCAACTCGTTGAGCGCTTCGAAGTAGGGCGTGCGGTCGGTGAGCATGGCGATGGCGTTCGTGGGATCGAAGTCATCGCCTTCGTGAATGACGTATTGGTTTCCGGGGTCGCGAGTGGTGTACGAGTTGATAACAATACCCGAAGCCACACTGGAATTTTCGGTTGTATAATAGCCCGAAGCCATATTTACGCCCAAGCCCCCGGTGCTGATGAAGAAGAACGGGGCATCGGTTGCTTCGAAATCGAAGGCGGCAGCCTCAGAACCCGTCGTGGTGAGCGCGGGCTGTGCGGTGGCCGTTACGAACTTGGCATCGCTGACACTGTAGAGATAGTATTTGCCTTCGTAGTAAACAATGGCAAACTGAGATTTCGTGAAGCTTGTGCCGTTAGTCGAAACCATCTGGCTGCCGCTTGTGCCAAGGAAACCGCGGGCGGTCTCAAGGTAGTAGCTCTTGAAGTTGGTTACCCTGGAGAAGGGGAAAACCACATCGTCCTTGGGAGTGCGCACAACAGAAATGGTGCAATCCTCCGAACCGATGGTTCCCGTCGTTTGATAGGTGAAATAGGTGGCATTTACCATTCCCGCAGGTATGGCCACTTCGCTGCCTTCCTCTTGAACCTTTGTCTCAGTAGCTACAATGGTTGAAAGGTCGTCGTCGTTGTAGAGGTTGTACGTGACGTTCACCAGGGTGGATGTTGCGCTGACCACTGTCACCGTAAGGCTGGGGATGTAGAAAGAGTTGGCTTCCGATGCACTATAAGTAAAGGATGTGGTCTGTGTGCTAAGCCCCGTTGCCGAAAGCGTCACACCCGTGGTAGAAGTCTCTTGGGCGCTCCCTCCTTCAGCAGGAGTGAGCGTGTAGGACACACGATACGTGTTGCTGCGTGCGAGAAGACTATAGCCCGTGATGATGTAACCGTCGGGCGCAGAGATTGTAACCGTACCGCTCGATGTACTTGTCAGACTAAGACAGGCACCGTAAGCAAAACTGGTCGGAGTAGTTCCAAGTACGCTACTTCCGGAAACAGTCAGGCCGCTGAGGCCAGAAGCATCGTTGGTTGTGAAGGTTGTTCCAGACAAAGCGCCATAAGTTGTGGCATCTGAGGCTTTGTCAATTACCGTTACGTCAATTGCATTTGCTGTTACCGCAAACAGCAAAAGCAACATCAGAGAAGTAAACTTTCTCATAAGAATTTTAATTAAAGTTAGGCCTAAAGTTATTGTTGTCGTGATTGTTATTCAGCTGCAAGAAAGACGCGCGGCGCTGAAACAGGGAGCGGAGCGATGGCTTAGGCACGCTTGGGGTTGCGCGGAAACCAGCCGCGCTCCACGCGCTTTTTCTGCTCAAACAGTTCGTGGATGCTCCAAAAGCAGGAAAAACCCACGACGCCAAGCATCGTAGAGGCAAAAAGGTTGCCCACCACGCAGGCCGCGCCGATACACACAACACCCGCCAACAAGAACACCCACCAAGGGCGCGTGCCGAAATAGTATTCGGTCTTAATGACAATGGGGTGAAACAGGCCGATGGCAACAAACGTGCAAAGGCCGACCAGCGCACCAGTGAAAGAAAGGGCAAGGAGCATACGCGAAAGCGGGGAAGTTTATTCGCCGAGGTCAGCCGTAAAGAGAGACATGTCGGCACGGGAACGGCGCAAGCCGCGCGCACCGCTGCGAGCCTTTGGGCGCGGCACCATGACTGGAACGCCGCGTGTAAAACTCTCGCCAAGGGAAATAAGGGCCTCCGTGCTGGTTACGCCCTCTATCTGCTGCACGCAACTGTTGAGCAGTTCCATCAAGTACTCGTTGTCGTAGGCGTAGAGTTTCACCAGAATGGAATACTGCCCAGTGGTGAAGTGACACTCGACAATTTCAGGGAAGGCTTCGAGCTGGCGAGCCACATTCTTGTACATCGAGGCGCGCTCAAGTTTGATGCCAACGTAGGTGCAGGTGTTATAGCCCAGCGCCTTGGGGTTTACGGTGTAGCCCGACCCGGTTATCACGCCCTCGTCTACAAGACGGGAAACGCGCTGGTGGATGGCCGCACGCGACACGCCGCACACCTCGGCCACGTCCTTGAACGGCACGCGGGCGTTGCGGGTAATGATGTCCAATATCTTGCGGTCAAGCTGGTCTATATTTTCTGCCATAATGTTTACCGTTTTATTTTTTGATTGAGCAAAGTGTCAGCAAAAACGCCTTGCCCGTGCTTTTTTCGGGCGCAAAAGTAAGGAAAAACATAGACAAGCGAAACGGGAGAGGTATAAAAACGCCCTTTCCCGTTACTCTTTGCACTTCTATTTCGCCCAAACGCACTTTTTGTCAGCGTCAGGGTGTGTTTTCACGCATTTTTGTCAGTGCTACGCGCCGTTAGGAAGCGGATGGGATACCACACACTGAGCGCACCCGTGACCACAGCCGTGACAAAGACAAGCAACAGGTCGCCCACACGCACGGCCACGGGATAGGCGTCGATGATGAAGCTGCCGGCCTCGCCGCCAAGACGAAGCAGACCGAACTCCTGTTGCAGGTAGCAGAGTAGTGTGCCGAGCAGAATGCCGCCCAAGGCACCCAGCACGCAGATGAGCATACCCTCGAAGAAGAAAATGCGGCGGATGTCGGGCGTAGCAGCTCCCATCGTGCGCAGCGTGGCTGTGTCGGCGCGCTTGTCAATGATGAGCATCGACACTGCGCCGATGATGTTGAAGCTGGCGATGAGTACGATGAAAGCCAAAAAGATGTAGGCCATGAACTTTTCGATGTTCATGATGCGGAACGTGTCTTCCTGCTGTTCCGTGCGGTCGAGCACGCGATATTTCCCGCCCGCCAGTTTTTCCAATTCGGCCTTGACCGCAGACACGGAGACTTCGCCGCCTTTCAGCCGCAGTTCGAGCGACGTCACCTTGCCTGGTTGCTCGAACAAGTCCTGCGCAAACTTGAGCGGCACGAGCATGATGTTCTCGTCGTACTTGCGCTGCCTCACTTGGAAGGCAGCACCCGAGGCGCAAATTTTGTCGAAGTTGAAACTCTCGGCGGGATTGGCCAGATTGATACGCTCGCCCCGACGGGGTGCATATATATACGGAGTGCCGAAGGCTATGCTGCCCATAGCGGCAGCCAGCCCAATGCCTGGCGTGCCGTAGCTGATACCTGCGCGCTCCAGTTGTAGGGAATCGGTATTGTCACCGCAAAGAATGCTGACAATCGGATTGGTTTCGGCGTAGTTGGCCTCCACGCCTTTGAGGGTGAAAACCAGCGGGCGCCCTTTGGGAAGGATAAGCGCCTCCTGCGTGAGGCAAGTTGTGGCGGAGCGAACAGCTTTGTGACGAGCTATGGCCGTAAGCATGGGTTCGTCGGAAGGCACATATTTTTCAGCAACAGGCACCACCAGCAATTCGGGGTCCATTGCAGTAAACAAACCGCCTATCAGTTCGCGGAAACCGTTGAAGACACTTAGCGTGACCACCAGTGCCAAACACGACACCGCCACACCACCCGCCGAGATGGCTGAGATGAGGTGTATAAAGCCTACTCGGCGCGGCGAAAAGAGGTAGCGGCGGGCTATGAAGAAGGAAAAGGAACGGGGCACGGGCAGGAATTTATAGGAACCACATCATCACGACGATTTGAGCCACGATGACGCGTACGAACATAGACAGCGGGTAGACGGAGGCGTAGGCCACGGTGGCCTTGTCGCCTGGCGTGTTTTCGGCCACGTAATCGAGGGCGATGGGGTTGGCCATTGCGCCGCAAAGCATTCCCGCTGTAGAGGCGTAGCTGCGGCGGCCCAGCACAACGCACAGTCCGGCGGTGAGCATCACGGGCACAATCGTAATGACCAATGCCCAGATGACCCATACAAGAGCCAGCGGCTGTAGTACTGTGTCTACGAAGTGTGCTCCAGCGTCCAATCCAAGGCAGCCCAAGTACATTGCCAGTCCCAAGGCACGCAGGATTTGGTTGGCAGACGAAGTGGTGTAAGTGACCATGTGGAGCCTCGGACCGAAAGCCCCCACAATGATACCCATCACGATGGGACCTCCCGCCAGTCCGAGGCGCACCGGCGCGCTGAGGCCGGGCAGCATAATGGGCACGCTGCCCAGCAGCAGGCCCAGCACTACGCCAAGGAAGATGGCTACAAGGTTGGGCGTGTCGAGCGAGCCAACGGCATTGCCCAATTGTTGCGCCACTTGCTTGACGCCCTCACGCGGCCCCACGACGGTAAGGCGGTCGCCAAAGAGCAATACCAAGTCGGGACGCGCCACCAGCTGCACGTCGCCACGCTTCACGCGACTGACATTCACGCCGTAGCGGGCACGAAGATTAAGGTCGCGCATACGGCGGCCGTTGATAGAGGCTTTGGTGACGATGATTCGCTCGGAGATAAGTTTCTCGTCAAGACGGTTCCAATCGATGTCCTCTTTGTTCCAATCGCGCTGGTCACGGTGGCCGAAGAAGATGGTCAGCGCCTTGAGTTGCCGCTTGTCGGAGATAACCATCAAGCGGTCGCCTTGTTGCAGGACGGTGTCGGACTGCGGCAACATCACGATGCCGCCCCTCCAGAGGCGTGTCACGGTGAAACGCCCGCCGTCCATCTCGGAAACATCACCGATGGTGTGTCCCACGATGGCGGGGTTCGTCACCTCAAAGGCGGTGATGAAGGCCTCGTCCTCGTTATCCTCTTCTATACACTTGTGGCTATGTTTTTCAAGGGGGCGCTTAACGAGCATCAGCGCCAGAATAACACCTACCGCACCTATGGGATAGGTCAAGGCGCAGGCCAGCGCAGCCGTAGTGGCATCGTCGGCAAGGCCAAGATTCTTCAATGCCTGCTGCGCCGCACCGAGGGCGGGCGTATTGGTTGTGGCACCACTCAACACACCCATCATATCGGGCAACGGTGAGCCGCCCCACCAGACTGGTGCCAACGCCAGTAGCGTGCCCAGCGCCACGCAGAGCAGGGCGAAGAGGTTGAGGCGCGTGCCGCCCTTGCGGAACGAAGCAAAAAAGCCTGGCCCCACCTTGAGACCCAGGGCGTAGACGAAAATAACCAAGCCGAAACTTTCGGCATAGTCGAGCATGTCGGGACTGATGAGCGGCCTACTGGGATTGAGGCTGTGGCCCAGCGCGCCAAACAGGATACCAGCGAAAAAGACGTAGGTGACGCCGAGGCTCACGCCGCGCCAACGGAGACCCTTGGCCAGCGACAGGCCGATAGCGCATATCGCGCTGATAACAATCACGGCCTGTACGGGCGAGTAGGTCAGCAGGGTTTCTTTAAGCCATTCCATAAACAAAATGGTGGAAATGCCGTGCAAAAGTACTGCAATGCGACGGCACACAAAAGCTGCGCGCCGTTTTTTACGCGCGTGGGGGTGGAAAGTATGCGCAAAAAGTTCCCAGCAAACAATACAATACGTTAAACCCAAATCGGTCATTAGGCCGACGGGTATGTTTTTATGTTTGTCTCTTTGCAGGATTATGGCTTTTCTTTTGTTGTCTTTTGACTGCTGTCCGCTCGGCATAGCCCGCTATGCCTTCGCTGCCATCAGCCAAAAGCCCCTCAAAATAAAAACCATTCTCCTACAAATCCTAATGACAGATTTGGGTTAAAGGCTCTGTTCTTTTAGCAGAAACAACACTTAGTAACAAACCTCTTAGTAAGAAGTTTGTTACTAAGCGGTTTGTTACTAAGTGTTGGCGGTGCAAAAAGCGAATGGTATAAAAGCCAGCAAAGCCCAACTAAAACCCCAGCGGGGTTGATAGCAAACGTTATACATCGTGCAACTAAAACCCCAGCGGGGTTTCAGGGGATAGGCCGGGGCAACGCCCCGGATTGCAACGGTATTGACACCTACCCCAGCGGGGTTACACAAAAAAACGAACAAGCGTTGGTTTTGTGCAACCCCGCTGGGGTTGAATATGATGGTGGCTGCATCACCGGGGCGCTGCCCCAGCCTATCTTCTGTAACCTCTCCGAGGTTGTGGACAAACGTTATACTTGCACACTCCTAACCAGTCCGAGGTTGATAGCAAACGTTATACGTCGTGCAACTAAAACCCCAGCGGGGTTTCAGAGGATAGGCCGGGGCAACGCCCCGGACAGGTAGCGGTATTGACACCAACCCCGGCGGGGTTGCACAAACCAACGATTGTCCGATATTTGTGCTAATCGCGAAGCGCTTGCCACTGCAAGAACCCCGCTGGGGTTGAGTATTGTGGTGGCTGCATCACCGGGGGATGCCCCGGCCTATCTTCTGTAACCTCTCCGAGGTTGTGGGCGACACCGTACAAACAAGCTGGGGCGGCACGCATTGTGCCGCCCCAGCTATATATATATAAATACGGAGTACGTCTTATTCGCCGGGGTAGCCCTCGTCCCAGTCGAAGTAGTTGGCGTAGGCGCCGAAGGAGTCTGCGCTGACGGTGGCGTAGCCCTTCACGGTGAACTCGTTGCCCTCGTTGGTGAAGGCGCAGTTGGCGTCGCCAGCGATGTAGCGGAACGTCACCATGCCGTAGCTGCTGTAGGAGTAGCCCGTGGGGAAGGGATCCTGCACCTCAAGGGCGTTGTAGTCCTCGTCGAGGTAGAACGTCAGGTCGTAGCCCTCTGCGTAGGGAGCCTCGAGGACGTACATGTTCGTACCCACGGCGTGCTTGATGGTGCACTGCTTGTTGAAGCCTGCGAAAACGCGCTCATAGAACGTGGCGGTGCCGGCCTCCTCCCATACGAACTGCACCTCGGCGGTGATGGTGAGGTAGCCACCGAAATAGGTCAGGTCGTAGGTTCCCTCGGGCAGGTAGATGTGGAGCGTCTCGCTCTGTCCGGGCACGAGCTGGCTGGTCACAGTGAACTCGGCCTCCGTCTGACCCGCCTCGAAACTAACGGCGGAGGGGAAGGAGAAAGCGTCGTTGTCGCCCTGAAGGACAACACGCTCGGCGGCAGCTGCGTTGGAACGCACGAGCTTCACGATGTAAGTCTGCACGGCCTCGGTGGGTTGGAAGGAGTAGTCCGTCTGGCTGGCCGTGAGGTAGTAGCCTTCGTAGGCAGCAGCGGGCGTGTAGTCATACTCTTCCGTGCAGGAAGCCAGCACAAGCGCCGAAGCCACCAGAGCAAATGCGTATTTGAAAATCTGTTTCATTGTTGTTGGCTTTTAGGGGAGTTACTTTAACTTGAGTACCTTGTGGCCTGCGCGGCGGGGTGCTGCTGCGCGGGTTTCGTCCTCTTCCTCGAAGCCCCAAGGCAGATACTTGTCGGAGGGGTCGGGCGTGGCGAAGTCAGCGGCGGCGGGATTGTTGTTCTCCTCGCTCCGAGGCAGCACGAAGTTCATCCAGCCGGGGAAGGTCGTGGTGTTGTACTGGTAGTCGGGATCAAAGTTAGAGCCTTCGTAGCCGCGCGTAACGGGCATATTAAGGCGCTTGATGTCGAACATCGTCAGACCCTCGCCCCACAGCTCTACGCGCTTCTGGAATATGATTTCGTCAATCACATCCTCGAGCGAGCTGGCATCGCTGCTGTAGTCGGGGTCGCGATAGGTCTGCATGAAGTCGGTGAGAGCAGCCAGACCGGCTGCGGGTCCCTGCGTGCGGGCTGCGGCCTCGGCGGCGATGAAATACATCTCCTCCACACGCATGATGGGGAAAGCCACGCTGGAAGCCACGGTGTAGTCCTGCATTTCGCCCTGTCCGGGACGGAACTTCACGCTGCTGTACACAGGCATATCCTCTGCCCATTCGTCGTCGATGAAAGGCACTTGACTTTCAAGGGCAGAGCCTTTGGGAGCCTTGAACCACTTCTTACGCCAGTCGGTTTCGCTGATGCGGCTGTACATCGAGGCGTCAATCTGCACCCAGCAGGCACCGCCGCCAGCGTAGCCGTAGGTGGTCTCGTTGCTCATCATCGACGTCCAGTTGGCGATACCGCTAGTCACGGCGCGGTTCTCCTTAGCGAACTGGCCAGCCCACATAAAGTCGCTGGAGGTGTTGAAGCCGTTGGTCTTGCTCAGGCCGCGCTCCTCGCTGATGGGCACCACGCTGCTGTTGTTGATGGCGTTGACCGCAGCGGTGTATGCCTTGTCGTAGTCGCCATGCCATAGGTAGAGGCGTGCCTGCAAGCCGTATACGGCGTCAAGATGCGGGAACGTCTTGTCGGACGTGGTGAAGTGGGTGATGTATTGCTCGGCGTTGAGCAGGTCGTTCTCGATGAAGGCGAACATCTCCTCGCGTGTGGCGCGGGGATTGCTGTGTGCCTGCTCCTCGGTAGCCTCGTCGGTAACGATGGGCACGGTCAGACCCTTGATATCGTTGCCTTTGGCGTTGATAATCTTACCGTCCACTTCGGGCAAGATGTCGTTGGCTTTTACTTCGTACATCTGCGCGAGGTCGAGGTAGGCCAGCGCACGTGCGGCCAGGCCGACGCCGAGAATGCCCAAACCTTCCTCGGAAGCCGTGGCGGGGTTCACACCGCCCACCACGTTGTTGGCGGCGTTGATGATGCCAGTGTAGTAGTAACTCCAGATGTAACCTGCGCGGGTGTAGTCGCGACCGTTATAGGAGTTCTGCTCCCACGACCAGTATTGGTCGTACTGGCTCTCCTGGTCGATGGCCATGTCGCCCGTCATCACGTCACGGACGTGCATCAGGCTGCTGTAGCCGAAACGGAAGTGGTTATCGGTACTGGTGGCGATCATTGCGGAGTTGATGCCGTAGAGAAGGCCTTCCTGCATGGCGGCGGACTCATTCACCATTTCCTCCGTGGCCACGGTTGTGGGCGTCACCTCGTCGATGCAGCTCGTCGTGGTCAGTGCCAAGGCGCCGAGGGCGAGTGTCAGTATCGGATACTTAAACTTTTTCATTGTTTCTATCTTTGTTATGAGGTGAGACAAGTTAGAACGTCACGGTCACGCCACCGCTGATGGTGCGCATGTAGGGGTAGTAGCTGGTGCTTGCCGAGCCAGTGAAGCTCTGGCGCGGGTCGAGACCCTGGCGCTTGCTCCACAGCCACACATTGTCGGCGGTGCCGTAGATACGCAGCTTGCTGATGCCCAGCTTGTGGGTGAGCGAAGCAGGCAGGGTGTAGCCCAGCGTGATGTTCTGCAAGCTGAGGAAGCTGGCCTTGGTAAGCCAACGGTCGCTGGCGCCGTTCACAGTCGGGGTGGCCTGGTAGACAAGACGGGGGATGCTACCCGTGTAGGGGTTGATCACATTGTCGTTGGCATCATACTGGAAGGACTCAAGCGTGTAGCCCTTCAGCAGGTCGGCGTGCCAGCGGCTGCCCTTGCTCACGTACATGGCACTTGCATAGTCGCTGTCGTAAACCTTGCCACCGAGCTGATAGGCGAAGTCCACGCTGAAGTCTATGCCTTTCCACTCGAACGAGGTGCCGAAGCCGCCATAAACCTTAGGCAGGGCGGTGCCGCAGAGGAACTGGTCAGCGTCACTGAACTCGGTAGTCGTACCGAGCGTACCGTCTTCGTTCTTCACATACCACATGGACTGGCCGAGTTCGTTCACACCAGCGTACTTCTTGAGATAGAAGGTGTAGAGCGAAAGACCTTCGCCGATGAACTTGTTGCCGCTCTCGTAGCCGGGATGGCCGTCGACCTCGATGGTCTTCTGGTGCTCGTCGAGGCGCAGCACCTTGTTCTTGTAGTGCGTCAGGTTGAAGTTTACGCTCCAGTTGAAGTCCTTCTGGCGGATGATGTTGGCCACGAGCTCAAACTCGATACCACGGTTGCGCATATCGCCGATGTTGGTGTAGTAGCCGCTCCAGCCGAACGAGGGGGGAAGCGGGAAGAAGTAGAGCATGTCGGTGGTCTTGCGGTTGAAGTACTCCACGCTACCGCTCAGCACGCCCTTGAACAGCGAGAAGTCGAGACCCACGTTGAAGTTGCCCACGGTTTCCCACGTCACCTTCTCGTTACCCTTCTGCGCGGGCACGAGCGAAGCGGTGCCGTCAGCGTTCTGGGGGCTGTAGTAGGTGGTGTAGGCGAAGGAGGCGATGCGGTCGTTACCGTTCTCACCATAGGAAGCCTTGAGTTTCAAGTCGTCCACCCACTTCACGTTGAACCACTTCTCCTGGCTGATGCGCCATGCGGCGCTGAGGGCGTAGAACGTACCCCAGCGGTGGTCGGGGTGGAAGTAGGAGCTGGCCTCACGGCTGATGGCGGCAGCAAGGAAGTAGCGCTCGGCGTAGTTGTATTCGGCGCGACCCAGCCAGCGCTCGCTGTTGTACTCGCTGCGGCTGGAGTTGGTGTTGTCGGCGATGACGGCGCTGGCCAGTTCATAGTCGGTGGGGTTCCACTGGTTGTGGCGCGAGCCGTAGAGCGTGTAGCTGCGGCTCTTGTTGTACTCGTGGCCGGCCATGGCGGCGATGCTGTGCTTGCCGTAGACATGAGCCCAGTTGAGCAGCTGCTGGAAGCTGGTGGTGAACTGACGCCCGTGCTGCACGGCGACCATACCGTTGCTGGAGGCATAGGAGCCGTACCAGGGGTTGGTGGTGCTGTGGTCACGCGTCTCGTCGACAAAGGCCGTGTTGCGCGAGGTGAACTTAAAGTCCTTGAGGAAGGAGATTTCAGCCACGCCCTCAGCACGGAAGGTGTTGCCGTCGAGGCCCTGGTTGTCGAGTGCCACCTGACCCAGCGGGTTATACTGCTGGAAAATGGGGCGCGTGGACACCTGCGTACCGTAGTCGTAGATGTAGCTCTTGGAAACGGGATCCCAGATGAGGTTGCCCTGTGCGTCGCGCAGGAAGACGGGATAGATGGGGCCGATGTCGGCATAGTTCATCATGTTGCCGCCGCTGGAGCCGTCACCCTCGTCACCGAGGTACTTGTTGCTATAGTGGGCGTACATCATGTTGGCGCTCAGGCGCAGCCAGGGCTTCACCTGATAGTCGGCCTTCAAGCGGCTCGTGATGCGCTCGAACTCAGAGCCGATGGTGATGCCTTCGTTGTTGAGGTAGTTCACACTGGCGTAGAAAGAACCCTCGCCGTTATGGCCGCTGGCCGTAACGGTGTACTCTTGGCGCAGGCCGGTGTTGAAGATGGCCTTCGACCAATCGTCGGGATAGAGCAGGTAGTCGGTGCCACCTACGTTCACGGTACGTCCGAGCGTGGCATTGGGGTTGAGCTTGCCGTTGAGACCGATGAGGTTCTGGCCTTCGGGCACGGTGTAGACGTTGTAGCCCAGGCCGCGCGTGCCGTCGATGAGGTTGTTCAGCGCCCAGGCGTGAGCGTTGGCATCGCTGAGACCGTTGTCGCTGGCATAGTTGCGCAGGGCGGCGTAGTAAACTTCATAGTAAGCCGCCGGGCTGTTGATGAACTTATAGTCGGGCAGAGCCTTGGAGTTGCTACCCCACTTGGCGTCGACCGTCACCGTGGCGTGGCCGTCGGTGTTCTTACCGCGCTTCGTCTGGATGAGGATAACGCCGTTTGCAGCGCGTGCGCCGTAAAGGGCGGTCGAGGCAGCGTCTTTCAAGACGGTCATGCTCTCGATATCCTGCGCATTGATGAGGTTCATATCGCCGTCGAAGGGCGTGCCATCAAGCACCACCAGCGGGCCGTTGCCTGCGCTGATGGACGTGATGCCGCGCACCAGGATGCCGGGCGAGCTGGCACCAGGCTGGCCGCCAGTGCTGCGGAACTGCACACCAGAGACTTTACCGTTGAGGGCCTCAACGGGGTTAGTGATTTGCAGCTTTCCGATTTCGTCGCTCTTCACGACAGAGGCCGAGCCGGTGAACGTGTTGCGCGTCGTTGTGCCATAAGCCACGACCATAGCCTCGTCGAGCGCGCTCTCGCTGGGGTCGAGCGTCACCTGAACCACGTCGGCCACGGCTATCTCCTTAGACTTGTAGCCCAGCGCGCTCACCACGAGCGTCTTGGCCGAGGTCGGCACTCTCAGGAACACAAAGTGGCCGTCGCTCCCGCTGAAGGTGCTA
>JAGBKI010000035.1 GCA_017933995.1 Bacteroidaceae bacterium | reverse complement strand
GCTATCAGCCCAGGGCAGCGCCCTGGGGAAAAGCGCCCCCCACAAGACAGCGGCCTGAAAGGTCGGCGAGCTATCAGCCCAGGGCAGCGCCCTGGGGAAAAGCGCCCCCCACAAGACAGCGGCCTGAAAGGTCGGCGAGCTATCAGCCCAGGGCAGCGCCCTGGGGAAAAGCGCCCCCCCCACAAGACAGCGGCCTGAAAGGTCGGCGAGCTATCAGCCCAGGGCAGCGCCCTGGGGGCAGTCGATAGCGGGGCGGTACTCGCGCAGGGTCTTGTCGAGCGTGCACCAGAGGCCGCGTATCGTGTGCCTTACATACCGACACGCGGCGCAGGGGTTAGCGCCGGCGGGAACTTCACGTCCTTTCATTTGCTACCTAAGGGTTTGATGGGGTCGTGCGTGCTGTCTCGCTTCGTGTCGGTCTCTTGCCACACCCATGCGCCCGCCACCAGCAGCGGGGCGGCCAGGAACAGCGAGACGGCGGCGGAGAGGTACGAGCCGCTGTTGGCGGCGGAGTTGGCAACGGCGCAGAGCGCGAGGCCACAGGCGGAAAGCGCCGTGGCGGTCAGGACTTTCGTGGAAAGTTTCATAACGGGGTTAGTTGATTAGTTGATTAGTTGTTTAGTTGTTTAGTTGATTAGTTGTTTAGTTGATTAGTTGTTTAGTTGGTTGGGGCGGGCGAGGCGCCCTTCCGGCCAGCTTGTGCCGCAGGTGGGTATCGCACCCACGCTCATCCGAGATTCTTGAAGTGCACCGGGCTTCCTACGACGTGCTCCGGCCATAAGCCTTGGCACCGCCCGGCGGGTTTTGTGTTCAGGCAGCCTTGCTCTGTTCTGGACTGCTTTCTGCGGCGTGTGCCGGTCTTTCCCGGCTGCCAGCGGTCTTTCCCTGCTGTCACCTCAGAGATGCAATAAAGGGTTTAGTTTTTTAGTTGTTTAGTCGTTTTGTTGTTTAGTTGTATCTTTGCCGCCGGACTTAAGACACCCAGACGACATCACAGCACGTATATGCACAGAGACGACACCTTCGACATCCGCAGCGAGGGCGGCGCGCCCACTGCTGCCGCGCGCGAACTCGAGAACGCGCTGCGCCCGCTTTCGTTCGACGACTTCACCGGCCAGCGGCAGGCCGTGGACAACCTGCGCGTCTTCACACGCGCGGCGGCCCATCGCGGCGAGCCGCTCGACCACACCCTGCTCTCCGGCCCGCCCGGACTGGGCAAGACCACGCTGGCAGGCATCATTGCCCGCGAAATGGGCGGAAGGCTCAAAATCACCAGCGGCCCCGTGCTCGACAAGCCCGCCGACCTGGCCGGATTGCTCGCCGCACTGGAACGGGGCGACGTGTTGTTCATCGACGAGATACACCGCCTGCAGCCCGTCGTGGAAGAGTACCTCTACAGCGCGATGGAGGACTACCGGCTCGACATCATGCTCGAACGCGGCGCGGCGGCGCGCACCGTGAGCATTGACCTCGCCCCGTTCACACTGATCGGCGCCACCACGCGAAGCGGCATGCTCACCGCCCCGCTGCGCGCCCGCTTCGGCATCAGCCTGCACCTCCAGTACTACGACGCACAGACGCTCGCCACCATCGTCGAGCGCAGCGCGCGCCTGCTCGCCACACCGCTCGAAGCGGAGGCCGCCGTCGAAATAGCCCGACGCTCGCGCGGCACGCCGCGCATTGCCAACGCCCTGCTGCGCCGCGTGCGCGACTTCGCACAGGTCGAAGCCGACGGCACCGTGCGCCCCGCCGTGGCACGCCGCGCGCTCGAAGCGCTGGGCGTCGACAGCCGGGGACTCGACGCCACCGACAACAAGATCCTCACCACACTCATCGACAAGTTCCAAGGCGGCCCCGTCGGCCTGGGCACACTGGCCACAGCCATAGGCGAAGACCCCGGCACCGTCGAGGACGTCTGCGAACCCTACCTTATACAAGAAGGTTTCATCAAACGCACCCCGCGAGGCCGCGAAGCCACCCTGCTGGCCTACCGCCACCTCCAGCGCACCCCGCGCGCCGACATCCTGCAAGGCACGCTCTTCGCGGAAGAGGCTTAAGAGGTTTAAGGGGTTTAAGAGGCTTAAAGGCTTAAGCTGCCCGCGCAAACTGATAAACTGATCAACTCCAAAACTGATAAACTCATGGTCACCTACCACACCGACGGCACCGCCGCACCGCGCATCGCGCGCCGCGCCACTACGCAATGGCTCACCGACACCGCCCGCCGACACGGCAAAACCATCGGCCAGCTCGCCTACATCTACGCCAGCCCGGCGCGTATGCTCGAAGTGAACCGCCAATACCTCGGCCACGACTTCGACACCGACGTCATCACCTTCGACTACACCGAGGGCGACCGCCTGGGCGGCGACATCTACATCTGCCCAGCCACCGTGGCCGACAACGCCCGCCGATTCGCCACCACCTTCGACGACGAACTGCGCCGCGTCACCGTGCACGGTCTGCTGCACCTCTGCGGCCTCGCCGACAAAACCGCCGCCGAGCGCGCCCGGATGCGCCAGGCCGAGGACGAAGCCCTCGCCCGCTGGGACACCCGCCAAGAAACGACCGACGTGCTGCTCATCGGAAGCGGGGCACGCGAACATGCCATAGCCTGGAAACTCGCACAAAGCCCACTGCTCGGCCACCTCTACACCGCGCCCGGCAACCCGGGCACCGCCCAACTGGGCACAAACGTGGACATCGCGGCTACCGACTTCCCAGCCATTATCGACTTTATAGCCAAGGAGCACATCGGCCTTGTCGTCTGCGGACCCGAACAGCCCCTGGCCGACGGACTGGCCGACGCCGTCGCCGCCGACCCGCGCACCGCCGCAGTAGCCTTCATCGGCCCAACCCGCGAAGGCGCGCAGCTCGAAGCCAGCAAAGCCTTTGCAAAAGACTTCATGCAGCGCCACGGCATACCCACCGCGCGCCACCGCACCTTCCGCACCGGCCAAGCCGACCAGGCCAGCCAATATCTCGCCACGCTCCAGCCGCCCTACGTGCTCAAGGCCGACGGACTGTGCCAAGGCAAAGGCGTCGTCATCGCCCAGACCCTCGGCGAAGCCCGCGAAGCACTTCCCAGCCTGCTCCAACGCGCAGGCACCGTGCTCATCGAAGACTACACCAGCGGCCCCGAACTCTCCGCCTTCGCCCTGCTCGACGGGCGCGGCCACTACGTCCTGCTGCCCGAAGCCAAAGACTACAAGCGCATAGGCAACGGCGACCAAGGCCCGAACACCGGCGGCATGGGAAGCATCAGCCCCGTGCCGTGGGCCACCAAAGAATTTATGCATAAAGTTGAAGAACATATCGTAAAACCAACAGTAAACGGACTACTCAAAGACGGCGTAACCTACACCGGCTTCATCTTCTTCGGCCTCGCCTGCCAGCCCAGCGAGGAAGGCGCACAGCCCAGCGTCATCGAATACAACGCCCGCCTTGGCGACCCCGAAACCGAAACCATCCTGCAACGCCTCGACGAAGATCTCATGGCCCTGCTGCTCGACGCAGCCAGCGGCAACCTGCGCACCCACACCGCACGCACCACGCCCAGCGCAGCCGCCTGCGTCATGCTTGTCAGCGGAGGGTATCCCGGCCCGTACGAAAGCGGCAGAACCATCAGCGGCATCACCGGGTTGCTCAAAGCCTCACCCGACGCCATCATCTTCCACGCCGGCACCGCACTTGGCCGCGCCGGGCGGCTCATCACCGCAGGCGGGCGCGTCATCGCCGTAAGCCGACGAGCCAAAACCGCCGCCGCAGCAGCCGCAGCAGCCACAGCCGACGCAGCGCACATCAAGTTCAAAGGCAAATTCAACCGCACAGACATCGGAAAAGACGCATTATAGAAAAACCACAGCAGCACACCAGCCAATTCCCTGGGAGCGCGGGCGGCCCCGCCCGCCACAGGCGCAGCACACCGCCCCACCCCAGCAGATTCCTTTTTGCACAGCCATACACCTCGGCGCACCAACGCCGCATCGCTCCCCACCCCACCTCGGCGCACCGTTCTCGAAGACCCCGGCGCGCCGAGATTCTTTTCCCGGCATAACGTTCCCGGCACTTCGGCGTACCCCAGCGCACCGAGACCCTTTTCCCGACATACCGTTCCCGGCACTTCGGAGCACCACAGCGCACCCCAGCACACCGTTTTTGTAAAGTCGGTGTGCCACAGCACTCTTTGATATACCCTTGCCGGAATCCCGCCGTTCCACAGCGCACCTCGGCACACCATCCTTGGAACTTCGGGGCACCACAGCGTATCGTTCCCGAAACTTCGGCATACCTCGCCACGTCCCGGCAGTCCCTTCCCGGAACATTGACGTCTCATCCGCACTTCCGCATCTCTTATCAGAACACCGCACCGCGTAATCCAGCGCTGCGCGCCGAAAGAACCCGCGCACGAAGCGTCAGAATCAGAGCGCACGCCGTAAAGCCCAGAGCACACGCCGTAAAGCCCAATGCTCCGCACCGTGTAAAACCCTATTTCGTTCCAGGACAGACCCAGCGCATTCCAGGATAAACCCAGCGCATTCCAGGATAAACCCATATGTAGAACAGACATATCCATTTCGTTAAAACTTTACACCAGACAAACCACAACACCTTACCTCCATCGAACCAACAGCCTACCTCCAGCGAACCTTCCTTCCCCCTTTTTCCCTCCCCTCCCTCTCTTTCCCTTCCCCCGCCTCACCCTTTGTCTTGAAACAAAAACAAAAAAAGAAAGACGGAAAAGAGAATGTTACGGGGGAATGTGCTACTTTTGCGCGATTTTCAGAGTGTTACATTTTATTATCAACAACATCCCACGCAAGATGAACGTAATTACAAAGACCGTTTCCCTGCCTGACGGACGCTCCATCAGCATCGAAACGGGGAAACTGGCCAAGCAGGCCGACGGCAGCGTCGTGCTGCGCCTGAACAACACCGTCCTGCTGGCCACCGTCTGCGCCGCAAAGGACGCCGTGCCCGGCACGGACTTTATGCCCCTGCAGTGCGACTACCGCGAAAAGTACAGCGCAGCCGGACGTTTCCCCGGCGGCTTCACCAAGCGCGAAGGCCGCCCCTCCGACTATGAAATCCTCACCTCGCGCCTCGTAGACCGCGCACTGCGCCCGCTCTTCCCCAGCGACTACCACGCCGAGGTGTTCGTCAACGTCACTCTCTTCAGTGCCGACGGCAAGGACATCCCCGACGCACTGGCCGGTTTCGCCGCCAGCGCCGCACTGGCCTGCTCCGACATACCTTTCGAGACGCCCATCAGCGAGTGCCGCGTGGCACGCATCAACGGCGAGTACGTCATCAACCCCACCTTCCAGCAGCTCGAAGAGGCCGACATGGACCTGATGGTCGGCGCCACCGAGGAGAACATTATGATGGTTGAGGGCGAGATGAAGGAAGTGCCCGAGAGCGCGCTGCTCGAAGCCCTCAAGGCCGCCCACGAGGCCATCAAGCCTATGTGCCGCCTGCAAAAGGAACTGGCCCGCGAACTCGGCACCGACGTGAAGCGCGAGTACTGCCACGAGGTGAACGACGAGGAACTGCGCCAGCAGGTCAAGGACGAGTGCTACCAGCCCGCCTACGACGTCACCGGCCTGGCTCTTGAGAAGCACGCCCGCGCCGAGGCTTTCGAGAAGATCCGCGAGGACTTCAAGGAGCGCTACGCCGCCGCCCACACCGACCTCACGCCCGAGGAACTCGAAGAGAAGAACGGCCTCATCGACCGCTACTACCACGACGTGGAGCGCGACGCCATGCGCCGCTGCATCCTCGACGAGGGCAAGCGCCTCGACGGACGCAAGACCACCGACATACGCCCCATCTGGTGCGAAGCCGAACCCCTGCCCATGCCCCACGGAAGCGCCATCTTCACGCGCGGCGAGACGCAGGCCCTGGCCACCTGCACCCTCGGCACCCGCCTCGACGAGAAACTCGTAGACGACGTGCTCGACAAGAGCTACATGAAGTTCCTGCTCCACTACAACTTCCCGCCCTTCTGCACGGGCGAGGCACGCCCCCAGCGCGGCACCGGCCGCCGCGAAATCGGCCACGGCCACCTCGCATGGCGCGCACTCAAGGGTCAGCTGCCCAAGGACTTCCCCTACACCGTGCGCATCGTCAGCGACGTGCTTGAGAGCAACGGCTCCAGCTCGATGGCCACGACGTGCGCCGGCACGCTCAGCCTGATGGACGCCGGTGTGCCCATCAGCGCACCCGTCAGCGGCATCGCCATGGGCCTCATCAAGAACCCCGGCGAAGACAAGTACGCCGTGCTCAGCGACATCCTCGGCGACGAAGACCACCTGGGCGACATGGACTTCAAGACCACCGGCACGCTCAAGGGTCTCACCGCCACGCAGATGGACATCAAGTGCGACGGCCTGTCCTACGAAATCCTCGAAAAGGCGCTGGCACAGGCCAAGGCCGGACGCGAGCACATCCTGGGCGAGATGATGAAGTGCATCGACCAGCCCCGCGCCGACTACAAGCCCCACGTGCCCCGCATCGAAGCCTTCGACATTCCCAAGGAGTTCATCGGCGCCGTCATCGGCCCCGGCGGAAAGATCATCCAGGGTATGCAGGAGGACACCGGCGCCACCATCACCATCGACGAAATCGACGGTGTGGGCAAGGTGCAGGTCAGCGCGCCCAACAAGGAGAGCATCGACGCCGCAGTGGCCAAGATACGCGCCATCGTCGCCGTACCCGAGGTCGGCGAGGTGTACGACGCCAAGGTGGTCAGCATCATGCCCTACGGCTGCTTCGTCGAGTTCATGAGCGGCCGCGAGGGTCTGCTCCACATCAGCGAGATAGCCTGGAAGCGCCTGGAGACGGTCGAGGAGGCCGGCCTGCAGGAGGGCGACCGCATCAAGGTGAAACTCCTGGAGATTGACCCGAAGACCGGCAAGTACCGCCTCTCCCACCGCGTGCTCGAAGAGAAGCCCGAGGGCTGGGAGGAGCGCCCCCGCCGCCCCCGCCGCGAGCGTGGCGACCGTCCCCGTCGCGACGACCGCCCGCGTACATAACCCAGTTGAAATTCCCATGAAAAAATGAAGCGCACCGTTGTAAATATCGATGCGCTTCATTTTGTTTGTCTCCCCACGGAGGCGCACACACGACTGCCAACAGGAAAGCACAAGCAATAAAAACAGAGGGAACTCAACCATTTGCCCACGTCTTTCCGTATCTTTGCATCGATGTTTCACAGAGCGACGCCGACGGACTGGCACCTCTTGCCTTGCGTGGCCCAGACGCGATGCAGCAAAAACACCGTATTTATATATGCAACTTTCCGAACTCAAGACCGGGCAGTCGGCGGTCATCGTCAAAGTGACGGGTCACGGCAGTTTCCGCAAGCGCATCATCGAGATGGGCTTCATCAAGGGCAAGCCCGTCGAGGCGTTGCTCACTGCACCGCTGCAAGACCCAGTGAAATACAAACTGATGGGCTACGAGGTGAGCCTGCGGCGCCAGGAGGCCGAGATGATTGAGGTGGCGCCGGCCACGGAGACCGCTCCCCCCGCCGCTCCCGCCCCGGCTGGCAGCGGAATCGCTGTGGAGGCCGCCGCCGCCGTCCCCGAAAAGGCCGTAGGGGGCGAGACCATCAACGTGGCCATCATCGGCAACCCCAACTGCGGCAAGACGTCGCTCTTCAACTTCGCCAGCGGGGCGCACGGGCGCGTGGGCAACTACTCGGGCGTGACGGTGGACGCCACCGTGGCGCGCGCCGACTACTTCGGACGCCGTTTCGACCTGACCGACCTGCCCGGCACGTACTCCCTGTCGTGCTACTCGCCCGAGGAACTCTACGTGCGCGAGCACCTCGTCAGGCAGAAACCCGACGTGGTGATCAACGTCATCGACGCGTCGAACCTGGAGCGCAACCTCTACCTGACGACGCAGCTGGTCGACATGGACATCCGTGTGGTGGTCGCGCTCAACATGTTCGACGAGTTCGAGCGGCGCGGCGACACGGTCGACATCCCCACGCTGTCCACCCTGCTGGGTATGCCGCTGGTGCCCACGTCGTTCAAGAGCGGGCGGGGCGTCGAGGAACTGTTCCGCACGGTGGTGCAGGTCTACGAGGACACGAACAAGACGGCGCGCCACATCCACATCAACTACGGCCACGAGATTGAGGCGGGCATCCGCCACATCCAGGAGTTCATCAAGCCCGACGAGGGCATCCGTGCGCGCTATTCGACGCGCTACCTGGCGTTGAAACTGCTGGAGCACGACACCGACATAGAGCGCTACCTGCGCCAGGCCACCCCCGACAAGGCGCGCGCCATCCTGGCCGAGCGCGACAAGGCCGCCGCCCGTGTGCTGGAAGAGACGCACGACGACTCGGAGACGGCCATCACCGACGCGCGCTACGGCTTCATCAACGGCGCGCTGACCGAGGCGCGTTTCCGCACGGGTTCGAAGGAGGATACCTACCGCGCGACGCACGTCATCGACCGCATCCTGTCGCACAAGTACCTGGGCTTCCCCATCTTCTTCGCCCTGCTGTTCCTGATGTTCGAGGCCACGTTCGTGCTGGGCCAGCACCCTATGGACTGGATTGAGGCGGGCGTGGCGTGGCTGGGCGACTTCGTGGGGGCGCACATGGCCGAGGGGCCGCTGCGCTCGCTCATCGTCGACGGCGCCATAGCGGGCGTGGGCAGCGTCATCGTCTTCCTGCCTCAGATTCTCATCCTCTACTTCTTCATCTCGCTGATGGAGGACAGCGGATACATGGCTCGCGCGGCGTTCATCATGGACCGCCTGATGCACAAGATGGGGCTGCACGGCAAGTCGTTCATCCCGCTGGTGATGGGGTTCGGCTGCAACGTGCCCGCCGTGATGGCCACGCGCACCATCGAGAGCAGACGCTCGCGCCTCATCACGATGATGATACTCCCGTTCATGTCGTGTTCCGCGCGCCTGCCCATATATATTATGGTGACGGGCACGTTTTTCTCGCTGCAATACCGCTCGCTGGCCATGATTTCGCTCTACGCCGTGGGCATCGTGGTGGCTGTGGTGGCCAGCAAGGTGCTCTCGACGGTGGTCATCAAGGGCGAGGACACGCCTTTCGTGATGGAACTGCCGCCCTACCGCTGGCCGACGGCCAAGGCCATAGGCCGCCACACGTGGGACAAGGGCAAGGAGTACCTGAAGAAGATGGGCGGCATCATCCTCGTGGCCTCGGTCATCGTGTGGGCGCTGGAGTACTTCCCCCACGACGACAGCCTGCCGCGCCAGGCGCAGCAGGAGCAGAGCTACATAGGCCGCATGGGGCGTGCCGTCGAACCCGTGTTACGCCCGCAGGGCTTCAACTGGAAACTCGACGTGAGCCTCATTGCGGGCGTCGGGGCCAAGGAAATCGTGGCCAGCACGATGGGCGTGCTCTACGCCGACGACGATTCGTTCGCTGACGACGACACTTTCAGCGACGACAGCGCGAAGTACACCCACATGCGCCGCCAGATGGAGGCCGACGGCCTGACGCCGCTCGCCGCCTACTGCTACCTGCTGTTCATCCTGCTCTACTTCCCCTGCATCGCCACCATCGCCGCCGTCAAGAACGAGACCGGCTCGTGGCGCTGGGCTGCGGCCTGCGCCCTCTATACCACCGCTGTCGCGTGGATTGTCAGCGCGCTGGTGTACCAGGTGGGGAGGGTGCTGGGGCTATAGTTTCTTGGACTTATGCTCTTTCAATACCTCATAGTCACCATCATCGTAACTGCGTGTACAGTTTATGCAACATGGCGTGTATGGGATAACTTCCATCAGCACGAAGGCAACACGCGCTGTGCAGCCTGTCCCTTCTCTGGAACTTGTAAGGAGTTTTCCGATGCTGGTGATGCGGGAGACTGCGAGAGAGCGGGGCGGCCACCTTGCTCTACATCCTTTGCTGAAAAACATTATTAACCCAATAACAAAACCTAAAAAGATGAGAAAACGTTTCTTTATCACGCTGCTGCTTGCAGCCACGTTCAGTCTTTCCGCTCTTGCAGGCGGCACAGAGATTGGCGGCATCCATTACGAACTGGATCGCAACAACAATTCCGCCTGCGTAACATTCACAGGAAGTTCCTACAAAGAGAACAACAATTACCCCGGTCGCCTCACGATCCCCGCCTCCGTGACTCACGGCGGCGTAACATACACAGTTACCGCCATCGGAGATTACGCTTTCTACTACTGCTCCAGCCTTCTCCGCATCACGCTGCCAGGCACCGTGACCAGCATCGGTGAGGGCGCGTTCGCTGGATGCACAGGCTTCACCAGCTTTACGATTCCCACCTCCGTGACCCACATCGGCGAGAGCGCGTTCTACGACTGCACAAGGCTTACCAGTATCACAATCCCAAACTCTGTTGTTACAATCGGAGACATGGCTTTCTACAACTGTAACCGAATGACCAGTGCCGCGCTTGGTAACAACGTGGACAGTATCGGTGACAAAGCCTTTGCCTACTGCACCGAACTCACCAGCTTTTCTTTCGGCAACTCCATCAAAAAGATAGGAGACAATGCGTTTGAGGGTTGTTTCGGGCTTACCAGCATCACTCTTCCCGCCTCCGTAACCCACATTGGAAACGGTGCATTCGCCTATTGCACAGAACTACAGCAAGTGTACTGCCGCTGTACCACGCCCCCTACATTGGGAGAAAAGGCTTTCCCCGCAGAACTTATGGAAAGTGGGGGCTGCTGCAAATTGTACGTCCCTGCCAGTCGCAAACAAGCGTACGCAGCCAATTGGGGATGGTTCGAAAATAGGATTCAGGAGAAGTAGCGCAAAAGGACAAACCGTTTTAGGAAGATTTGTGCTACTTTTGCGCACAAATTCCTAAATTCTCACTCTTCACGGAGCGCAGCCAATTCCTAAATCCTAATTCTCAAGGAAATGCCCAGACTTTCACAGCGTGCCGTCGATATGCCGTCGTCGCCCATCCGCAAACTGGCCCCGCTGGCCGTTGCGGCCAAGGAGCGCGGCCTCGGCGTGTTCCACCTCAACATAGGCCAGCCCGACGTGGTGACGCCCCGTAGCGGTCTCGACGTGCTGAAGCACATTGACCGCCACGTGCTGGAGTACAGCCCCAGCCAGGGGTTCAAGAGCTATCGCGAGAAGCTCGTGAAATACTACGCCCGCTACAACATCGACCTCACGCCCGACGATATCATCGTCACCACGGGCGGCAGCGAGGCTGTGCTTTTTGCTTTCTTGTCGTGCCTCAACCCCGGCGACGAAATCATTATCCCCGAGCCGAGCTACGCCAACTACATGGCTTTCGCCGTCAGCGCGGGGGCCAAAATCCGCAGCATCGCTACCACCATCGACGAGGGCTTCTCGCTGCCCAAGGTGGAGAAGTTCGAGGAACTCATCAACGAGCGCACGCGCGCCATCCTCATCTGCAACCCCAACAACCCCACGGGCTACCTCTACACGCGCCGCGAGATGAACCAGATTCGCGACCTGGTGAAGAAGTACGACCTCTACCTGTTCAGCGACGAGGTGTACCGCGAGTTCATCTACACGGGCTCGCCCTACATCAGCGCGTGCCACCTGGAGGGCATCGAGCAGAACGTGGTGCTCATCGACAGTGTGTCGAAGCGCTACAGCGAGTGCGGCATCCGCATCGGCGCGCTCATCTCGAAGAACGCCGAGGTGCGCGCCGCCGTGATGAAGTTCTGCCAGGCGCGCCTCAGCCCCCCGCTGCTGGGCCAGATTGTGGCCGAGGCGTCGATGGACGAGCCGTCGGAGTATGCCGAGATGGTCTACGAGGAATACGTGGAGCGGCGCAAGTGCCTCATCGACGGGCTGAACCGCATCCCCGGCGTCTATTCGCCCATCCCGATGGGGGCGTTCTATACCGTGGCGCGCCTGCCGGTGGACGACGCCGAGAAGTTCTGCGCCTGGTGCCTCACAGACTTTGACTACGAGGGCCAGACTATTATGATGGCCCCCGCCGCCGGTTTCTACACCACGCCGGGCGCCGGGCGCGACGAGGTGCGCATTGCCTACGTCCTCAAGAAGGAAGACCTGGAGCGCGCATTGAAAGTGCTGGCCGAAGCGCTGAAAGCCTACAACAATCGAGAAATTAGTAATTAAAAATTGATAGTCAAAAGTGTTGTGTTGGCGACTTCATTTGCAAGCAAAGAGAGACCGTCGGCAAGACGTAACTCAACTTTCACTTTTTAATTATCAACTAAAAAGCCAAGATGTCCTTTCCCCTGTTCCTCGCCCGCCGTTTCTACACCTCACGCTCCACTGTAGGTAGGAGGCGCTCATCCGCACCCGCCGTGCTGGTGGCCACGCTGGGCGTGGCTGTGGGTCTGGCCGTTATGTTAGTATCCGTAGCCGTGGCCAAAGGATTCCAGCAGGAAGTGAGAGGCAAGGTTGCTGGTTTCGGTTCGCACATCGAAGTACTGGACATGGCCTCGTTTTCTTCGCCAGAGGACTTCCCCATCACGGCCACGCCTGCCTTTCTCGACACGTTGCGCGGTCTGCCAGACGTGACACACGTGCAGCGCGTGTCTCAGAAGATGGGCATCCTCAAAACCGACGAACACTTTGCCACTGTCTGTCTCAAGGGAGTGGACAGCGAATACAACGCAGCCTTTATGCGCAGTTGCCTCGTTGAAGGCGAGTGGCCGCAGTACAACGACAGTACGGCTGCAAGCGACATCGTGATCTCCGCGCGCCTCGCTGCACAGCTCGGACTTAAAGCAGGTTCACGCGTTTATGCTTATTTCTTCGAAACAACCGTGAAGATGCGGCGTTTCACCGTGCGCGGCATTTACCAGACCAACCTTTCGCAATACGATCAACTTTTTGTCATAGCCGATCTCGCGACAGTGAACCGCCTCAACGGCTGGTCCGCCGACCAATGCAGCGAAGTAGAGATGCTCACCGCCGACTACGACCACATCGAAGCCTGCATCCCCTCCATCAGCGCCGCACTCAGCCGCCACACAGACCCCGCTAAAGCGCAGGTAGCAGCGCTTTCCATCAAGCAAGACCCGCGCACACAGTCCACCTTGCAGTGGATTGACCTGCTCGACTTTGACGTGGCGGTGATTTTGGTGCTGATGGTGCTCGTGGCAGGCTTCACGATGATTAGCGGGCTGCTTATACTCATTCTGGAGCGTGTCGGGACTATCGGTGTGCTCAAAGCTGTGGGCGCTACCAACGCCCAGCTGCGCCACGCTTTCCTGTGGCTCGCCGTGATGATTATCGGGCGCGGCCTCGCTTTGGGAAACGCCATCGGCTTGGGACTTATCGCCGTGCAGCACTTTTGGGCACCGCTACGGCTTGACCCCTCTTCTTACTACGTGGATCGCGTGCCCGTGATGCTTTCGCCTTGGTGGTGGCTCGCGCTAAATGTGGGCACGCTTGCGCTCACCGTGGGCGCGCTTTTACTACCCAGCTTCGCCGTGAGTCGTGTGCAACCCGCGCGTGCCATTCGCTTTGAATAAACGCGCGGTTTTTTATAGGCGTACGTCGGCTACCCACCGTTTTACCCTTTATTACAAACTTTCTTTTTCCCTTACTCCGCTCCCAACACGGGGTGACCGTCGGGGTGCACGCCCTCTACAACGACAGCGGGACGGCGGCAGGTGGCAGTGTTATGGAACGTGACGCTGGCCGTGCCGTCCGTGCCGAAGGTGACGTCAGGGTTCCAGTAGACCGTGCGGCGCAGCGCGGCCCCGCGCTCCAGTTCGCCGAACGCCAACGCGCGGAACGTATGTGGCGCGTAGTAGCCATGGAACGTGCGGCGGCTCACACCCTTACGTTTGACGAAACCGACGGTGTATTTGGGGTAGACAAAGACGAGGATGGGCTTGCGGTGGCCGTATCTTGCGCGGAATTTCAACGGCAAGAGCGGTTCGTTGCTGCTGGCAAGCGAGACGTAGATGTCGTGCACGTCGTCGATGGTGACGGGTATGCGGGCGTTCGGGTCGTCGAAAAGATAGCCTATGGGATAAAGCAGGAAGTCCTCTTCGCCAGAAAAATAGAATTGGTCGACGCTGTGATGGGGGGAGACGAAGCGGGAGACAGGCTTGTGGCTGGAGGTTTCGGGGAAAGCGAATTGCAGAGGCGCTTCCTCGTCGGCGAAGAGGAAACAGATGGGGCGGTCTTTCTCGAAAAACTCACGACGGACGGCAGGTTTGGAGAGGAGCCATGTGCCGACGGTCGGCGCATCGGCGGCATTGTCGAGCCATTCCTCCAGTTCGTTGTCCATAAAGAAGTGGTACTGCGACGTGCGGTCGGCGCGCCGCCGCGTCACCTCCCAGGCGCGGCGCGTGTGCTGCATCTCCAGCGGGTTGCGGCGCGCGGTGACGACGGCCGTGCCAAGTCTCACCGCGTCGTCGTCGGGCAGCGGCACGTCCGTGAAGTCAGCCGCGCGGGAGCGCAGCGGAGCGTCGGGCAGCGTGTCGGCCAGGATAGCGGGCGTGGCGATGAGGTCGGTCTCGCCCGGCGCGTAGTCCTTGCGCGGCGGCGAAAAATAGCGGCGCAGCCCGATGCGGTAGTCCTGCATCTTGTCCTCCTTTTTCGTGCTGAGGAACAGCGTCCAGTCACCCGTGCAGTCGGGCATAGCAAAGGTGAAAAGCCCCGTGCTGTCGGTGGTGAACTGCCCGCGCATCACTTCGCCTCGTGAGTTAAAGAGCGTAGCGCGCAGATCTACGCCGCCCACGTCGGCAGCGCGCTCCTTCTGCTTGCGCGAGGCCAGCACGCCGCCACCCCACAACTGGCGCGCCATCACCTGGCCGTCGAGATAGAGACCGTCCTCCACGGGCTGCGTCGGCTCGAACGGCGTGACACCCGCCATCATCGGCCAGTCATAACGCCGCCAGCCCTGCACGAGCATCAGCAGGTCGGCAGCGCGGCGGTGGGCGGCGTCGTCTGCCTCAAGGTAGTAGTCAGCGTCGCGCACAAAGCCCCGCACCTCGGACGACAGCAGCAGGTGGGTGGCGGCGTTGCCACGGTAGACGTTGGTAGCGGCGTCGGCGTCCGTAACGCTGAGCGACACCGTGGCACCAGGCGTGCCGCGCAGGCGCAGCGTCATCTCGCCGTAGGGCGCGATGGTGTCGGCGGCGAAGGCGTGGGTCACGCGGCGGACGTAGCGCGAAGCGGCGTCGGGGGCGATGAAAAAGAAACGCTCCGCCCACACGTTACCTTCGTCGTCGAAGAGCGTCAGCTGGTGGACGCCGGGCTTCAGTTCCACGCGCGGGTAGTGGAACGTGGCGGGCTGCGGGCCGAGGCGCAGCGTGTCAAAACGCTCCACCGTGCCGCCGTACATCCGCGTCAGGCCGAGCAGCCGCCCATGCATCGCTCCGCTGGCCTGCACCTGCACGAAGACATGGCGCGCGGGCTGCGTGTTCACGCCCATCACGACGCCCTCCGCCTCGGCCTGCGGCAGGGGGATGCGGTGGCGCGTGCCGCCCACGTCGAGCAGCAGCGCGCCGGGCGAGGCGGTGGGCGTGTAGGCGAACGTGCCACGGCAGTCGCGCAGCGTGGCGGTGCGACCCAGCGTGTCGCCGTCGACACTCAGTACGACGCCCTCTGCGCTGGCCGGGATACTGTCGGAGAGCGCCACGTCGTAGGCCACAAGGCTCTGTAGTCCCTGCACCAGGTGGCCGCCCTCGGGGTAGAAGTTCACGGTGGGCAGTTCGCCGCGCCGCCACTGCCTGCGCTCGCGGAGCGTCAGGGTGTCGGCCATCGCCGCGCCGGGGTTGCGCGTGTCGGCAAACTCCTCGCGGATGCGCCGGTCCGTCCAGTCGCCCGGCGTGGCGGGGCGTTGGAACACCGGCACGACGCGCGAATACAACGCCTCTGTAGGCCAGTTGGTGCCATAGCGCGTGTAGGCGCGGATTTCGTAGAAGCCGTCGGTGCGCAGGCTGTCGAGCGAAAAGTCGCCGTTGCACTGCCCGCCCACAATCCTGAGCCGCTGCGTCTGCTGCACCTCACCCAGCGGATCGACCAACTCCACGTAGAGCACGCCGCTGAGGTCGGACAGCGTGCCGTGGTCGGTGCGGACGACGTAGGCTTTGTACCAGATGGTCTCGCCCACAAAGTAGCCCGTGTTGTCAAGGTGCAGGTACACCTTTTCCTGCGGGAAAGCCTTGTTGAACGCCTCCACGTTCTTTACGAAGCGTTGCAGCGCGCCATACGCCCCACCCTCCTGCGCCGAGGCGGGCAGCAGGGCGAGCAGCGTGAAAAACAGCGAAAGGAGGGAACGTGGTTTGCGCATAGTTGTCCTATAACAGAGTTGCAGGCTTCCTTATACGGTTTCAACCTTTGTATAGGAACTGCTATCCGTTTCGCAGTAAATTGCTCACGGCGGGGCAAAAAATTGCTCACGGCAGAGCAAAAGATTGCTCATGGTAGAGCAAAATAATGCTCACGGCAGAGCAAAAAATTGCTCACGGCGGGGCAAAAGATTGCTCACGGCAGAGCAAAAGATTGCTCGCAAGTATGCAGCGTACTGCTCACGGCTGTACAGTAGGCGGGGAACAGGAATAAAGAGGACTACCAAGCGTATTCAGCGGCATATCGGTCGAACACGATGGGGAGGGAAAGCCCAGCGGCAAGGAAGGCGTCGGACACAATGCGCTGCTTCTCTGGTGTGAGAGGTTTTGCGCCGCTACGATAGTGGTAATATTGCCGCAATGAAAAATGTCTGCTAATATAGTCCCGTACTTTCCATACGTCGCCAAGGGGCACCTTTGAGAGGGCTTCTGTGAAACCATAGGCTATCTGCACCGGCTGAGCCGTGCGGTAGCACTTCTCGCCGTCACAAGCTCGGGGATTAAAAGCCGTGACAATCCGCACGCTATCTGGAAGTGCGGCGGTGGCCAGTGCATGTAGACAGTCGGCGGACTTAGGACAGCTGGTTGCGAAGCAAAGAGGGTAGTTGCCAGGTACTTCGTCCCAGCGAATGATTTCATCGTTGTTTTTCATAGTCATTATTCGTTTGTTTCCCTCCCCAGCCCTCAGAAACGAAGGGCAGGCAGATGTAGAGGCCAGTGTGCCAATATTTCCACGAGTGCTGGCCGGGGCGGTATTGTACTTTGAGGGGGATGTCGGCGCGCTGCATGGCGGCGACAAAGGCTTTGTTGGTGGCGAGAAGGAAATCTCGGTCGCCGCAATCAACGTACCAGCGAACGGTGCGCAACTGTTCCCGTACAGCCTCGTCGGCGCGGTCGACGAAGCGGCTGGTGCAGAGCCGCTCGACCGAGGCGGTGAACAGTCCCACCTTGCTACGCGGCCCGGCCTGCTGCCCGGGCAGTTTGGCTTTGTCCATTAGCGCCGACATGGCGTAGCACGAGGAGAACAACTGGGGATAGCGCTGGGCATAACTGGTGGCTGCACCGCCGCCCATCGAGAGGCCGGCCACAGCGCGGTGCTCGCGGTCGCCAAGGGCGCGGAAGCGGCTCTCCACAAGCGGCATAAACTCCTTGAAGAAGAAGTCCTCGTAGGCCCAGCCAGGCATATTGAAATAGCCGTTCCAGTCCTTGTTGGCCTCGCCGCCAGCCAAGGGCGTGACGATGACCATAGGGGCTGCCTTGCCGCTGGCAATGAGTTCGTCAGCCACCTGCTTCAGGCCGCCGCGCACCACCCAACAGCGGTTGTCGTCAAGCATGCCGTGGAGCAGGTAGAGTATGGGGTATCGGCGCGTGGTGTCGGCGTCGAAGCCAGCGGGCAAGTAGACAGTGTATTCGCGGTCGGCGTTGAGGATGTCGCTGTGGATTGTAACATAGTGCACCTGGCTGGTGTCGGCAGCGGTGGTGTCGCGCGCAGCCTCGGCGGCAGTCGAAGCGGACGCAGGCTGAAGAGGCTTTGCGTCCGCCTTGCAGCCAGTCAAGACGGCGGCGCAAAAAAGAGAACAAAAAAAACGGCGCATCAAAGATGGACTTTGAAGTTATAACCTCCACCGCCTTTCATCTTGGCGTGGCCAGAGTAGTTGCCTTGTCCGTCGCCAGTGGCAGTGAAAGTCCACACGGACTTCTCGCCCACGGTGACGAGGTGCATCGCGCGCGGAGTGAGCGTGCCGCTGACGTTCCACACAACATTCATCTTGAAGTTGGTGAACGTCCCACTGTATTCACCGTAGTCGCTGTAGAGGTCGAACTGCACACGATCCACGTTGAGTACCCCGCTCAGCGCTACGTATTCGCCCAGCACAATGTCGGGACGAGCCGGAGCGGGGGCTGGCACGACTTGCTGCTGCACGATGACTTTCTGGTAAATAGTCTCTGTCTTGTGCACGGCCTTGTCGGTACCGCCTGTCCTGTTATTGCAGCCCACAAGGGCAACGGCAAAGAGGAGGAATAAAACGTTTTTCATGGGGATGGAGCTTTGTCAGTCAGCCATCTCGGCGGGCGTGATGACGATGCCGAAAGTCTTCTGCTTTGCCTTGCTGCCTTCCTCGGGCTTGGGTGTGTGGTAGCGGTAGATAAGGCCAATCTCGCCCTCCTTGCATACCGCACTGAAGTCTTGCAGTTTGGGCAGCACCTTGAGCATACTCTTCTTCACGGTAGCAGCGTTGGCCTCAACCTTGTCGATAGAGATTCCCTTGCCGTCAAGCAGACAGTGGTACACGAGGTAGCCGCCTTCCAGTTCGATGCGCTCCACGACGATACCGTTGCCCACGTTCATCGGCAGCAGCTGGCTGGCAGTGGCCATCATCTTCTGGATGCTGTCGGTCGCTGCCTTGCGTATCTGCCGCTGGGGGTTGGGGATAGGCTTGCCGTTAGGGTCTACAAGCTGAGCGAGACGCTTACCGGTGATTACCGCGCGCGCCGAACCCTTGCCGCTGGTGAAGACGTAGGCGAGTCCCTTCTTCTGGCCCACCATTACGGCCAGTAGCTCCTTGGTGTCGCCGTCGGGCACCTCAAGCAGGGCGCGAATTAGGTCTTCGGCCTTCTCCTGCTCGGCGGCCAGAGAGTCGGCGGCAACGATGCTGTCGTTCAGCGCGATAGTGAACACCACAGCGGTGTCGTTCGCCTCGACGGCTGTGACGCTGCCCACGTTGCCGAGTTTCATCGGGCAGTTTTCAGAGGCACTCTTCACGATTTCTTCGAGTTTGGCCTCCCCGCAGGCGGCCAGCATAAGCCCGGCTGCGAGGCACACGGCCACGGTGCGCAGGGCGGTAAGGATGTTGCTCATAGATAGGTTGTTTTTATTTCTGGGTGCAAAAGTAGTGTGTTTTTATCCACGAATGCCACGAATGGAACGAATTTACGCTTTCCCACGAATGTTATTGCTCCCACTGCCTCACCGTCACGCCCCACACGGTTTCTTCGCGGTCGGCGGGGCGGGGCATCCGGGGGGCTGGCACGCCGCTGCCGAGGCGGAGGGCAGCGACCTCCTCGCGCGCCTCGTCCCACAGGCCGAGGTCGATGAACGACTGCAGGGTGTGGCGTCCGCCCTCCACGAGGAGCGACTGTACGCCGCGTGCGTGGAGCTCGCGAAGCAGGGAGTCTATCGTGTCGGCGCGCAGCACGTCGTCGGGCAGCGCGATGTCGGTGCTGCGTCCCAGCACGCAGCGCAGCGGGGCGCGCCCGAACCAGCGGCGCACGTCGAGGCGCGGGCTGTCGAGCTGCCACGTGCGGCGACCCACCAGTATCGCCTCCGTCTCGCTGCGCAGGCGGTGCACCTCGGCCTGTGTAGCGGGGGTGGAGAGGCGCGCCGCCGTGCCGCCGGTGCGCTCGCGGTCGATGAAGCCGTCAGCGCTGCGCGCCCACTTCAGGAGGATGTAGGGGCGGCGTTTGCTGTGGAACGTGATGAAGCGGCGGTTCAGCCTAAGGCACTCGTCCTCAAGCACGCCCACCGTCACGTCGATGCCCGCTTCGCGCAATATGGCCACGCCGCGTCCCGAAACCTTGGCGAAAGGGTCGATGCAGCCCACCACGACGCGGCGTATGCGGCTGCGCACGAGCAGTTCGGCGCAGGGCGGCGTGCGCCCGTAGTGTGCGCAGGGTTCGAGGCTGACGTACATCGTGCTGCGGGGCAGCAGGGCGCGGTCGGCCTCGCTCACCGATGCCAGTGCGTTCACCTCGGCGTGTCCCTCGCCAGGGCGGATGTGGTAGCCCTCGCCAATGATGCGCCCGTCGGCCACGACGACCGCGCCCACCATGGGGTTCGGCGCGGCGGTGAGGCGTCCGCAGCGCGCCAGTTGCAGGGCGCGGCGCATATATTCGGCGTCGGCGGCTGTCACGTTCGGGGCGGAAGAAGTATCTTTGCGGGGCATACGAAGAAAAACTTTTTTGTTTGGAATATGGAAAACGCCTACACGCTCTACCTGCGCCTGCTCGCTGCGCTGCGCCCGCACTATGAGGCTGGCGAGGCGCGCGCCATTGCACTGCTGGCGCTCGAAGACGGCTTCGGCTGGAGCCGCACGGACGTTTACGCGGGCAAAATTAAGCCTTTTCCGCCCGCCGACGCGCAAAAGTTCGGGCAAATGCTACAGCGGCTCTCCGAGGGCGAGCCGGTGCAGTACGTCGTGGGGCGCGCCCGCTTCCTGGGGCGCGACTTCACTGTGCGGCGCGGCGTGCTCATTCCGCGCCCCGAGACGGAGGAACTGGTCGAGTGGGTGGCGCACGACCTTGCGGCCACGCCACACCCGCGCATCGTCGATTGCGGCACGGGCAGCGGCTGCATCGCCGTGTCGCTGAAACTGCTGCTGCCTGAGGCTGAGGTGGAGGCTTGGGACACGTCGGAGACGGCACTCGACGTGGCGCGCGAAAACGCCGCCCGCCTCGGGGCCGACGTGGCGTTCCATAAAAAAGACCTCGCCGAATTGCCCGCCGAAGCGGCGCGATTCGACGTGGCCGTGAGCAACCCGCCCTATGTGCGCCTGTCGGAGCGCGGCGGCATGGCACCCCACGTGTTGGGCCACGAGCCGTCCGAGGCGTTGTTTGTTGCCGACGCCGACCCGCTTGTGCACTACCGCGCGCTGGCTGCGAGCCGCCTACCACTCTATCTTGAAATCAACGCTGCCCTGGCCGACGAGACGCAGGCGCTGCTCGCCCGCGCCGGCTACGCCTCCGTCACCCTGCGCGCCGACCGCTACGGACGCCCCCGTATGGTTAAAGCCATCCCCTAATCCTCACAAACAGAGCAGATTTGAGCAAAAAGAATTTGGGATTGGAGGCGGGCGTTTCTCCAATCCCAAGATTCATTTACAAGTGAGGCTGTTTTCAACTCAGAGGTTGGGGTTGATGGCGCCCCACTCGCTGACGGGCGGCACAATGTTGAGCGTGACGAGTTCGTCGCGCATCTTGCAGAGGTGCTCATAGCTCTGGTCGAGTTTGGCCAGTTCAGCGGGCGTGCCCTGCGGCATACGGTAGGTGCAGCCCTGGGCGTCAAGCGTGGTGTCCATGGCCATCATGATGCGCTGGTACTTGTCGTTGTTCACGAAGGTGCCGGCGGGATAGTGGAACGGCTCGCCGCCCATCACGCTGCGGATCATCTCGACGCTGAGGTAGGCGGGGCTTTGGAACGAACTGCGGCCGCGCAGTTTGATGATGGCGGCGCCGCCCTGCGTGACGTCCTTCTTCATCTGCTCCCACTCGGCCTCGGGGAATGCCTCGGTGCCGATGATTTCGGTCAGGGGCTTGCCTTCAATCTTCACCGCGCTACCGAACACGGCCATCTGCTCGCCGTGGCCACCGTAGGTGGCACAGCCGGTCACTTCGCTCTGCATCACGCCGAACTTCTTGGCCAGCGCGCTCTGCAGGCGGGTGCTGTCGAGTGCGGCGAGGGTGGTCACCTGCGAGGGCTTGAGGCCGCTGTATAGCAGGGTGACGAGGCCGGTGAGGTCGGCGGGGTTGAAGATGATGACGACATGCTTCACGTCGGGGCAGTACTGCTTGATGTTCTTGCCCAGCCCCTCGGCGATGGCGCAGTTGCCGGCCAGAAGGTCTTCGCGGGTCATGCCCTCCTTGCGGGGCGCGCCACCGCTGGAGATGATGTACTTGGCGTCGGTGAAAGCCTCCTTCACGTCGGTCGTGGCGGTGATTTTCACGTCGCCGAAGCCACACTGGCGCATCTCCTCGGCCACGCCCTCGGGCGAGAACACGTCGTAGAGGCAGATGTTGTCGGTCAGGCGCATCGTCAGGGCGGTCTGCACCATGTTCGAGCCGATCATGCCGGCGGCACCGACGATGACGAGCTTCTCGTTAGTCAAAAAAGCCATTGGTCTAAATGTTTTAAGTGTTATTGGATGATTGTTCGTATTAGCCGTGCAAAGGTAGGCATTTCTTGCTAACTTTGCGACGATTTACGCAAAAAGGATGTTTTTATGAACACGATTGAACAACGCCTTGCCGCCCTGCGTGCCTGGATGGAGGAGCGCGGACTGGACGCTTTCATCATTCCCACCGCCGACCCGCACGGCAGCGAGTATGTGCCCGACCACTGGAAATGCCGCGAATTTCTCACGGGCTTCACCGGCTCGGCCGGCACGGCTGTGGTGACGCGCCGCAGTGCCGCCCTGTGGACGGACTCACGCTATTTCCTGCAAGCCGCCGACGAACTGGCCGGGACGCCTTTCCTGTTAATGCGCGAGGGGCAGCCCGGTACACCCACCGTGGGCCGCTGGCTGGCCGAACGCCTCGCCAGGGAACAGACGGGTAAACGCTGCGGTGTGTGCGACCTCAACGTGCCTTTCTCCTTTGCCGCCAACCTCCACGAGGAGACGCTGCGCGAAGTGGAGGTGGTGTTCACCGACGACCCCTTCGACCGTATCTGGCCCTCGCGCCCGCCGCTCCCCCTCCGCCCCGTGCGCAGGCAGGACGAAAGGTTTATGGAAATCCAGCCCGCCGAGCGCATACGCCGTGTGATGCAGGCGCGCGGCGACACGATGGCGGACTGCCCACTGCTGCTCACCGACCTCAGCGAAATTTGCTGGACGCTCGGCCTGCGCGGCGATGACATCGACTTCAACCCCGTCTTCGCGGCCTACCTCTTCCTGCGCCCCGACGCCACGGGCATCCTCTTCGCCGACAACGACGTGCCGCCCGTCGATGGCATCGCGCAGCGACCCTACAAAGACGTCTTCGCCTATCTCAGCAACGAGGCCGACGTGGCCAATAGCCTCTATATCGTCGACACCGCCAATGCGCGCATCCGGCAGTGTGCCTCGAAAGGCGGCTATGCCGTAACTTTGGCCCCCTCGCCCGTACCGCCGCTGCGCGCCGTCAAGGACGAAGGCGAACGCCGGGGCTTCCGACTGGCGATGGAACGTGACGGCGTGGCACTGGTACAGTTCCGCCGCTGGCTCGACGAAGCGATCGGGCGCGGCGACGCCCTCACCGAGCAGGCCGTCGACGAGCGGCTCACCGCCTTGCGCGCCGCCCAGCCGGGCTTCGAGAGCCTCAGTTTCGGCACCATCGCCGCCGCCGGCCCCCACGGCGCCATCGTGCACTACGAGGCCGACCCCACAGCCGCCACCCCGCTACCCAAAAAGAGTTTCCTGCTGCTCGACAGCGGCGCGCAGTACGACTGCGGCACCACCGACATCACGCGCACCATACCACTCGGCCCGCTCACCGACGAGGAGCGGCGCGTCTACACCCTCGTGATGAAGGCGCACATCGGCCTGGCACGCCTGCGCTTCCCCGACGGCACCAACGGTCTTCAGGCCGACACCGCCGCCCGCGCCCCGTTGTGGCAGGCAGGGCTTGACTTCGGCCACGGCACCGGCCACGGCGTGGGTTCCCACCTCTGCGTCCACGAGGGGCAGCACCAAATCCGCAAGGACAAGCGCACCTGCACCGAGGTGCCGCTGCGCGAGGGCTTCACCGTCACCGACGAGCCGGGCGTCTACCTGGAGGGCCGCTTCGGCGTGCGCCTCGAAAACGTATTGCTGGTGCGCCGCGCCGCCGACGGTTTCCTGGAGTTCGAGGCCCTGACGCTCTGCCCCTTCGACACCGCCCCGCTCATCCTCTCCATGCTCACGCACGAGGAAACGGCCTACCTCAACGCCTACCACGCCGAGGTGCGCCGCCGCTTGCTCCCCCTGCTTTCCGACGAGGCCGACCGCGCCTGGCTCCTCGCCGCGACCCGCCCGGTTTAAAGCAACGCCTCCACAAGCCCGTTGCGGCTTGTAGCCCGGCAAATTGCCCGATCCGTCCATGCCGCCCGTGCTCCAAGGGTCATCATCGCCACCCTCATAGCCGGGAAGGTTGCCCGTCAGCTTCAATATGGACGCCCCCAAGAGCGCGCCGCCGCCCTCGAGCGACAATATGCGCTGCGAGGGCTTCACCCAACGGCGGCGCGCAGGGGAGGACGCACCCTGGTCAAGGGTGCAACTGTTTAAGGAAGTGACGCCACAAGGGCGCACAGCATCATAGCGGGAGTTGTTCTTCATCTATTTTTGTATCTCTATATTTGTTAGGTAGAGATGGCTAAAGATGGGGGTAAAATATGAGCAGATATGGTAGAGTGAGGGCCGTTGGCTGTGACACCAACCTTTGCCGTTTTTCTTTTTTACCCGCATTTGTAAACAAGGCATCACGGGCGGCTTTCGATATAGGGCTTTGCTACTCGTGCGGGGCTTGCAAGTGCTAAAAAAGCGCGGGACATGAGCGGGGAAAGCGGGCAAAGTGTTATTTTTGCGCCATATTCCCGCATTATGCCGACAAACAAGAACGCCGCCACCGTGTCCGAGGCCGTGCGCCAACTCAGCGCGCCGGACGCCTTGCAGGGGCTTTTCCACCCGCGCCGCCCGGGCGAGCCGATGCCCAGCGGGCCGCGCCTACGCGAGGTCATCGACCTGTGCCGCGCCCTGCTCTTCCCGGGCTTCTACGGCGAGGCCACGCCCGGCACGGCGTCGCTGGCCTACCACATCGGTGTGGACGCCGAACGCCTTTTCGCCACGCTGTCCGAGCAGATTGAGGCGGGGCTGTGCTTCCGCCGCGCCGTGACCGACGACCTCTACGGCACCGGCCTGCGCGCCCGCGCAGCCGACATGGCCGCCCGTCTCATAGGCCGCCTGCCCGAGGTGCGACGCCTGCTGGCCACCGACGTGGAGGCCGCCTTCAACGGCGACCCGGCGGCGGAGAGCTACGACGAAATCATCAGCTGCTACCCCGTGATAAAAGCCCTGACGGTCTACCGTGTGGCGCACGAACTCGTCCGGCTCGACGTGCCCCTCGTGCCGCGCATCCTCAGCGAGATGGCGCACAGCGAGACGGGCATCGACATCCACCCGGCGGCCACCATCGGCTCCCACTTCACCATCGACCACGGCACGGGCGTGGTCATCGGCGCCACCTGCATCATCGGCCACCACGTCAAACTCTACCAGGGCGTGACGCTGGGCGCGCGCAGTTTCCCGCTCGACGACGAGGGCAACCCCATCAAGCACATACCGCGCCACCCCGTGCTGGGCAACCACGTCATCGTCTACAGCAACAGCACCGTCCTGGGGCGCATCCACATCGGCGACGGCGCCGTCATCGGCGGCAACGTGTGGCTCACCCACGACGTCGAGCCGGGTGCCGTCATCCGCCAGACGCCCTGCGGCCAGGAGGCCGTCAAGAAGAAGTGAACCGCAACGCTCCCGGGCTTCGGGGTTTCAGTCGTCGTGTTTGCGGCTGCATCGCAGCCGCCCAATAACCCCCAGCCCGCCCACAGCCCCAGCCCCCCCCAGTAACAACACACACCCAACCAACTATGAAACACCTCGTACACACCACCTTGGGAAGCCTGCTGCTCCTCGTAGCGGCCACGTGCTCCCTGACGGCGGCGGCCTCCGTGCCTTTCGTCACCACGCAGCTCGAAGGCGGCGCGTTCAGCGACACCACGACGTGGTACACCATGACCATCGACAACAGTGGCCTGGTCATCGCCAACCCCGGCAGTGCCGACCGCATCAGCCTCGACAGCAAACTCGCCGCTGCCGACGACGCCAACCTGTGGTGCTTCGTGGGCAATGAGACCGACGGTTTCCTTATATATAATAAGGCCGCCGGCACGAGCGTGGTGCTCTCCTCGCCCTCCACGCTCAGCGGCGCCACGGGCGTGCACGCCACGGAGTACGGCGGCAACAACTACGTCGTGCTCAAGGCCCCCGGCACGAGCGGCTATGTCAACCTGTGGCTGTTCGCCGCCTCCACCGACCTCGACGGCGTGGACGGGTACTATATGTACCAAAAGGGCAGGACGGCCGCCAAGGTCAACAACCGCGACGGCGTGCTGGCCTTCTGGACCAACGGCCAGGACCACGGCTCCACGCTGGCCATCGAGTTCGCCAAGAAACGCCTGCCCGTGAACCTGACGACGGGCAGCTTCACGTCGTCGAACGCCGTCGGCACCTACCACAGCACGTGGACGGCCACGATGACCGCGCCCGGCCTGACGCTGAGCCACGCGAAAAACAACATCGACCTGCCCGTGAGCGGCGACAACACCAAGTGGCGCATGTCGGCCAACAACGACCAGAACTTCACGTTCACCACCACGGCGGGCTACATCGTGAGTGCCGTCGGCCTGACGTTCTACAACAACAATTCCTCCACCGACATGACCGTGGCTTGCGGCGGCCAGAGCACCACGGCCAGCGGCTCCGCCACGGCCACGCTCACGGCCACCGGCCTCACGGAGCAGACCGCCGTCATCACCCTCTCGCCCAGCGGTTCCAACGCCATCGTGGCCTCCGGCATCTGGGTTGTGCTGGAGCGCAACTTCGGTGACGTCGAACCCAGCGTCGAGCTCTTCAAGACCGCCAGCGGCGCCATCCCCTACCGCATCCCCGCCATCGCCGTGGCCTACAACGGCGACGTCATCGCCATCAGCGACTACCGCTATTGCAAGGCCGACATCGGCAACGGGCGCATCGACCTCCACCAGCGCACGTCGCACGACAACGGCGCCACGTGGGACGCCACGCGCGTCATCGCACAGGGCGACGGTGTGATGAACAGCGCCGGGCGCAACTACTCGCTCACCGCCGGATACGGCGACGCCTGCATCGTGGCCGACCGCGAAAGCCCCCGCGTGCTGCTGATGAGCGTCTGCGGCTACCAGACGTTCCCCAATGCCACGCGCGACGTGCCCAACCAGGTGGCACGCTGGTACAGCAACGACAACGGTGCCACGTGGACCGGCCCGGAGGTCATCACCGAGATGTTCTACGCCCCCTTCGACGAGGGCACCGTGCGCGGCCCCATTCGCTCCATGTTCATCGGCTCGGGCAAGATACATCAGAGCCGCTACGTCAAGGTGGGGCAGTACTACCGCCTCTATTGCTCCACGCTGACCAAGGACGTCAACGGCACCAACGTGAACTATGTGCTCTACAGCGACGACTTCGGACAGACGTGGAATATCCTCGGTTCGATGAACGAGCCGCCTATTCCCAACGGCGGCGACGAACCCAAGGCCGAGGAGCTGCCCGACGGCAGCGTGCTTTGCAGTTCGCGCGCCACGGGAGGCCGCTACTACAACATCTTCACCTTCACCGACCTGGAGAAGGCCGAGGGCAGCTGGGGCACGTCGGCCTTCAGCGGCTCGGGCAACAACGGCGTCACCGCCTTAAGCAACTCCTGCAACGGCGAAATCCTCATCGTCCCCGCCCGCCGCAACCGCGACGGCGCGCAGGTATACCTCGCCCTCCAGTCCCTGCCCTTCGGCAGCGGGCGCACCAACGTGGGCATCTACTACAAGGAACTGACCTCCTACGGCAGCGACTTCGCCACCGCCGACCTCTTCGCCGCCAACTGGGACGGACGCCACCAGGCTTCCGTACTCGGCTCGGCCTATTCCACCATGGCCGTGCAGCACGACGGCAACATCGGCTTCCTCTACGAGGAGAGCACCTACAGCGCCGACTACACCATCGTCTACAAGAACTACTCCCTTGAGCAAATCACCAATGACGCCTACACCCTGCTCGCCCCCGAGGAGGTGAGCGCCGCCACCGTGCAGAGCCTGCTGCGCGAGGAGATTGCCGACAAGGTGCGCGACCTGCAGCCCGGCACCGCCGTGGGCCAGCTCGACAGCGAGGCCATCGCCGCCCTGCGCGCACAGGCCACAGCCAGCACCGGCACCGTGGCCGACGTGGTGGCCATCAACCGCGCGCTGGCCGAGGCGCCGGGTGTCAAGATTGAACCCGGACGCTGGTACCGCCTGCGCAACGTGAACTACCCCACGCTCTACCTCAACCCCTCCACGTCGTCGGCCACCTACACCGGCGCCACGCTCTCGAAGACCAACTACGCCCAGCTCTTCACCTTTGAGGCCGACGGCGACTACTACCGCATCAAGGCCGCCAACCTGGAGACCTACCTCGGCCCCGGCCAGGCGGCCAACACAGCCCTGCCGCAGACCGACCTCGAAGGCAGCGGCCTCTACGCCGTCACGCCCCACACCGACGGACACACGCAGCTGGCCTGCCTCAACCCCGTCTCCACCTACACCGCGCCCCACCTCAACAGCGGCGGCACGCTCGTCACGTGGAACCTCACCGCAACGGCCTCGCAGTGGTACATCGAACTGGCCGACGAAATCCAGGTGACCGTGCCCAGCGGCGGCTACGCTTCCAAGATTTTCTCCTTCCCCGTCACGCTGCCCGAGGGCTTCACCGCCTACGCTGTGACCGGCGTCGAGGAGACCGAGGGCGACACGGCCTATGCCGTGCTCACCGTCATCCCGCAGCCCGTACCCGCCCGCACGCCCTTCATCGCCGCCGGCACGCGCGGCTCGGCTCTGTTCGGCATCGGTGTGACCGACGCCACAGTCGAGGGCAACCTGCTCGAAGGAAACCTCACCGTGGCCGCCGTCACGGGCGACAACGTCTACGGCTTCCGCTCCACCAACCCCGTGGGCTACACCAAGCGCAACACCTCCAACGGCAACATCGCCGCCAACACCGCTTATATGCGCTATGACGGCGACGTGCGCTTCATCCGCATCGACCCCGACCACACCACCGGCATCGCCACCCTCTCCGTGGCCGACACCGCCGACGCCCCCGTCTACGACCTTCAGGGACGCCGCGTGGCCAACCCCACCCACGGCGTCTACATCGTCGGCGGCAAGAAGGTCTTTGTGAAGTAACCACCAACCCCCTCCCCGATGATTCTCCCCAACATCCACTACGTCGGCGTGAACGACCGCACGAAGCACCGCTTCGAGGGTCTGTGGCGCCTGCCGCAGGGCATATCGTACAACAGCTACGTGCTTGATGGCGGCAGCGCGACCGCGCTCATCGACACCGTCGAGGCCGACTTCTTCCCCGAGTTCCTGCAAAAACTGCGCGCCGTGCTGGGCGACCGCCCCGTGGACTTCCTCGTGGTGAACCACATGGAGCCCGACCACAGCGGCGCCATTGCCCTGCTGCGGCAGGTGTACCCCAAGGTGCGCATCGTGGGCAACGCCAAGACGCTCGACATGGTGCAGGGCTACTACGGCCAGCGGCGCGACGACGACGTGGAGGTGAAACAGGGCGACACGCTACAGGTGGGCGACCGCACGTTGCAGTTCCACCTCGTGCCGATGCTCCACTGGCCCGAGACGATGGTGACGTTCGACGCCGCCACAGGCACGCTCTTCACGGGCGACGCCTTCGGATGCTACGGCGCGCTCAACGGCGCCGTGCTCGACCGCGATATGGACACCGCGCCCTACCTGCCCGAGACCGAGCGCTACTACGCCACCATTCTCGGCAAGTACGGCACGCCCGTGCAGCAGGCGCTTAAGCGGCTCGCCCCGCTGCCCATCACCGCCATCTGCCCCACCCACGGCCCCGTGTGGACGGGCGACGGCGTGCGCGCCATCATCGACACCTACGACCGCCTTTCCAGCGGGCGTACGCAGGAGGGCGTCGTCGTCTGCTACGGCTCCATGTACGGCCACACGCGCCAGGTGGCCGAGGCTGTGGCCGAAGGCGTGGCGCAGGCCGGTGTCCGCAAGGTCATCGTCCACAACCTCAGCGTCTCGAAGCCCGGTTTCGTGCTGGCCGATGTGTTCCGCTACCGTGGCCTGGCCATCGGCAGCCCCACCTACAACGGCGGCCTCTTCCCCGTCGTGGCCGACCTGGTGCGCCGCCTTCACGAGCGCGACGTCAAGAACCACGACCTCGCCCTCTTCGGCGGCTACACCTGGGGCAGCGCCGCCCCGCGCCTCCTCACCGAGGCCGCCGAGGCCGCCAAGATGCGCCTCATGGCCCCCGCCCTGGCTTGGAAGCAAGCCCCCGCCGCCGACACCCTCGCCGCCGCCCGCCAGCTCGGCCACCAACTTGGCCAGGCTGTGCGCGGCTGACAGCTACTCCGTTTATATATAGGAATATTCTATAAAAAGTGAACCCCGAAAGTTCTTTGTATAACTTTCGGGGTTCATTTCATAATTATTGGCCTAATAGTCAAATGGAGACCTTATGTGCACAGCTTCCAATGTTTTCGGAAACAAAGGAAGCTGTGCCAAGGTTTTTTCAGCGTCGTGCGCCCCAAATCCCCGCCGCAGAGCCACAAAAAGTATTTATATCCCTCCAATTCTTCAAATTAAGCCTAAGTTTCTACAAACTAAGCCTTAGTTTGGCGAAATCAAGCCTTAGTTTGTACAAATTAAGCCTTAATTTGCAGAATTGAAGGCCAGCGGATGTGATTTGTGTGGTTTCGGGCAGGAAATGTTCGGATACGTGTGAGAAAATCGCGCAGCCCGTTATTCCCCAAGGGGGCTGCGCACGGGCGTTTGTGTCCCCCCCGGCGGGGGGGTACACTGCGCCGACGCCGTCCCCTGTTTTTTTAATTTTCTCTCCCAAAAAAATCCGTCCTTTGCCAACTTCATGTATCACTTTGACGGTATTGCAACATCCTTTTGCAAATTTTCTTCTTCTTCTTCTTCTTC
>JAGBKI010000034.1 GCA_017933995.1 Bacteroidaceae bacterium | reverse complement strand
TGCCGACCCCGACGCCGCGCTCTACGACATCCGCCTGCACTTCCAAGGCACAAAGACCCTGCCCAGCGGCAAGACGCAGATGAACCCCGACAGCCCCGACGCCACCTACACCCAGTTGCTCCAAACCCTGCGCGAGGCACAGCGCGCCCTCGCCGCCCAGATCGCCCCAAAAGTATACCAATACGGTTTCCTCAAGAAATAGCAATATGACCCTCCACTTCCACCTCCCCTATATCTGCGCGCCTGGCGAGCGGGTGCGCGCGGCCTACAGCCTGATGCCGCAGGGCGAAACGCGAACCGTTGAACTCACCGCCGCCGACGGCGTGAACCACACCGCCGTGCTCCACGCCGCCGAGTGCGACGAGGTGCGCTACCGCTACGAAGTCTGCCGCACGGACGGCGACGTCGTGCGGCGCGAGGCCGTGGCGCCGCGCCGCGTCGCAGCGGGTGCGTTCGCCGAAAAGGTGCTGTGCGACCACTGGGGCGACGACGCGCCCGAACCCGCCCTGCTGCGGGGCAAGTTCGCCGAGGCCGCCTTCCGCGCCGTGCGCCACGAAGCCGCCGACGCTGAATTTACGATGCGCCTCTTCGCCCCCGAACCGCCACGCGGCTACCGCTGGGCGGTGAGCGGCAGCAGTCCGTCGCTGGGCGAATGGGACACGGAGCGCGCGCCCCACTTGGTCTGCACCGGCACGTACCGCTGGGAGGCCGAGGTGAGCATCGACGCCTTTGTCATTGGCACGCGCTTCAAGTATGTCCTGCTGCCCGAGGGCGGCGGCCAGCCGCTGTGGGAGGAGGGCGACGACCGCGAGATGGCCGACGCGCCCTATGTGGCCGGTGCGCGCTACGTCCACACCGACACGCACGCCCGTTTCCGCCTGCCGCGCTGGCGCGGAGCGGGTGTCGTGGTGCCCGTATTCTCGCTGCGCACGCGCGGCAGCCAGGGCATCGGCGACCTGGGCGACCTGCTGCAATGCGTGGAGTGGGCCGCCTCGTGCGGAATGCGCGCCGTGCAACTGTTGCCCATCAACGACACTACCTCAAGCGGCACGTGGACGGACTCCTACCCCTACAGCGCGGTGAGCGTCTTCGCCCTCCACCCGCTTTACCTCGACCTGCGCGAGTGGCGCGACACGCCGCTGTGGACCGCCGAGCGCGAGGCGGCGTTCCGCGCGCTGGAGGAAAAGGACGCGCTCGACTACGGCGCGGCGTTCAAACAGAAGATGGGCTTCCTGCGCGACCTCTACGAAGCATACGGGGAGGACACCCTGGCATCCGAGGGCTGCGCGGCTTTCATCGAGAGCAACCGCCAGTGGCTGCTGCCCTACGCCCTGTTCTCCCACCTGCGCGACGTGAGCGGCACGGTGGACTTCCGCCGCTGGGGCGAGCACGCCGTATATAACCGCGCGCGCGCGGAGCAACTCCTCGACACGAACGAGGAGGCGCGCCACGGAGTGGGCTTCTACATTTGGCTGCAATACCGCCTGCACCTCCAGATGACGCGCGTCCACGAGCGCGCGCGGCAGCTCGGCGTGCTGCTCAAGGGCGACATTCCCATCGGTGTGTCGCCGTGCAGCGTCGACGCTTGGACCGACGGGCGGCTGTTCCACTTCGACGGACAGGCCGGCGCGCCGCCCGACTTCTTCAGCCGCCACGGCCAGAACTGGGGCTTCCCCACCTACAACTGGGAGGCAATGGCCGAGGACGGCTACGCTTGGTGGCGCGCGCGCTTCAGCCACATGGCGCGCTACTTCGACGCCTACCGACTGGACCACGTGCTGGGCTTCTTCCGCATCTGGGAAATCCCCACGCCGCAGCTCTACGGCGTGCTGGGCTGCTTCCGCCCCGCCCTGCCCCTGACGCGCGACGAACTGCGCGAGGCGGGCTTCGCGCTCGACCCCGACGCACTGGCGCGCCCCACCTTCAGCCGCGCCACGCTCGAAGCGCGCCTGTCGGAAAAGGAGATTGCGGGCTTCTTCACCGAGCGCGACGGGCGCTACACCCTGAAGGAGGACGTGGCGACGCAGACGCGCGTCTTCGGCCGCACGCGCAGCAAGCGGCTGCGCGAGGTGCTGTGCGACCTGTGCGAGGAGGTGCTCTTCATCCGCGACACCGAGCGGCCCGACGCCTTCCACCCGCGCATCTTGGCGCAATCGACGGCGCTCTACCGCGAACTGCCCGACGACCAGCGCACCGCCTTCGACCGCCTGCACGAGGACTTCTTCTTCCACCGCCACAACGCCTTCTGGGCCGCCGAGGCGATGAAGAAACTGCCCGCCATGACGGGCGACCCGCTTGCGCTCGACGCACCCGCCAACCTGCTGCTGCCTTGTGCCGAAGACCTCGGCTTCGTGCCCGCCTCGGTGCCGGGCGTGCTGGCCGCGCTCCACATCCTGACGCTCGAAATCCAGCGTATGCCCAAGCAGCCCGGACGGCGGTTCGGACGCCCGCACGACTACCCGTATCTGAGCGTCTGCGCCACGGGCACGCACGACATGTCGCCGCTGCGCTTCTGGTGGCTCGAAAACCGCGAGCAGACGCAGGCGTACTGGCAGGAGGCGCTGGGACGCACGGGCGACGCACCCGCCGAGGCCACGCCCGAGGTGTGCGAAGCCGTACTGGCCGACCACCTCGACGCGCCCTCGATGCTCTGCCTGCAAGCCATCCAGGACTGGCTCGCCGTCAGCCCCGACCTGCGCCGCGCCGACCCCGCCGCCGAGCAGATCAACGACCCCGGCAACCCCCACCACAACTGGGCCTATCGCCTGCACCTGCCCCTCGAAACGCTGCGCGCCGCCACTGGTTTCACCGAGAAACTGCGCGGCCTCATCGCGCGCAGCGGGCGAACGGCGTGAATTACCCCCAGCGGGGGTAACAGAAGATAGGCCGGGGCAACGCCCCGGATAGTTGCGCCCGTGAAACCAACCCCGGCGTGGTTGCACAAGCACCGCGTTATACGTTTGTTTTGTGCTAATCGCGAAGCGCTTGCCACAGCAAGAACCCCGCTGGGGTTATGGCTGCGCGCAATCTCACATTGATTACCGCCACAAATGACGCTGTAATCGCGAAGCGCTTGCCACCGCAAGAAAGCGTCCCCCCTCTGTAACCGCAGGTACGCGAAGTGCAACAGAGCGCACCTGCGGCAGGCGCATACTGCTGAATGCACGCTGAAAGCGTGCCCCACGACGGGCGGGAGAAACTTTTTGCGCTTCTGGGGGACGCTTTCAGCGTCCGTTTCACCGACCGCCACAGCCGCAGGTGCGCTCCGTTGCACTTCGCGTACCTGCGGTTACAGATGGGGAGACGCTTCCAGCGTCTTTCGCTACGCGATATATAAGTCTCTGTGCTATAACTCCGCGCAGCCCAAACCCCGGCGGGGTTTCAGAGGATAGGCCGGGGCCGCTCGGCTTTGCCGCTTTGCTCTGCAAAGAACGCCCCGGATCGTTACGCCCGCGAAACCAACCCCGGCGGGGTTGCACAGACATCCGCACTGCAAACGTTTTGTGCTAATCGCGAAGCGCTTGCCACAGCAAGAACCCCGCCAGGGTTGAATATGGGATGGACGCTTTACCGGGGCAGCGCCCCGGCCTATCTTCTGCAACCTCTCCGAGGTTGTTTCCACACAACTTCCCAACCACCCCGCACAAAATCCCGCGCGCCCCACCCTATTCCCGCGCGCTCCCACGCAAATCTGCAAATTAAGCCTAAGTTTTTACAAATTAAGGCTTAGTTTGGCGAAATCAAGGCTTAGTTTTTACAAACTTAGGCTTAATTTGCAGAATTAGTCCGCAGGAAAAATGTTTTTGAGGGGAGTGCGCGAGATTCCAGGGGCAGCGGATAGAATCCACGTGGGAGGAAAACGGAGATTGAGTGGGTGGAGGCGCGCGATTACCCCTACGCGCGGCGGCGACACAGGGACTAAAAACCAGTCGGGGCGCGCAGCCGAGCCGCCGAGGTGGGGATAAAAATGCACCGATTTTGCTATCTCTGCATAGCAAATGGGGGGGGGTAAAATCGTTGAGCCTATGAAAGTTAGCGCGGGCGGCGGAGCGCGAAAATGCGGGGCATATCTTTGCCTACCGTAACAATAACTTTTCATCCGGACACGGCTATCCGCCGCCCGTCCCCCTACCCCACCGTTCCTTTTATGAAACGCTTCCATCTCCTCACCCTGCTCCTGCTCATCGCGGTTGCGGGGCAAGCCGCCATTCCGAGCGGTTATTACACCGCCGCTAACGGACAAAAAGGTGCTGCCCTCAAGACCGCGCTCTACGGCATCATTTCCCAAAACACCACAGTACGCACCTACAAGCAGCTGTGGGAGGACTTCAAGACCACCGACGTGCGCAGCGACGGATACATCCGCGACCGCTACAGCAGCATTACCAGCTACGTGCCTGGCGGTTCCGCACAAGGGGGCGACATCCATGGAGAAGGAACCTCTTACAACCGCGAGCACTCTTTTCCCAAAAGTTGGTTCGGTTCCGCCACGCCGATGTACACCGACCTGTTCCACCTCATCCCCGTGGACGGACAGATCAACAGTTCGCGCGGCAACGTGCCATTTGGCGAGACAAGCAGCACGGTAGGCAGCAGTGGCCTTTACAGCAAGTGGGGCGCAAGCACCGTTTCGGGCTATACGGGTACCGTGTTCGAGCCCGCCGATGAGTGGAAAGGCGACTTTGCGCGCATCTATTTCTATATGGTGACGCGCTACGAGAATGTTTGCAGCAGTTGGTCGAGCGACATGCTCGCGGGCAACAAGTACCCCGCCCTTGCCGACTGGGCACTTAAAATGTTGCTGCGCTGGGCGAAGAACGACCCCGTGAGCGATGTAGAGATAGCCCGCAACGAGGCCGTTTACGGCATACAAGGCAACCGCAATCCCTACGTGGATTTCGAGGGGCTGGAACAACACGTCTGGGGCGACTACAGCGACCAGGCTGTAGACCTCACCAATTACACGAGCACCTATCAGCGCACAGATGCATCGGGGAATGGCGGCGTGGAAAGCGTGACAGATGATGGAAACAACGAAAGCGGGAACGTGACAGGCACAGACCTATACGAACTTGTCACCTCTACAGACCAGTTGGAAGCTGGCAAACGCTACATCATTGTAAATAAAGGTAAAACTGTAGCGATGGCTGGTTTTAACAGTGGGAATTACTTTGAAACCGTCACAGCCAACTACTCAAGCGATGATATCAACATCGCAAGTGGTATGACAGGCGTGTCTGTTCTTATCCTTGGTGGTGAGGCGGGAGCTTGGACGTTCCAATTAGACCAAACAGGCACGCCCACGTATCTCAACTGCACCTCTGGAAAATCACTCACGACCACAACGACCGTTGGTGAAACAGCCAAGTGGACGATTAGTTTTGCAACAAGCGGAACGCCTATCACAGCAACCATAACAAACACAAAGACAACACAAAAAGTAAACAATAACAATCCGAACGTTAGCATTCAATACAACAGTAGCAGCCCCCGTTTTGCCGCTTATGGTTCGTCGCAGCAAGCCGTATTACTCTATAAGCAGAAAGAGACTGTTGTTGAAAGTTTGAAGGATCCCACTTTCTCCATCGAAACCGACAGCGAGGTGGAGCAGGGCACGACGGTGACCATCAACACCGCCACCAGCGGCGCCACCATCTACTACTCCACCGACGGCGGAGAGACATTCACCGCCGCCACCAGCGGCGCGTCGACGGCCACCGTAACCCTCAGCACACTCGGCACGGCAGACCTCGCTGCATACGCCGTACACGGCGACGAAACCAGTAGCACCGTTTATGCCTCCTACACCGTGGTCGCGCCCAGAACGACTACTTTTGAGAAGATTACCTCCGCTTCTGACCTCGCTTCCATAGTGGGAAAGCAGGTAATTATTGTCTGCGAAAATAATGAAGTGGCGATGGGAGCGCAAGACGACAAACTTCGTAGCCCTGTAGCAGTGACGATAAAGAAGTCAGCCGATCCATATTCTGTAGAACTTACCGACGCATCGGGCGTAAGCATTATGACTTTTGGCGGTGACAGCGAAGGATATACTTTCCAGTTTGATGACAATGCGTACCTCGCAATGTCTGGAAGCAACAATACGACGCTAACCACAGCTAACAGTCTCACGAACAATTCCAAATGGAAAATCTCGTTTACGTCCGAGGGGAATGCAACTATACAAAGCCTCACCACCACAACTACGACAAGATACATCCGCTCTAATAATCAGTCAAAGAAATTCGGCTATTATGCAAGCGAGATAAGCGTCCAGTTATACGCAGAAGCCACACCCACGCCCCTCGGCGCGCCCACGTTCAGCAAAGAGGGCGGCACGCTCACCGTGGATGCCAACGTGACGATAACCCCGACGGGTACGGGCAGCAGCGTGAAGTATCGCACAAAGGTTTCCGCTGACGGCGGCACAACCTACGGCGACTGGAGCACGTGGGCAACCGCCGAGGCGACGGGCGCGTATGCATACACCTTCGCCACGCCCGGAACCGTCACCCTCGAGGCCGCCAGCACCAAGGACGGCGAGACCTCCGAGGAGACAAGCAGTTACACCTTCACCGTGAAGCCCCACAAGCCCACCGCCAGCCCCGCAGGCGGCACGTACACCGCCACGCAGAGCGTCACGCTCACGGCAGCCGACGGCGCGGCCATCTACTACACCACCGACGGCAGCGTGCCCCACGCCACCACCTCGACGCTTTACAGCGCGCCCATCAGCGTCGCCGCCTCGATGCGCATCCGCGCCATTGCCGTGCAAAACGGTGTGGAGAGCGACGACACAGACGTGTCCTTCACCATTGCCGAGGCCGTCAGCGGCAGCGATGGCGAGTACGAGCGGATATACAGCACGGATGACCTCGTGGTGGGCGGCCAGTACCTGATTGTTTTTGACGGCACGATTGGTAAATACACAAGCAGCGTGACAATAGGTGATAAGAACAGCGACAACAACAGGAAAACCTTTGACGTGTCATCTGTTAAGGACGACGATGTTATAGACTTGTCCACGCTGGGTTCCCTGCCCCTTATACTCACACTCAAGAGCAAGACAGAGACGGGCAAACTGACTTTCAGTTTCGTGGAGAGCGACAAAACATACTATTTATCTGGCCCGACTGATACAGATACTGACAAGAATTACTTGAAAACCGTTACAGCTGAAGACGGTGACAAGACAAAGTGGATTGTTTCTTCGTTTGAGAATGGCACTGCTCATCTCCAGTGGGCACAGACCGCGACTGAAGGAACGGCACGCTATATTGGCGTTAATTTAGGAAACACTGCCAGCGGGACTTCCAATCCACTTTTTTCCACATATAAAGCCACGAATTCCGGCAGCGGTATCTCCATCGACCTCCAAATATTCGGCAAACGCACCAAGAACATCACCGTGTCGAAATACCAGTACGGCACGTTCTACGACGAGCGCGCATTCGTGATGCCCACGGGGCTTAGCGGCGCGACGCTGACGGGCACAGCGGGCAACCAGCTCACCGCCGGAACCACCTACACCGCCGGACAGACCGTGCCGGGCAAGACCGCCCTGCTGCTGCACGACGACGTGGCCGACAGCAAGTCCTACACGCTCACCTTCGTCTACAAGACCGCCGAAAAGCCCTCGGCCAACGCCGACGAGAACTACCTGCACGGCTCGCAGGAGGGCGTGACAGCCTCCACGATGGCCACGGCAAGCGGCCTTACCTCAAGCGAAGCCGCCAACAACTACTTCTACTCGCTCCAGACATCGGGCGGCGCCAACATGGGCTTCTACTGGAAGAACGACACGGGCACGACGTTCGACATCGCAGGCGGCAAGTGCTGGCTCGCGCTGCCCAAGTCGATGGACACGCGCGCCTTGGTGCTCGACTTCGACCAACTGACGGCCATTGCTAACGCCCCGACGGCCACAGCAAACGAAACCGCCCCCGCCGTCTACGACCTGCAAGGCCGCCGCGTCGTGGCGGGCGCAGGCAAACTGCCCGCCGGCATCTACATCATCGGCGGCAGGAAAGTCATCATCAAATAAACCCGACCATGCGCAACCCCACAGCACACATGACCGCACACACACCGCATACGATGAAAGCCTACGCCCACCCCGCTTCGCGCGTCCTCGACATCTACCCCGACCTACTCATGACGGGTTTCTACAACACGCCCGGCGATGGCGAAGACTACACCCGCCAGCAAAGCGGCGACTGGGAATTCGACTGGGAGGATGACGACATCGCGCCCGAAGACGGCACACGCTGACCTTCCCCTCCTTCCCGCCTTTCCCGAATAGGGACACACATCCACCGTTCCCCGCAAGCCAGAATGGGCTTGCGGGGAACGGTGTTTTTAAATATTAGTGTCTGCTAAAAGTTTCTGAATCTCTTCAAACATATAGTAAGGACAGGCAATCCACGCGATATATACAAGAGGGGGCTTACTTTTGGTCATAATAGTTTGCGTGTAAGACGCTGCAAGCGTCTCCCACAACAGACGTAAGTAACTGAAAGTCAACGTTGGGGCACGCTTTCAGCGTGCACTCTTGCTGTCAGCCCGCCGCAGGTGCGCTCCATTTCATTCCGCGTACCTGCGGTTACAGAAGGGGTGACGCTTTCTTGCAGTGGCAAGCGCTTCGCGATTACAGCGTCATTTCGCAAGTTCGTCCTCACCAAAGCTTTAGCGGACACCAATAGTTTTTTACTAGTGTCCGCTAAAACTTTTGAGACGATGAAACGACTCTATGACGCTGGAAGCGTCACCCC
>JAGBKI010000033.1 GCA_017933995.1 Bacteroidaceae bacterium | reverse complement strand
CCCTCGGTGGATGCCTTTTCTTATGACCTCGGAAGAGCCGCATTTTGGGCAGTTTTTTTATTCATAGGCTTTAAATGCCCCAAAGGTACGATAAACACTGGCATTCCGAGACGTTTTAGGTCTCCATTTGAATATTAGGCCGAAAAATATTATGCACAATTTTGGTACATAAGCCAAAAACCCCTCCGAGCCTGAGGTGGATTTATGTCAGACTTGGAGGGGGTGGAGAGGGGGTAGAGCAGGGGAGCGGTTATTGCATCTCGCGCTCGCCCTGCATGAATATCTCGTTGCCCTGGGGGTCGTATACGCGGTACTCAAGGTACGAGAGGCTCTGGTTGGGGACGAGTTTCCATCCCCATCCGTAGCGGGCGTGCCACTTGTGGCCGAGGCTGATGAGGCCCTGGTTCACATAGGCGGCGACGAACGGGTGTACGTGGAGCCGGAACTTCTTGATGCGGTGCTTCTGCGTGAGTTCGCCGATTTTCTCCTCCAAGAGATCGGTGAAGAGCAGGCTTGACTTGATTTTGCCGGTACCCTGGCAGGTGGGGCACTGTTCCTCGACGGTGACTTCCTGCGGCGGGCGGACGCGCTGCCGCGTGATTTGCATCAGGCCGAACTTGGAGAGCGGCAGGATGTTGTGGCGCGCGCGGTCCTGCTGCATGTTCTGGCACATGCGCTCGTAGAGGGCCTGGCGGTGCTCGGGTTCGTCCATGTCGATGAAGTCGACGATGACGATGCCGCCCATGTCGCGCAGGCGCAGCTGGCGGGCTATCTCGTCGGCGGCACCGAGGTTGACGTCGAGGGCGTTGGTCTCCTGGCTCTCCTCGGCGTTGGTGCGGTTGCCGCTGTTCACGTCGATGACGTGCATGGCCTCGGTGTGCTCGATGACGAGGTAGGCGCCGTGCTTGTAGGTGACGCTGCGCCCGAAGGCGGACTTAATCTGCCGCGTGACGCTGAAGTTGTCGAAGATGGGCAGGCGACCGCGATAGAGCTTGACGATGGGCGTGCGCTCGGGGGCGATGAGGGAGACGTAGTCCTTGATTTCGTTGAAGGTGGCCTCGTCGTTGATGTAGATGTTCTCGAACGAGGGGTTGAAGAGGTCGCGCAGCAGTGCCACGGCGCGTGTGGTCTCTTCGTAGACGGGGAGCGGCCTTTCGGGCGACTGGCGCAGGCGTTCGATGGCCTGCTGCCAGCGACGGTAGAGTTCGCGCAACTCGGCGTCGAGTTCGGATGCGCCGCGCCCTTCGGCCACGGTGCGCACGATGACACCGACACCCTCGGGGCGTATGCTCTGGATGAGTTGCTTGAGGCGGGCGCGTTCGCCGCGTTTCTTGATTTTGGAGGAGACGTTGATTTTGTTTGAGAAAGGCATCATCACGAGGTAGCGTCCGGCGAAGGAGAGGTCGCACGTCAGGCGCGGCCCTTTCGTGGAGATGGGTTCCTTCACAATCTGCACGAGCACGTCCTGTCCCTGGCGGACGGCGTTCTGTATGCTGCCGTCCTTGTCGAGGTCGGGCTGGGCGGGCAGCTGCTGGGGGCGCACGGGTTTGCCTTTCTGCGTGAGTTCAAGAAGTTTCTGGTACGTGTGGAAGTGTTCCCCCAGGTCAAGGTAGTGGAGGAACGCGTCGCGCTCGTACCCGACGTTCACGAAACATGCGTTCAGCCCGGTCATGATTTTCTTGACGCGGGCAAGGTAAATGTTGCCCACGGAGAAGTGCTCCGTGCGCCGCTCTTCCTGGTATTCGGCCAGGCGCTTGTCTTCAAGCAGGGCGATGGAGACCTTTTCCGCGTTTACGTCTACAATCAGTTCGCTGGTCATGTCTCGGGTGTGTGGTGGGTAAGGTTAAGGAAAGGCGTGCCACGATGCCTTTCTTGCGGGGCATTATGGCACGCTTTGTCCTCGTTGGGCTGGGAGCCTTTACTTGCTCTTATGCCTGTTCTTGCGCAGACGTTTTTTGCGCTTGTGGGTGGACATCTTGTGTCTTTTCTTTTTCTTTCCGTTTGGCATGGCTGTGGGAAGTTATGAGTTAGTTTTTATTTTTGATTTCGTCGAAAATGGTTTCACTTCACGCGGACGGCGAGTTTTGTGGAAGGTTTGAAAGCCGCAATCTTGTGTTCGGGGATAACGAGACTTGTGTTTTGGGAAATGTTGCGCCCCAATTTCTCTTTGCGCGTTTTGAGGATGAAACTGCCGAAACCGCGCAAGTAAACAGGGACGCCTGCCGCGAGTGAGTCGCTGATGTTTTTCGTGAAAGCTTCAATGCAAGTAGAGATAGTCACTTTGTCTATTCCCGTCTGTCTTGCAATGTTGTAGACAATATCTGCCTTGGTCATGATGCTGTATTGGTGTGATTGTTGGATGTTGACTTTGCGCGTCAGACTTTCTGCTTTTTGGTTACCTCAAGCGTCGGTTTGCGTGAAGAAACAAGAATTTTGCCATCCTTTTCCTGCAAAGCGGGTGCAAAGTTAGTGATATTCAGCCACGCAGGCGTATTTTTTTTGGATTTTTTCGCTGCAAGGGGCTGTTTTTCCGCTATTTCAGTGCCGGACGGCCATCTTTTCGATGCGCCGCTGGTGTCTGCCGCCTTCAAATGCGGTGTCGAGGAAAGCGGCGATGCAGTCGGCGGCGACTGCTTCGGACATATAGCGGCCGGGCAGCACGAGGACGTTGGCGTCGTTGTGGCGGCGGGTCATCTCGGCGATGTCGGGCGACCAGACGAGGGCGGCGCGCACGGCGGCGTGCTTGTTGAGCGTCATGGCCATTCCTTCGCCGCTGCCGCAGGCCGCCACGCCGCGACGCACGCGCCCGTCCTCGATGGCGGAGGCCAGGGCGTGGGCGTAGTCGGGGTAGTCGCAACTCTGCTCGTTGTCGGTGCCGAGGTCGAGCACGTCGAAGCCGCGCTCCGCGAGCAGCCGCTTGGCGTATTCCTTCATTGCGTAGCCCGCATGGTCGCTGGCCACGGCTATGGTTTCTCTGTCAGTCATTGAGGAAAGCCTTTATCTCGTTGTAGATGTTCTGGCCGGTGAAGCCGAGTTTCTCGTCTAGCACCTTGTAGGGCGCGCTGTAGCCGAAGCGGTCCATGCCGTAGACGCGCCCAGTGCTGCCCACGAGCCCTTCAAGGTTGACGGGCAGGCCGCTGGTGAGGCCGAATTTGCGCACGCCGTCGGGCAGCAGCGCCTGCTGGTACTCGCGGCTCTGGCGGCGGAAGAGGCCCTCGCTGGGGCAGCTGACGGCGCGGTAGCGGATGCCGTCCTTCTTCAGCAGTTCGCCGGCTTCGGCCAGCGTGCTGATCTCGGAGCCGCTGCCCAGCAGGATGACGTCGGGGGCGGCCTCGGGGATGACGGCGTAGGCACCGCGCGAGACGCCGCTGTAGTCCGTGCCGGCGGGCAGATCCTTGATGTTCTGGCGGCTGAAGATGAGGGCCGTGGGGGTGTCGTTGTTCTCCATGGCGTAGCGCCAGCACTGCGTGGCGGCGTGCACGTCGCAGGGGCGCAGCACGCGCACGCTGTCGCGCCCGCTGTGGTTCTTGAGTTTCTCCATCAGGCGTATCTGCGCCTCCTGCTCGACAGGCTCGTGGGTGGGGCCGTCCTCGCCCACGCGGAAGGCGTCGTGGCTCCAGATGAACTTGACGGGTACTTCCATCAGTGCGGCCATGCGGATGGCGGGCTTCATATAGTCGCTAAAGACGAAGAACGTGCCGCAGGCGGCGATGATGCCGCCGTGGAGCATGGCGCCGATGCAGACGCAGGCCATGGTGAGTTCGCTGACGCCGGCCTGGAGGAAGCCGCCGCTGAAGTCGTCGCGCGTGATGACGGTGGAGTGGGCCAGGAAACCGTCGGTCTTGTCGCTGTTGCAAAGGTCAGCGCTGGAGACGAGCATGTTGGGCACGTGCTTGGAGAGCATCTGCAGGCAGACCTTGGAACCCTGGCGCGTGCTCTGGTCGGGCTTCTGCTCCACCTCGTCCCAGGGTAGGTCGGGCAGGCGGCCTGCGAACCAGTCGTCGAGTGCCTTGGCTTTTTCGGGATTGGCCTCGGCCCAGGCGCGCTCCTCAGCGCGGCGTTCGGCCACGATGGTGCGCAGTTCCTCGCGGCGCGCTTCGTACATGGCCTGCACACCCTCGCGGACGGCGAAACCGTCGGCGGGGTCGCCGCCCAGGTTGCGCACTGTATTTATATAGGCGTCGCCGCCCAGGGGGCTGCCGTGTGTGCCGGGGTGGTGCTCGAAACTGGTGCCGTCGGCGCGGCGCGCGCCCTTGCCCATCACGGTGTGGCCGATGATGAGCGTGGGGCGGTCCTCCTCGTCCTGCGCAGAGGCCAGGGCGGCGCGTATCTGCGCGATGTCGTTGCCGTCAATCTCCAGGACGTTCCAGTTCCAGGCGCGGTATTTCTGGGCGGTGTCCTCGCTGATGACGTCGGCGGTCATCGTCGAGAGCTGCACGTCGTTGGCGTCGTAGAACATGATGAGGTTGCTGAGTCCCAGGTGTCCGGCCAAGCGTCCGGCACCCTGCGACACCTCTTCCTGCACGCCGCCGTCGCTAATGTAGGCGTACACCTTTTCGCGCTGGAAACCGGGGTTGCCGGTGCGGGCGTAAAGCATCTTGGCCGCGAGGGCTGCACCCACAGCATAGGTGTGGCCCTGGCCCAGCGGTCCGCTGGTGTTCTCGATGCCGCGCTGCAGGTCGCGCTCGGGGTGGCCGGGCGTGGCGCTGCCCCACTGGCGGAACGATTTGAGGTCGTCTATGGTGAAGAAACCGCTCAGCGCCAACACGCTGTAGAGCATGGGCGACATGTGTCCGGGGTCGAGGTAGAAGCGGTCGCGGCACATCCACTCGCGGTCATCGGGGTCGTAGACGAGGGCTTCGGCGTAGAGCGCGTTGCAGTAGTCCGCGCCGCCCATCGCGCCGCCGGGGTGGCCGCTCTTGGCGCGTTCCACCATTGAGGCCGACAAAATGCGTATGTTGTCGGCGGCACTGTTCATCAGTGCTGTTGGGTTGTTCATAGAAAAACGAAAAAACTGAAATTCAGTGATAAGACCCTAGTTTCGTGAGCAAAAGTACTTCTTTTGTCTCAAACGGAAGTGGAAAGTATGGAATATTACGCAAAAAATTCTCCTAATATATTTTTGCTATTTGTGTAATGTGATTTGGTAACGACATACATGTTGAGTTAAGATTTTAATAATAAATAGAGGTTTTTTGTTGACTTTTTCAATGGAAGCCTTTATTCTTATAGTAGATAATATAAGAGATAATATTTTAAGAAGATGTGAAAATGAGAACAATGCATAGTCTCGCTGAATGGCCGTACCTTTGTGTCAGCAAAACTAGTGAGACATGAGAAAGCAATACCTATCGGCACCGCTTCCATTTCAGGGACAGAAGCGGATGTTCGCCAAGGAGTACATCAAGGTGTTCCAGCAGTTCCCTGACGGAACGACATTCGTGGACCTGTTCGGCGGCAGTGGCTTATTGTCGCACATTGCAAAATTCCAAAATCCGAACTCCACGGTAGTATATAACGACTTTGACGGCTACCGCCAGCGGTTGGAAGCCCTGCCTGTTACCAATGCGCTGCTGGCGGAACTGAGGGCGATTGTGGACGTGCCACGCCACAAGCCCATACTGGGTGAGACACGGGAGCGTGTGCTGTCGTGTGTCCGCAAGTATGAGCGCGACTACGGATACATCGACTATATCACCCTGTCCTCGTCAGTGATGTTCTCGATGAAGTATGCCACCGAGTTCGCCGACTTGGAGAAGGAGACATTATAATAATATAAGGACGACGGACTACCCGCCCTGTGAAGACTACCTCGACGGGCTGACCATCACCTCCTGCGACTACAAGGAGGTGTTTGAGCAGTACAAGGACGTGCCAGGCGTGGTGTTTCTGGTTGACCCGCCTTATCTGAGCACGGACAGCAAGACCTACAAGATTTACTGGAAACAGTCTGACTACCTCGACGTGCTGACGGTGCTTGCCGGACACCGCTTCACCTATTTCACCTCGAACAAGTCCTCTATCATTGAATTGTGCGACTGGATGGGCAAGCACCCCAACCTCGGCGACCCGTTCAGGAACTGCCACCGCAGGGAGTTCAATGCCCACATGAACTACAGCGCGTCCTACACGGACATCATGCTTTATACCGATGCCGCTTGAACAACATTCTAATACCGTTTGAACGATGAACAAATACTACCAGATACTCGGAAAGGTGCTGGTCAATGGTAAGACCCAGACCAACAAGAAAGGCAACATCATCTACCTGCTCAATGAGCAGTTGTCCTTGACACCGGCTGACCTGCTCGACATCTTCGAGAGCCACGGCATAGCCAGAAAGAAACTGAAAAACGAGCTCCAGTTGTTTATGCAGGGTGAGCGGAACGTGGAACGTTACCGCGACGTGGGCATCAACTGGTGGGACTATTGCGGCTCGGTGCTGGTGAACAGTTACCCGACCTACTTTGAGAAACTGCCGCCGCTCATTGCCAAGATAAACCGCGAGAAGCGCAACAGTAAGAACTATGTGCTGTTTCTCGGCGAGACGGGAGCGGAGAGCAACCAAGCCCCGTGTCTGAGCCTTGTGCAGTTTCAGATAGACGAGGGCGAACTGGTGCTGAGCGCCTACCAGCGGAGCAGCGACGCGAACCTCGGACTGCCGGTGGACATATACCACCTCTACCTGATGGCGCGGCAGATAGACCTGCCGTTGAAGTCAATAACGCTGAACCTCGGCAACGTACACATATACGAGAACAACATAGAGCGCACGCGCAGGCTGCTTGACGGCGACGAGAGCGTGCGGTTTGACCTGAACGTTTAGAGCCAATTGGAGTTGTGAGAAAACAGGAACGCCCCGGAAAAGTCCGAGGCGTTTTTTGCGTGGGGGAGGGAACCCGAAAAAAGAACATTTCGTTTTGCGAGGCGGAACGCTTCGTTTAATTTTTCAGGAACATTTCGTTTTGCGGATTATAATCTCTCTTGTTGAAGAATTAACTCATCTAATTGTTTCTGATATTTGTTTGTATCTGCCATCCCAACATTCACATTAACCCTTTATTATATATTCAGAAAGATTGTTTCATCAATCAATAATTGCACATACTTTTCTTGTCCGTCCATATCGTTCAACTTGATTTTAGAATCAACTTTTGGCATATTATCTGATACGAATGTCCTATATAAGTAAGCATCCCCTGTCTCATATTATCCACATACTGACTGATAAAATCTCTATCCGCATTATCATTTACAGACATTGTTACTGCCTTTAATGAATCTGTCATTAGTGTGCGATATTCTTCATTTTCTTCTCGCTCCCTAATTTGATTTGTAAGTTCTTCCGTTTCTTCACGCTAAGATACTTGAACTTTACTATATCACCATTCTTCATGAAATACAAAAACAACCATTTTCATCTCCTGTCAAATCGAAATCGTGATATTTTATCAGGGACAAATCCACAGTTGTGCTAAATTGTGTGTTTTCTTCATTAAGGTTTCTCACAGTTACAGGAGAGTCATTACTATATTCTATACGTCTCAACCATAACACGATAGCATCTCTATCCCCTCTGCATAGGGAATGAATGTCAATATTCTTATCAACTATCTTCCTTTCAAGGATTGTATCTAGTAGTTTTCCATCCCTATACATTTGCGGATTGTTTATAATATTCTCATCCATTGCGGTGAGATAGGAAACTTTCACTTTACCCTCTCTCAGTGGTGAGTTGATAGGGTAACATTGTCCCTTGCTTGGTAGTTCCACCCATTCATAATTCTTGTTTTCCATATTGTGTAATACTTGAAATTCTTTTACTATAATATAGCGTTAGAAAAATGTTAAATCAAGAATTTACGACCGATTTCACAATTAAAAGCAGTAACTTTGCAAACAAAAAGAGAAAGGAAATGTCAGATAATCAGAATAATCCACAACCAAAACCGACTAAGGTTGATAGATACAATGTCATACCCATCGAGGATGGTTTGTATCATTTATGTGTGTACAATGTTCATACTGAACAATATGATGAGACACAGTTAACGTTTTCTTCAAGAAAAGATGCAGAGTTACATGCTCTCAAATTGAACCTTGACTCAAAACCTCTGACCCAGAACCTTTATGTATATACGGAGATACCAACGGATAATACTTATGACAATGAAAACATTGGATCTTAATACCATCCTGTTTCCATAGTGAAACCAAATCCAATGTTGCATCCATTCCTTGTGTGTGTCCACAATAAGGACACTGCATAACGTAAAAAATGTTTGTCCATAGCATTCTCTTTTTCCAATAAATATAGGCAGAATGGCATTTGTAATCAAAAAGAAAGCCCCACTTTTCGTGAGGCTCTACTATTTATTTTAAGAGGTAAGAATCTACAGTCAACATGTATATCGTTACCTAAAGTTATTACATCTGTTATGTACCGCTGTGTTCATTCTCTTGTTGAAAATATTCGTAAAAAATGCACTCTTTCCCATTCGTTTATAGCAAAGAGTTCCATATATGGCTAAAAAATCACTTTTTATGCAAAAAAAACTAAAAAAGTTTTGCTGTAATGAAATATTGGCTTACCTTTGCACTCGCAAACAAGAAATGGTGCGTTAGTTCAGCCTGGTTAGAATGCATGCCTGTCACGCATGAGGTCACGGGTTCGAGTCCCGTACGCACCGCTGAAAATTAAAACGGAGGTCACGACACTTCCGTTTTATTTTATCCTCATTCAGAGGTGCTTACGCTATAAAGTCTTTATTTTCAGCTATCTGCACGGTGGTCAAACAAACGTTTAACCGCTATGCAAAAACCGACAGAAACCGACAAGAACCGACAGAAAAAGCAAAAAACGGCTACACAAATCGGCTACACGCTTTTTAATCGGCTACACGAATTTCCAAGGTTTTGCAGGCACAAAATGCAGTAGCATGAAAGAAAAAAAATCTTGTACAGTCGTTTTCGACCGCCGAAAAGACTTGGAAAGACGTGGCGTAAGCAATGTTGAAATTCACGTTCGACTTGCGCCTGGTGTACGGAAGTACATTAAAGTTAAAGAGTGTTCCGCTTTGGAATGGCAAAGTTTCTCCCAAAGTAAGGAACTGAAATACATTGTGGCTTCTTTCGAGCGCATTGTTTCTTCAATGCAAAATCTCGGAGAAGACATGACCGTGGAGAATTTCAACTTTCACCTAAACGGCGGAGAGGAGAAAAAAGAAGAACGAAAGCAGTCTAAGCAAGGCTCTTTTATAGCCTTTATGCGCGACTGCATAGTAAAGGAGCAAATCGACCATCAGACACGGCGGCAACGCCTTGTGTCGCTGCGCGACCTTGAAGCCTTCGGGAAGTTGAACACGTTTGCCGACCTCACTCCGGCAAACATCACGGACTACGATTTCTATGTCCGTGCGAAGCGCAAACCGAATGGTGAGCCGTTCGCCAGCGCGACGATAGACAACTACCACAAAAGGCTGCACCATTACATTATGCTGGCCTACCAGCAGCAACTCATCGACCGCGATCCTTACGACAGCGTAAAGATAAAGCGCGGCAAGAATAAGGAGCGGAAGCCCCTGCTGGAGCACGAACTTGTCACACTCCGCGACGCGGAGATAAAGGACAAGTATCTTGACCGCGTGCGCGATCTTTTCGTCTTCTCCGCGTACACTGGGCTTGCCTATGTGGACGTGATGGGCTTCGACTTTGAAACGATGACGGAAGTGCAGGACGATATGTTCTACATCGACGGTAAGCGTACCAAGACGGGGAGCGACTTTTATACGCCTATCCTACCCCCTGCAATGGAGGTATTAAAGAAGTACAACTTTAAGCTGCCGACCATCAGTAACCAAAAACTGAATATGTACCTGCACGTCGTGGAAAAGCAACTTGGTATCAAGAAGCGTATCAGTTTCCACGTCGCGCGTCATACGTTCGCCACCGTCGTATTGTCGTATAACGTACCGATAGACAAAGTGGCTCGTATGTTGGGACACAAGAACATAAAAACCACGCAAATTTATGCGAAAATCCTCAAATCTTCCGTGCAGGAGCAAGGCTCTCGCTTAGCACGGATGATGATGTAACGGACTGCAAAGACTCCCGAAAGCACACGCGGCTGCTTCTACGTTCCTACCTCGTAGAAGTAGCCGCGTTTGAGGGGTTGCAGTCCGCGTTCATCGATAGTTACTTCCAACTTTTGACAGACGTACTTACGTCCTCGGATAAGGACAACGGCACTTGGGTCAAAGAGGTTGTCCGTGAATTGGAATTGCGTAACCGAGCGTGTATCGATGTCAAGCGAAAGCGCGTCGAGTTCCTGCGCCACTCTGCCCGTGCGGTTGCGCAGGACAAAAAGGTGTTCGCCCTCGTCTTTCCAATTCCCGAAGCGGTCGCCGTAGTATGGTATGCCGACAGGATAAGCAACTTGTATTCCTAAGGTCGGGTCGAAGTTGGGCAAAGGACGGTATGTTTGCTCGTAGACAAACCGATGGTCTTGGTCTACGTTCCATGCGAGTTCTATCACATCGCGCTTGGCCGTGAGTTCTTCTTCCTCCGTTTCTTCGTCTTCGTCCCTCTCCACTTCTCCTTGCAGATTGAGTTTGCCTGCGGTTACGGATGCGCGTGTGTCGCTGGTAACAAGGTATGGAATATAGAAAGAAAAGTATCCTGCTCCATTTTCGTCCGCCTGCCGCTGGGCATCGGAGATGCTGGTGGCGTAGGAATACTTCAATATGCGTGTTCCCCAATCCATACGGACACGCCAAGTAGGTCTAAGGTTGGATATACGGCACGGAACAAACTTTAGTTCCGTGTCTATCTTGTTGGTTCTCTCCCGAAAGAGCGGGCCCATCAAGTCGAGTGGACGCAACTGAAAGCCAGTAGTCCACGTGAGGTCGCTATTCAATGTCATATCATAATGCACATAATAGCGGTTGCCCGTACTTTCGTCTATATAGAGGAGGTTGCCGTACTGCTTCGTGTTCCACTCCGTCGCTTCCATATCGGCTTCGCATTCAGCAAGCGAGGCGAAGCGGCGCACTTCCACTTGCTCGTAGCGGTCACCGAGGGCGTTCTTCGCCGTGAGCGGCTGGGGGAAGTCGTAGCCGACGTTGCCCGATGTCGGGTCTTTCGAGTCGGCTTCCTCGTCGAGGTCTGTGCTGCTCTCGTCGGTGACGGAGCGAAGCACGACGGGCGTATCACGGACGTAGGCGGTGTTTCGGCTTTCAATGGAAACCGAAGTGCCGTTTACGCTTATCATCACGTTCAAGAACTTTTGCAGCTGCTCAAAGAACTGCTTAACCGTCCAGTGTGGCAGGATGTCAGCAAGGTCATCGGTGTTTCTTGCGTTGGCAATGAACACATTCTTGAACGCGCCTTTGCGCAAGGCATTGTTTTCAGGTTTCAATTCGTAGCCGATGGCGGCGAAGATTTGTTCCACCACATAGCAAAGGTATGGCTGTGGGGCTACGGAGAAGTCGTCGTTTACCCACTCTTTATTCTTGTATTGCAACTGCTGGAAAAGATATTCTCCCGCCGCTTTGCTATGGGGTAAAGGAAAATACTTCCCAGCGTAAAGCCGGAAGAAGTAGGTTTCCATATCACGCTTCCAAGTGTATCGCGGTGTATGGTCGTTTCCCATAAAGATTTCATCGCCCCAATATCGGAAGTCCAACTCGTTGCTCCACGCCTGGTCTTCCTCGGAGTATATAGGGAAGAAAACGCAGTCGGTCACGTCCGACGAGCCGTGCATAAAATTTATGCGTTCGGCTGGCGAAAAGGCGTTGGAGATAAGATAGGACGGCAGATAGTTTCGGTTGCCCGGTGTCCACGACCGTCCACTCCAACTGTCCCACAGTTCTTGAAAGTGTGAGTTCATCCAAGCATTAAATTGGTCGTAAATCTTCTTTGCCATATTGCCGAGCGGCAGTTCGTCGATGTACTTCTCCGTGCCGTCGTCTGACGAAACAGAATCAAAGTTGAAGGCACTCTTGCCTGCAAGTAGTTGCAACTTGATTTCGTCTTGCGACACGCTTGTGACGGCGGCGCGGCCAGCCAAACTAAACGCGCCAGCGTTGAGCGAGAACGAGAATGACTTTTTGAGGAGTGCTTTGCGCGACATTTCGGGACGGTGTACCGTGCCGAAGATTTGCTGGTTCTGCTTGCAGCCAGCGAGGGGAAAAGTCACGTCGAGCGTGTAGTCGCCCGCTTCGGAGAAGAACGGGTTTTCTCGCGTGAATTTGATTTGCGTGCCAGTCTTTAAGACGGCTTCCTTGCCGTTGATGAGTATCTGTAACATTGTGGGTTCTTAGGTTTTTACGTTCTTAGGTATTTAGGATGGGCTGCGTGTTGCACCCATAAACCTAAAAACCTATGAACCTATTTCCTTTTAAGCATATTCTGGTACTTGGTATATTGGCGGTGCAGTCCTTGTGGCCCGTCTAAGGTAACGTATGTTTCTATAGGCTGCTCCAAACGTTCGACGAGCCGCTGCAAAACTTCCGTTGTGCGTGGGTCGGAGGTGTCCGTGACGTTCCCCAATTTCTCAGCTCGCTCGGAAACGGTCGGGACGGCTGTCGCAATAGCCCTTGTAGATTGCTCTGCAAGGCTGATTGGTGAGGACACTATAGCCAGAGGGTTGCCCGGAAGTGTGCGCGACACATCTTCCGCCGTCAGGCGTGCCACAGTATTGTTCCGCTGCGCGGTATCTATCAGTTGGAGGATGGGTAGCAAGTTGGGGTTGGCGACCGCTTCGTGGTTCGCCACAAACTCGCCCTCGTGGACGATGCCTGCTTCACGGCGGTACTGCGAGCCGCCCGTGAAGCCGCCTGCGTAGTAGCCGCTGCTCTGCGCGGCGTGCTGCTTCTTGATGGCTGCGACTTGCACCATACCTGCGGCAACGGCTAAACTTGCGGCTATCGGTGCCACAATATGACCGATGAGCGGGATTTGTGCTGCCGAAGCGTAGGCATTGATAGCCGCCATCGCGGTGCTGGCCATCGCCTGCGCTATCTCCATCGCCATTGCCTTGCTGTTGTACTTGTTCTTTATCTTGGCGAGTTCCTTCTGCTTCTGTTCTTCGAGTTTCTTCCCTTTCTTCGTGTTACTGCCTACCTTTTCTATTTCTTTGTCGTACCGTTCCTCCACTGCCTGCTGCTCTCCTTGCTGCTGGGCTTGGTACAACAAAAAGGCGGCACTCGCGGGGAGTGTCGCCTTTATATATTACACATTGTGTGCTATTGCCTAAATCTGCTTACAACCGCGTTCCACGCCTGTTTGTGTTCAAACTTGACGGCTTTATCTTCTGCAAGCAGTTTGGTGTAGTTCTCAATAAAAGCCCGTGTATCGTCCACAAGTCGCAAATAGTATTTCAGCGTCGGCACAATACCATTTACAACAAGTTGGCATCCGTGAACGCTTTTAATTTGACGGATTTCTTCTTCTATCTTTTCTTCGTCGCCTTGGGTAATACCCTTGGTTGAAAGGATGTAGTATCGGTTAATTGCGCTTGTTTGTATCTTCTCTTTGGCAATTTCCACGATGTTATAAGAAATTGGAATGTCAAATTTCACTTCTACTGCCTCAAAAGGTGTTCGGTCTGCATTATTCACGTCAATGTCGCCTTTTCGACCGCTTTGTGCATCTGCACTGGTATGGCTTTCAATCGGCAAGAGTATTTTGTTCTCAAAGCGTTTCAATTCCTTGCAAAGAATTTGATAGACGGCATAGATTGCCAAGACGGGCAGACGGGATTGCCCCTTTGCCTTATACGGCAGATTGAAATGCTCCAGCAAAAGCGCAATAATATTATTGATAGATAGATTTTGCGGAATGGCAAGTTCAATGTTATTCTTGTCGCGTTGTATGATAAGCCCTTGCAAGATATAGTCAAGGGCTAAGCGACAATCAAGGTTCTCTTCCTCAATAGCGTGGAGTGTTTGCAAGAATGCGTTTTTTAATCCTTCTCCGCTGATAGAACCAGGGTATTCCAACGTATAAGGAACTTTCTGCTCCAAGGAGCGTGTAAGCCATCCGCTTTCTTCCATTGCGGGAAACTTGTGCGAGCGCAAAAATGGTGTAATATTATTGTGGTCGAAAGTGCGTCCTGAATATCCCCCTTCAATGCTTTTTTGGTGTCTTCGTATATCTTGTTCGGGGTTACAAATCTTATATACGATACTGGTTACAGTAACTGCAAGAACACCTTTTTGGCTTTCTGACAACTTAATAATAGTGTCTAAATGTTTCCGAACTTCGCCCTGCAATTCAGATTGCACAGCCTCTTTGCCCGATGCTTTTTGCATAGCGGTCTCGTAGGCTTCTTCTAAGAATTGACCAATATTTTCTATCATAACATTTGTTCTTTTATCTGTTTAATAATAGCGTGTATCATCGGCACGCATACGGAGTTTCCTATCTGCCGATATTCTTCGCCAAGGTTTGTGTCGCGTATAAACTCGTCGGGGAAGCCCATTATGCGGTAGCACTCCCCAATGGTAAGTTTGCGCACACGCTCTTTGTCTAAAATCCAAAACCGTCCCGACGATTCCTGCGACGGTAAGGCTGGATGTACGCCCTCGGAAGAATAAATGCGGTTAGGTTGTTTATGAACGCGAGAAAGGTGTTCTGTGCCGGGTCGCACGCCCGCTTTACGAATTGCCTTATTGCGGTAGCCAACGAAAATCAGCCCCGATGGTTGCTTGGTGTATTCGGCAAGGAGCGTGTATGGTTCTGTCATATACTCAAATTGCCCCGTGTCTTCCTCCAAAACCTCTTTTAGCATTACACGCGGCTTTCGTTCAACACGCGAAAAATCAAATTCTCGTTTCTTGTTGCCAATAATGATAATGCGCTCACGGTTTTGTGCAACGCCAAAATCGGAAGCGTTCAGAACTTTCCAACTCGTTTTGTAGCCAAGAGCATTTAACCCTTCAAGAATGGTTCGTAGAGTATTTCCTCCGTCGTGATAGACAAGGTGCTTCACGTTTTCAAGGAATACAACTTTTGGCTGTTTTGCCTCAATGATTTTGAAAACGTTATATATCAAAGTGCCTCGTGTGTCCTCAAAACCTCGCATTTTCCCCGAAATACTGAACGGCTGACAAGGGAAACCAGCAGTAAGTACGTCGTGTTCGGGAATACGCTCAACGGGTATTTTTGTTATATCACCAAAAGGAACTTCTCCGTAGTTGGCATAATACACTTTTTGTGCGTGGTTGTTAAATTCCGATGAAAAAACACAACGCCCGTTTTCCCATTGCGCAGGAATACGAAAACCGCCGATACCCGCAAACAAGTCTATAAACGTAAACTCGCTTTTTTCGGGTGCGGGGAAAGGAACTTTGAATATGTCGGGAAACAGATTGTATTGTGCTGGGGCCTCGCAGACGCTGTTTTCTGCAACCTCTGCTCCATATTTGGTGGCAAATATATCCCGAATGAGAGAAACGGCTTTATCGTGGTAGTACTTACCTTCGGGTTTATCTTCGTTATGAAGGAAGTGCGTAACATAAGCCATCTGTTCTTCAAACGGCATAACTCCCTCGTCTGTCACAGATGAGGGACCGAATATTTGCAAGCGATAGTGTTTATCGTCCAACACTTCTTGCAATGTTATCTGTTCGTCTATGTTTGTTTTAAGATTGTTCATACTCATTGCGCCTGCAAAATTAGCGAAAATAATAGGACTTTTGACATTTGCAAGGGACAATTTGCGCCGTGTTCGTTTTGTGCACTTACTGTGGCAGTGATTTCGCAGACAAAAACGCCCGCCGCGCGTCATCACGACGGGCGGCGGACTGGCTTACATTAACATTACCGATTATGTGGTTTTACGCCTGCGGCGCGGCGGTGCGTTCGCGCTCGGCTTCAATCAAGGCCGCATCCTGCGAAAGCACCAACTCCATCTCCTTCAAGGCTTGCTGCACTTTGGCGTTCCAATAGACGGAGACGCCGAGCAGTGTGCCCGCGTAGATGAGGGCTTGCGCGACGTAGAACAAAACGCCTGCGCGGATGTCGCCGTAGGCAATGAGGCTGTAGACCGACATTCCCGCGCCAGAGGCTATCATCACGGCGGCGGTGAGCATTGAAAACAAATCTTTTAAGGGTGTAATTTTATCTCGCATAACTTGTTGATTTTTAACGGTTAGGACTTACTGAAAATTCGTGGCTTTTCTCGAAAAAGTGGTGGCTTGTTAGTTTTAAGGCGTGGCTTTTCTCGAAAAACTGAAAAGCCACGCCTTTTCGGAGTTCAGCCACGGCGGGCTGGAGGGCTTAGGAGGTCTTGGCCGTCTTCTGCACGAAGCGAGCCTTGCCCGTGGGCGCGGTCTGCATATCGCGCATCAGTGCGGCGGAGGGGCGGAACTGCACACGCACGCGCTCTATGAGGTCGGCGGAGGCGTTCTTGAGCGTGTCCGCGCCCTTGCTCTTGATGGTGATGTGGAACGAGCCGAGGTCGCCCAGGCGCACAGCGTTGCCGCCGAGGAGGGCTTGCTTGAGTTCATACTCCAGCGCATCGAGGCAACCTTTCACGTCGGCACTGGACATCGTGCTGCGCTTCTCCATTCGGTCGAGAAACTCCGCCTTGTCGAGCGGCGTTTGCGTTTCGGGAACGGCGTAGTACCTCACTTCCTTGGTGAGCGGACTTTTCTTCGGGGAAAATTTAATTGCGATTGGCATATTAGTTAAGATTTGAATGTTTTGCCGCGAATGTGCGCGGCGCACAGCGTTTCCGGAATAGCCGCTGCAAAGGTCGGAAACGGGGGCAAAATCAGAAAAGACAAAAACGAGGGGCGTTTTGTAAGGTGGGAGATAGCAAAACGAAGTTTCTTCGCCTCGCTTTTATGTGCGCCCCAAGCGGCGCGAGCGTTGCCCGCGCTTCGCTTGACTGCGCACGCTTCGGCTCAGACTTTCCGCACGGCGGCATCGAGCCGCCGTGCGAAAAGGCGCGCTCGATTTTCTGTATCTCTTTACTGTAGACTTGCAGGCCGCGAGAGTCGCCTTTGTTCAGGGCTTCTTTACAGACTTTTGGGCTGCGGCTCGGCAAAGTAAACAAGTTTCCTTTGCGCTCACCTTGCGCCAAAAGACCTCGCGCTTCTGCTTCATCGTAACCAAGCGGGCATTGAGTTCGTCTAACTTCTTCTTTGCCTGCTCGCTGTTCACGATGAGTTCAATGGTCTTGATGTCGGTGCTGGTCATAGTGCTTCGTTTGCTTTTGAATGAGCAAAGGAAGCACGAAAAAACCGCTGCCTAAAAGACAGCGGAATTAGCCCCTTTCACGGCTCAAAAGGTTGTCAAACAGACCGCTAAATTCCTCTCCGATGAGTTCTCCGAGTTTCTCCTTTAAGACCTGCACGGAGATGAACCACGACACATTGAACCAAGGACGGCGTTTCCGCTGACGTGTGAGTTTGTGTTCGTGTCGGTAGACCGGATTGAGGATTTGGAGGTCACCACCGTTCTTCACAGCCGCTTTTTTGCCAGCCCCAGCCTTCGCCGCACTACGCGCGGCGGGCTGACTGCTGGCGCGGCTGTTCAGATCTGCTACGCCGTTGCCGTGCCGATAGCCGTTGCCTACGCCTAAGTCCACATATATGCCGTATGACAGATAGAGGAATGTCATTGCGCCGCCTGCGTCTTCGATGTTGAATGTGCCTTGGCGGACACTCTGCCGCAGTGCGCCCGTATCACGGATGCCCATCACGTTCAGGCGGTCGCGCCAGATTTCCACCATCTTGTCGTACCACTCACGCGAGTAGGTGCGGATAAGGTGCTGCTTCAAGTTATCAGCCATTCTTCCTTGTTGAATTGGAGGTCTATTGGCTCGTCGATAGCGAGCATAAAATATAAACCCGTGCAGCCGTTTAGGAATTGTCCGCCCAACTCGCGCGACCTTATATCCTGCACATTAAGGAACGCGAGGTCGCTTTGCAAGTCGTGCTCGTCGATGAGGAAGCGACTGTGCAACTGGCGGAACAGTTCTCGGCAAACTCCTAATTTGTCCCGATAGTCCTGCTGACTTCGGGTATTGTAGCGGCAAAGGATGAACACGGTGAAGACGCGCCGCTTGAACCAGCCACCGCCTTTGCGGGTGGTGCTGTCCTCCGTCGTGTCCGACAGGCAGACGAAGGCCGAGTGGCTTCGGTTGTTTGTAAGCAGGTCTTCCAAATAACCGATGCCACTGCAAGAGCAAGGCAGGAACCCGTGCTGCCGCGCGAGTTTGTTTTTCTCTGTTAGCGCGTAGAGATAACTGTGAAAATCAAATAACGTTTTGGGATTCATTGGTTTTTAGGTTTTGGCATTTAGTTAGTTCGCCTTGCTTTTCGTGCCCCAGCCTACGCCGCACTATCACGCGGCGGGCTGACGTGCACTGCAAGGCTCACTGACGACTGCGAAGCGAGTTAAGCTCTTCGGCTTCCCTCGCTTTCGCATTCAGTTCAGCGAGTGCGCCCAAGGTGTCGGCGGCGAGGATAGCGTCCGTCTTGGTGATGTCGCCGCCGTTCAAGGCACGGATTTCGGCTTCCGTAATGGCCTTCATGTCCGGCCAGTCGTCTTCCCCGTCGTTGTTCCGCGCCGCAGGGCGGAAAAGGTCGGGGTACTCGGAAGCGAAATACTGCTTCACACCGTAAAGCCACGCAAGCAGGTTGTAACGGAGCGTCTTGTCTACTTCGCCCCGATAGTCGGGGTAAAGGAACGACGCGATTTCAGAAAGGCACTGTTCGTTACCATCCCGCAAGAAGGCTTGAAAGTAGTTCTCGACTTGGAGATAGTGACCAAAGGGAAACTCTCGGAGGTCGGGATTGACAGCCCGATGCCCGTTATACACTCCCACCCGTAAGGGAAACGGCGACGGCTGGCCGATAAATTCAAGCCGCATTGCTCCGCTGATAAGGTCGTCCCGACTGACGGGATAGGCCGTTGTGCCTTTCCTTATTATATATATGCGTCCGTCGGCTTCCTTTCGCAGGATATGAAGCCCAGCGAAGCGGAGGAAAGCATACATCATTACGCGGTCGGTGGGCACGTCCTCACCGAGCAGGCGATAGACGAACAAGAGTTGGTCGTCGGTAAGTTCCTGCCACGAGGTGGGAACTTCTATCTCTAATCTATCCGAAAAAGTAGCAGGCATCGTTCTTGCGGTTTTCGTAGGGTTGGAAATGGTCGGCTTCATATTTGCTGCTGGCACGGTAGGCTCTAAGGAGCGGCGTGTCGGCATTGCGGTTCAGATAGCCCTGGACTTCGTGCGTAAGCAGGCGCAGGTTGTAGTCGTCGCGGCGGATATGTGCTGCCATAAAGCGGCGGCAGAGTTCTATTAACTCGTCGGTGCTGCCGTCAAAGGAGTTGAGTATTTCCTGCATCTGCTCCTCACTGATGAGCATAGCCGCCTTGTGCTGCGCTGCGTCGATGTCCGATTGGAGCAGTTGCAGTTCTTCTTCGTAAACGGGATTGCCGTCGCGGGTGCGGATGCCGTACTTCCTCAGCAGCGTGGGTGAGTAAAGGAGGTTCGGGGCATAGTCGAAGCCTTGCCGCAGAAACTCCTCTTTCACCTTATCCCTTGCGTCCGATTTCTCGCGGCGCAGACGTTCGCGCAGGTCATAGACGCGCTGGCGGCTGGCGGGGGTAAGGTTTTGGTTGCTCACCACGGCAAAGCCGTTGGGCGTGAGGATAAGGTCGAGGTGTGGCAGGGCTTCGTAGGCCGTGCGCTTGCAGACGTAGCAAGCCAAGCGTTCGCGCAGCACATCGAGGTCGTTGCTCTCGTCTTCTATTACGTCGAACATCTCGCCTATTTGCTCAGACACGAAGTCGGTGTAAATGGGTTCAAACATCGGTTCGACGGTGCGGAAGATTTCGTCTTCGCAGTCGCGGAACGCGGGGACATATTGCTCAAAAGTTTCTTTGGAGATTTCTATCATAGCGGTTTAGTTTTGGGACGTTGAAACATTGACGCGCTCCGCGTCTTTATGCTCGTCCAGCGTGGTGAGCATAATCATCGGGACGGTGGGCACGATGTCGTCCCAGCCGTTGAACTCGCAGACGAGTTCGAGGGGACGCAGCAGCAGGTCGTGGAACGCGGTTTCCATCGCCTGCTTCATCGTGAACAACTCCCGTTTATCGCTTCCGCTGTTGTTCTGCTGACTTTTGCCCGGCACCGCCCCGACGAGGTTCGGGTGCGTGTTGTCGGCGTAGCACAGTGTGTTGGCGGCCACGTTGATGTCATCGGCATAGTCGCCGCCCTCTTTCGTACCCTCGATGTTCACCACGCGGATGTCGCGCACCTCGTGTCCCATCGGATCCACGTAGAAACCCGTTATCCACGCCTTGCCGCTGTTGTGAACGCCCGCCACGAAGTCGCGGATGTTCTCTTTCTCTTTCTTGATGCGCTCGCGCTGTTTCAGCGGGTCGGTGATGCGCTCCTCTGAAATCAACTTCTGCCAATAGTCGCGGTTTACCTCGACTTGGTACTTCACGCTGGCGTGGTTGCGGATCTTGGCGTTCTTCGCCACGGAGATAAGCCGTTTCTCGTCATACGATCCGCCGCGAAACATAGCGGCGTAGTACGGCGTGGGGTAATACTGACAGCCCACCGTGGGGAAGCGCAGCAGAATGGCGAACTTGCGCTGCGGGGTGCGGACGAAGCAGCGTCCGTCCGTGCCTGGTTCACGCCCCATCTTGACCATCAGGTCGCCTATGGGGTCGTGTTCGCGCAGCAAGGGTATGCGCTCTACTTCGCCTTTCTGCGGCGATTGGTACTGCCAGTTGGCGTAATAGACGTGGCGGATTCGGCCTTGACGGTCGGCGCGTTGCAATCGGCAGAAGCAGGCGTCTTTGTGTACGAGGCGGTTAATGCGCGTGCCGTCCTGCGAGAGAATGACGATGCACACGGCATAGAAGTAGTACTTCATATCCGTGATTTGCTCCAGATAGAATGAGGGCAAAGCATTGCGGCGCATAAAGCGGAGCGCGTCGGTGTTCTTCGTGGGTTGTCCCGAAACTGCGTCTTGCAGTTGCAGCCCTGCGCCGTAGCAGGTGAGAACGTTGAAGAGTTTGTTTTGCGCCGTGACTTCATCGCTGCCGATGAGTTCGCGGATTTTGTACGGCAGTTGGTTGTCCACGCCGAACGGCGCGTAGAGTTCGTTTGGGTAGCCCGGCACGGGGCGGAACTGCATCCGCCAGTCGTCGAACACGCCCGTGGTGTCCTCCACGGTAGAGACGCTGGCAAGGATGCCGTCCGTGCCAAGGTCAAAGAGTTCCGTCGTGCCGACGGGGACTTTGAGGGTGTATTGTTTATCGGTGTTTTGCTTCATAGAAAACTCGTGGCTTTTCTCTTAAAAATGGTGGCTTATCTCGAAAAACGGGTGGCTTGTTAGTTTTTCGGCGTGGCTTTTCTTTTTACACCGCAGTCCAAGCGGTAGCCGTGGATGTCGTGCCGCTGACGGTTACAGTGCGGCGGTAGATATTTGCGCCGAGCAAAAGCGTCTGCCCGTGAATATTCTCACCGGCAGGCAGCGAGATGAGCAAGCCGCACTGCTTCTTCGCCTTGTCGTAGTAGAACATAATGAGCGGGCGGTTCGCTTCAAAGTAGGTGGACGACTTAGCCGCGTTTTCCGCAACGGCGCTGGAACTGACTTCGCCGTAGTTGCGGAAACAGTTCAAGAACCACTTCTCGGTGTCCATCAGCAGGCCGCTGTGTTCCTCGGTGGCTTCGGGTACTTGGTCGTAATATGGCGACCACGCCGAGGGATAGAAGTTGGAAATACGTCGGTAATAAACACCGTATTTTGTTGCAAGGCGAAGTGGCTGTCCCGTATTGTCTGTTTTTACGGGGCCCTCAATACACTGCACAAAATCCCCCGTAGCAAAGTGAAGGGCGTAAGTGTGAACATTGAAGCGCGTGCCTTTCAACCCCACGACGCAATGCCCCGTAAACTTCGTTTCGGGGTCGGCGGCTTCGGCGACAATCGCGTCGAGCGTTTCGTTCACCTCGTCAATGCCATCCTTATCGCCAAGAAAGAGGAACGGATCGGAAAAGGCGTTGGAGTTATCCGACGTGCCTTTGAGTCGCTTTTCGAGTTCCTGGATTTCCGCCTTGCGCGTGGCGATGTCCGTCTTGTTGGTGGCGGACTGCGAATAGGCGGTGTTGAGTTTGGAGAGCATCGCGGGCGTGAGCAAGCCTTTGAGGGTGTTGCTCACTTCGGGCAGAAGTAGCGTCTGCGTCGTATTCTGCCCCGCCGCATTGTAGTACGACACGGTGAAGCCCGTGCCGCTACTGTCGGCTTTGAGCGCGATGTTCCCTGCCGTGACGACCTGCACGAAGTGTTCCAGCAGGTCGCACAGTACGCCGCCCACACGTGCGGCGGTATTCTCCGCCGTCTCGCTGGCATCGCGCACCTCGGCGGCGTTGGTGATAATGGTAGAAAGTTCCTTTGCCATAGTTCAAGATTTTTGAATTATGGAGCAAAGGTAAGGGCTGGTGGGCGGGTACGAAAAGACAGAAAAAGCGTGCCACATTTGCGGCACGCTATTATGAAGTAAAATTCTAATTAACTATTTTATTAAATCAGAAAGCGTATCAACCAATTCCACAAACTGCTCGATATTTTCTTTCTGCTCTTTTGTGATACCGTAAATGTTTTTACCACATTTAGTGCAATATTCATTTTCAGTATCGTTCTTACAACCACAAGCGCATATATACTTTAATCCACCAGCAGTAAAAAATCCACCTTTTATTTCCTCCTTCGTTCCTACTTCTGGCAGATTGTTAAAGTATTCACAAAGAGCTTTCATCTCTGAAAGGTCTTTGTCATTATATGACGACTTTTCTACCAACAAAAGAGAAATCGCAGTGTCAAGATATCCGTCCCTCGCGAGTTTTTGGATTTTCTCCGCGTCGAATAACTTATTCTTGCGTATTATATCAATAAAATCCTCGTTTCTGTATACATAATGAATAGCGTCTTTGTACTCAAGAGTATATAAATACTGCTTATAATTACTCATTCCCGACAAAGCCCATTTTGGTTTTTGAGGTTCTAAGTACACGCCACCAACAGGCTGTTGTTCTTCAATTTTGGCATTACAGCACTCTAGATAATAATTGTAAAGAGGTTCTCTTAATTCTGGAACATTGTTATTTTTGATGAAAGCCCATTCTTCATCATTTATAGGCGTGCCTTCATTAAGTTTGCGTAGGATTTTCTTTTTGTGATACTCTGTATTAAGAATTTCCCAAGTAATTTCGTTGTCTGCAATAATTTGATTGCCTTCATTGGGCATTGTCAGCTTTACGGCAGTTCCTTGTATCGAAACCATAAACATTGACATGCTCTTTGCTGATATATTATCATAGTCAATGCTCACTCCCACAACTGCGTTCGCACCCAGTTCTAAAGCTTTTTCTTTCAGTCTTTTTGTAACGTCTTGACATAGACTGTTCATTGATTCACGATATACCCCAGATTTACCTCCAAAAATATCAGAAAGCGATGCGGTTAAATCTGAAAAGAAACCTGTACCCGCTACTTGATTTGCTGTAATTAGACCAAAATATTTTTCAACGGGCATACTCTCCACTGTTGGAGTAGTTAACAATAAGACATTGTTCATATTCTTTGATGTTGAATTAGTTTTCCTTATTGACAATAGTGGCACTCTATGCGTTAGGGATATTAGCCGAATGGCGGAGATTACAAGCTCCGTTCACGTTAGCCCACCCCGTTAGGGGAACGCCCATATATTAAAAATCTTCATCTGGAAATAGGCTCAGTTGGCGCTTTTCCTCTTTAATTCTCTTATATCTTTTTGTCTCGTTCTGATAATGTTCATCATCAGCCCAAGTGAGTACATCTTTTACGATATACTCATATTCCTCTTTTACGGTGGTATCTCCTTCTACATTTGTTGTTTTCTGCCTAATTTGTAAGTTACATTTTATTATAGTAGCTGCTCCAAATTTAACCTCATTGTTATATACCTGTTTCAAAAAGTCTTTGTCATCAATCTTAAAGGAAATGGTTTTACCAGAATAGATGCCATTCCACTTATGTCCGTGACCTTTCTGTAATATCGGAGATAATATACTTATAGTTGTGCCCTCAATGACTTGGGTTGTTTCATTCGTATCTGTTTCAATTATATGCGTTTGGAATTCTTGTCGAGTAATCTTCTTTCTAACAGACTTTGGGTTAGTTCCAATTTCATTGCTACTTGTTTCAATTTGGATAACTCGCGGCTCTCTTTCTACAGAAGAATAATAGTTGCTTATGATTTTTTTTAATTTTCTATCGTTTGCTACAAGTTGCATTGCTTCTTCCTCTGTAAGGGAACCACTTTTTATCTTTTCAACAATATCTATTCCTTTTAATATATTGTCTCGTTTACTACTTTTCTTTGTAAAATAGTATGTAATAAGAGCAGATAAAATTGTAAATACTACTTCGTTTCCATTAGGAAGTAGATGTATAATAAACTCATCTACGACTCCACCCTCTGTAGGAACTTTAACCTCTACATGAAAATCACCAGTATATGATTTTAATACATCAAGTGCAGATAAAAATTGTTTCTCACATTCATTATGAACCTTAGCGTCCATTTGATGAACGCCCTCTTGCTGTAGGACATAATGTAGATGTAGTTCAATATCAGTTATTGCGGCCATATAACTACAATTCTATGAGGAACACCAATTTACGCGGCATTATAAATCTGAACGAGCAAGTTCTTTATATCCACAAACGGCATACGAGGCGTGAAGTCTTCGCACTCCAAGCCCGTATTTATCACATAAACAAAGGACTCTTTGCGGTAGTACTTCTCGCCGAAGCGTTGGAGAGACTTGTCTATGGTGTCGGCTTTGGCGAGCAAACAAGTAAGTTGGTAGTCTTTGTTTACAAGCTGAGTATTGTTGTTCGGATGCGCTTTGGTGTAGTGCTGAGTGGCAGTGAGCTTGATTAAGTTCTCGATGTAGTGCGCAATCTCTGGGTATTGCGACTTTGGGAAAATATGATGAACTTGTGTTGCATCACCGTTCCCCCACTGGTCGTGTACCTCACTTTCTTTTTGAATTTTGCGCAACAAGTTCATCGCCTTTTGTACATAGTACTGACTATATATTTCTTGTTGTACTTCTTCGTGTTCTTCTTCCGCTTCTTGTCGCGTAATAGATTTCTCCTTGTTGAGGTCGCGCCAATTCTTGCGGTTGTACATAAGTTCGTAACAATTCTTTTGCATAAGCCTTACTTCAGAATGTTTCGCACCATTTTCCGAAGTTCCTCCTTGTTCGGCAGGAAGAGTTCGTACTTTGATACGAAAAGGTTGCTGTCCGTTCCGTAGGTGGCATATTCAACCATCAGTTCGTCTTTGTAGTGACTGAGGATGATGCCGATAGGCGGATTGTCGTCCTCCACGTTTTCCTCTTTGGCAAAATAGCCCATATACATATTCATCTGCCCGATGTCTTGGTGTTTCACCGCACCGCGCTTGATGTCTATCAGAACGAAGCAGCGCAGGATGCGATGGTAGAAGACTAAATCGACATGGTAGTGCTTATTGGCAATCGTAAGGCCGTATTGCCGCCCCACGAATGTGAAGCCTTTGCCAAGTTCCAGCAGAAACTTTTGCAGATTGTCTATCAGTTTCTGTTCAATTTCGCTCTCCTTGAAACGGCTTTTATCTTCAATGCCGAGGAACTCCAACGTATAGGTATCTTTCACCACGTCTTCTGGCGCTTGATGCTTTTGTCCCTCGCGAGCCAATGCAAGCACGCCCTGCTTATCCTTGCTCACAGCGAGGCGCATAAACAGTCCGCTTTCCTTTTGACGGTGCAGGTCGTCTACTGTCCAACTTTCCCTGACGGTCTCGTTTGCGTAGAACTCGCGTTCCAAATCGTCGTCGATAGTCAGCAGTTCGCAGATGTGCGACCACGTTAATTTGTCAGACGTCTGACAAATCGGGAACAGCAGATAGAACTTGCGCATATTGTTAAGATTCGGACGGCTGTAGCCGCGTCCTACCTTAGCGCGGAGCAACTTGGAAAGATTCGTGAGTAAAGCCGAGCCATACTTTGCGCGGCGGTCGCCCTTCTGCTCAAATTCCACGATATGTTGGCCTATGCGCCAATATGTTTTCTTTATCGTTTCGGTAATGCTTACGGCCAATTCACGCTTGCCATCCTCAATGACCTGAACAATCTTGTCGGCCAGTGTGAGCAATTCGGGATTGGTTAAGTCTGCCTTAACTTTTTCTATATCTTTGGACATCTTGTCAAACGTTATGTCTGGGATAGGGTTTGTATATAGAATAATTGTGTGTGCCTGTTTCTAATTCGTAACGCAAAGTGGTGTGTTGGAGAAGTCGCACTTGAACCAAATCCTTTTTCCGCAGCACTTCCGTTTTGAAGAAATCTTCGTCGCAGGAAAAGCACTGAAACGAATAGTTATTATAGTGTTTATCGTTGTGTGACTTCAAAACGGGGCGACCACACTTGGGGCAGAATCTTCTTGTCTTCATATTGTTACCATCGAATATCGTCTGAATAATAGTTTACTTGTACCGACCGCTGTTCTCTGGAAGTCAGCACTAATTGTTCTACGGGATTTTCCACAAGACTTAATTTTGGAGAACTGGCCAAATTACTTACAATGACCAATACATAGTCGGATTTATATTCTTGCGCCTTTATATATTCGTTTTGCGTCAAACGAATGCTCCCGTGGTTCTCTTTGACCCCCTTGACTTCAGCAAGCAAGAATGCGTTGTTTGTCTGAATCTGAAAATCGTATCCATCGCCCCATAGTCGAGCGTCTTCAAGGATGCCATTGGCAAATTGGTCCACGGACTTGTAATTGCTCATGAAGTAGAACTCTGCTTCCTTACCAGTTTCCTGCAACTGCTTGAACTTAGACTTTACAGCGGGCGACATCTTCGTCGTTGTTAAGTTTATGCCTGCATTCAAATCTTGAATGTATAATTTCACGATGTTGGCAAGGCCGTGAGCATCTTCGTTACCAAACAAACTATCAATAAAAAGTTTGATATGTTCGCGCTGGTTTCGTTGATACCAACCGCGCCGTCCGTTATCAAAGTAAGGGTCAAAACTATCTTGCCTATTTGATACGGCTTTCCAAGTATTTGCCAGCCCCAAGTCTACAAAATACTGTCCAAAAGCTGTTTTAGTCTTGCAACCGAATTCACGGATAAAGGCATAATCAAATTTCGCCATACCATAACCGACGAGATTCAGAATCTCCGATATTTTTTCTTGTCTGTCAGTCATAACTATCCGTATAACGATTTGGCTTCCTCTACTATATGTGAAGCCACTTCGGTTTCAAGGTCTACTTTATATTTCTTTTTTGCCATAGATACCGAAATCTAAATGCCCGCACCACGGATGGCCGTCCGTGAATGCAGGCAAATAGATTACGTTTTATTCCTAATAAGGTTTACTCTGTCCGGCCAAACTTCGTTTACCTTTATTTTAATCTGCGGCAAAGTTAAGCATTTCTCTGTAAACCCATAGGGTTTATGTGGAGATTTCTAACAAAGAATTTGGGGAGGTGTGCTGGATGTTGAAAGTGTAGGCGGTGCGGTCGGTGGGCTTGTTGCCTTTGGTTTCGGTTTGAGAAACAAGGGGATATGGGGGTTGGGATGTGCCGAGGAGGTACTGGCGGCCTTGCACGTCGGTAAGGCGGAAGGCAAGCGGGCGAGCCGAGTTAATGGTGAAAAGTGAAAAGTTAAAGGGTTGGCAGAGGGTGGCGGTGAGTTTGGTGGTGTAGAGCCGCATGCCGCGCTCCACTTCGTCGGAGGTTTCGACTTGGGCGAGTCCGACGAGAGGGAGTTCCTGCCAGGGCATTACGTCTTTGATAAGGGCACGGGCTTGGGCTGGCAGGATGATGGCGGAGCGGAGGTGGTAGGCGGCACAGTATTCAATCTTGGATATGTGGCGGAGAATGGGAGCGGTCATTGTTGAGCGGAGATTTCGGAGTGGTCGGAATTATCGGAGTTTTCGGAATAATCGGAAGCGGGCAGGACTTCGTACTCGGCTGCTTCTATCTCTTTTTTGAAGCGCTTCTCCAACTGCTGGGTGAGTTGGAGGACGTTGGGTATTCGCTGGAAGCCTGCGACGGCGGGGTCGCTGGTTATCTCGAACTGTTGCGGGATAATCTGCGAGTAGTCGGGACCCGCGAGTTGCTCGTGGTCAAGACGGGTGAACTTTCCGAGCGAAGCGAGGACTTTTGCGAAGGCTCCGGCATCGCCTTTGTCGCGTGCCATCTGGAAGCCTTCTTCGCAGCGCGCGATGAAAAGGTACTGATACCAGTCGCGCGTCATCTGCTGGAGGTTGCCAAGGCAGAGTTTCAGCAGGCGCAGGTCTTCGTAGGCTTGTCGGTCGCCTACACGGGAACGGCGTTTTATCTCGGCGAGGATGTGGCGGTCGCCCTGCTTTGGGTTGCGCAACCAATAGGAATACATATCCCGAAGTCTGTACAAACGCTCACGGGCGGGCTTATTCAGACCGCCTTGTTGCATTTCTTCTTCGGTTGCGAAGAGGAAATCTTGGGTGCGTTTGATGAGTTCGGGATTCATAACCACAGATTACACAAATTTTACACGATTTTCACAAATTACTCGTCCTGCAACATCTTCAAGAGGTGCGAGCGCAGGGCTTCTGCTGCTGAGGGCGAGCCTGCTTCTGCAAGTTCGAGGTCTTGCTGTCGGAGTTGCAGGGTCAGGCGGGCTTTGGCTTTGCGGTAAGCTATGCTGGCGGGATGCTCGTAGTCGGACACGGCATCGCGCAGGTCGCCCTCTGGCACGTCGAGCAAGAGAGCCATATCGGAGAGTGGCGTGAGTTGCTCGGTTAATTGTGTGAGTTTATCGAGGTCAATTTCTATCATTTGAACGCTGGGAGATTAGCGCACTTGCGCTGTGAAAGAATATCCAAACAATACTCGGCTGTTTCAGCCGATTGGAGGACGACGTAGTTCTCCAAGCGGTTGCCTCGTGTTTGGTTTTGGCTGGCGAGGAGGACGACGGGAAATGCGCCCTCTACGACAAGCACCTTGCTGTGGTTGTCGCAGAAGTTGATGCGGTCGTAGGCCGTCTTCAACAAGGGGTGCATTTTGGCGTTCTTTTCTGCGGCTTTGGTGTCGCAGTAAAGGGCGGCTTCCGTGATGAGTCCCTTGTGACGGAGCATAATGAGTTTGCGCAGGAACTCCTCGCCGTTGCCGAAGGTACTGGCGGTTATCTTTGCCTTGCCCGTGAAAGCAAGGAGTTGCTCCAGTACATAGCCCAACTGGAAAGCGTCTGTAAGGAATACTTGCAGGGGCTTTGCGGTGGGGTTTTCGATGGTGGGCTTTTCGCGGAGGTTTCTCATTTCGGACGGTTGCTTTTGTTGCGCTGGTAGCGCAACGCAATGGACGAAAGTTTAAGGAAAACGGGAGCGAGGGCGCAGTGTATTGTCCTCGCTCCCGTCGGGCAGAGAATTAGGAACGGAGGTGGTTATTCGATGATAAGGCCGAGTTCTACGAGGGTGGCTTGAAATGCTGGGGCGAAAGTCTGCCCTGCGGCTTGCAGGGTGGAAATGCGCTCCTGCATTTTGGCTCTTAACTTTTCGGCCTTGTCCTCGTCCTGCGCTTCGATGAGCGCGGCGAGTTTCGGCGCATTCTCGGAGAGGTATTTCCGCGCGGCTTGAAGTTTCTTCGGGTCGGCGGAAACGGCGGCGGCTTGTACGGCCACTTCGTCGGCGGTTACTTCTTTTTCGGAAGCAACGGGCGCGGCTTCGGGGATGAAGTGGTCGTACTCCTCCCAATTAGCGCGGTACTGCTTATCGAGGTCGTCGAGGACTTTCAGATACTCGTAGCGGTCGCAGGGCTGCGCGTCCAGCATTTGCTTCAAGGTCTCAAAGGTCTGTTTGAGTTTGAAGTAAATCTCGCCGTTCTTTTTATAGAGGGCTTGGATGTCGGCTGTGAGTTCGTCGTGGTCGGCACGCTTGCCAGCGAACTGCGGCGCGGGGTTCTCCGCGTCGGTGCTGATTACGGGCACGTCGCATTCAAGACTCTCCTTTGCCGCAGGCACGACGCGCTGCTCCATCTCGGCTACCTCTTGCAGCGTCAAGCCGTCAAGACGGATAGCGAGGTGCTTCTTCAACTCGTATTCGAGTTTGGAGAAGTTGCGGGTGCGCAATATCTGCTGGTACATCCAGCGGTTGCGGTTCAAGCGCAGCAGGAGTTCCGCACCCTCCGCGAGGGAACGGTTCTCCGACTGCTCACTGAGCCACCCCTGCATTTGTTCGGTAAACTTGTTATCCAACATAGCCGTTAGGATTTAGTGCCGTCGCTGGTGATTTCCCCCGTGGTGGCATCAATCTCGATGTCGCCGTCCACGGTCTCGATTTTGCCGAAGTAGTAAGGCGCGGGGCATTCGTCGGTCACTTCGATTTCGATGGTCGTACCGAAATCGCCGCTCACGCCCTCGCCGCTGTCCTGCTTCGGTTTGGTGTCCGTCTCGAACATTTCGTTGCCGAGCAAACGGAACTTGCCGTTGCGTCGCTGCACAAGGTACACGAAATCGTCGGCATTGGCCTGACGGCAGAACGAGGTGGCGAGTTCGTCCGTTTCGGGATGGACGACACTCAACTTGTTGAGGAACGTGCGCGAGGGTTTGTCGCCCTGGCTCTCGGATTCGAGTTTGCCCTTGTTGTCGATGATGTCGATGTACATCCACTTCTTATCGGCAGCGAGGGTGTCTTTCGGTGCAAGGCGAGTGCAGAGGGAAAGCCCGCTTTCACTATGCCGCGCCGCCGCCCGAAAGTCTGAGCGCGCCCCTTTTGCAGTCAAGCGAAGCGCGGGCAACGCTCGCGCCGCTTGGGGCAAAACTTGCAGGGGCGTGCGAAGAACGAGCCGTCAAGGATGGAGAACGTGCTGACCATATCGCCGCCGATGGCGCGAAGTTTCGGCCACTTCACAATCCACGCCTTGGGGATGAAGTAAAGGCGGTTGCGAACGCCGGGCAGAACAGTCTTGCCCTTGCAGAACATAAGGCTGGCGTATACGCCGCCGTAGGTACATTTATTTGGCATTGCTTTCAGAATTAACAATTAAAAATTAAAAATTAACAATGGGGCTGCGCGACGAGTGGCGAAGCGGTTGGCAAAGCGACCGTCGCGCAGTCCTACCCTTTTAGGCCTGTTTGAGTTTGGCGACGAACAGACGTTCCTTGCTGATGGTCTCGAACTGCACGCCGAAGAACATCGTGGCCACGAAGGACAGCAGGAACTCGTGATGCTTCTCGATGGCGAGCTTTTCGGCATCGAGGCCGTCGCCGTAGCCATAGAGCATATTCGTCTTGGTGGTGAGATGGATGTAGTCCGAACCTCGTTTGCTCACCAGCGGCACAATCTCGCAGAGGTTGTCCGTGCCTTCAAGGAAGGTCTTGTTGAACTCCTTGTTGTACTGCACGCTGCCGAAGGTGTTCAGGTACGCCTTGTTGTAGGCGCGATAGACCTTGACGGGGACAAAGAGTTTCGTCGGCACACTTTGCAGGTTGTCGTCGGCATTCTCGTAGATGCTCATCAGGATGTCAAAGGCCGAGTTCTCGTCGATGTCGTCCGTGAGCTGGAGGAAGTTGCCGTTGTCCTTAGAAATGTTGCCGTCGGTGATTTCCTTTTCTGTGATGGTGTCGAAGCCGTCGAACAGGTCGATGGTCTTCGTACCGCTGTCGTTGCGCTTCGCTTTCCAAAGGGAGAGGTTGAGGTTCTGGCCCAACTGTCCCGAAAGATAGTTGAGGATTTGGTGGGCGAGGTCAAGTCCCGTGAGTGCCTCGCCCTGCGTGATGAGTGAGCCGTACACGGTCTTGGCGGCTTCGTTGAGGTCAAATTTTTTGACCACAGAGCCAAGAAAAGTTTCCAGCGTGCGGGGCACAATCTTTACGCCCGTCATATCGACGCGGCTGGCGTTGTAGGGCGCAATCTCGATGTTGCCGGAGAGTTGGCCTACGGTTTCGCGGCCTGCCACGCCAGGGCGACCGGTCATGTGCTGGAGCGTCGCTTCGGCGGCGATGATGGGCATCAGCAGGAGTTCCTTGCGGAACTGGTGGGCGGACTTTTGGAGGTCGGTGTCTGTAATGTTAATGGTTGCCATATTGGGTAAAGGTTTTGGGGTTTATAGGTTCTTCGGTTTTAATGGCTTTGCACTGCGAAGTGCAGGCTTTCCACTTTCGAGTGGAAGGCTTCCACTTTTCGGTGGAAGGCTCTGATTTGAAAATCAAAGGGAGTGATTTTGAAATCAAAGGGAGTGATTTTGAAATCATCGGCTCTGACTTTCGCGTCAAAAGCCACGGGTTTATGCGAGCATAGACTTCACTTTCTCGTAGTCGGCACGGGCGCGGGCGGCGTAGGACTTGTGGTCGTCGGCTGCGCCGCCAGCCTCGATCTTGGTAGTATCGTCGCCGTCGGCTTTCTGGAGGGCGGCGATTTGGGAAGTGAGGTCAGCGTTGGTGGTGGTCAGGGCTTCGTTGGAAGCGGTGAGGTCAGTGACTTTGGTTTGCAGGTTCGTGACCTGCGAAGCAAGGTTTTCTTTCTCGGTCTTGACGGCATCAAGTTCTTTCTTGATGCCGTCGAGGGCTTCTTCGATTTTCTCTACTTGCTCTTCGGTGAGCGTGACGTTGCCGTCTTCGGAAGCGACGATGCTCTCCAGGGCAAGGAGCGCGAGGATGGCGGTGGGTGTTTTCTTCATATTGTGGAATTTAATGGGTTGAATATTGCGTTTGCTGTGCTCGTCCACTTCGGCGGCAATGCGTCGGGCTTTCTCGTCGATATAGTCCGATATGCGTTGCCAAAGGGACGGCTTTTCCGTTTCCACTTGGGGGACGGGATAGCCGCAGGCAAGAATGCGCTGCTTGATGTCCGCAGTCATTTCTTGCTGTTTGTCGGATATGATTTCGTCCACGAAGCCCTGCTGTTTGGCTTCGCTGGCGGAAAGCCACGTTTCGGCTTTCATCATATCCACGAGGTCGGCGATGTCTTTGCCCGTGCGCTGGGCATAGATACTGCCGATTACCTGGTCTATCGAGTCGAGGGCGTTCTTGGCGGTGGTGAGTTTGTCGATGGCGGCGGCGATGTCGTCGGCGTTCATCTGTCCCCACTGCTCCTGCCACGCGCTGCATTTATGTATCATAAACAGCGCGAACTCGCCCATCTTCACCGTCTTGGCACCAGTGGCAATAATCGTCGCAGCCGAAGCCACGAAGCCGTGGAGGTGGGCGGTCACTTCGCCGTGCTCGGCAAAGAGTTGGCGGATTTGCAGGGCGGTGGCCACGTCGCCGCCAAGCGAGGAGATGTACACGTCGCAGGGCTTGCCTTTCTGTCCCGCAAGTTCCTGCCGGACGTAGGCTGCCGATATGGGCCAGCCTATCGTGTCGTTGATATAGATGTGGTATTGCGTCATACGTTTTTGGGTTCGTAGGTTTTTACGGTGCAAAGGAACTTTGCTTTGGTGGGTTTAGAAAAGACAAGTTTTTGTCGGTCGTCTGCTTATTCGTACCTTTGCAGGTGAAAACAAAAAAACTTTAATAATGACCGAACTTGAAAAACTGAAAGCAGGTCTTGAATACTGCTACGACGACGCAGAGGTGGAAGCGTTGAAAGAGCGTGCCATCGTGCGTTGCAAGGAATACAATGCCATTGACGACACGGACTATGCAGCTCAATATGCTTACTTGAAACGGATGTTGGGGAGCGTAGGCGAGAAAGTGTGGATTGGCAAGACATTCAACTGCGACAACGGAAAGAACATTTTTATTGGAAACAACTTCACGGGCAACTACAACCTAACGATATTGGACATTCGAGAGGTGTGGATAGGCGACAACGTGATGATTGGTCCTGGCACTATGATCACAACCGTGAACCATCCGCTCACACCGATGGGACGACGTCAGCATTTAGGTATTGCCAAGCCCGTGAGGATTGGTAACGATGTGTGGATTGGCGGTAACGTTACCATATTACCCGGCATCACGATTGGGAACAACGTGGTGATTGCAGCTGGAGCGGTTGTCACGAAAGATGTCCCCGACAATACCCTTGTGGGCGGTGTGCCAGCCCGCTTCATCCGCACGCTGGAAAACGATGCGGACTGATTAAAGATAGACACTTAGTCCGTCTATCTCAAAGAGCGTTACGTCCCGAAATTCCCGAATCACGGCAGATTTCGGGACGCGGATTTTATGCGTACCGCGTCGGCGGTCGGCGGAGTGGCAAAGGCAATCTTTGTATTGCAGGATGTCGCCAGTCGAGAGTTTCCAAACTTTGAGCGTGTGCGGCTGGCAGTCTTCCAAAAGCCGCAAAGCGTCCTTTTTATGGATTGATTTCATAGAATTTTTTAATAAAAAGTTTATCTCGCCTTTCTTTTCGTATCCCAGCCTACGCCGCACTTCGCGCGGCGGGCTGACGTACACTGAAAGGCTCAATGAACCCTTCTCAGAAGAAGGTTTCGTCAAAGGACGAATCAAACGTCCGCTTGGGTGCGGAGGTTTTGACGTGCGCTGCCGTGCGTGCGGTTTCGCGGAACGTGAGCGAAGCCGTTTGCAGGGCATAGCGGTCGTCGGAGATTTTATACTCGTTGTCGGTGATGGTTACTTCCGTTCCCGTGTCCTGCCGCCAGACCTGCGTCGCGGCGCAGAGGTCGGCAAAGAGCGGCTGGACACTGGGAAGCAATGCGCCCGTGTCGCACTTCCACGTCGGTACGGCTTCCACCTTGTAATTGCGTGTCTTGCCGTTGAAACTTGCCGTCGAGCGCGTGGGTTTCAGTTCCTTTTCGCAAGTTCCGAAGAAATGGAACGTTTCCAGCAGTCCGAAGTTGTTGTAGAATTTCAGACTGAACGGCGTGCTGTCTATGGGAGTCTGCACGACGTATTCCTGTACTCGGTCTTCCAAGCAGGCGCGGATGCTGTGAAGCGTGTAGCCATCAGCAGGCGCGACAAAACGCTTGGGCTGGAACACCAGCTGCCAAAGGAAGTCGTCGTGGCTCGTGGCAGACGAAAAGTTTTCCGCTTGGGTCTTTATGTCCCCCGTAACGGGGTTTACCCAAGTGGAAACGAGCGAGGGACTTGCCTCTTGCAGGTCGTCATACGAGCCGTCAAAGTAGAGCGGCAGGAACTCCGTCGCTTCGAGGTAGGTGGGTTTCACACCGTCAAGGAGGGAAAGGAAATGGTGCGTGGTGAAGTCTTCGGCTTCGTCCATCGCGCAGCGCGAGGGAAGTATGGAAATGTCTTTCGTGGTCGAACCGACGCGCAGTTGTACGTCGGAGACCTTTTCTATAGAGAGGTTGTCGCGCAGCAAGGCCGCGAGGTCGTAGAGCGTCACACGTCCATCGACGGGATAGAGCTTTGTGCGAAGCACTTCTGTCCCGTCCACCAGCACAACGGTGGTCAGCGCCACGTTGTAGTTGATGGGGAAAGAACATTCGTCTATCTCGCTGGGAAATGCAAGGTGCGGTATATTGAAGTAGTCCATAGGTTCAGTGTTTCAATTTGCGACGCAAGTAAAGCCCTGCGGCAAGTATTATCCCGACGAGCAAGGCGAAGAAGTATAGCCGCCATTTTTGGGCGGTTTGCTTCTGTGCCTTGGCCTGCGCCTGGGCGAGTTGCACGGCGCGGAGGTCGGGTTCGATAATTAAGACCGTGTCCGTTTTGTGTACGACGCGGACACTATCTTTGGCTTGCCGTTCGCGGAACTTGTAGCGATACACATACTGCGTTTCGCGGATGGTGTCGCTGCGAGTTTCGCGCACGATATAAATACTGTCGTGCAGATAGATGCTGTCGCGCGTGTCGGAGAAATGTCGGAGGGTGTCGGAGATATTTCTCGTTTCTGTCTGCGTGACGACGATTTCCTTGGGCTTGCAGGCTACAAGCATTATAGCCGCAAGCAGGAGCAAGAGGCGGGCTTTCATCGGATATGCAGGATTTGTCGGCGGTGGCATGGGCCATAACTGACGTGCAGCCAGTTGTAGCCGTATTCGTCAATGAGTTGGTCGAAGGGCAACTTCAAACTGCGGGCAAGGTCAAATAGTCGTTGGTTGTCTGCGGGCAGGTCGCTTACGGTGCGGATGTCCGCTGCCTCGCCAAGCAGGTGCTGCGAGTTTTTCACGCCGCCCACGGCCTTGTTGAGTGCCGCGCAGCGGTAGCCACTCGTCACGATGATGGGTGCGCCCCACGCTTCGCGGAGCGGGTCGAGTACGTTGTCAACAAGGAGCGTGAGACGCTCCGTGACGGCAGCGCTCGGCGTGTTGTCAATCTTCAACCGCCGCGCAGTGGGGCTGGCAGTGAGTTCGGGGATGGTGAAGTATTTCATTGTGGGTTTGTAGGTTTTTAGGTTTCTTGGTTTTTAGGTTCTTCCTCGTCTTTCAGTCCGAGCCGCTTCTGCAAGTTCTTGAACTTGTCGGAAACATAGACCGACACTCCGAACACACTTCCAGCGTAGATGAAGCACTGGGCTGTGAAGTAGAGTACGGAGTCGGAGATTTCGCCTTGTGGCGGGACGATGAAGCCAGCCACGGCGAGGGCCACACCGACCAAAAGCATAGCGGCGGCGGTGTAGTACTGAAAATTGATACGTCCTTCTTGCGTCATAGTTTTGCGTCGTTAATGAAATGATGTGCAAAACTACTTCTACCCTATTTCCTTAGAAAAGACGGGAAGAGGGACACCTTAATTGGGTGGGCGGGAAGACTTTGCAAGCATTACAAAGTCGGGATAAAATCTTTCAATTTTCCACGAAAAAAGTCCCGTGCTTACCAGGCTACGGGACGCTGTGCAATGATACCTGCAATCAACCATCGGATTGCAGGCACAAAGTTACGCATTTTCGCCTAAACGACAAAGGTTTAGGCGTAGTTTCTTCACGAAAAAAGTAAAGATTTTTCGACACGTTTTCGTACCTCTTTCGGGCCCCACCTAATTTGCCGTCGTGAAGCGTGGTTGCGGCGGCAAATTAGGTGGGTTTTGCAAACCTAACTTTCGGCGCAAGGCGAGAGCAAAGGGAGCTTGCTCACTTTGCCGAGCCGCAGCCCGAAAGTCTGAACGGAGCGTAGCGAAGTGAAGAACTCGTTGATTTTCCGCGTCGCTTTGCGTAACTTTGCAGCGACAAATGAAACCTACCGCTATGGCAAATGTTAAAATTACCCCCCCTATTAAAATTTATTAAGAACGTCTATCCTTACCTGCCCAACCGCGTAATTGCGGACGTGCTGCGCGAAGTCTACGGAGTGAGCGTGAGCAAAACCTACGTTAAGGACTTGGGAACAAAAATGCTTTGGCGCAAAGACCCTTTCTACATCTCCGCGCAAATGCGTAAACGCGCTGCCGCCACCAACGCCGCCCGCTGGGGCGCGAAGCCAAACTAAAAACCCGCCGCGCGCTTCGCAGCGGGCGGCGGGCAACATTATGCCAATTGCAATACCAAAATCTATATTTCTTTGGGCTGGCGTTCGCGCTCGGCCTCAATGAGTGCCGCGTCTTGGCTTAGCACCAAGTTAGTTCGCCTCGCTATTCGCGCCCCAGCCTTCGCCGCACTGTCGCGCGGCGGGCTGACGTGCGCTGCGAGGCTCGCTGATTAGTGCTTCCGCATCCTGCGTCAGCACTAATTCCATTTCCTGCAAGGCCTGCTGCACCTTGGCGTTCCAATAGATGTTCACGCCTAACAGCGTGCCCGCGTAGATGAGGGCTTGCGCGACGTAGAACAGCACGCCCGTGCGGATGTCGCCGTAGCAGACGAGCGAGTATACGCTCATACCCGCGCCGCTGGTTATCATCACGGCGGCGGTGAACATGGAGAAAATGTCTTTCAGGGCGGATAGTTTTCGTTTCATAAGTCGTTGGTTTTCAGTGTTCGGGAGTTGGGAAAAAATACGAGCCGAGTATTTTGAAATGCTCGGCTCGCATTTTCAAATGCTCGGCTCGCATTTTTCATTGCGAGCCGAGGAGTTTTTATCAGCCGTTTTCGCTTTGCTTCGCGCTCTGGATGAAGCGTGCCTTGCCCGTAGGCGCGGCCTGCATGTCGCGCATCAGGGCGGACGAGGGGCGGAACTGCACCTTCACGCGCTTGATGAGGTCGGCGGAGGCGTCGTCCTTTTTCTCCACGCCTTGGGAGGTGAGCGAGATGTGGAACGAGCCGAGGTCGCCCAGGCGGACGGAGTTGCCGCCCAGGAGGGCTTGCTTGAGTTCGTACTCCAGCGCGTCAAGGCAGCCCTTGACATCGGCGCTGGACATCGTGCTGCGCTTCTCCATGCGGTCGAGGAACTCGGCCTTGTCGAGCGCGGTCTGCGTGTCGGGCGCGATGTAGTACTTGAACGTGCTGGTGCCGGGCTTCTTGCGCGGTATCGTTTTAATGCGTATAGCCATATCTTTACGTTTTTGTCGGTTTGCCGCGAATGTGCGCGGCGCACAGCGTTTCCGGAATAGCCGCTGCAAAGGTCGGTTGCAGTGCGGATTTCACAAAAGACAGCTGGTGGTTGTCTGACTTGCAGCGGCTGCGGCTGCGTTTTTCGCTTCGCTCAAACTTTCGGGCTGCGGCTCGGCAAAGTGAGCAAGCTCCCTTTGCGCTCGCCTTGCGCCGAAAGTCACGTTCTCGGCTGCGCTCTTGCTGGCGCGGGTGGCGGTTGTTGTTGCCATAATTGTAAGAATTTGAAAAGTTAAAAAATAGTGGTTTGTTCAATAGGTTTGGGCGGTGGGGTTGCCCTTTCGGGCTTCCCCTTTCTTTTCAGACTTTTGGGCGGCGGTTCGGCAAAGCAAACAAGTTTTCTTTGCTCTCACCTTGCACCAAAAGCGCCCTTGTCTATCTTGTTAGGCTTCTGCTTCTGCGCGTTCGCTTATCGCGTGCACTTGCAGTTGTGAGAATACGTAACACACTGGGAAGAAATCTTCTTGCGGTTCGCTGGTCTGCTGTCCGTCGGCGGCTTCGGTCGTGGGTGCGGTGGCTTCTTCCTTGTCGCGGTCGTGCTTGCGCGGCTTACCCCAAAGTAGGATTGCCTTTTGTCCCTTGCGGACTATATAGCCGGCTTCTTTCCACTCGTCGAAAGTTTTTAACTCCGTGTGTCCCTGCTGGGCGTACATTTGGCGCAAAAGTCCGTTTATCGTTCCGTCCTCGCTGGGTGGGATTTCTCCTGCCTGCACTGCCTTTTTAAGTAGGTTGGATGTCGCTTTGAGTTCGGCGCGGCGTTGGCGGGCGGCTTCTTGGCGCGCGGTGCGGGCGTTCTTTATCTCCTGCACGGCTTCATCTACCAATTCGCCTACGGGGGTGGGTTCGCTCGCGCTGGTCTTGGTGTTGCGGCGCGTATGCTGCACAGTGGCGCGGCGTGTGCGGTTCGTTACTCTGCGGCTCTTGGTCGCGTGGCTGGTTCTCGGTGCGGTGGTCGTTTGTGTGTTCATCGCTTTTGTTGGTTTATGGTTTGAAAAATGGTTTTATCTCTTGGCGGTGGGGTGCGCTCGGCGGTGTGTGCTTCGCGCTTTCCCCTGCCTGCCGTGTGTCGTTTTATAGTTGGATTTCGCAGAAATCGCCGTCTTCGTCGATGTCAAATTGATAAAGTACGTTTTCTCCCTCTTCCCAAACTTCTGCAATTACTTGGGCTGTGCCGTTGGCAAAGGTTTCTTTGCTTATGATATTGGCGTGTCCGCAATACATTCCCAAAATGGCTGCGACTGCTACGGATAGTGCGCATTGCGCTTTCAGATACATTGTAGAACCTTGAGCGAGCGGGTGTGAGATTTTTGACGTCTTGTTAGCGCTGCGTCGTGTGCTACGGGGCTGGGCTTCTGCCGTCAGCTGAAAGTCGGAGGTGTTGAATAAAGTTGTCATATCTTTTAAGTGTTTTGAAGTTTGATACTTTGCGTCGCCTGTCGCTTCGCGGTATGTTTCGATTTTTGACACTGCGATAAGAGGTAGGCGTAGATAGTGGGTGTATGGAGGGTCTGCAAAGTTTTTCACCCATAGGGCGTGAAAAGTTTTTGGTAAGCCTGCGGCAAAAAGTTTTTGAAAAAGTGAAGTGGAAACCATACAGACTGCAAGTCCTTTAGCCCTAACGGTACGCACCTACCTTTGCAGCGGCAAAAGTCGATACGACATACCGAGCCGAAGCTCCCCGGACGGGCTTCAGACGTGAAGTATCTTCAAGGCTCGTGAAAGGAATGTGAAGACAACTTCTGTCTTTAGTAACACCCTGACCTTTAGCCGACATTAGGCAAACGGCCAGCCGCACACGGCGGAGTGCAGACGAGACATAGAGATAAAAACTAAAACATAGAATGCCAGACCAACGGGACGGCTTTCTATACCATAGACAGAAGGGACGGGAAAGCACAGTGTTTTTGCAGACTCGGCGGAGGAAACTCTGTGCTGGGTGGGAATAGAAAACTGAACGTGGCATTTCGCCACACCAAACAAAAAAAGCGAATTGCCTTTGCAACTCGCTATGCGTTAAGGATTGAAGCCTTTTGGTCGAGACCTTAGGCTCGATTTACGAAAGCCTGACGGCTTGCCGTAACGCCCAAATATTTATAGAAAATATGGCACAAAACAAATAAATAGAACTATTCCAATAATAGCCCCTAATATGAATGCTGTTCTTGTAGTTATTTTTTTAGAACAATTAAGTTTTTCCAGAATTGCCCCAATAAGCATACCAGGAAGAGCGAATATAGGCCACAAAAATAAAAAGGCTATTAGGTATATAAGGAAATCCATTATCGGGAATTATTTTATCCAATTTTACGGTGCAAAGGTACGAAAAAGCCGCCAATCTTGTAGGACTGACGGCTCGCTTTAACGCTTGGGCGAGGGGTTATTCCTCGTCCAAGAGCATAATGTGGAGCGACTGCCCGCCGATGCGGAGGATAGTGTAGCACTCGCCGAAGCCGAAGTCTATGTCGTCGGTGTGCCAGACGTAGAACCATTCGCCTTCGGGGACAATCGACTTCTGCGTGAGGAAGAAGACGTGGTATTCGGGATCGAAGTACCGATGGATGAAGTCCGAGAACGTGAGTTCTTCATCAACGCGGACGGTTCCGCAGCATTCCAGATTGACATCGTTTTTGATGAGTGCTTTGAGGATGATGTTTGCTTTCATTTGATTTGTGAGTTTTAAGAGTAAGACTTGTGGGGTTGCCCTCGTGATTTATACTGCCTACGAAAGGTGGGCGCGTAGTGGTTGCAAGGGAGGATGTCCGTCAAAATTTTGGTAAGCCTGCGGCAAAATTTTTATGGAAACCCTTGCGGGCTTCGCTTCGCCACTTGTGGCAGAACCTAATGGAGCGTCCCTTACCTTTGCAGTAGAAATGCGAGGGGCGAAAACACGTTAAAGTCTTACCCTCACAAAGCAAAGGCATACATCATCCGCACGGCTCAAAAGTCCGAAGTCGTCGGCAGCACAGTAGATTGCTGAGGGAAACGTTCGCAGCCGATGTAGAGCGTGTCGAAAGCGTCGGAGAAGTCGGTGCGCTCCTCCAAACGGCTCTCGTCCGTCTCGCGCGTCTTCTCAAGGCGTTTGTCCTTGTGGCCGTTGTAGACAGCAGGTTTGCATCAACCAAAGCCAGTTCTATTTAAAGAAGTCCGAGAGAAAACGACAAAAACGCAACTTATAAGTTACACATCTAAAACTTTATTTCTACTTTTGCAGCACCTATGAAATTTGAAAGAATAATAGAAGGCAAAGACCACCTTTGGGCTGTGCGCGATACGGCGAAGCCCAAGAACGAACTAGCACTGCTGTTCGACTCGTGGAATGATATGGAGTACCTTATGAAGTTCTTCATTGAGAATTATCGTGACCTCAAAGAACATTTCCACATTGAGCGAATAAGTGAAGCGATAGAAGACACATTTGATGATGCCGAACAGTTAGAGCGTCTGATATTGGATATTCCGTTTACCGACAATTTGGATGAACTATTCAAGCCACTTGGTACTATGGAAATGTCCGTTCGCGAACTAACTCGCGAAAAAGCGCGCAACTGGGATCGTGTCGGTCACGCTAGTTGGCTAAGGGTTTATGCCATCCGTTTGGAAGAAAATGTATTTGTTATAACGGGCGGTGCCATCAAACTAACCCGAACAATGCAAGAACGCCCGCATACGCAGGAGCAACTTGACAAACTGAACCGTTGCCGTCAATACTTGGTGGACAACGGCGTGTTTGACGCAGATAGTTTTATCGATTTTAGAGAGGAGGATGAAATATGAAAACGAGAGCCGTACAATTTTTGGAAGCCCATCAGTCTGGTGAGCGTTCCACCTTTGTCGCCGACGCACAGTGGCGGCACGAGAATGCGTCGTGGCTACGCCGTTCCCGTGGCGTAGCATTGGCCATCATTGATTATATGCAGGACAATAATTTGTCCCGCAATGATGTGGCCGCGCGCCTTGACGTCAGCCCGCAGTATGTAAGCAAGATTTTGTCGGGCAAAGTCAATTTCTCGTTCAAGTCCATTGCGGAAATAGAAGACCGCTTAGGCATTGACTGCTTCCGCGCAGCGATGGTGGGAGCATAACAAGTAAAACTAACAACAAAAGCCGCGGGTTCATCACTTGCGACTTTTGTTTGAATGAAAGCAAAGGTGTTATGTTTCGTCTGAAAAGTAATTTTTTAAACGATTGGGAATATAACACAAAAGTTCGTACTTTTGCTGTGTTAAGTCCCGACAGTCCCTGAGCAATCAAACTGCCGGGTATCGTTTTTATAAGAACTAAGTTATAAATCCAGCTGGAATGTAAAGTCCCCTTGCAGGCTTTGCCTCTGCAAAATGTACTTAAAAACGGTAATAGAAGCCTGCTCTTGTCAGCAGGCTTCAACATTAATAAACGAAAACCGTAGCTCATCGTTTGCGGCTTTTGTCTTGTGATAAAGCGAAGCTCGTTCTAGGAAATGAAGCGAATGACCGAGATTACAAGCTCGGTTTGCGAAAAGGGGAAGCCCAAATTGTTAGATAAATCATAAAATCCCAAGACTTTTTGAAAAAGGGAATAGAATAAACTTGAGGTTAGAGAATAACTTCTTACTTTTGCAGGCAGAAAGAGCGTTGCATATAGGCGCGATAATATCAAGCTCCGCAACCTTTCACATATAAAAGTAAGTCGTGAAGGGACGATGTAATGGGTAGTGCGAAGTCCCCGCCAGCATGGCATCACACCGCAAGGCGTAACCCTCCCTCACGCGTTAGGGGCAAATAAAAAAGGCATCTCAAATCGGGATGCCCTTTTTAGTCCAAATAAAATTGGCCGTTAATAAAAGATAACGTACTTTTGCACCAACAGAACCCGCCAAGCCTCTTAATAATGCTCACATCGGTGGGTCGTTTTTTGCAGTCCCGGTCGTTCCTCTCCCAGTCGTACTTGCTGGTGATGAATCTGGGGTTTTTATTTTAAGCTGTACAAAGGTGTCCCTTTTCAAAGTTTTCTTTTCCGTTTTCAATTTGCCTCTATTACACAATTCAATATAAGATCAACAACACACGCCAAATCATAGTTTTACCAAAAATGTTTGTTATATTATATATTTATTGCTAAATTTGCACCCAATAACGCGCAATCATGGGAAAGAATACATTTGGCAAAACGATGCCAAGGGCATTGAGCCAGAATCTGAAAATAATGGGCGAACAGATTATGCTGGCCCGTAAGCGCAGACATCTGTCCATGCAGGATATAGCTGACAGGGCAACGGTGACAAGGCTGACTGTTTCAAAAGTGGAACATGGCGACCCGACGGTCTCTATGGGCATTTACGCTCGTGTACTCTTTGCACTGAATTTGGAAAACGATATCACCCTGCTTGCAGCTGATGATGCTCTTGGCAGGCAGCTCCAGGATGCAGAGTTGTTGAGAAAATAAGCTATTGAATGAAAGTCTATGAAAAGGATAACGGTTTACGCGGATTTTGATTTCCTTGCTGCCCCTGAGGAGATAGGATTGTTAGGCTACGAACACGTTCGTGGCAAAGACCATTTTGTCTTTGAGTATTCTCGTCAGTGGTTAAAACAGCATGGTGGCATCCTGCTTAGTGGCGACTTGATGAATGTTCCATCCTTGCAGCATCCTCGTAGTAATGATAGCGTGTTTGGATTTGTCAAAGACTCCTTTCCTGACCGTTGGGGTCGCTTGCTGCTTGACCGCAGAGAGCGACTTGTAGCACAGTCGGAAGGCAGACCTAAACGAATGCTCACCAGCTACGACTATCTTATCGGTATTGAGGACTTTACTCGTATGGGGGGCATACGCTATAGAGAGGAAGGTGGCGAAGGCTATATCAACGCAAGCACAAAATATCTTGTACCTCCAATGGAGAGCCTGCGCGCCCTATGCGATGCATGTCATGAAATAGAGGTGGCAGAAGAACGTAACGAATTGCCCGAACAACGTTGGCTTGACCAGTTGATTGACCCAGGAACCTCGCTTGGAGGTGCTCGCCCGAAGGCCAATGTGGTTGATACAGATGGTACGCTATATGTGGCAAAATTCCCGTCAAAGAAGGATTTGGATAATACGGAACTCATTGAGCATTTTTCACATCAGCTTGCAGCCAAGGCTGGCATCAATGTGGCGAAGACCCGAACCATCAAGATTTCCAGAGATTGCGATTTGTTGCTCTCCGAGCGCTTCGACCGAACAAAAGATGGTCGTCGCATACATTTTGCTTCTGCCATGTCATTGCTCGGTCTTGATGACGGGGCGGGTAGCAGCACAGGTAATGGCTATTTAGACATAGTGGATTTCATCCTTCGCGGTTGTACTGAGGTGCGGCAGAATCTCAGAGAACTCTATCGAAGAGTAGCATTCAACGTCATGTTCGGCAACACCGATGACCACTTCCGCAATCACGGTTTTCTGCTTACCCCTAAGGGTTGGACACTCTCGCCTGCATACGACATCAACCCAGGAGCTAAGTCACATCAATGCCTGCTCATCGATGAATACTCAGAAGAATCTAACGTAAACGCATTACTCGCCGCCAGCGAGAGCTATATGATTGAAAGGCAGGAGGCCACAGAGATTATCGAAGAGGTTCGTGAGACCATCAAGGATTGGCGCAAGACAGCCACAGAGCTACAAATTCCCCTCAAACTGCTTGAATCATACTCCAAGCATTGGGATGAACTATAATATCCATCGGCATAAATCTACAGACAAAATCAGTGACTCTCCACGGATTTTGTCCGTAAATTGATATGTCATAACTTTTGTACGTTTTTTGTATTTACTTTGGCAGTGATTTTCATTATTTTTTTCTGAAGTCAATGTTTTTTATGTTCTCTCACGCACACGCGTATTGATTTTTGCTCCAACAGCAACAACACAGTACAACATCCCCTAAACAAAGGGCTTTTGCTGATTTTGTAAGGGGTACAACCGTTGTAATTCGGTGCAAAATGTTGTAGCAACAGCCCCAAAAACGGAGAAATGTTGTAGTGTGTTGTAGTGCCTTTCGGACAACTACAACAAAAAATCGGCTTCTATTCCTTTGATTTTTAATCATATACTTAATGTTGTAGTACGTTGTACCTTGTTGTAGGGTATTTTCTCGCGCGTGCGCGAGCATTTATTATCTTAGAACGGCAGTTCCTGCTCCTTCAATTCGGGTTCGCTGGCAGCGTCCGAAGGAGAAGCGTGTAGTTTAACGGTTTTAGTTGACTACTTAGCGCCTTATCTGTGATAAGTGTTGACAGGATTAATACTTAGTTTTAATTTACGTTGACTCGAGTTCGCGTTATTTGCTTTTAATGTTGATACTTGTATCTCGGAACAAGGGGGAGGGGGGGGCCTCGGCCGTCCGTTCCAGTCTTGCCCCTTTGCAGGACATCCTTGCTGAGGCGTCGCAAAGGTGGGGTTTATTCTTCATGCGGCCAAATCCAGGATGGCTTTTTCCCTGTAGCTGACCCATTTCTTCTCTATCTCGCCCGTGCAGAGGGCGGCCTGGGCGGGTGTCTGCCAGTTCAGGCTCATGTGCGGGCGCTCGTTGTTGTAGAAGTCCACGGTTGCCTTGACGGCCCTGCGCACCTCGTTGACGGAGAAGAAGGTCATGCCCAGCAGCAGCTCGTTCTTGATGGTGTTGTTCACGCGCTCGGCCACGGCGTTGTCCTTGGGGTCGCCGCACTCGGTCATGCTGATGCGGATGTTGTTGGCCTTCAAGAGGTCGGTGTAGGCATAGCTGGCGTACTGGACGCTGCGGTCGGAGTGGTGGGTGAGGTCGGCGGCAGGCTCTCCGTCGAGGCGTTCCAGCGCCATGCGCAGGGCCTCGATGGTGAACCGGGCCTCCAGCGTCTCACCCACGCACCAGCCGATGATTTCCTTCGTGTAGTAGTCCGTCACGATGGAGAGGTAGCAGAAGTCGTACTCGCCCGTATGGGCGTTGCGGCAGATGACCATGTAGGTGATGTCGCTCACCCACAGTTGGTTGGGGCACAGGGGAATGAACTCCTTCACCAGGTTGGGGTACAGCGGCAGGTCGTGGCCGGAGTCCGTGGTACGGACGCGGCGCTTGCGCTCGCGCACCTTCAGCTTGTACTTGTCGATGATGTCGTAGAAGCGGTTGTAGCCCACGGTGTGCTCGTCGCCGAACTCATCGCGATACATCCGCCAGAGCTTGTTCCCGCCGATGCTGGGTTCCCGAGAGCGGATGCGCCTGACGTACTCCAGCACGAAAGCTTCCTCGGCGAGCTTGCGCAGCGCGCTCTCACCGTGCTGGTAGTAGGCCTGGGTTGACACACCAAGCAGCTCACACTGTGACTTGACGGGATACGTATTCACGTCACGAGTGTGAAGCCTACTGACTACTTGGTGCCAGCTTTTTTAAAGTCGATGCCGTAGACCTCCTTGCCGAAGGCCACCATCTCCTCGTAGAAGTCAGCGCGAAGCTTCTCGCGCTTCAGTTCCGACTGTAGGCGGGACACCTCTGCCTGCAACTGCTTGTCGGGGGTTACATCCTTGCCTTGTCGCTGCATCTGAATCGATATTTCCGGATTTGACGCCTCAAAGGTATGAATTCTTTTCCATACGCTACTGGCGGAAATCCCTATTTTTGCACTGATGGACTTCATGGATTGATGTTCCAGACGATAGAGACGGTAAATCTCATAATCCTGCTGAGCCGTCTGGATGGAGGACTCCAAAGAGGGGGATAGGGGGGACTGTTTCATTGATTAATGAATTTTTGGTGTCAACCCTATTTACAAAAAGACAGCGGGTACTGCGGTTTCTTCCGCTTCATAGAGTGAGCCGCCGCTGCTTGTGGTCAGGCTCACGCCATACCGCTCCGCAAGGAACTCGTAGTCGAAGACGAGTGTGCCGTAGGTGCTGGTCTTGGGCTTGCCTTGTTCCCCTGCTACGCCTGGTTCGCGCTCCACATAGCCGTTCGTCATTCGGTAGAAACGGCAGGAGCGTTTGTAGCCGAGATAGTAGTCGGCGTTTTTCATATACTCGCGCAGCGTGTTTTCGGGGATAATCTTATCACCGCTGCGCCGTGCGGCTTCCTTGAACAGTACGAAGGCGCGCGTGGTGTTAAGGAATAGCACCTTGTGCGGTTCGGGATATTGTTTGAGCCGTATCATATCGGTGCGCACTTCCTTGCCGTCCTTCTCATCGCTGCCGTAGGTGTCGCTAAGACCGAACTCGTAGGCCACGTCGGCGCCGAGGTAGGCGCGATGACGCCCGGCGTTGAAGAACCATTTGACACCCAGTCCGGCCAGTCCGCCGAAGTAGATGGAGGCGAGGTTGGCCTTGGTGGCGTCAATGCGCACACCTTCGTAGAAGCCGCCGTCGTAGACCCACTCGGCGCGGATGCTGCCGTTCTTAGCAAGGCCGATGACGGGGCCGGCGAAGACATAGGGGCGGAATTTGCTGGCGCGGTTGCCGAACCGGAAGAAGAGGGGCACGCGCAGGTCGAGGTAGTTGGCGCGCAGGCGGTAGCGCACGTCGCTCACGCCGAATGCCTCGTACAGGCCCTCCTCGCGGCTGTAGATGCCGCTGACGGTGCCGCCACGCTTAGCGTAGGTGATTTCGGGGCGCAGGCCAAACTGCCCTTTCGCACCGAAGTTGCGCTCCACGAAGAATGAGAAGACGGGCTGCGCGGGCAGGTTGTCCTCATTGGGGAATACGGTGCCATCGATGTCGGTGAAGTGCATGCCGCCCCAGCGCAGTCCCTCGCCGAGGCCGAAGTACCACTTTCCGCCCAATAGCGCATCGTCATCTTGTGCCGAAGCGTAGGGAAGGGCGAGGGTTAGCATGGCGAGCAGTGCAAATATATTTTTCATAAGCGTTGTGATAATTGATGGTTATTAAATCTTTGGGGGTCAAACCCGCATTATGTGCCATAACACTGTCTGTGCAATGCGTATGCGGGACGAATGATGTGGGCACCCGCTTCGTTTGGATACGATAGTCACTGCCGACATCACTCGTTGTGTCGGAATAAACAAGGGTGCGCCTCTGGGCTGTGGCGACAGAGCCGCAGGAAGCAGGGCTTTCAGGAGAGCAAATTGCTTCATAACGGTTTGTGAAGGTTAGACAGCCGTTCGAACTCCCCAGAACGGCGCGTGGAAGTAAAGGATTGGGTGAAAGAGCGTACAAAAAAAGACGTGGGAGTCTGTCTTACTGCTTATCCCACATGCAGGCTCTCGCATTGCCTTGGAAGAGGATAAGCAACGCGCAGCCCACGCCTATATATAACACGACATTGGCAGCACTCTCCCAAAGAGGGGAGAAGCCACTGTGATGCATTATATGAATTAGGCGCGGACGTGTCGTTGCGTTTCTTCTCTTCCTGACAAATTTGCGAGATTTGCATGTAGAAGAAAACGTTCAGGAAACGTCCTTTTCAGTATGTCCTGAATCCCGCCCGCCGCTACAGGCTGCGCGATTCACGGTGCAAAGACAGAATAGCGTGGGCAAAGGAGCAAGTGCAGCAAAGGCTTTTCTTGTAGTTCGCCGTTAAGTTCAAGCCCGGAAACAATAAAAACCAAATTCCGTAACCGTTTGTTCCAAGTCTTCCTTTGCTGCTACGCAGCCGCATAGCAAATTATTCCCACATGCGTGGACTCGTTCCACCCGCACGTGTAATACCCCCTTCTTCATCCTACCATAAAGGACGGCGCCTCGGATAACCATTCAGGTTACTCGAGGCGCGTGTTGGATTCTTGCTGGCGGGAATTTCTCTATTCCTGTATGACTTCGCGCAGGGCTTGCCAGTGCTCGTCGGTCATGCTTGTGGTGCTGAAAAGGCAGACACCATGGGCACCAGCCTTGAGGGAACGGCGCACGGCGTCTTGAAGTTCCTGCGGATTCAGTCCCCATCCTTCAGGGTCGGTGATGGAGGCTTTCGTGCGCCAGTCCCGACAAATGAACAAGCCACTGTAAACGGGAAAATTACCCTTTACGCTGCGCACTTCCTCACTTGTGACTTTGCCCACCCAGCTGGCGGGCTTCAGGTAGAAGTCGTTGTAGTTCATCGGGAAGACGGCGTCCAGTTCCCATTTGTCCCACCGCTGGCGCACCATCCACTCCGCATGGCTTCGGGGACCGGGGAAGACGTCGGCGCTGATTTTCTTGCCGTGGGCGTGGACGGCGGCGGCGATTTTGTTTACAAGGCTCGTAATGACGTTCTGACGAAACTCGGCCCATGCCTTTACTTTCGTGGGGTCGCCAATGCGGCGGATATCGATGCCTGTCTGCGCTTTGAAGTCGGACGTACATTCGTCACAATAGCAATAGTCGGCGGGCGGATATTCCTCGTTCATCACGAGGCCGTATTTATCCCACAGACCGCGCGCCAGAATCACGTCCACATAGCGAATGTAGTCAAGCTGTACAAAGTCCACCCCGTCAATGTCGGCCACGGCGGCGTATTGCTCCGTGAGCCATTCGCGCACTTCGGGGTTGTGCGGGTCGAGACATGTGTAGTAGTCCACGTAGGCCGGGGCGTAGCAGGCGCGCACACCGAGGCGGTTCACAGCATACCACTCGGTAGGCTTCCCGCTTTGCAGCATACAGGGAATCCAGGCGTGGTATTCCAGCCCGGCGCGCTTTGCTGCGGCGGCTGCGACGGCTATCCGTTCGCGGTCGAAGCCTGCGTTGAAGCATACGCCTGTGATGCCGTGCGATTTCAAGGCCACAAATTCCGATTGTAGCGTTTGGGCGTTGCTTTCGTCGTTCCACCCCATCCATACATAGACAGGGACGTTCGCCCAGCTGACCGTTCCGACGATAAGCAGGGCGACGATGATAAGAATGCGTTTCATGCGGCTTGGTTCTTGCTTATTTCTTGCGGAAGAAGATGTTGATGGGTGTGCCGTTGAAGTCCCACTTCTCGCGTATCTTGTTTTCGAGGAAACGCTTGTAGGGGTCGCGGACGTACTGCGGGAGGTTGGCGTAGAAGATGAAGGTGGGTATCTGCGTGTCGGGCACCTGCGAGCAGTATTTTATCTTGATGTACTTGCCCTTGATGGAGGGGGGTGGGTAGGCTTCGATGAGGGGCAGCATCTCCTCGTTGAGTTTGGAGGTGGAGACGCGGCGCTTCTTGTTGAGGTAGACGTTCTTGGCGGTTTCCAGCACGCGGTAGATGCGCTGCTTGGTGAGCGCGCTGACGAAGATGACGGGGAAGTCGGTGAAGGGGGCGAGGCGCTGGCGTATGGTGTCCTCGAAGTAGCGTATGCTCTCCTGCGACTTGTCGTGGGCGATGTCCCACTTGTTCACGGCGACGACGAGCGCCTTGTTGTTGCGCTGGATGATGCTGACGATGTTGAGGTCCTGGGCCTCGATGCCGCGCGTGGCGTCGATGAGCAGTACGCAGACGTCGCTGTTCTCGATGGCTCGGATGGCGCGCATCACGCTGTAGAACTCCAGGTCTTCGGTGACTTTGTTCTTGCGGCGTATACCGGCGGTGTCGACGAGGTAGAAGTCGAAGCCGAACTTGTCGTAGCGCGTCAGGATGCTGTCGCGTGTGGTGCCTGCGCGGTCGGTGACGATGTTGCGCTCCTCGCCGATGAAGGCGTTGATGAGGCTGCTCTTGCCGGCGTTGGGGCGTCCCACGACGCTGATGCGCGGGATGTTTTCGTCGATGTCGTCGGCCTTCGTCTCGGGGCCGAGGCGGCGCAGCACTTCGTCGAGGAAGTCGCCTGTACCCCCGCCGGTGGCTGCGCTGATGGGGTAGGGGTCGCCGAGGCCGAGGCTGTAGAATTCGGCGGCGGCGTAGCGGCTCATGTTGTCGTCGCACTTGTTGGCGCAGAGCATCACCTTGGCGCCGGTGCGGCGCAGGATGGCGGCCACCTGCTGGTCGAGGTCGGTGACGCCGGTCTTGACGTCGACGAGGAAGAGCACGAGGTCGGCCTCCTCGGTGGCGAGGGCGACCTGCTTGCGTATCTCCTCTTCGAAGACGTCGTCGGACTTGACGACCCATCCGCCGGTGTCGACCACGCTGAACTCACGCCCTGTCCATTCGGCCTTGCCGTACTGGCGGTCGCGGGTGGTGCCGGCCACGTCGCTGACGATGGCCTGCCGCTGCCCGATGAGGCGGTTGAAGAGGGTGCTCTTGCCCACGTTGGGGCGGCCTACTATTGCTACGAGGTTCATTTTTACTAAGGTTTAAGGGGTTGAAAAGGTTTAAGAGGTTTAACGCCGTTCGGGACGGGGACGGGGGATGGGCTTAATGGGGTTGTTGGGCTTACGGGGGAGTTGCGTGCCGGACGGATTAAACCTCTTAAACCCGTTAAACCTCTTAAACCTGGCTCCTATTCGGGACTGTACCCGAAGTTGCGGAGTTCGCGGTCACTGTTGCGCCAGTCCTTGTCGACCTTGACGTAGGTCTCCAGGTTGATGCGCTTTCCGAAGAAGCGTTCGAGGGCGCGGCGCGACTCGATGCCGGTGCGCTTCAGGGCGACGCCCCGGTGGCCGATGAGGATGCCTTTCTGGCTCTCGCGCTCGACGTAGATGACGGCGCGGATGTCGATGCGCGCCTCCTGCTCGTGGAACTCCTCGACGACGACCTGCACGGCGTAGGGAATCTCCTTGTCGTAGTAGAGCAGGATTTTCTCGCGGATGATTTCGCTGACGAAGAAGCGTGCTGGCTTGTCGGTCCACTGGTCTTTGCCGAAGTAGGGGGGGCTTTCGGGCAGCAGTTCCTTGATGCGGCTGAGGATGGCCTGGTGGCCGAAGCGCGCCTTGGCGCTGATGGGGTAGACCTCGGCGCGCGGCAGCAGGGCCTGCCAGCGTTCGATGAGGGCGGCGACGGCGGCCTGGTCGCTGAGGTCAATCTTGTTGATGACCAGCAGCACGGGCACGTCCATCCGCTGCACCTTGGCGAGGAAGTCGGCGTTCTTTTCCGGCTCTTCGACCACGTCGGTGACGTAGAGCAGCACGTCGGCGTCCTGCAGCGCGCTTTCGGAGAACTGCAGCATTGACTCCTGCAGTTTGTAGGCGGGTTTCAGCACGCCGGGCGTGTCGCTCAGGACGATTTGCGCGTCGTCGGTATTGACGATGCCCATAATGCGGTGGCGTGTGGTCTGCGCCTTGAACGTGGCGATGCTGATGCGCTCGCCGACGAGCAGGTTCATCAGCGTGGACTTGCCCACGTTGGGGTTGCCGACGATGTTTACGAAGCCGGATTTGTGCATGACTTTTTAAGTAAAAAATAAAAATTAAAAAGTAAAAGTTGGGTTACCGTTCGCAGCGGTGTTCTAACCACAAAAGGCACAAATTGCCTCTAAGGACACAAATTGCTTCGCGGGGGGCGGGGACGTAGCCTTTAGTGTGTTTTGACAGGCGTAGCCCTTTGTGTGTTTTGGCTGGCGTAGCCCTTTGTGTGTTTTGTGGTTAAAACCACGGGGGCAGTGCCAAACTCAACTTTTAATTTTTACCTTTTAATTATTACTTGGAATACCCCCACTTCAGCCAGGCTGCGCCGTAGGTGAAGCCGGCGCCGAAGGCGGTGAGGACGAGGTTGTCGCCCTTTTTCAGTTTGGCCTCGTTCTCCCAGAGGGCGAGGGGTATGCTGGCGCCGCTGGTGTTGCCGAGGTGCTGGATGTTGACGATGACCTGCTCCATGGGGATTTCGAGGCGGGCGGCCACGGCCTCGATGATGCGTATGTTGGCCTGGTGGGGCACGACGTAGGCGATGTTCTCGCGCGTGAGTCCGTTGCGCTCGCAGACCTTGGCGGTGAGGTCACTCATGTTGGTGACGGCGAACTTGTAGACGGTGCGCCCCTCCTGGTGTATGTAGTGCATACGGTGGTCAATGGTGAAGTAGGAGGGCGGGCACACGCTGCCTCCGGCCTTCATGCAGAGGAAGGGCAGGCCCTTGCCGTCGGTGCGCAGTATGCTGTCGCGCCATCCGAGGTCTTCGGTTGTGGGTTCGACGAGCACGGCTGCGGCTCCGTCGCCGAACAGGGGGCAGGTGGCGCGGTCGGTGTAGTCGACGATGCTGGACATCTTCTCGGCGCAGCACACGACGACGCGCTTGTAGCGTCCGCTCTGTATCATCGACGCGGCCTGGTCCATGGCGAAGATGAAGCCGCTGCAGGCGCCCCAGAGGTCGAAGCCGAAGGCGTTGGTGAGACCCAGGCGCCCGATGATGACGCTGGCGGTGTTGGGGAACTTGTAGTCGGCGGTGGTGGTGGCGAGGATGAGTGCGTCGATGCTTTCGGGGTCTGCGCCGGTGCGCTGCAGGAGTTGCTTGACGGCCTTGCGCCCCATATAGCTTGCGCCGAGGCCCTCTTCATTGAGTATGCGGCGCTCCTTGATGCCCACGCGGGTGGTGATCCATTCGTCGTTGGTGTCGACCATGCGTGAAAGTTCCTCGTTGGTGAGGATGTAGTCGGGGATGTAGCCCCCTATGCCGGTGATTACGGCGTTGAGTTTTTCCATTGCTGCGTTTGTTTTCGCAAGCAGTAAACAAGGCGTCGGGGCTGTGAGCGGCCCTGCCCGGTTTATTGTCTATTGTTTCTTGTTTATTGTCCTACGCGTGCGCGCGTATTATAATACGGAGTGCGTCGGCAAACAGAAAAGCTCCCCCTTGGGTGTCGGGGGAGCTACCTGGTTAGCCTTTGTGACACACCGTCATAAGCCGGCGTTGCGTGCTTATTCGGCTTCGTCCATCACGATGGCCTGCTTGCCGCGATACTGTCCGCAGCTGGGGCATACGCTGTGGCGGAGGTGCCAGGCGCCGCAGTTGGGGCAGAGGCTGAGTGTGGGCATGGGGGCTTTGTCGTGGGTGCGACGTTTGCGGGTGCGTGTCTTGGACTGTCTTCTTTTAGGATGTGCCATTGTTGTATTTGTTTTTTGGTTTTTTGCTTGTGTGGGGTGGTTGCTGCGGTGCAGCAACAAACATAACGGCTGCGCGGCGGGTCAGTCCGTCTGGCCTGCGAGGCGCTCTGTGACGGCGGGGTCGCACTGTCCGTCGGGGTGGGTGCATACGGTGGGGCGTGCCAGCAGGACGCTCTCGTAGACGTTCCACCCCAGGTCGTAGCGGTCGCCGCGCTGGGCCACGGGTGTCTCTTCGTCGCCTTCGACGTCGCTGTCCCATGCTGCGACGTTGAGGCTGTCCGTGCGGCTGACGTGTATGCTAAGTTCGTCAAGGCAGCGGTCGCAAGGCACGCGCACGTCGCCTTCAATGGTGTAGTCCACACGGTAGACCCCGGCCCTTGGGCCGCTGGCGCTGATGCTGGCAACGACGTGTCCGCCCAGTATGCCTGTGCCCTCTTCGGCCTGGAAGAAGCCGTCGTCGGCTTCGGCGGTGAGCGCCTGGCCGTTTTCGGCGGCGGCGTGCAGGTCGATGAGGAAAGGACTGTCTTTGCGCATAGCGGCTGCAAAAATACGTTTTTTTTGGAAAAACAAGGGCAAAACCCTTTCAAAACGTGGCGAAAAGGCGTCGGTAGCCCCTTTTTCCTCAATGCAGCGGGCGCAAAAGACGGTATGTGCGGCTTTTTCAGCGATGGCAGTGCGCGCCTGCCGACCTCGTGCTGCGCGTTCAGTTGATGCTGAACTTGTAGGAGATGTGGAGCAGGACGTAGTGGAGGTAGGCGTTGGTGGTGCGGGTGTAGGTGCGCTCGAAGGTGGTGACGTTCCAACTCTCGGCGGTGCGCTGGTGGAGCAGGTCGACGGCTTGCAGTTCGACGCTGAGCGCCTTGTTCTTGAGGAACGACTGCGAGATGGTGGCGTTCCACAGCCACTGGCCGTGGTTGAGCAGGTCGTCGCTGTAGCCGGTGCGCGCCCAGTAGGCGAGGCTGGTGGAGATGCGCAGCCCGCTGGGCAGGGTGATTTGCGGCGAGAGTTTGGTGTCAATGGTGTGGCCGTGCTCGTTGAGGCCGGTGGCGCGCCCGGCGTGGGTGTTGTCGTAGGTGTAGTTGGCCGAGAGGCTGCACTGGAACACCTTGGCGTTGTAGGCCAGTGTGGCGCCTGCCGACACCTGGCGGCCCAGCACGCCGGTCAGTCCCAGGGCGTCGCCCGCCGCGCCGACGAAGCCACGTGTGCGACGCTGCGAGAAACTCGTGCTGAGGTTCAGCTTGAAGCGGCGCGCGGAGTCAAGGGGCTGCGATGTGGTGGCGTTGAGGTTGTAGTTGTAGTTGCCGTCGACGTTGGTCTGGCTCGTGAAGGTGTGGCCGGTGAGAGCGTCGGCCTGCTGCGTGGTGGTGATGGCGTTGTGGGTCGTGGTGGCGAAGCCCATAAAGTTGTAACTGGCACCGCTGGTGGGGTTGGTATGCTCGAAGACGAAGCGCGTGGTGTGGTAGGTGCTGTTTTTCAGACCGGTGGCAGGCAGGCGGTCGCTTAGCGGGTCGGAAGTGTCGGTAAAGGGGCGCAGTTCGAGCAGGTCGGGCTGCCGGCTTGAACCGGAGTAGTAGAGGGCGTAACGCGTGGTGGGCACGGGATTGTAGCGGAAACCGGCATTGAACCAGTATGTCCAGCCGCTTCGCTTGGGCTGCCACGTTTGGCCGTCGCGCCGGTAGTCCAGGTGTTCGCGCTCCCAGGTGGGCCTGCCGGTGGCCTCGAAGTGGAACTTGTCCCAGTCGGCCTTGAGCGTGAAGTAGAAGGAGTGGCTGGCGTAGCGGGCGCTGTAGTCGTAGGTGTTGGCGGGGTCGGCGTTGAAGAGTTCGGCGTGGCTGTTGTAGAAGAGGCGCGCCTCGGTGATGGCGTCGAGCGGGGCGTGGGCGTCGGCACCGGGCAGGGTGAGGGCGTCGAGGGTTTCGAGCCGGTAGTCGGCGCGTTTGCGCGCGGCGGTGAACTGGTAGTTCAGTTTGTAGCTGAACACGCTGCCTATGGCGTCGGTCCAGTTGGCGTAGAAGTCGCCCCGGAAGCGGTGGGAGGGGGTGTGGGTGTACTGGTAGAGGGCAGCGTTGGCGTCGTCGGCGGGTAGGCCGAAGTAGCGCTGGCGGTAGGCGTTGTGGAGGCGCGTGTCGTTGGCAGTCCACTGCGTGCCGCCGTAGAACTCCAGGTTGCGCTTCTTGTTGGCGCGGAAGCGGTGGGTGTAGGTGACGTCGAAGTTCATTTCGCTATCGTGGCTGGCGTTGCGCGACTGGACGTAGACGGCGTTCACACCGTCGGGGTCGGTCTCGGTGGCGAAGAGCAGGCGCGACGGGTCGTCGCCGGGACGCGGGGCGGTGAAGCGCGAGGAGGTGTTGTATGTCCGGCGGCGCGAGCCTTCGAAGCCGCCGTAGGCGTTGGCGTTGATGCGGTTGAGCGAGTCGAAGTTGAGCGTCAGTTCGGCGTTGAAGCGGAAGTCGCGGGCGTGGGTGGAAAAGGAGTTGCGTGAGTAGTCGTAGTGCGTCAGGGCGTCGCGGACGAACTGCTCGGCGTGGGTCAGTTTGGCGCTGCCGCCGTCGTTGTGGTCGAGGGTGAAACTGACGCTGCCCTCCATGTAGCCCGCGTCGCGGTTGCCGAGGCCGTTGTCAAAACTCCAGCCGGTGCCGACAGTGCGGTAGGTGTAGTGGCCGTTGGCGTTGCTCAAGTTGTACCAGTTGCCGTTGCCGTCGGTGATTTGTCCCTGGCTGATGTTGTTGGTCTGGCCGTAGAGGGCGATGCGGCTGTTTTCGCCGAAATTGCTGGCGAAGCCCTTGCCGGTGTAGCGGCGGTGCGTGCCGGCGGCGGCGTCGAGGTTGACGTTCCACGAGCGGCGGTAGGACTCCTTGATGGTGAGGTCGAGCACGGTGCCGCGATCCAGTTGCTCCTCGCGGCGGAAGTCGGCCTGTAGGTCGGTGCGCTCGTACACCTTGACGTCCTGCACGGCGTCGGCGGTGACGTTTTGCAGGGCGGTGGCGTTGTCGGTGAAGAAGTTGTGGCCGTCGACGAGTATGCCGCTGACGGTCTTGCCGTGGAAGAGCAGGTTGCCGCTCTCGTCCATCTCAAGGCCGGGTATCTGCTGTACGAGCGCGCCGAGCGTGGCGCCGGGCGGCAGTTGGAACGCGGCGGTGTGGAAGACAAAGGTGTCGGCCTTGATGGTGAGCATCTGCTGCTGCGCGGTGACCACGGCGTCGCCTAATAGGTAGGACTTGGGCGTGAGGGGCAGGTCGCCCAGTTTCAGGCGGGTGTCGCCGGGGTCTATCTCCAGGGCGTGGTAGAGGGTGTCGTAGCCCGTCAGCGTTGCGCGGATCAGGCGTTTGCCGTCGCCCCACGTCCGCAGCACGAAGCGTCCGTCGTTGCCCGTCTCCATACGGCTGTAGGCATACGTGGTGTCGGCATCCATCAGTTCCACCTTGACGAAGGGCAGGGACGAGCGTCCCGGCGCGTTTTCGAGGATGCGCCCATATATCTCCACGCTTTGCGCGTGGGCGGCGAGGCAAAGGGCAAGTAGGGCGGAAAGCAGCGCGAGGCGGCGGATAGAGAAGTGCATGGGTTGGTGTGGCTTGCGTTTGTTTACGGTTTGACGTGGTGTGTCTCTACCGTTATATACGCACGCGCCCTGGATCCCTTAACGCGGATGCGGCGTTTTTTTTTCGCACGTGGGCAAAAAAATGCCCCCAAGGGGGTGGGGGAGTGGTTAGAATAGGTCAGCGTGTGTGCCGGTGTCTACCTATAACCCGTTGTTACGGAGCAACTGGCGGATTTCCTTGTCGGTGATATTGGCGCGGTCGCTTTTGTCGTAAATGGCTACAAGGGTGACGTCGGCCCCGTCCGTCTGTAGGAGTATGGTGTGGGTGATGACACGCGCGCCGCCGCTTTTTCCCCGGCCTTTGGATGCGATGGGGAAACGCACCTTGCGCAGGTGGTGTCCAAGTTCTGTACCCATCAGCGGGTTCTCGCGCAGTGCTTCGAGGAACGCGGCGTAGTCGTCGTGCATCGAAGCGTATCGTTTGGCCAGCCGTTTAAGGCTACGGGCGAAATCGGGCGTGGCGTAGATGTTACAGTTCATTGAGCAGGTCTTCCGCATTGATGCGTTCAACGGTTCCCTCCTGCACTTGGCGGAACTCTTTGAAAGCTTGGTCGAGATTGTTTAGTGCTTTCGCTTTGCGTGCATCGCGCCGTTCGAGAAGCCGTGCTGTAAGCCAGTCCTCGTTGCGTGCTGTAAGGTTCATTCCCAGGATGAACGTCCAGAGGTTGTTCATTGCTACAGTGGTCATAGTTGCTTTTTTGTAAAGATGGAACTGCGCTGCAAAGATACTGCAAGGCGAGCGCAAAAGGGGAAAACAGCGAAGCGTTTTCACGTTTTGCCGAGCCGCAGCGTATTTTCGCGAAGCAAAGATACTGCAAGACGGGTGGGGAGGAAAGAAAGTTTGCTTTCTTTTCTATGCCGAGCCGCAGCGTATCTTTGCCAAAAGCGAAGATACGCTATCCGAATCGGATTTAATCTTACTTTTCGTGGGTTAAATCTTTTCCGCCGTGGACTAATTCTCCAAATTAAGCCTAAGTTTCTACAAACTTAACCTTGATTTGTATAAACTAAGCCTTAGTTTGTACAAATCAAGGCTTAGTTTGGAGATTTTCTTGGTTGCGGTTGAAAATAAAGCGAACTTACTTGAAAAATAAGTCCGCTCTGCTTGGAATTTACTTGGTTCACACTTGACACCTTTTCTCACGCCGCAAACGGGTGTCCGCTACACCAACAAAAAAGCCACAGATGCAAGTCCGTGGCTTGTGTTTAGCAGTCGGAGAGAGGCGACTCGAACGCCCGACCCCTACGTCCCGAACGTAGTGCGCTACCAACTGCGCTACTCTCCGTGGGCTAAAAGCGGTGCAAAAGTACGCAATGTTTTTGAAATGCGTGCTTTTGCGCCGCTTTTTCTTGTGTTTTTGCGTGCGGGGAGGGCTTATGCAGCCTCTTCAAGCACTATCCCTCGTCTTTCATCGTGCGGACGATGCCGCCAGGGGAGTTTTCGATGAAGGAGGTGATGTAGTCTATCTGCTCGCCGGGGGGTATCTGGTCCTTGATTTGCAGGATGGCGTCTTCGAGGGAGAAGTTGCCCATGTAGACGAGGCGGTAGGCGTTGCCGATGTGGCGCAGGGTGCGCTCGTCGGTGCCGGTCTGGGTGAGGACGGTGGTGTTCACGCCCCGGTAGCGGGCGGGGTTGTCGCCGAGGATGATGTAAGGCGGCACGTCCTTCTGCATACGGCATCCGCTCTGCACCAGCGTGTAGCGGCCTATGCGGACGCCGACGCCGCAGACGACGCTGTTGGAGAGGATGGTGTTGCTGTCGATCTCGACGCGGCTGCTGAGGATGGTGTTGATGCCGACGACGCAGCGGTTCTTGATGCGCACGTCGTGGCAGAGGTGGGCGCGGTCCATCAGGCAGTTGTCGTTGCCGATGACGGTGCCCTCGGGGCTTTCGTAGCCGCCGGCGATGACGCAGTTCTCGCGGATGATGTTGTTGTCGCCGATGGTGACGTGCACGGGCGTGCCTTCCTTGAAGTGGAAACTCTGGGGCATGGAGCCGATGACGGCGTTCTGGAAGATGCGGTTGTTGGCGCCGATGCGCGAGCCGTTGAGGATGGAGGCTTGGGGGTAGACGATGGTGTTGTCGCCTATCTCCACGTCGGCCTGTATGTAGGCGAAGGGGTAGACCTGCACGTTCTGGCCGAGTTTCGCGCCGGGTTCGATGATGGCTTGGGGGGAAATCATGGTTTTCCAGTTAAAAGGTAAAAGTTAAAAAGTAAAAGTTGAGTTACTGTGAGCTGTGGGCTTGCTGGGCTTGCTGGGCTTTATGGGCGGGCTGGGCTTGCTGGGCTTTACCGCCGCGAAGCGAAACTCAACTTTCCACTTTTACTTTTTATTTTTTTTATTACTCCTCGCGTCCCCCTCCCAGCGCGTTGTAGAGGTTGATGACGGCCTGGATGCGGGCCTGCTTGGCGTTGATGAGGGAGAGTTGGGCGGAGAGCAGGGACTGCTCGGCGGTGAGTTTTTCGAGGTAGGTGGTGGTGTTGCCGTGGGTGAAGAGGGCGGCGGTCTGGTCGCGCGCGGTTTCGAGCTGGGCGACCTGCTGCTCGTACCACTGGGCCTGTTCGATGGCGGTCTGGTAGGCGGCGAGGTAGTTGCTCACTTCCTGTCCGGCCTGCAAGAGGGCGTCCTCGAAGTTGAGTTGTGCGCGCCGCTGCTCGCTCTCGCTGATGTGGAGGTTGGCGGTGAGCTGGCCCTTGGCGAAGATGGGCTGCGTGAGTTGTCCGACGAGGCTGGCGAGCACCTTGGCGGGGTTGGTGATGCCGAGGCCGCCGCTGTTGGTCCATCCGAGCGAGCCGCTGAGGGTGATGCTGGGGTAGAAGGCGCTCTCGGCCTTGTTGCGCCCGTAGAAGGCGTAGGCCATCTGCAGTTCGGCGATGCGCACGTCGGGGCGGTTCTGCAGGAGTTGCAGGGGCACGCCGACGCTGAACGCCTCGGGGAAGCCGCCAGTGTAGAATGTGTTGGCGCGGGCTATGGGGTGGGGGGCTTCGTGCAGGATGTAGCACAGGGCGTTCTCAATCTGCGCGATGCCGCTTTCGAGTTGCGGCACGCCGGCTTGCAGGCTCAGCAGGTTGGCCTTGGACTGCGAGATGGCGGCGCCGTTGGTCATACCGGCCTCTTTCATATAGCCCAGCACCTCGACGTTCTTCTTCCAAATCTCGATGGTGGCGCGGGTGGTGCGCAACTGCTCGTCGAGGGTGAGGAGGTTGTAGTAGAGGTTGGCGACGTTGGCGATGATGCTGGTGCGGACGGCCTGCTTGGCCACACGCGCCTGTAGGGCGGACATCTCGGCCTGCTTGCGGGCGTTGCGCAGGTTGCCGAAGGCGTCGATCTGCCAGCTGGCGCCCAGCGGCAGGGAGTAGGTCTTGGTGGCCTTGTTGAAGTCGAAACTGGCGACGGTGCCCTGGGGCGAGAAGGCGACGCTGGGCAGGTAGGCCAGTTGTGCGACGTGGAGTCCCTGCTCGGCCTGGTAGATGGTTTCGTCGGCCAGCAGGAGGTTGGTGTTCTTGTCGAGCGCGGTCTCGATGAGGTCGACGAGGTAGGGGTCTACGAAGACGTCGCGCCAGGGCAGGCTGCCGAAGCACACGGTGTCGGTGAGCGGCAGGTAGCCGTCGGCGGAGTTCATCGCCGTGTCGCGGAAGAGGCTGTCGACGAACGTGGGGGCGGGTGCCTCCTCGTAGTCCGAGTAGAGGCGCGCGCGCGCTTCCTTGGCCGACTTGCAGCCCGCCAGCGAGAGGGTGGCGGCGGCGAGGAGGATGTATAGGAGGTTTTTCATTACTTCGAGTTAAAAGTTAAAAGATAAAAGTTAAAAGTTGAGTTACGAGGACTGGGCTTGCTGGGCTGACTGGGCTTGCTGGGTTTTCCCGCAGCAAAGCATAACTCATTTTTTACTTTTTACTTTTTAATTATGGTGTCACTCTGCATACTGCGCGAGGTCGGCCTTGACGTCCTCGTTCTCGACGTCGTCCCAGCGCATGGGGCTGAAGCGCTCCTGGATGCTTTGGAAGATGATGAAGAGGACGGGCACGACGAATATCTGGAAGAGCATACCGATGAGCATACCGCCGATGGCCGTGGTGCCGAGGGCGCGGTTGCCGTTGGCGCCGACGCCGAAGGCGAACATCATAGGCAGCAGGCCGATAATCATGGCGAAGCTCGTCATCAAGATAGGACGCAGACGGGCGGCGGAGCCGAGGATGGCGGCCCACTTGATGCTCATGCCCATCTTTCTGCGTTCGAGGGCGAACTCGATGATGAGGATGGCGTTCTTGGCCAACAGACCCATCAGCATGATAAGCGCAATCTGCACGTAGATGTTGTTGCTGGCCGAGCCAAGCAGCGATACGTGTATCTGGCTCTGAATGAGCGCGTCAATGCCGCCCATCGCCTGGATGAAGACGAACGAACCCATCAGGCCGAACGGCACGCTGAGCAGCACCGCCCACGGCAGCAGGTAGCTCTCATACTGGGCGGAGAGCAGCAGGTAGATGAACACGAAGCACAGCAGGAAGACTATGGCGGTGGTGTTGGTGCTGTTCGCCTCCTCGCGCGACATCGAGCTGAACTCGTAGCTGTAGCCCTGCGGCAGGCTCTCGGCCACTTCCTTCACCGCCTGAATCGCCTGGCCGCTGGTGTAGCCGTCGGCGGGCGTGCCGTTGATGGCGATGGCCGTGTACATGTTGAAGCGGTTGATGTTGTCGGGGCCGTACACGCGCGTGATGTTCATAAACTGTGTGATAGGAGCCATCTCGGCGCCGTTGCGCACCTTGATCTTCTTGAGGCTCTCCAGGTTGGTGCGCTCGCTGCGCTCGGCCTGTATCATCACGCGGTACATCTTTCCGAAGCGGTTGAAGTTGCTGACGTACTGCGAGCCAATGTAGCCCTGGAGGGTGGTGAGGATGTCGCTGGGCGAGAGACCGGCCTTCATACAGGCCGCAGCGTCGATGTCAATCATATACTGCGGGAAGTTGGGGTTGAAGGTGGTCTGCGCGCTCTGGATTTCGGGCCGTTTGGAAAGCTCGGCGATGAAGCTCTGCGCCACCTCAAAGAACTTGCCGAGGTCACCGCCAGTGCGGTCTTGCAGGTTCATTGAGAAACCGCTCATCGCGCCGTAGCCGGGAATCATCGGCGGGGTGAAGAAGAGCACCTGCGCGTCCTTGATGACGTCGCGGCACTTGAGGTAGAGCATACCGGCCACGATGTCGGCGCGCCCTATGATGCCGCGCTCGTCGTAGTCTTTGAGCTTGATGATGAACGAGCCGTAGCTGCTGCCCTGCCCACCCATCATGGAGTAGCCCGATATGACGTTGTGCATCTTGACGGCGGGGTTGGCGGCCACGAGGCTGTCGACTTCGCGCAGCACCTGCTCGGTGCGGTCCTGCGACGTGCCGGGGGGCATCGTCACGGCGCCCATCACGACGCCCTGGTCCTCGGTGGGCACGAGCGACGACGGCGTGATGTTCATCAGGTAGACGAGCAAGCCGATGCTGCCTGCCACGAGCACCACGGATATGACGGGAACTTTAGCCATACGCTCCACGTTCTTCTTGTAGCGGCCTTGCAGGCGGTCGTACATGCGGTTGAAGGCGTCGGCGAAGCGTTTGCTGAACAGCCCGATGAAGGCCACGAGGGCGATGGCGTAGGCGATGATGCTCAACGTGACGTTCTCGAAGGTGAACGCGCCGTAGACCATCAGCACGATGGTGGCGATGAGCAGGATGACGGTGATGAACGGCGGCCAGCCCAGCGAGAACTTCTTGGGCTTGTACTTCTGCTTCATCTGCTCGGCGGCCTCGGCTGTGGCTTCCTTCACGCGCTCGCCCAGCGGGCGTTCGTCGCCGTGCGCCTTGAGGAACACGGCGCAGAGGGCGGGCGAGAGCGTCAGGGCGTTGATGGCGGAGAAGAAGATGGCGATGGCCATCGTCAGACCGAACTGGCGGTAGAACGTGCCGCTGGTGCCCGACATGAAGCTCACGGGGATGAACACGGCCATCATCACGAGCGTGATGCTGACGATGGCGCCGCCCAGTTCGCGCATGGCGTCGATGCTGGCCTTGCGCGCCGACTTGTAGCCCTGGTCGAGTTTGGCGTGGACGCCCTCGACCACCACGATGGCGTCGTCCACCACGATGGCGATGGCCAGCACCAGGGCGTTGAGCGTCAGCAGGTTGATGCTGAAGCCTATCATATAAAGCACGAAGAACGTACCAATCAAAGCCACGGGGATGGCTATGGCGGGGATAATCGTGGAGCGGAAGTCTTGCAAGAACAGGAACACTACGAGGAACACCAGCACGAACGCCTCGATGAGCGTCTTGACCACTTCCTCGATGGAGGCGAAGAGGAAGTCGTTGGCGTTCATCAGCGTGGCAGTCTTCAGTCCGGCGGGCAGCGACTTCTCGGCCTCGTCAAGAATCTTGATGGCGTCCTCAATGACCTGCGTGGCGTTCGAGCCTGCCAGCTGCATCACCATGCACGACACGGCGGTGTGGCCGTTCGACATACTGCCCCAGGCGTAGCTGATACGTCCGAGTTCGACGCGCGCCACGTCGCGCAGGTGGAGCACCTCGCCGTCGGCGGTGGCACGGATGACGATGTTCTCGAACTCGCTCACCTCGGTGAGGCGTCCGCGATAGCGCAGCACGTACTCGAACGTGTTGCCCTCGCGCTCGCCGATGGTGCCGGGGGCGGCCTCGATGTTCTGCGTGGCCAACGCCGCGCTGATGTCGGAGGGCATCAGGTGGTACTCGGCCATACGCTCGGGATCCATCCAGATGCGTATGCTGTAGTCGCCGCCCATCACCATCACGTCGCCCACACCGTTGATACGTTGCAGCTGCGGCACGATGTTGATCTTGGCATAGTTCTCGATGAATTCGGGCGTGTACTGCCCGCTTTCGTCGTAGAGCGAGATGGCGAGCAGGAAGCCCGTCTGGCGTTTCTGCGTGATGACACCGACGCGCGTCACTTCGGCGGGCATCAGGCCCTGGGCCATCGAGACGCGGTTCTGCACGTTTACGGCGGCCATATTTGGGTCGGCGCCCTGCTTGAAGGTGATGTCGATGCGCGCCGAGCCGGTGTTGGTGGCCGACGAGCTCATATAGTCCATGTTCTCCACGCCGTTGATTTGCTCCTCAAGCGGGGCGATGACGGAGTTGAGCACGGTCTGCGCCGACGCGCCGCTGTAGGTGGTGCTCACCGAGACGGTGGGCGGCGCGATGTCGGGGTAGCTGGAAATGGGGAGCGATATGAGGCCCAGCAAGCCCAGGATGACGATGAACACGGAAATCACCGTCGAGAGCACTGGCCTCTTTATGAAGTTGTCTAAGTTCATGGCTGTTTTAGTTAATCAGTTGATGAGTTAATCAGTTGATTAGTTGGTTGGCAATAGCCCTTGCAGGCTGGCGCAAAAAGGGTGCGCGCACACAAACAACTGATCTACTGATTAACTTATCCACTTATAAACTTATTTACATCTTCCCGTTCTTGAGGTCTTCGGCGGCCTGTGCGCGGTTCTTGGCGGCCTGCTCGGCTGTGATGGGCTTGATGGCCATGCCGTCCTTGAGCGTCAGCACGGCGTCGGTCACGATGCGCTCGCCCACCTGCAGGCCGCCGGTGACGACGTAGTTCTTGCCGTCGTTCTGCGCCATAATGGTGATTTCGCGCGACTTGACGGTGTTGTCCGAGCCAACGACGTAGACGAACTTCTTGTCCTGTATTTCGTAGGTACACTTCTGCGGGATGATGATGGCCTGCGTCTGGTGTGTGGGGAAGAGGATGGTGGCCGTTCCGCCGCTGCGCAGTATGCGGTCGGGATTGTCGAAAAGCGCGCGCATCGACACTGAGCCGGTTGTCTGGTCGATGACGCCGCTTGCCGTGGCCACCGTGCCGCGCAGGCCGTATTCGCTGCCGTCGGCCAGTTTGAGGCCCACGCTGGGCATCGCGCTGATGGCTCCCTGCACGCCGCCGCTCTGGCGGGTCAGCGCCAGGAGGTCTTTCTCCGTCATGGAGAAATAGACGTACATGGCCGAGATGTTCGACACGGTGGTCAGCGCCTGCTGCGACGAGGCGCTGACGAGGCTACCGAGGCGGTAGGGGATTGAACCCACGACGCCGCTCACGGGCGAGGTGACGTTGCAGTAGCTCAGGTTGTCCTTGGCGGCTGCCAGCGCGGCCTGGGCCTGCTCCAGCTGCGCCTTGAGGCTCTCCAGCGTGTTTTTGGCCACCTGGAGGTCGTACTGGCTGATGATTTCGTGGTCGAAGAGGTACTGCTTGTTGCTGATGGTCAGTTCCTGCGAGGCGATGTTGGTGCGCAGCACGTTGATCTGTGCCTCGGCCTGGCGCACGGCCTCCTGGTACTGCACCTTGTCGAGCACGAAGAGCACCTGCCCGGCGTGCACGGCCTGTCCCTCGTCGACGCACACCTTGGTGATGAAACCGGCTATTTTGGGACGGATTTCGATGTCCTCCTTACCGCGTATGGTGGCGGGGTAACTGGTGTTCATGTCGGCGGTGCTATATTGCACGGCCTCCACCACATACTCGTTCTTGGCCTCGGGCAGTCCCTGCCCCTCTTTCTTGGCGCAGCCCGCGAACACAAGCGGCAGCAGCGCCAGGATAAACAATTTCTTCATTGTTATGGAATAATGCTTTTGATTTCCTTCACTACGCGCGGCTTTGTAGTTCTCCGCCTTTGCGGCTGGCTTGCCTGCTGCGTGTAAGCGGCACAAATTTAGAAACAAAACCTTTTTGCGCGTTGTGGTTTTCGTGCGAAAATGTTGCCGCAGCGCATTTTTTTGTTCCTTTTCCCGCCTTTTGGCAATCGCAGTTCAAGTTTTCGCAACCTAAACTGTGTTGTCCGTCGCGCTGGCGAGGCAAATGACGCTGCTGTCGCGCTCCAAAAACTTCGCGCTGGCTACAAAGGGCGGGGCTGTGCGGGCTTCGGCGGACGTGAAGTCGCTGAGGCGTATTTCGGTGACGGCTTGTAATGCCGGGCTATGGAGTTTGAAGACCGCTTCTTTGCAGCACCACAGGCGTGTGGCCTCGGCCTCCGATGCAGGGTGGGGCAGGAGTGCACGCTCGTGGGCGTCGGTGATGCGGCCGAGGACACGGAGCGGTCGCGGACTGATGCGCTCGATGTCAAGTCCGATGGGGCAGGGCGCAACGGCGAGTGCGGCGTGCGTGTGGGTGTGCGAGATGCTGATGTGTGGGCTTTCCACACCGCTTATATATATATAAGGCTTGCCCTGTTCCGTGTGGGCAAGCGCTTGGGGCGGGAAACCTGCAAGCCGTAGCAGTTCGGCCACGGCTGCGCGCTGTTCGCTGATTGGTGTGCGGCGCGCAGGTTCACCTGGGGGTGTAAGCGTGGCTATCCAGATGGTCGCCGGGGCGATTTGCAGGCGTTCAGTCCGCATCTGTGGCTTTTTCTTCAATGCGCGTGGCGCGCAGTTTCGTGATGCGGCGCGCTTCGACTTGCAGCACCTCGAGGTGGAGGCCATAGGCTTCGGTCTGGTAGTGCGCGGCAGGGAATCCGTCGCACAGGGCAAGCATCAGGCCCGCCACGGTGTCGGCCTCGCCCGAACGCTCTCCCACTTCGTCCGCGTCAAGCTGGAAGTAGTCGCAAAAGTCGGCCAGACTGGTGTCGCCCTCTACGATATAGTCGCCGTCGGCAAGGCGTATGAAGCGGCTCTGCTCGTCGTCGAACTCATCCTGAATCTCTCCGAAGATTTCTTCCCAAATGTCCTCCATCGTGACAACACCTGCCATGCTACCGTATTCGTCAACGACGACAGCGATGTGGACACGGTTTTTCTTGAATTCGCGCAGCAGGTCGCGCACGCTCTTGTTTTCGGGAATAAAATAGGGCTGGCGCACCAGGCGAAGCCAATCGAAGTCAGCAGGTTTGTCCAAGTGGGGCAGGAGGTCTTTGACGTAGAGAATACCACGCACGCGGTCGGGTGTGCCCTCGCACACGGGAATCCTGGAGTAGTTTTCCTCCTCGATGTGGCGCAACACGTCGGAAAAAGGTTCTTTGACGTCGAGCGCGAAGACGCGGGCGCGCGGTGTCATGAGGTCGCCCGCCGTTTCGTCGCCGAAGCGCAGGATGCTGCGCAGGATGTCGCGCTCGCCGTCGGTGGCTTGGTCGCTGCCGTAGTTCTCGATGGCGCGCTCCAGGTTCTCAAGCGACACGTCGGGGTCCTCGCTGTGTCCGCTGTGAACCTGTTCGGCGCGAAGGGTAAAGGGACGCACCATGCGCACAAGGAAATGGGTGACGGTTGCGGTGCTGCTGATGAAACTCACGGCATAGGTGGCTGCTAACCGCTGGGGCAGGATGCCGGCTGCGACCACGGCGAGCAGACCCAGCACCACGGCGGGGAGGAGCAGTCCGTCGGTGCCGTAGGCGCGCGTGGCGGCGGAAAGGCCGCAAGCCGTGAACAGCACCAGCATGAGGCTGCGATAGAGCATCACGGCCTGGCGCAGGCGGTGCGGGTGGCTCAACAGGGCCACGAGGCGTGCGCGCTTGCGGTCGCTGAGGTGGCGCAGGCGGCGTGCTGCGTCGGCGCTGAGCGAAGTGAAGCCGCGTTCCACGGCGGAGAGGAAAGCCAGCGCGAGCAGCGCGAGGGCGCAGACGGTGAGCAGGGCTGGGGACATCGGGGGAGGCTGGCTTGAGAGGGGCTGAATTTATAGGGGGATCGAGAAACCCTATAACCCCAATGGACTTATAGGAAAACGTGCTGTGCGCTGTTTCTATTGCGGTTGCGGGGACAGCTGCGGCTCCCTTTGCGATTTTGGGGTGAGCAACTCTAACTTTTTTGCCCAAATCTCGGTCACTTCGTGTGCGTGTCCTTTCTTGTCGGTCCACTCGCGGCGGCGTATTTCGCCCTCCACGTAGAGCAGGTCGCCCTTGTGGACGTAGCGCTCTACCACTTCGGCGAGTTTGTGCCACAGGATGACGCGATGCCACTCGGTGCTGTCGGGCACTTGTGCGCCGCTTTCCAAGCGGTAACCCGGGTTGGTCGTGGCGAGGCTGACCACAGCTGTGGGCACACCCGCGTCTACGTAGCGCACCTCGGGTTCGCGCCCCACGTTGCCGATGAGCATCACTTTGTTGAGGGACATGGCTTTAACTTCTTAGGGTTAGCGCAGACGGTCGGCGGCGCGGACGAGGCGTTCGTCGTGGCGGATGCCGCGTATGGCCAGCAGGGTGAACAACACGGGAAGCACCATGAGAGCGGCGGTCCACACGGGCGTGAACTCTGATTCGGGCAGCGCCTGTCGCACGGCGTGGATGTCGGCGGCCAGCAGGGCGCACCAGCACACGTCGGCCACGATGGCCGAACGGCACAGGCGTTGCTGTCCTCGGCGGTCGCTGTAGCGAAACACTGCGGCAAGTCGCAGCGCGATGCCCAGCGCGAGGAACACGGCCAGCATCCACACGGGCGGCACAAGGCTCTGCGTAGTGCTGCCTACTTTGAGTGTGCAGGCGCTGAGCACGGCCTCGGGCGCAGCGGCAGTGGCTGCAAGCGGCACGAAATAGAGCGCGGCGGCGGCGGCGATGGCTATGAGCAGGTATACGGTCTGTATGCGTTGGAGCATAAGCGGGCTTGAAAAGGTTTTATAGGGTTCAAAAAGTTTAATGCTGCGCCACAGGGCGGCTGTGGTCTGCGGCTTAAACTTCTTAAAAAGACCTCCTTATTTCTTTGGGGCTTCTTGTTGGTCAGACCTGTCGGCGGGTTCAGTCGTCGAGGGCGTCCTTTTCCTTTTCAGGGTTGCGGTAGTAGACGTTCCCCTTCTCGAACTCCTCGGCGGCGATAAGCGTGGGCTTCGGCAGTTTCTCGTAGTAGCGCGAAATCTCTACTTGCTCGCGGTTTTCGAAAGTCTCTTCGAGCGAGTCGTTACCCTGTGCAAATTCTTTCAGCTTGCGTTGCAGGTCGTTCTTCATTTCGTTGCCTATCTGGTTGGCGCGCTTCGACATGATGACAACGCTCTCGTAGATGTTTCCGGTGTCCTCGCAGAAGTCCATCACGTTGTGTGTCACGGTGTTCGTGGGGGCTTTTGTCTTTTTGTAGTCCATTGTGGGGTGGGTTGGTATGTGTTTGTTAGAAAATTTCGTGTGGGGTGGGGCGGTGCTTCAGGCTTCTTCCTCCTCGGTCTGTATGGGGCGGTTCAGCTGGCGGCTGTACTTGCGATAGAGCTGGTCGGCTTCGCTGCGGTGTACCGACTGTGGAAACTCGTCGATAAAGCTGTGGTACTCGTCTATGGCGCTGACGAGGCGCTCTTCCTTCTTTTCGCTCACGCTCTGGTCGGCGAGGCCGAATTTTGCGCGCACAATGAGAAAGGCGAACTCCTCTTTGCGCGGGGTGTAGGGGTAGTCGCGGATGGCGTTCTCGGCGGTGACGATGCACGCTTGGTAGTTGCTTCCGCCTTTGCTGCAATTGAGGAAGTACGAACCCAAGTCGTAATAGAGTTTGGCCGAGAGCCATTCTTTTTCAACGAGCTTGTCCTGAAGTTCAAAGATTTTATCGCGGGCGTCGACGGTGAGCGGGCTGCGCGGGTAGCGTTCGATGAAACGGCTCAGCTCTGTCACGGCCTCGTAGGTGGGCGTTTGGTCGAGCTTCACCTCGGGCGTGCTTTTGTAGAGTGCTATGCCGCAGTTGTAGCTGGCTTGCTCGGCAAACTGGCCGCGCGGGTAGTCGGTGTAGTACTTGCGCAGGATGGTCGCAGCGGCGTCGTAGTCCTTCGCTTTGAGGGTTGCCGAGCCGTGGAGATAGAGCGCCTCTTCGCCAAGCTCGGTGCCGCGCAGGGCGGGAAGCACCTCGTTGAGCAGGGTGGCGGTGCGGGCGTACTGGCCGCGCGTGTAGTATTCCTTGGCAGCCTCGTATTTATAATAGGCATCGTGCGACTTCAGCACTTTGGCGTAGTCGGAGCAGGCGGTGAGCGTAGCAACAGCGGCCAAACCCACCAACAGGTGTCTTAGCTTCATGGAAATACGTATTTCTGCCCGCAAAATTACGCCTTGCGGGGCAAACGGCAAAGCCGCTGGCTGAAAAAGTCTGTGCAGGGCCCGTTGCGCGTGCCACTTTGCCCCCATACGGAAACCTCTGGAAAGCACGCGGAAACCTCTGGAAAGCACGCGGAGACCTTTGGAAGCCCGGAGAAAAGCCCCGGAAGCCCCGCAGAAACATCGCGTGCCCCTATAAATCGTTCTTCTCGTGGGGTAATTCTCCAAATTAAGGCTTAAATTGTACAAACTAAGGCTTAGTTTGTACAAACTTAGGCTTAATTTCGCCAAACTTAGGCTTAATTTGGAGAATTAGGCCGCTGTAGGAAAGAATTGTCGGGCTTCCGCCGGGATTGTCGCCACAAAGAAAAAACAGCCCGCCGCCGTTGTGTCGATATCAACGGCTATGCGGGCTGTCTGGTAGGGTAGGGGCGGCGGCTATGCGCGCTGGCCGAAAATGGCGGTGCCGATGCGCACCATATTGCTGCCGCAGCGGACGGCCACAGGCCAGTCGTGGCTCATGCCATAGGAGCGCAGGCGAAAATGGGAAGCGTCGGCGAAGTGGCGCGCACGGAGTTCGTCGAACAGCGTGCGCACTTGAGTGAACTCGGCCTCCACCTGGGCCATGTCGTCGGTGTTTGAGGCCATGCACATCAGGCCGTCAATGCGCGCGCCTTCCATTTGCCGCCACGCGCCCTCGTCAAGAAATTGGCGCAACTCGTCGGGCGTGAAGCCGAACTTGGTCTCCTCGCGTGCCACATGCACCTGCAACAAGCAGGGCACGCAACGGGCGCAGGCCAAGGCGCGGCGGCTGATTTCGGCGAGCAGTTTGGGCGTGTCCACGGCGTGGATGAGGCTGACAAAGGGCGCGATGTACTTCACCTTGTTGGGCTGTAGGTGGCCAATGAAGTGCCACTCGATGTCCTGGGGCAGCTGTTCGCGCTTGGCACAAAGCTCCTGCACGCGGCTCTCGCCCATCACGCGGCATCCGGCGGCGTAGGCGTCGAGCAGGTGTTCCACGGGGTGGAACTTGCTGACGGCCACAAGTTGTACGCCCTCGGGCACGGCGCGGCGCACGTCGGTGAAGCAGCGGCCTATGGTGCTCATTCTTCGACCTTCTTAGCGTTTTCGGGCGCGGGTTCTTGGTAGTGGAACACGTCCATCAGTTGAGTCTCGGCCATAGAAGCGATGGTATAGTCGAGCATAGATTCCTTCATACCTTCTTGCAGGCGTTCGAGCGCGCTGGGCAGGTCTGCGGCCTGGATGAGCACCTGCTGAGAACTTTTGCGCTCCTTTCCGCTCTTTTCGTCGAGGGTGATAAAAACGAGCTTGGCCTTGAACCAACGGTCGGCGCTGTCGAGAGCCGTTTCGAAAAGCTCTGCGTAGCGCACGCGCTTGATGTCGGTCACTTCGAACTCCCCGTGGATAAGCGGCTGCATCTCTTGCGTAATGCGGCGCTCGGCCTCGGTGAAGTTTACGGCGTCTACAAGATAGGGTTCTGCGACTTTCTTGACGCTTCCGTCGTCTTGCGTCTTCTCGTATCGCACTTTGCATTCAAACCAGTTGAACATCATAAAAGAATAAGTGGTTTTTGGGGATAAAAGGGATTGTTGAAGTTTTTACCGGACTGTGTAAAGCGCAAAACTTTGCGCCCGAAACGGCCCACAAAAGTACGGCTTTTCGTGCGCCTTGTTGGCTTGGCGGGCACGTTTTTGTGGGGTTTGCGCACTTTTTTAGGGCTTTCGTGGCAAAAAAGCGGCTGAAAGTTTGGCGCGTTTGTGGGAAGGGTGTACTTTTGCACCGCTTTTGCAACCGCTACGGGCGCTTAGCTCAGTTGGTTTAGAGCGTCTGCCTTACAAGCAGAGGGTCGGGGGTTCGACTCCCTCAGCGCCCACACCGCAGCGTTGCCACAGCAAGACCGAGCCGCAAGGACGGGCGCTTAGCTCAGTTGGTTTAGAGCGTCTGCCTTACAAGCAGAGGGTCGGGGGTTCGACTCCCTCAGCGCCCACAAGTCCACGCCGCTCCGTCGCCACCCCATGAGGGCGCTTAGCTCAGTTGGTTTAGAGCGTCTGCCTTACAAGCAGAGGGTCGGGGGTTCGACTCCCTCAGCGCCCACACATACGGCATCGGTTTTTTAGCCGGTGCTTTTTCGTGCCTCGTGCGCGCGCGTATATATAATATGGAGTGGGAGGGCGGCAGTGCCGCTTCCTTTGCGCTTGCTTCTACGCCCCTTGCGCGCCGAAAAGTCGAAAAAACACGCCTGTGCATTGCCGTTTCAAAAGTTTGGCGTACCTTTGCACCCGCATTCAGGAGTAGCAAGGCGCTTTCTTTTTTATTCTGAACGCCCCGCCGAATGTATCCCTAAGAAAAAACTTCCCTCCCCCCCTTGACATCCCGCCGAGGCTTTTCGTACGCCGTCATGCGGGGCGCGGGGATTGGTGGAATCGTTTTGGGAAATCCTTTTGCAAAGCTATTTTATCACAAACTCCCCTTTGATGGAATCCTTCAACAAAGAGGCGCTTGAGAGCAAGCCGCTCGAAGAGCTGCTACCCATAGCGACCTCGTATGGAATCAAGGCCGGGGCTGCTGCCGACAAGCAGGCGCTCGTCTATGAGATTCTTGACCGCCAGGCAGCCGCCGCTGCTGAAGTTCAGGACGCGCCGCGCCCGCGCCGTGCCCGTATCGCTAAGCCCCAAACCGCCCCCCTGTTCTCGGCCACGCAGGATGGTGCCCTCGAACAACTCTCAGAGGAGGCCGCAGCCCTTGTGCCGCAGAAGCGAAAGCGTGGCCGCCCCTCCAAACTGGAGCTGGAGCGCCGCGCCCGCGAGGCTGCACGTTTTGCAGCCGAGGCCGCGCTGGCACAGCCCGTGCCCCAAGGTCAGCCAGAACCCTCGCCGCTGCCACAGCCAGCCGAGCCAATAGCTTCGGCAGCAAAGGAAAGACTCGCCGAGAGTATGGCGGAGGCCACCACAGCCGAACCCGAACAGACTGTAGCGGGCACGACAGCGGCCAAGGACGCCGGGCGCATCACCGATGAGGAACTGGCCGAGCTGAACTGCCGCGATATGGTCATCGTGCGCGATGTTCCGTCGTTCTATCCCGCCAACGATGTGTTCGATGTGCCCGAACCGCAGCCCCGCTTCCGCCGTTTCAAGGACGACCCTGTGATGCAGCCGCGTCTCGAAAGGCCGATTGAGCCTCGCGCCGCCCAAATGGCCGAACCGGCTTCGCGTTCCGCGCAGCCAGTGCAGCGCCCTGTGGCGCCGCGACAGTTGGTGCTCGAGGCCGAAGGCGTGCTGGAAATACTGCCCGACGGCAGCGGTTTCCTCCGCTCGTCGGACTACAACTACCTGACCAGCCCCGACGATGTTTTCGTGGCTCCCGCGCAGATCCGCTCCTATGGGCTGAAAACGGGCGACATCATCAGCTGTGAGGTGCGTGTGCCACGCGAAAACGAGAGGCACTTCAACCTACAGACCATACGCACCATAAACGGTCTTGAACCCGCACGGGTGCGCGACCGCATCGCTTTCGAACATCTTACGCCCCTTTTCCCCGACAAGAAGTTCACGCTGTGCAGCAGCGACGGCGAGAGCCTTTCGCGCCGCATTGTCGACCTTTTCGCCCCTATCGGAAAAGGACAGCGCGCACTCATCGTGGCGCAGCCCAAGACGGGTAAAACGCTGCTGATGAAGGACATTGCCAACGCCATTGCCAAAAACCATCCCGAGGCATACATCATGATGCTGCTCATCGACGAGCGTCCCGAGGAGGTGACGGACATGGCGCGCACGGTGAACGCCGAAGTCATTGCCAGCACGTTCGACGAACCCGCCAGCCACCACGTCAAGATTGCTGGCATCGTGCTTGAGAAAGCCAAGCGTATGGTGGAGTGCGGCCACGACGTGGTCATTTTCCTCGACAGTATCACCCGCCTCGCCCGCGCATACAACACCGTCGCACCAGGATCGGGCAAGGTGCTCAGTGGCGGTGTGGACAGCAACGCCCTGCAAAAGCCCAAGCGTTTCTTCGGTGCTGCGCGCAACATCGAAGGTGGCGGTTCGCTCACCATTATCGCCACCGCGCTCATCGACACAGGCTCGAAAATGGACGAGGTTATCTTCGAGGAATTCAAGGGTACGGGCAATATGGAACTGCAACTCGACCGTACTCTGGCCAACAAGCGCATATTCCCGGCTATCAACCTCGTGGCCAGCAGCACGCGTCGTGACGAACTGCTGCTCGACGGGGAGGTGATCGACCGTATGAACTTCCTGCGCGGCTACCTGGGCAATATGAATCCCCACGAAGCCATCAACTTCCTGCGCAAGCAGATGCGCGACACGCGCAACAACACCGAGTTCCTGGTGAGCATCAATAGCTGATGCCGCAAAGCCTCCCGACTTTTTCCAAAGACAATAGCGCAAGTGGCCGCCTCGAAGAAAAACTCTACGGGGCGGCCATACCTATTTATATATATATACGGTATAAGCGCAATTATTTATGTCGCAGGCGGATTGGCGGCCCTTTCGCCCGCGCCAGATGTGGCTCGGCGTGCCGACGTGGGGTGCGCAGCTGGATTCGGAAAGGGACACGCCCGTTCAAAAAAAGTTCAACATTTGAACTAAAACGACACCGATATATCAGAAACTTTGCGTATTTTTGCGCCAATCTTTAGTAATTATAAAACAAAACACACTACTCAACCATGGAAAGTACGAAAAGAGTCTACACTTTCGGCAAAGGCCAAGCCGAAGGACGTGCAGACATGCGTGAACTCCTCGGCGGCAAGGGCGCGAACCTCGCCGAGATGAACCACATCGGCGTGCCCGTACCCCCGGGCTTCACCATCACCACCGACGTGTGCAACGAGTACTACGAGGTGGGCAAGGCGAAAGTCGTCGAGCTGCTCCGCGAAGAGGTGGAGGCCGGTATGCGCCACATTGAAACCTTGATGGACAGCAAGTTCGGCGACCCCGAAAATCCCCTGCTGCTCAGCGTCCGCAGCGGCGCCCGCGCCTCAATGCCCGGTATGATGGACACCATCCTCAACCTCGGTCTCAACGACGAGGTGGTTGAGGGTCTGGCCCGCAAGACCGGCAACCCGCGCTTCGCCTACGACGCCTACCGCCGCTTTGTGCAGATGTACGGCGACGTCGTGCTGGGGCTGAAACCTGCCAACAAGACCGAAATCGACCCCTTCGAGGCCATCATCGAGAAGGTCAAGGAGGAGCGCGGTGTCAAACTCGACAACGAGCTGCAGACCGACGACCTCAAGGAACTTGTCGTTCGCTTCAAGGCCGCCATCCTTGAGCGCACCGGTCAGGCATTCCCCACCGACCCCGTCGAGCAGCTCTGGGGTGCCATCTGCGCCGTGTTCGACTCGTGGATGAACGACCGCGCCATCCTCTACCGCAAGATGGAAGGCATCCCTGCCGAATGGGGCACCGCCGTCACCTGTATGGCTATGGTCTTCGGCAATATGGGCGACACCAGCGCCACCGGCGTTTGCTTCAGCCGCAACGCCGCCACCGGCGAAAACCTCTTCAACGGCGAATGGCTCGTCAACGCACAGGGTGAAGACGTTGTGGCTGGCATTCGCACGCCGCAGCAGATTACCAAGATCGGCTCGCAGCGCTGGGCCGAACTGCAAGGCATCAGCGAAGAGGAGCGCGCCGCCAAGTTCCCCTCGATGGAGGAAAGTATGCCCGCCATCTACGCCGAGCTCAACGCCATCCAGGAGAAACTCGAAAACCACTACCGCGATATGCAGGATATGGAGTTCACCGTCCAGGAGGGCAAGCTCTGGTTCCTGCAGACCCGCAACGGCAAGCGCACGGGCGCCGCAATGGTGCAGATTGCCATCGACCTGCTCCACGAGGGCATGATTGACGAGAAGACCGCCATCCTGCGCTGTGAGCCCAACAAGCTCGACGAACTGCTCCACCCCGTCTTCGACAAGCAGGAACTGGCCAAGGCCAAGAGCCTCACGCGCGGTCTGCCCGCCAGCCCTGGTGCTGCCTGCGGCCAGATTGTGTTCTTCGCCGACGACGCCGCCAAGTGGGCCGCCGACGGACACAAGGTCGTGCTGGTGCGCCTCGAAACCTCGCCCGAAGACCTTGCCGGTATGGCCGTGGCCGAAGGCATCCTCACGGCGCGCGGCGGTATGACCAGCCACGCAGCAGTTGTGGCACGCGGCATGGGTAAGTGCTGCGTCAGCGGCGCAGGCGCCATCAACGTGAACTACAAGAACCGCACCGTTGAGATTGACGGCAAGGTGCTCAAGGAAGGCGACTACATCAGCATCAACGGCTCCACCGGCGATGTCTACGAGGGTGAAGTCAAGACCCGCGCCGCCGAACTCAGCGGCAGCTTCGGCGAACTGATGGCCCTGTGCGACAAGTACACCCGCCTCAACGTCCGCACCAACGCCGACACGCCCCACGACGCCAGCGTAGCACGCCAGTTCGGCGCCACCGGCATCGGTCTCTGCCGCACAGAGCACATGTTCTTCGACGCCGAGAAGATTGTCGCCATGCGCGAGATGATTCTCTCCGAGACGCTCGAAGGCCGCAAGAAGGCGCTTGAAAAGCTCCTGCCCTACCAGAAGAACGACTTCATCGGCATCTTCAAGGCCATGGACGGCTGCCCCGTCAACATCCGCCTGCTCGACCCGCCTCTGCACGAGTTCGTGCCGCAGGACAAGAAGGGTCAGGAAGAGATGGCCGAGGATATGGGCGTCACCGTCGAGTACATCAAGCAGCGCGTCGACAGCCTCAGCGAGCATAACCCCATGCTGGGTCACCGTGGCTGCCGCCTCGGCAACACCTATCCCGAAATCACGCAGACACAGACCCGCGCCATCCTCAGCGCAGCCTGCGACCTCAAGAAGCAGGGGCTTGACCCCAAGCCCGAAATTATGGTGCCGCTCACCGGCAGCGTCTTCGAGTTCGAGGCACAGGAGAAGGTCATCCGCGCCGAGGCCAAGAAGGTGTTCGAGGAAGAGGGTATCGAAGTGCCCTACAAGGTCGGCACGATGATTGAAATCCCGCGCGCCGCCCTCACCGCCGACTGCATCGCCCGCAGCGCCGAGTACTTCAGCTTCGGCACCAACGACCTCACACAGATGACGTTCGGCTACTCGCGCGACGACATCGCCTCGTTCCTGCCCGTCTACCTGGAGAAGAAGATTCTCAGCGTCGACCCGTTCCAGGTGCTCGACCAGCGCGGTGTCGGCCAGCTCATCCAGATGGCCGTTGACAAGGGCCGTGGCGCACGCCCCGACCTCAAGTGCGGCATCTGCGGCGAGCACGGCGGCGAGCCCAGCAGCGTCAAGTTCTGCCATAAGATTGGCCTCAACTACGTCAGCTGCTCCCCGTTCCGCGTGCCCATCGCCCGCCTCGCAGCGGCGCAGGCAGCAGTGGAGGAATAAGAAGCGAACCTTGACTTTCAGCGAGTTAGGCGGAAAGCCCCGAAAACAAAGGGGCTTCCGCCTAACTTCGTAAATGGGGGTTCGTGCTTCAATTTCATCATTTTGTTATATCTTTGCAGTACAAAAAGAAACGCATTATGATAAGGTTTACACTCCATATTATATATATAGGTGTAGTGACAGCCATTTTGATGTGAGGCTGCACAAGTAAAGATGAAACAATTCAGCCTGTGGCACAGACGGCGGCGGACACGCTCCACACGGAGCGGGTGGCGATGCTGGTCTACGACTACGACCCCGTGCGGGCATTGCAGATTGTGGACTCGGCAGTCCTTGTGGGCAATATGGAGCCGTGGCGGGCGGATATGAACCGCGTCCGCATCTACAGTCAGACGAGGGCGGGCGAGCGTTTGGATTCCCTGATGCACTGGCCCGCTGGTACGCACCGCGACACTGCCCGCGCCATCGGCGAACGCCTGCTCAGCCACGATTCCATCCGCAGCAGCCTCGCCCAGCAGCAGAACGTGCTGGAAATCCTCGCATACACCGTGCGCCAGCAGGACGACACAACGGCTTGGCTTCGGTATTCCCGGCAGTTGGTAGATGTATGCCGCCAACAAGGGGAAGAAACCGAAGCCCTGCGCAACGAGGCCGAGATGGGTGCCGCAATGTGCTGGCTGGGACGGCAGGCAGCGGGGATGGCACTTTTAGACAGCGTGACAGCAGTGCTTGGCAGCCGCGAGCCGTTCCGCTTCAACGAACTTGATGCCCTTGTTATCGCCATTAAACGGAAGATTGGCGTGATGACGAAGGAGGGGCAGACGGTAGAGGTGCTGCCCTTGGCGCGCCGCATCGTCACGCTGATGGATGACTACGAACAGCACCCCGACCGCTACCGCGACGGCTCTTACCGGGAGCCGCCCGAAGAGGTACGCACGGACTACATCCGTTTCTACCGTGCGCAGGCGCAGAACTTCATAGCCGCCGCTTACGCCGTCCTCGGTCAGAGCAAAGATATGAAAGCCTCCTTCGAGCAGTTGGAAAACATCGTCCGCGAAGCCGATACCCGCGAACACCTTGCCCGTTACCGTGCTTTGGAGCAGCAGATGGAGGCCGAGCGGCAGCAACTCGCCACGGAAGCCCGCGCCCAGCGCAACGCACTCCTGGCTTGGGCCGGTGCTTTCCTCGCCCTGTTTGCCCTCGTCTTCGCCACTGTCCTTTTCCGCAAGAACAAGGCCATTCGCCAGAAGAACCGCATCCTCGCCCAGCAACTGACGGAACTATATGACAACACAAGGCCAGCCTCACCAGCCTCACCCCCAACCCCTCTCCAAGGGGAGAGGGGCGTAGATACCTATGCCGACGAAAGACAAGCAGATGTACAAACAACTCCCCTCTCCCCCTGGAGAGGGGTCGGGGGTGAGGCCGAACTTTACCGCCACATCCGCGAAGAGGTCATCCGCCTGCAACTCTACACCGATCCCGGCTTCGGACGGCAGAGCGTCATCGAACGTTTCCATCTGACAAAGGATGTCGCCAGCCGCGTCTTCTCGCAAGGCAGCGAGCACGCTAACATCTCCGACTTCATCAACAACTGCCGCCTCGACCACGCCCGCCGCCTGCTGGTCAGCCGCCCCGATATGAGCATCGCCGACATCGCCGCCGCTTCCGGCTTCGGCGTCCGCACCACCTTCTCCCGCTGCTTCAAGGCCAAGCACGGCCTCACCCCGACGGAGTTCCGCGAACAGCAGAATAGGGAATAAATTATGGACAGCAAAACGCCGCAATGGCAGTGGCAGCAGGCTGGAACCTCGTGGAAAGGCGTGGGCATTTACCACGTCACACTGACCATTCCCTCGCGCGAGCCGTTGCTGGGGCGGCTCGTCATTCCTGACGGCGACGCGGCGCAGGCACGGGGGGAGGCGACGGAACTGGGCTGCGCGCTTTTGGACTGCCTGCGCGCCTTGCCGCGGTTTAACCCCGAAATAAAGGTGCTGCAATACAGCCTTATGCCCGACCACCTGCATAGCATTTGGTATGTGCAAAGGCCGATGGAGAAAAGCATCCGCTATGTGGCGCAAGGCTTTTGGCGCGCGGCGAAAAAGGCGGGGCGGGCTTGGAGCTGGCTGCAAAAGGCGCGCCTTGATGCCCGCGGCCTTTCCCGCCTGGAAGCCCTGCAAAAGACCCGCCTCTTAGGCGGGACAATGGACGAAAGTGCAGCCTTGGCTTCCCTACCGTCCCTTTCGTCTATTGCCCCGGCTAAGAGCCGGGAGAACCCACTACGGGAATTGCTGGGCGGCGATGTTTATGCCGCCCTCCCCCCTCTCTTCACCGAATTCCCTTTCCTCCGCCCGCTGTCGCGGCGAGGCCAGTTGCAAACGATGATTCGCTATGTACAGCTGAACCCGCAGCGGCTGGCCACGAAACGGCTGAAGCCGGGGTTCTTCCGTGTGCAGGAAGGGATAGAGCTCGCGGGGCGGAGCTTCAGTGGTGTGGGCAACGCCGCGCTGCTACAAGCAGAGCGGTTCGCGGCGGTGCACGTGCGGCGGTGGATGGTGGAGAAGGCGGAGCGAGGAGAGACGCAGGAACTCAGAGACTATATGAACGGCTGCGTCTTGGCGGCTCGGCAAGGGGAGGTGATGGTTTCGCCGTTTATCTCGCCGCAAGAGCGGCAGGTGCGGGAAGTCCTGCTAAAAGAACGACACCCATTTATCGAACTTCCCGCCGATGGCTTCCGCGATTATTACAAACCCTCTGGCGAACTCTTCGAGGCCGTGGCGGCGGGGCGGTGCTGCTTAGTCCTTGGCCCTACGATGAGGGGAAGCGGCACGTCAGTCGTGCGGATTGCGTTGCACTGAATGCGATGGCGGAGGAGATTTCAGCATTGTAGAAGATGCAATTTGTCTTTTGAGAGGAAGCAAAACGGCCTCATAGAGGATGCAATTTGTCCGAAGGGAGGATGCAATTTGTCCGTGCTATTGCGCGGACATTCTTTTTGGGGGAATTTTGCACGCAGAAAATTGTAAACACACGCTATATGACAACGACAATCATTGCAATTCTGGCGCTGGCCGTGGTGGCACTCACTGCGGTCGTCGCCGTGATGGTGCGGCTCTTCTGGCGCAAGAACAGCGAGCTGAAGCAGAAGAACGAGGCCATCGTCACGGAGATGCAGCGCAACCAAAACATCATCGAGCGGGCCGTAAAACTCGGCATCAGCCGTGCCGCGCTACTGTGCCTCGCCCTTATCGCCTGCTTGCTTCCGCAAAAGGCGGGTGCTACCCACGTGGACGACACCTGGGCTTACTCCGTGGAGCTTAACGGCTCGAACACCGTGGCCATCAAGGTGCCCGTCTACGACGAGGACGGTGCCGACTGTTGGGTGGCAGACGGTAAGCTCAAGATGAAAGTGGACGGCGTGGAGACCGTCCTGTTCCGCTGGCAGTCGGAGACCGACATCGACAACGACCACGACTATCTGGACTGTAAGTTCCAGACGTGGGCCGACGGTTTCCTCACCATCACGCAGGGCAACTCGTCGAGCCACTTTGTGCTTTATAGCACCGACAACGAGCAGACGCGCAAGATTTATGCCAACAGCGACGGCGAGACCTACGACGTCAGTGCCGTGTGGCGCGTGCCCTACAACCTGCGCGGAAAGACCATCACCTTCATCTGGGACGTGACGCGCGACGGTAACAGCCGCTCCAAAGAGGGCGTCTCGGGCTTGGGCCAGAAGGAATTGGCCATTCCCGCATCGGTGAGCACGGTGTATCCGCAAGTCACCGAAGCCTCGCTCTCCTTTAGTGAAGTGGGTATGCTGGAAATCCCCTGGTTCATTGCCACCGACAAACTGAAGAAGATATGGGCGGAATATACCGGCGTGAACGGCTCGGTGGGCAACAAAGAATTGGAAGCCAACATGAACAGCGGTTATGTAACCCTCGATGCCACCGTGCCTTACAAGAACTTCCACATCTTGGCCAACTACGTCGACCCCGACGGCGACCCTATCAACGGCGTTTCGTCGACCACGCAAGACTTAAAGATGCTCCACGTCCCCATCGGCTTCAAGGCCACGCCGCTCGGCGACCGGCAGGGGCAGGTGGAACTTACCTGGTCGATAGAATATCCCGAGGAGGAAGACCTCTTCAGCGTGGACAACTTCGAGATACAACGCTCCATCACGGGTGAGGAGGAAGACTTCGTGACCATCGGTGCGACGCCCTATACGTCGAAAACCAAAGACCGCACCTATTCTTATACAGACAACACCTTGCTGAATGCCATCAGTGAGGCACAACTGACGGGCGGCGGAACCTTGGAGCACCTCACTTACCGCGTGCGCCGCACCGCCACACAAACGTGGGGCTGGCAGGGCAACCCCGCCGCAGCCACCACCAACTGCCTGATGGACGACCTGCACCTGCTGCGCGTCGCCAGTTACTCCGCCGCGTGGGAAAACGAGGAAGCCTTCACCGTGCGCGTGACGTGGGACTATGCCGACGAGTACAACGCCGTCTGGGACGACCGCGCCGACTTGAAAATCCGCGTCATCCAGACCAACCTCGAAGGCGAAGCCGTGGATACCACGGAGACCGTGCTGTCCAAGCAGGAGCGCGACCAGCAGTACAAAATACTGACTCTCTCGCGCACGTGCGTGAATTATAATATTGAGGTGTACACCGACCGTGGCACGTCGGCCCTCCGCCTCTACAACGACATCACACCCTACTACCTCCCTATCCGCACGGAAGCCGACTGGGACAACTTCCGCTACCTGGTGAAGGACGCCGAGGGCAAGAAGGACATCAACGCCCGCCTCTATGCCGACATCACCACGGGCATCGGCATCGCTTGGGATACGCGCTATCCCTATCGCGGCACGTTCGACGGCAACGGCCACACGCTGACCTTCAACCTCAACAGTTCCGACACTTTCGTAGCTCCCTTCCGTTATGTCAGCACCGCCGTCTTCAAGAACCTGAACGTAGCGGGCACCACCACGTCGTCGGGCCAGTACACCGCTGGTCTGATAGGCAGTGTGGTGACAGGCGGTTCCACCTTGGTGGAGAACTGCCGCATCTCGCCCCTCCTCAACAACTCCATCAGCGGCGATGCCACAATGGGCGGCATCGTGGGCACTGTGAGCAGTGGCAGCGAACTCATCCTGCGCAACACTTTGTTTGACGGACAACTTGAGGGAAGCAACTGCCACTCCAACGGCGGCTTCATAGGCTGGAGCAGTGTAGCGGTGCAAATAGAGAACTGTATCTTCCGTCCCTCCGGTCTCGGCACGAAGTTCGACAACTGCGCCACCTGGGTGCGCGGTACGGCTCCCGTCCTCAAGAACAGTTTTTCCGCCACCTATTATAGCCGGAAGGATGTCATCATCAACAATGTACGCTACAACGTCATCTATAACTCCACCGACTGGAATGAGTTTGTGAAACTGATCACTTACTCGAAAGACCTGGATGTGAATGCCATCCTTGCCAGCGATATTTACGTCAGCCAGATGGCGGCACCCTACACCGGCTCTACCACAGGTGCCTGGCGCGGCATCCTCGACGGCAACGGCCACACCATACGCTTGGAAATCACTGGCACAGGCAATAGTCACGCTTACAACAGCCCCTTCTCTATGGGTGCGGGCTATACCATCCGAAACCTACACGTGACGGGCAACATCAAATCCGCCGCCGTCAATTCCTCCGGCCTTGTGGGTCTCAGCCAGGCGTTGAGCGGCACGACCAACACCATCACCAACTGCCACATTTCGGTAAACATCACCGGCGACAAGAACTACCTCGCTGGCCTCATCGGCAGCGGCGGCAGCGTGAACACCAACATCACCAACTGCCTCTTCGACGGCTCGCTCACCACCACCTCTACGGGTGAGAGCTACGCAAGCGCCTTCGTTTACGGCACGAGCAGTGCGACCAACGTCATCAAGAACTGCTTGGAGAACGGTACTTACACGGGCTTCCGCCACACTGGCTTCTCCTACTACAACACAACGGCCTACGCCAACAACATCCCCAGCACCAACAACTGGAGCTACCACAACTGGGGCGAGATGAGCGGCAACGTCGTCGGCACGCGCTCCCCCGAAGCGTTGGTGGAACTCCTGGGCAAGACCGACTGGCACGTATTGGGCGATAAGGTCGTTCCCGTGATGCACACCCAGGACGTCTTAGGCAACATTCCCGAAGACATCCTCTCCTACTTCGGCGACGCTTGGGAGGAGAAGGACGGCAAGGTGGTGCCCAAGCAGCGCACCTTCATCGACCCCGCTTCCTACGACCAAATGGAAACGATGGAAATCAACGGCAAGAGTTACTACGTCCTTCGCACCACCGCCAACTGGAACAGCTTCATTGAACTGGTTGCAGCCGCCAAGGGCGAGACCGCAGTCAATGCCATTATGATGAAGGACATCTCCATCACCGAGCGCGTAGGTACCACGCAGGATGCCCCCTACTACGGCACCTTCAACGGCAACGGCCACACGCTGACGGCCAATCTCGCCAGCAATTTAGGTCTGAACGCATTCGCGCCCTTTACCTTCGTGAAAGGTGCCACGTTTACAAACCTGCACGTGGCAGGTACCGTAAAAGGCAGTGCTACCTACACCAGTGGTTTTATAGGCCGCGTTTTGGAGACGACTACCACCACCGTCCGTAACTGCTGGGTGTCGGCGGATGTAGAGGCAAATAGCCTTGTTATAGCTGGCTTCATCGGGTATGCCGGTAAGAGTGCGTTGTACATGCTAAACAACCGCTTCGACGGCAGTCTGACCGGTACGCGCAAGTCTTCCTCCTACGTGGCTGGAGCCATCGTCGGCGATTGCGCTTCACACAGTGATTGGACATTCAGAAAACACTATGAGAACGGTACCTATAATACGCCAGGAGGTACTCATGGCATGTGTTTCGACGAGAAAGGACAAGCCTACGCTGGTGCCCCTTCTGGAAACAACAACTATTCCGCGCACGATTGGACATCGATGGGACTTGCGGGCTATCGCAACGTGACCGAAGAAGAGATTGCCCGAAAGCTCCAGTGGAATCTCGTAGGCGGCAAGGCCATTCCCCCGATGGACCAGATTGCCGACTCGAATGTACCCACTTTCTACCACGCGGGAACGGGTACGATTGACAAAACCTTGATGACCGCCACACGCCAAAGCAGCGTGATACTGACGTGGACCACCGACGGCAAGCCTATCGACTACTTCACCGTCTATCGCCGAACAGGCGTCTTGGCAAATTGGGAAATAGTGGAAACCTACATCGACAAGAACAGTTACGAGGACACCACCGTCTCGCCCCTTGTGGACTATCAATACAAGGTCGTTGCTACCAGCGACTGCGAAGGCCTCCATACTTCCGAAACCGACATTGCCAAAGGCTCGTGTAAGCACACGGGTATGCTGGAGGGCTATGTGCGCTTCAACGACGGCACGGGCATTCCCAACCTCACCCTCAGCATTGTTCGCGAGGACACCAACACGGAGGAAACCACGACGGTGACCGATGAGAGCGGCCACTACGTCTGCGAAGACCTCTCTTATCACGACCGACAGAGCATCTCCTACAAGGTGGTGCCCGTCACCGAGGGCGGGCGCATGGACCTCGACCCCACCAGCCGCATCGCCACCTTCGACGACAAGTCGAACTACAGCAGCCTGAACGAACTCACCGTCACCAACGGTCTCTTGTTCAACGCCTATGTGATGTACGACGGCACGAGCATCCCCGTCAAGGGTGTCCGCTTCCGCGTGAACGGCCAGCTGATGCACAACAACCGTGGCGGCTACGTAGAGACCGACTTCGACGGCAACGCCAGCTTTATGCTCCTCGGCGGTGTGAACAACGTTATCCAGGCCGAGATGGACGGCCACACCTTCACTGGCGGCGGCTACTATAAGAGCAAGGACGGCGTGGTGCTGACCGACAAGGTGGGCCAGACCTACTTCTACGACGCCACGCTCGTCAAGGTGACGGGTCGCGTCGTGGGCGGTAACGACCAGGGCCTGCTGCCGCTCGACAACAACCTCTCGCGCAACAACCTCGGCAGCAACCTCCGTATGGTGCTCACCCTTGAGGGCGACAACACCTCGTGGCTCGTCTACGACAACCTGAACCCCACGCTCTCCAAGCGTACGCTCACCTTCGATCACCCTGCAGGCAAGGGTCACCAGACCCAGGCCGACGTGGAGCGCAAGCGCATGGTGGTGCGCCCCGACTCGGTGACGGGCGAATACGTCCTGAAGCTGCCGCCCGTGCGCTGGAAGGTGACGCAAGTCTATTGCGACGGCTATCCCACGCTCTTCCAGGACGGTATGGTGAGCGAGGTCATCGACCTCACCGACTGCCTCACGCCGAAGGATTCCACCTACGTGGGCACCTTCACCGACGTGGACAACCGCACTGTCTACCAGCCCAAGGAAAGCTACAACTACCGCTACAACCGCATCTACCACGCCCCCGTGGAGATTACCTACCGCCAGTTGAACTACGACGATTTCGACTACTTCGGCGACCGCGTCTATGTAGCCCAGAACCTGGGCGGCGAGGTTGTGGACGTACCGCTGGCTTATCAGGGTGTAACGGGCTATAAAGATGACATTGTAGACTACAAGGAAGACATCATCGGCTACAATGAAATCCCCATAGGTATTGGCGAGGGCGACAACAAACCCATCTTCGACGCCTACACCCACATGCCCAAACTGACACCGCAGGATGTCAGCGACCCTGGCGTTGACCGATACGAGCAACTCTTTGATGGTGACGTGAACACCAAATGGTGTGTAGTTGCAACTTCCTTCAACGTGAAAACGGCTTGGGTTAATTTCAAGGCCGACAAACTTGTCAGCGTCAAAGCTCTCAACCTAACTACAGGCGATGACAATAATATATATGATGGCCGCAATCCTAAGTGTTTCCGCCTGCTCGGTCGTGCCTTAGAAACTGACGAATGGACAACCTTGCTGGACGTGCAAAATTCGGGCATGGGCGCCTATAGTTGCAAGACGTACACCTATGATGTTTCCGACCACAGTTTCTACCAATACTTCCGCTTAGAAAATCTCATGAGTTCCAGCGGATATATCGGAAGCGAATGGGATTACTTGGAAATTGCGCTGGGCGAACTGTCGCTGACCTGTCGAGGCAAGGAAGACACCGAGCCGATGATGACCTATGAAAAAGAACCCATCTACGGACAAGTGCCCGTGATGGGCAAAGTGCCCGTCATGGAAGGCGAGGCGACCTACACCTTCGGCTACCCCGTCTTCAGCCTGGAGCGTCGCTACCCGATACAGATTTCCGTCGTGGAGCGCTATCCGTGGAACGGCGTACAGGGTTCGACCCTTGAAGACATCGTCCATGTGGGTGGCGGTAAGGTGACCGTACACAACGGACTGAAAGACGGCCTGCAACGCGAAGAGGTAGAACTGGACAGCCTCGGTCAGGGCATCTACTACCTACGCGCCGGACAGACCACGCGCCTCCTCACGGGCGAGGACGCCCTGCGCACGGTGACGATGACCTTGGAGCAGGACGGCACCACCTACGAGGCCGAACCCCTGCGCGGCTATATCCTCAACCTCTTCCCCACTACGGGGGCGAAGGAGATATTGACGCAGGGCAACCCCTTGCTCATCGACATCCTGCGCGACCCGCCCGGAGGCGGCAGCTACGCCACCCTCTCAAAAGGCTCGAAACTCAAACTGAGCTACACGGTCGACATGAAGTTCCAGGCCGGTGTGAATCTGACCTTCACGGAGGGTACGGCACTCGACACCTATACGGGTACGATAGACGTCACCGCTGAGCATGGAACGATTAATTCCGCGTCCCAAACTGGCATCTTCGCTCTTGACGTCATCTTCAGCGGAGCAGGAAAGAAGGCCTACTCCTACACGATGAACGTCAATGAGGACATCACCACCAGCAGTGCCTCCACATTGGTGGGGGCCGATGCCGACCTCTACATCGGTATTGTACAGAACATCATTGCCACGCAGATGAGTACCATCCGTGCCATCCCCGACGCGATGTACCAGCAGATGCTGGGCCGCACGAGTGGCAGCGTGGGCAGCGTGACGAGCAAGTTTGGCTCGCTCGTGGAACTCGCCCAAGGAAAGGATGCCGACGGCAACCTCTTCCACCTGGTGCGCGACGTGTCGCTCGCCTACGGTCCTGAAGTCACCTCGCATTTCGTCCATTCGCAGAAGTACATCACCGGCGAGCTGCTGCCGCGCCTGGCACAGGAGATACGCGACCTCCTCTTCACCGGCACGCGCGACGAGGCCGTGGCACTGGCTAACAAGACGCAGGAACCTGTCTATTGGTCGAAAGTGGCGGCAGACCACGAGAACTTCGGCGTGGAGTACGAGATGATTAGTCCCGATGGAAAAACGGGGCTTCGCAACGAGGTTGACGAGAAGTACTCCCACATGCTTGCTTGGATTCAAATGATTGGTTCCAACGAACAGGAGAAACTCGCCGCCTACGACCTCGTGTCCAACTATCACGTGAGCTTTGGCTCCAAGGTGTCCTACAGCGAATCCTTCGAGAGCGAGTTCAGCCAGTCGCAGTACATCAACTACCCCTTCACCACCGCCGACTACTTCGACACCGACGGTCAGGGGTGGGAAGACCGCATGGCCGCAGCGGGCGGTGCTTTGCTCTCGCAGCCCGGACTGAAGGCGGCTCTCAGTGCGCTGATGAAACTCATCAACCAACGCAAGTTTAAGAACGATCAAGGCCAGGACGAGACGGAGGCAAGATTTTCGTTCTTCAGCCACGTGTTCTCCTTTGGCGTGAAGCCTGTGGCGGAATACACCAGCACAGCTACCTACGGCACGCAGAACAACTACAGTCGCAAGGAAAGCTTCACCATTGCAATGGGAGGTAAGAGCAACCTCGATGTGGATGTCTATCGTGTGCGGACGATGACCACCGACACCGCGACCGTCAAGGGCGTGGGTGCCCTTGACGTCTACCACAACGCCAACTTCGACAACTGGGTGGATGTGGTAAGAGACCACATCAAGGACGGCATTTCCTACGAAGGCATCGACTACAGCAAGGCCATCTATCCCCGCAGTTTCGTCTACCGCACACGCGGCGGTGCCACCTGCAACCCGTGGGAGGATGCCCGTTATACCGTGGCCTTCCGTCCCGGTACGCTGCTCGACGAGCGCACAAAGAAAATCTGCAACCCAAAGATTACGCTCGACCGCCAGAGCGTGAGCGGCGTAGCCGTGGGCGACCCCGCACGCTTCAAGATCTACATGACCAACGACAGCGAACAGCCCGAAGTGGTTAGCGGCGGGCTGCTGACGAACAGTCTACAACTTGACGAAAGCACCAATCCGAACGGTGCGAAACTCTACATCGACGGTACGCCGCTCAACGCGAAAGGTATGGACTTCTTCCTGAAGCCAGGCGAAATTGTGGAGAAGACCTTAGAGGTCTACGCCGGCGATGAGTTCGACTACGAAGGTTTGAAACTCTTCCTCTGCTCGCCCGACGATTGGCAACATGCCTACGACGAGGTGTCATTCGACGTACACTACCTGCGCGAGGCTGGCCCCGTGAACATCTCCACGCCTGGCGACAAGTGGGTGATGAACACCAACGCGCAATACAATGACAAGCGCGGCTGGTTCCTGCCCATCACCATCGACGGCTTCAACAGGCACCAGAAGAACTTTGACCACATCGAGTTCCAGTATAAGGAAACGCAGCTCGGCGACAACGGCTGGACCAACCTCTGCTCCTTCTACGCCGACACGCTCTTGATGAACCAGGCCAGCGGCGTGCGCGAACTGATTCCCGAAAACGGCAACATCGTGACACAGTTCTACGGCGAAGGCCCCGTTATCGAGAAAGCCTACGACCTGCGCGCCGTACTCTACTGCCGCGACGGAAACTCCTTCCTCACCACCTCGTCGAAGGTGCTCAGCGGCGTGAAGGACACGCGCCGTCCGCAGCTCTTCGGCACGCCCGAACCCAAGGACGGCATACTCAACTTGGGCGACAATATCATCTTCAACTTCACCGAGGACATCGAGCACAACTACCTCAGTGCCATCACCAACTTCGAGGTGAAGGGCGAGGTGAACAACACGAACGTTTCCGAGGCCGTGAGCGTGCAGTTCACCGGCAATGGCTGCGTGGAGACCGAGGCACAGCGCAACTTCAGCGGCAAGAGCTTCACCGTCGACCTGATGATACGTCCCGACGCTACGGGACGCGACATGCCCCTCTTCTCCCACGGTACGAACGGCAAGAAACTGCAGCTCTGGCTGACGTCCGACTACAAGTTGAAGGCATACGTGAACAACCTCTTCTTCGAGTCCACCGAACCCATCGTCAAGAATGCCTTTACGCAGGTAGCCTTGACCATTGACCAGGAGAACAACATGCTGACGCTCTACAACGGTGGCAAGGCCATCGGCTCGTGGGGTGGAATCGATGCGACGTACGGCGTACGTTACGACGGCACCGGTCCGCTCATCTTCGGTCGCACCAACGAGACCGACCGCTCGAAGAGCCAGTACTATGAGGGCCGTATGATGGAGGCGCGCCTGTGGTATCGTGCCCTGAACGGCACGCAGGTGGGCACCGCCTACGGCAGCCGCCGTCTGACCGGCTACGAGATGGGACTCGTGGGCTACTACCCGATGAACGAAGGCGTGGGCGACGTGGCCCTCGACCACACGCAGGGTGCTAACGCGCGGCTCATCAATGCCAACTGGGCGATGCCGCAAGGCTGGTCACTCCGCCTTGATAAGAAAGACGAGGGCATCCAGCTCGACGCGAACGCCCTCAGCCGCTCTGCCGACGAGGACTACACGCTGATGTTCTGGTTCAAGACCGGCGACCGCGACTGCGGCCTGCTCGGCAACGGCAGCGGCAAGGCGGGCTTCGACGGCGCGGAAAACCAATTCTGGCTGGGCATCGTAGACAATGAACTCACCTACCGCTCGAACGGTACGACCGTGACAGCGGGCGAGGGCTACGCCGACGACCAGTGGCACCACTTCGCCATGACCGTGAACCGCTCGCGCAACGTGGCCAACATCTACGTCGACCAAGTGCTGAAAGCCACCTTCGCCACCGACGCGCTCGGCGGCATCAGCGGCGGCACACCGCTCATCGGCGGCGGCATCGTGGTGGACGTGGTACAACCCATCGTGACGGGTAGCATTCACGAAGATTCCTACACCTTCACGGGCAACGGCTCTTGGGCTGACGAAGACCAAACAGCCTCAGTAAAGAACACCGTTGATCTCTCGACGCTCACCGCCGACTACGAGGCGCAGGACGGCGACGCGCTCACTGGCACGCTTGGCGCAGACGTGAAGATTTCCGTAGCCGACGGAGCCACCGTGACGCTCAGCGATGCAACCATCAACGGTACATACAACTACAGCTGCCAGTGGGCGGGCATCTCCTGCATTGGCGATGCCACCCTCGTTCTTAAAGGGACAAACACTGTGAAGGGATTCTTAGGTTCTTATCCCGGCATCCACATCCCAGAGGGTAAGACGCTTACCATTCAAGGTAGCGGTTCGCTTACCGCCAGCTCAAATGGGAATGGTGCAGGCATCGGTGCCGGCTCCCAAGGCTACGCCTCCCCATGTGGCAACATCCTCATCAAGGGTGGTATCATCACAGCCATAGGCGGTGGATATTCGGCTGGCATAGGAGGCAGTGGCCGAGCCAATTGTGGCGACATCACCATCACGGGCGGCACCATCACCGCAACGGGTGGCGGCTATGCGCCTGGCATCGGTGCCGGCTACTACGAGACTTCGTGCGGGGACATCACCATCGGCGACGGTGTAACCAGCGTGACAGCCACTTGCGGCGAATATACCTCCTACTGCATCGGCATAAGTGCCAACACCTCAAGCATCGGCACCGTCAGCATCGGCACTAACGACCTCGGTGCTCGCTTCGAGGGCGGTATGACGGGCTACGTCGACGAACTCTGCATGTTCCAGCAGGCGCTGCCGCTGACGCTCATTAAGCGCTACGCCACAAAGAGCCCCGTGGGCGACGAGGCGGGCCTGATGACCTACCTCGGCTTCGACCGCCAGGAGCGGCAGAAGGACAACGACATCGAGTTCGTGGCCTACCCCTACAGCAAGAAACTCTACATCGACAACAACGGCGACATACGCTACCAGCTCGACCCCGTGACGCAGGAGGCCACTTCCACCCCCGTGCGCGACTACCTGTTCAAGGACAGCGTCGACGTCATCCTGCCCCACATCGTGCAGACCACGGCGGCACCCGTCGTGCCGAGCGAGAACCTCACCAACCTCACGTTCAGTTTCGTGGGCAAGGACAACCAGGTACTGGTGAACCTCAAGGAATCCGCCTCGCGCCTCAACCGCCGCAACATCTACGTCACCCTGCGCGACGTGGAGGACAAGAACGGCAACGCAATGGCCTCGCCCGCCACGGCCTGCTACTACGTGTCGAGCAGTTCGCTGACGTGGCTCGAAAACCGCGTCACGCGCAGCGTGGACTACGGACAGAGTGAGGGAATCGCCTTCACCGTGACCAACCAGAGCGCCACGAAGCACACCTACACCATCGAGAACTGCCCCAAGTGGCTCGCGCTTGACAGCTACAGCGACGTGGTGGACGCGCAGGACCGCGTAGTACTCACGGGAACGGTGAACCCGGCGCTCAACGTGGGTTCCTACGACGAAATCATCTACCTCACCGACGAGGATGGCGTGTCCGAACCGCTCTACCTCAGCCTCACCGTCGTGGGCGAGAAGCCCGACTGGGCGAACGAAATCAGCAGCGACCTGTTGCAGTATTCGATGAACATCTCCGCCCGCGTCGTTCTGCTTGACGAAATCGACACCGATACGCGCGACATCGTGGGCGTATTCGGACGCGACGGCGTATGCCACGGCTTCGCCAACATCAGCTACTCCGCGCTGACGGGTGAGAGCAACCTTTACCTCACCGTCTACGACAATCAGGCCAGCGGGCGCGACCTCTACTTCAAACTGTGGCAATACACCACGGGTCGACAGATGGTGCTCAATGCCTCGCCGTCCATCAAGTTCCAGAGCAACGCCGTGCTGGGCAGCGACGAACCCGTCGTGCTGCGCGGCGGCTACGAGTACGTGCAGTCATTCGACCTGCACAAGGGCTGGAACTGGGTGTCGTTCAACGTGGCCAGCGAGAAACTCTTCAACCTCAGCAACCTGCTCGACGGACTGCCTTGGAAAGAGGGCGACGTGCTGACCGACATGAACAGCGACGCCACGCTCATCTACCGCAGCGGCCACTGGCTGGCATCGGGCAGTGAGAGCGTCCGCATCCTCTCGCAGAAGAACGCCTACGCCATTATGGTGCAGGAACCCGTCACCTTCCCCATCGCAGGCTACATCATCAAGCAGCTCGACATGCGCACCATCAGCCTCCGTCCGGGATGGAACGGCATTGGCTACACCCCGATGCTCAACCTGCCCCTTGAGACCGCCCTGGCCGACTACTACGATAAGGCACAGCCCGGCGACGTCATCAAGAGCCACGACGAGTTCGCCTACTTCACCGTGCAGGGCGGTGTGGGTCGTTGGCGCGGCAGTCTGGAGTATATGAAGCCCGGCGAGGGCTATATGCTCCTGCGCAAGGCCGACACCGAGACCGAGTTCACCTATCCCTACTACGACCCCACCAGCACGTTCATCGACGAGTGGTCGAACGCTACGGTGCGCACCGCCGCCCCCGCCCGCCTCACCACCATGACCGTCACCGCCACCGTCGAGGGCTTCGACGTTGAACCCGGCGACCGCCTCCTCGCCTTCTCCAACGGCGAACAGCTCGGCGAAGCCCCGCTGGCAGTTGAGCCCAGACAACCCGGACTCTCCGGAAATTCCGGGCAATCCGGCGAGGCCAGTCTCTTCTACCTCACCCTCTCCGCCGAAGCCCAAGCCGACATCTGGTTCGCCATCGAGCGCGACGGCGAACTCGTCGCCACCACTGCAGACAATCAGATGTCCTACGCCCCCAACGCCGTCATCGGCAGCCCCGACCAGCCCACAGCCATCAGTTTCTTGCAGACCGATCGTGCGGCGGACGGCAAGTGGTACACCGTCGGCGGCATACTCCTCCACCAACGCCCCACCATCCCCGGCGTCTACATCTTCAACGGAAAGAAAGTGGTAATAAAGTAAAATGAAAGATTTGTAAGATTTGAAAAGATTTGTGAGATTTCTTCGACGAGCGAAGCGAGTAGAACTCAATTTATTAGTCGCCTACGGCGAGAAATCTTACAAATCTCTACAAATCAAACAAAATAAAGAATAGTAAGATGAAACATAAATTCTTTTTCCAGGCCGCCGTCCTGCTGGCAAGCCTCACACTGGGTGCTTGCAGCAGCGATGACGACAACAACGACAAAACGGAATCTGCCTACACCGTCGAGACCGTCACCGAAGCCCCGACGTGGCAAGTGGACTTCAGCGGCAACGACGAACGCCCTGACTGGCAGGAACCCAACCCCGCACTCTACGAGAACTGGGCCATCATTATCGTGCAGCTCGAAGACGCGCTGAAGCCTTACGTCACGGACGATGACCTGCTGGCCTTCTTCGTCGGCGGCGAGATGCGCGGCCTCACTTCCCCCGCCGTCTCGCAGGCCGAAGGCGCGGAGGCCGATGCCGACCGAGGCACCTTCCTGCTGAAAGCCTACGGCAACGAAGCCGACCAGAACGTCGTCACCGTCACCCTGCGCTACTACTGCGCTCGGCTGAAGCAGACCTTCACCCGCACCGTGCAGATGCGCTACGACATGGGTGAAGTCTACGGCCTCGACGACGCCATCGTGCCGCAGTTCACGCTCGGATGCGACAAGTTCCCCGTGGCAGAGACACACACGCTCGACCCCACCGACCTCGCCCCCATCGACGTCATCCCCGGCGCGGGCGACCTCTTGGCAGCCTTTGTCGGCGACGAGTGCAGGGGCGTGGCTGAGTTCAATGCCCCCATCCTGCTGTTCAACTTCCTGACCGTCTACGGACGCGCGGAGAACGAACGCTACACCCTCAAGTACTACCACGCCGCCTCGCAGCGCGTCTTCACCTTCACGAGAACTTTATAACACGAATTGCCACAAATGACCACGTAATCGCGAAGCGCTTGCAAGGCAAGAATTGTCATAAATATTATTCGTGAACATTCGTGGATATTCGTGGCCATTCGTGTTCCAAAAAACAAACAGTATGAAATACATAAGACCATTCCTGTTTGCCCTCATCGCGGCAACCTTTGCCGCCTGCGGCTCGGACAACGACGACATCATACCCGACGACCCGAAGCCCGAGGAAACAAAATACCCCCTCAACATCACCGTGACGGAGAACCCGCTGATAAACCCCGACGCACCCTCCCACGCACCCCGCCGCGCACCCATCATTACCACGCCCACGCTCTCGAAGTTCTACATTGACTATCTCTACGAAGAGGGCGACAATCTGGAAACGGGCGGCGTTTCGGCGGAGAAGACCGCCGACGGACAGTGGGAGTGTCATGACGGCTCGTGGCCCAACTTCTATGCTACCATCGACTGGTACGCCTACACCTATAAAAAGGACGACACGAAAATCACCGACGACACGTTCCAAAAGAACGGCGGCGACCCTTACATCCAGTTCACCGTCAGCGACTACCCCTCAGAGCAGAAAGACCTGCTTGTGGCCACGACGAAGAACACCACCCTTGCCGCCACGGGAGCCACCATCCACTTCGCCTTCGACCACGCCTGCACCGCCCTGCGCTTCTATGTGAAGAAAGCCACGAACCTTGCCGACTACACGCTCAGCGTCACGGGCGTAAGGCTCTGCAACGTCATCAAGAACGGCGACTACTACTTCAACTCCGCGTCGTGGACGCTGGGCAGCCAGCGTCAGTCCTACATACTCTACGACGGCGAGGCCAAGACGCTCGGCACCACCGACTACGAAGCCCTCGACGCCTCCGACGCGCCCTACCTCTTCCTCATCCCGCAGACGCTCACGGCCTGGGACGGCAAGACCGCCATCGCATCCGCCACCACGCAGACCTACCTCGAACTCGACTGCACCCTCACGAAAGACGGCAGCGACGTCTTCAGCGGCACGGCCTACATCCCCTTCGCCGCCACGCCCCAGCAGGGCTACCAGCACGATGTCCGCATCAACATCGGCAAGAACTCCCTCTACCGCGCCCCGTCCACAAAAGTCATCCCCTGAACCGATGAAGAAGGCATACACCAAGCCGCCCGGCAAGGCATACACCAAGCCCCTGCTCCGCCCCGTCCTTTTCACCGGCCCGCCCCTGATGCTTGACGGCGGCCACAGCGTGAGCGACTACAAGCAGGGCACCGCCATCAACGTCGGCGACGATGACGACGAACCCGCCCCCACCCGCAACTTCTGGTACGACACCGACTAAGCGCACCGCACAGCCTTCTAACAACCCGCCAACCAGTGCTTAATGCGCCAGCAGCCTGTACCAAGTACAGTCCAAATAGACCGTATGAGGTTTCGGGCTTCCACATGCCAACGTTCTTTATCCTTCCAGGGAACCTCCCGCAAAGAAGAGTCCAAACGGCTGACGTTTATCGCTGGAAGTAAACACATATAAAGCGTTGGCGGAATTAGCCCAATAATGCGGATTTTGAATAATTTTGAATTTAATTTTGTAAAATTTCTCGCCGTAGGCGACAACTCTTTATGCGCTTCGCGCAGTAACCGAGTTCTACTCGCTTCGCTCGTCGAAGAAATTCATCAAAATTTATATCAAAATTGAACAAATTCTGGTAATTCCGCCAACGGGTACACATAAACTGAATAACCCACAAACCCACAATGAAAACGAAAAACCTTTGGCTGCTCGCCGCCATCATCATCGGCCAGTCATTCTTCATTTCCTGCGACAGCAAGGGCGCGCAAAACGAAGACACCGCCGCAGCGGTGAAGAGCGAGGAACTGATACGCACTTCGCAGAGTTGGGACGGCGTGGAACTGCCCGACTACCTCGAAGGCCGCCCTGAACTGGTGGCCGTTCGCTACGAGTTCCCCGCCGGGCAGAAACTGGGCTGGCACCACCATCCCGTGATGAACTACGGCGTCTTGGTGCAAGGCGAACTGACCATCATCGGCCAGGACGGCAAGGAGAAGGTGGTACACGAGGGCGAAGCCGTCGTCGAGATGGTAGGCACCATCCACCACGGCGAGAACCGGGGCAACAAACCCGTCGTCCTCTATATGTTCTACCTCTCGCAGGACAGCCTACCCCTCGCCGTGCAGCACCCCGAAATACCGCTGGAATAGTATGGCGAAAAAAAGACTAAGCGCGGGAGCGATGAAAGTCATTGCCTTCATCGCCATCCTCTGCGGTGTTTGGGGGTTGGCGCACCTCCTCCATCCAAGAGATTGCACGGAGGCGGCTACCCACGACGTGAAGATTGCCATCGCCTGGCGTGCCGACACCGACAATGAGTTCTGCACAAACGTCGTGGAGGCGTTCCGCGCCGCCGGTGTGGAGGTCGTGGTGCTGCCGCAGGTGAAAGCGTCCTACCTTATCTATGACGGCGAGCGAGTGACGGGAAGTTGCCTCGACAGCGCGGGCGTCGGCTATCTGTCCGAAACCACCGGCGCGACGATTCGCGCTAAAGGCTACGAAGATTCTAATGTGGCCGAAGTGATGGCGAGTGTACAAGGCGTCGTCTTCACGGGCGGCGAGGACATCTCTTCCACGCTCTACGCCACGCCGCAGGACTGGCACCACGTGGAGAACGAGATCGACTTCAACCCAGCCCGCGACGTGTCGGACTACCTCACGATGGCCTACTGCCTCGACCGCAACATCCCCGTCCTCGGGCTGTGTCGCGGTGCGCAGATGCTCGGTGTGGTGAGCGGGGCCACGATGATACAGGACATCCCCACATGGTTCGCCTCCCACGACCTGCCTTATAACTACGAGCACCGTTGCGAGAAGACCGGGGGCGAGACCTACCGCGACTATGCGCCCCACGACGTCACGCTCACCGACGGTTCTCTTCCCGCCCGCTTCTTCGGCACGACCAAACTCACCGCCTGCCCCTCTTGGCACCACCAATCCATTCTCAGCACCGAAGGCACTCCGCTGCGCGTCGTCGGCACGACCAGCGTCTCCGGCGTAGAAATGACAGAAGCTGTGGAGCGCACGGACAAACGTTGCGCCATCGGCCTCCAGTTCCACCCCGAGGCCGCCGTCGCGAAGCACCTCGGCAAGGGCGTGAACAATGCAAACGCCGCCCGGTTTATGCCCTACGACACTGCGCTTCCCTTCTTTCGCGCCTTTATTGAGGAGTGCAAGCAATGAGTCATAGAAAGAAACCCGTTGGCGGAATTACCAAATTTGTTCAATTTTGATAACAATTTTGATAAATTTCTTCGACGAGCGAAGCGAGTAGAACTCGGTTACTGCGCAAAGCGCATAAAAAATAGTCGCCTACGGCGAAAATTTTACAAAATTAAATTCAAAATTATTCAAAATGCGCGTTATAGGTCTAATTCCGCCAACGCGTAAGGAAATCACAAATCTCCCGCAGAGCCTTTGCGCTTTGCGGGATTATTCATACTTTTGCCAACGTCTTCCCATAAGGAAGCAGGCTCTTAGCACCTACGAATCACCACCTCGAAGAAACTATTTGAGCCAACCATAAAGCCATTAAGGGAGTCTGTGCACAAACAATGCGCAGATAATCTCTATATTTGGCTTGGGCTTGTGGTGAGCCTGTAGATGCGTAGAGACAGTCTGCGCATTTTTGCGTTTATACGGACACATATAATATATATGAAAGCGAAACTATCTGTCGCGCTTCTCGCACTTGCACTCTTCTCTATGCTTCCTGCCTCGGCGCAGAAGCAAGACTTCCGCCATCCCGACCCCGATACCTTGATGGCATTCGTGACGTTCTACGGCTTGGAGACCGACCTCACGACAACTTACCCCAAATATCACTGGCAGAAGTATGAGACGATGAAGCGCTTTGGCTCGCTTGAGATGCTCGATATCCTCAAGCAGGTGTTCCCCTATACGCCCGGCGACGAGGTGAAACTCTCAAAGAAGCAAGCTGAGGTGTGGCAGCGATACTACGAACGCTGGCAGCAGGACATCGTGCTGGCGGAACAGGCGCGACGGGCTGCGGAACAGCAAGAACGGGAAGAGCAGGCACGCTTGCAGGCCGCGCGCGACGAGTTTCAGCGCATTGTAGACGAGGGCTGGGAAAGGTCAAACATCTATCGCGCCTTGAAAACCTACGAAACGGCAGAGATCCGCCCGCTGGCGGTAGACGAAAGCCCCGAATACCAGTGGCTGCGGAAGTACTTCTCCGACAAGGACATCATTAGCAACTTCCCACCATACAGATTTGGCATGCAAAGTGCAGAAGCTGGCAGCACGCAAGCGGAGAGCGGCGGGATGACACTTGAGGAAGCGCACAGGGCGTTAGAACACCACGGAATTGACTATAAATCCCTCAAGTATGAAACGGGTGACGACATTGTGAACGACGCTAAGGTAAACAGGGCTCTTCGCGCTTTGTTCAATGAAATCACAAACACATGGGATAGGCTTCACTATTGGGAAGTTTTCCATAAAGAGCCCGAGTACGAAGAGTTCACGCAGCACCGCCACGATGAGACAGCACGACTGCTGGAACGCTATTTTGAGGTTGAGAAAGCCGGCGATGCCGTAGGCGGACTGGGCGCACTCTTCCAGCCCGGCGCGAAGTTGCCGGAGTACGTCCGCAACGCCCGCGCCCTTATGGAGCAACCCGACGGGGCGCACCAAGGCACGCTGACCTACGACTCGTGGGGACGCAACAGCAAGATTACCTTCCCTTACAAGACCATCAACGGGCGCACCGTAGTGGACGGCGTGGTCCACTATACATGCAACAACACGCAATATCCGAATGCTACGGGCAGTAACTACCTGCGCGAGACCTATAAGGTAGACATCACTGTGACCGTGCGGGCGGGCAAGGCTGTCAGCGTCAACATCTCTGGAAAGAAGCAATACTGGATACCGAACATCCACATCCTCAAGAACTATCGCACCGAGCTGGAGCAGAACATCGCTCTCTCCCGTGCTAAGCCCATCGTGGACAAGACCGTCCCCATCCGCACGGCGAGCGACTTGCCCGTCTCCCTCGACCATTTCCTCTATTACCACGTCCACCTCGTGGAAAACCACGCCCTGCCGCCCGTGAGCGAGGCAGAGGTGGTGAAAAACCTCATCCAAGGCTTCAACGGTTCCAACAATTTCGTGGAGCAACACGCCCCGCTGATGCTCTGGCCCATCGACGTAAGTGCCGTGATGCCGAAATAAATACACGAAAAATCTATAAACAATCACTACAATGAAAGCAAGACTATCAACCATTCTATTATTGCTCTGCGCGCTGATGTTTGCGGCGTGCGGGTCGGACAGCGAAGAAGGAAAAGGCGGCGATAAGACGACGAAGGTACAGCAGCTGTCGGGCCGCGTAGAGAAAGGACCGTTTGTGCAGGGTTCGGAAGTGACGCTGAGCGAACTGACGGCAGACTTCTCGCAGACGGGTAAGACGTTCCGCACGCAGACGGAGGGCGCATTGGGCGCGTTCTCGCTCACGGCGGCGATGGAACTCGTCAGTCCCTACGCCGAACTCGCCGTAAGTGGTTTTTACTACAATGAAGTGCGCGGCGAACTTTCCGCCGCTCCCATTACGCTGCGCGCCGTGGCCGACGTGAGCGGACGCTCCACGATGAACGTCAACCTGCTGACACACCTAACTACTACAATGAAGTGCGCGGCGAACTTTCCGCCGCTCCCATTACGCTGCGCGCCGTGGCCGACGTGAGCGGACGCTCCACGATGAACGTCAACCTGCTGACACACCTCACGCGAGGCCGCACACTGCGCCTTGTTGCCGAGGGACAGTCATTCGCCAATTCCAAGGCGCAGGCGGGGCGCGAACTGCTCCGCGTTTTCGCCATCGACGGCGAACTCGCTGCGCCGGAGAACATCTCTATTGCCGATAACAACCGCGAAGCCGACATCCTCCTTGCCATCTCCACCATCCTACTTCATGAGCACAGCGACGCGGAGTTCACCGAACTGCTCTCCGCCTTCGCCACGGAGTTTGCCGAGAGCGGACGCATCCTCAATACTGCAACCCGCGAAGCCATTCAGCGCGGCCAGGCCGAGGCGCATCCCTCCGACGTCATTGAGAAGATGAAGGCCTTCTACGCTGAGCGCGGGTCGACGCTGCAAGTACAAGACTTCTCCAAGTACATCGACTTCAACGGCGACGGCGTGATTGACGAGAATGACAAGGAGGCAGACGAAGACGTTCTCCCCGGCAACAAGCCCGTAGAGGAAACGTGGTTCAACGGTCAGAACGTAGATGCCTACGTCAACGGCATATACTACCTCGCCACGCTCTTCGCTACTGACTAACTCACGCTTGAAGCTGTGCGCCTCGGTCGCGTGGACGGTGCGGCATACGGTGTGAACCTCAGCAATCCCAGCGACAGTTATATCCGCAAGACTTGGGAAGACGGTTACTCGCTCATCGTTCATCTCAATCAAGGTATAGAAGCTATCCAGCGCGGTGCACTTGACCAGACACAACAATCCGTTTACCTCGGTCGCCTGCTGGCACTTCGCGCCTATACCTATTACCAGCTGGCAGTACTGTGGGGGAACATTCCATACACAACCGATGCTCCCAGCACAGACAACGTCAGTGCGGAACAACTCTCGACGGAGGAAGTTATGCGCCGTTGCTTGGATGAGACTTCCTATTCTGTAAACATTATGGGCGGCAACTTCGGTCGCAATTTTGCAGGCATACCTCAATCCTTCTACCTTGACTACGATGCCGCGAAATTGCTTCTTGGTGAAATCGGTCTCACACTGGGCGACCGTTCGTTATGGCAGAATACCGATGGCGTTTTCGCTTTCTATGACAACCGAGTAGACGACCGCCACCTCCCGCTCTACCTCGAACGCTTGCGTCAGCCCGAAATACCTGTCTTTGTTGATTACAATACTCGCCTCCTCGCCTTGGAAGCCGAAGGTAGCGAAGATGCCTCTTCGCTCGCAAGAGAATGGTTAGGTCCCGCTGGACAGCAAATTGGCGTATGGGCCGCGCTGAAGCGTCTCGGTCAAGCGCAAGCCCTCACTGGTTGCAAAGATCACGAGCTCCTCCTGCCCATCCCTGCCTCCGAGCTACGCAGTAATCCTAACGTGCGGCAGAACCCCGGATATTAAGGAAGTATAGCAACGCATAAAAACCTCTCGCAGTGCTTCGCCCCCTGCGAGAGGTTTTGTATTGGCACACAAGAGAATATGTATCTACCTTCTGCTGAAAATGCAGTAACAGAGACGGTTATTCGCAGAAACATTGTATTTTTGCAAGCAAATTACAATAAAAAAAGAGTTACTATATGAGTACAGCAACCCTTGAAGGACTACTTAGTTATCTTTACGGCACGCTCTCGCCAAGTAATATGCAATGGGTGGGAGAACGGCTTATCGCTTATGCACAATCGGAAAGAGACGAACAACTCCGTCCTTATACGACGAAAGAAATCGACGATATGCTCGATGAGGCTGAGGCTGCTTTTGAGGCTGGCGATTATCAGACCAACGACGAAGTGTTTCATCCCAATCGGGAAGCCGTTACCGTATGAGCATACAATGGCACAGGCGGGCTGCCGCCCAACTGCAACAGGTATACTAAACACGTTGGCGGAATTGGTCCTAAAACGCGGATTTTGAATAATTTTGAATTAAATTTTCTAAAATTTCTCGCCGTAGGCGACTACTTTTATGCGCTTCGCGCAGAAATTTATCAAAATTTATATCAAAATTGAACAAATTTTGGTAATTCCGCCAACGGGTAAACTAACTCCTTTCTCCCCACCCAACCTTTTCCGCCGTCGAATTTCCCCCTAATGTCCCGGCGGTTTCCGTTGTCGCAAAAGCAAACCCAACCAACTGATAAACCCACTGTGAAAAACTCACTAAAACGGGCGTTCGCCGTCGCCCTGACAATCTGCGGCGCGGCATTCTTCATCCTTCATTCTTCACTCCTCATTTCCTGCTCTGACGATGACCAAGGCAAGACCTCAGACGTGCCGACGCTTGAAGGCACAATCGTTTCCTACAACGAGTTCGGCGGGGCGATGGTCAGTATGACCGCCGAGGATATGACAAAGGCCGGCTTCACGCTCGGCGACGTCCTCACCATCACCCTTGCGGGCAAGGAAATCACAGCCCCCTACTACGACGGCTACTACTCGCCCACGGGCGATTACCTCTTCGTGGCCTATCCCAGTTATCCCTCCATCTGCTTCACCGCCAACAACGTCGGCTTGCCCGAAGAACTCATGGGGCTGGAGGGCACGCCCATCGTGGTCAAGCTCAAGGAAAAGGGCGGCAAACTCGACGTGCAGCAGGCCTTGAGCATGAAGTACACGTTCGAGCGCAGCGACTACCCCTCCGACGAAGCCTTTGCCAACGCCCGCGCCGTAAGTGCCGGCAGGCTTGCCATTGGCAGGCTCCACCGCACCTCGTCGCCCTTCAACAACGAAATCAGCCGCGCCGCCTACGTCTCGGCCTACCTGGAGCGCGAGCAGGTGAAGACCGTGCTTAACCTCGCCGACACGGAGGAGATGATACTGGGCTACGACATGCCCGCCTACAGCCGCACGCTGTGGGAGAGCGGCGACGTCATCCTCTGCCCGCTGAAGGCCGACCCCACGGCTGCCGACTTCAACAACCGCCTCATTGCAGCCCTGAAAGAACTCCCCTCGCACCCCGCGCCCTACGTCGTGCACTGCCTGGAGGGAAAGGACCGCACGGGCTACGTCTGCGCCCTGCTTGAAGGGCTGTGCGGCGCGACCTACGAAGAGATGGTCTCCGACTATCTGAAGACCTACGAGAACTACTTCTTCATCACCCCCGCGAAAGACCCCGCCGTTTGCAATGCCCTCGTCACGCTGCGCCTGAACATGTGCCTGAAGCACTATGCCGGCGTGGACGACGAAGCCCAGCTGCCCAGCGTAGACTACGCCGCCGCCTTCTCGCGCTACCTGCTCGCCCACGGTATGAGCCAGGCAGAACTTGACGCGCTGGTGCAGGCGCTGACATCGTAATAGAGTATGTAACATAGGTTACGGGAGTTCCCTTGCTTTGGTTCTAAGGTGCGCTTCGCTCAACATTATAGAAAAATTGAATCAAAAAAATAAGAAGGATTGCTTGCCGAATTTAACTGTGCAGACGTCTGTTCGTCTGGGCGTAGCTTTTATAATTTTTGAACCAAATTTGGCCTAATATTCAAATGGAGACCTAAAACGTCTCGGAATGCCAGTGTTTATCGTACCTTTGGGGCATTTAAAGCCTATGAATAAAAAAACTGCCCAAAATGCGGCTCTTCCGAGGTCATAAGAAAAGGCATCCACCGAGGG
>JAGBKI010000032.1 GCA_017933995.1 Bacteroidaceae bacterium | reverse complement strand
CGCAGGAGCAGGAGCGCGGCATCACCATCACCTCCGCCGCCACCACCTGCCAGTGGAACTGGAACGACAAGACCTACAAGCTCAACCTCATTGACACCCCGGGACACGTCGATTTCACCGCCGAGGTGGAACGCTCGCTCCGCGTGCTCGACGGCGCCGTGGCCACCTACTGCGCAGTGGGCGGCGTGCAGCCCCAGTCCGAGACCGTGTGGCGCCAGGCCGACAAGTACAACGTGCCCCGCCTCGCCTACGTCAACAAGATGGACCGCAGCGGTGCCGACTACTACGAGGTTGTGCGCCAGATGAAGGCCGTGCTCGGCGCAAATCCCTGCGTCGTGGCCATCCCCATCGGCGCCGAGGAGAACTTCAAGGGCATCATCGACCTCATCAAGATGAAGGCCATCCTGTGGCACGACGAGACCATGGGCGCCGACTACGACGTTGAGGAAATTCCCGCCGAACTCAAGGACGAAGCCGAGGAGTGGCGCGGCAAGATGATTGAGACCGCCGCCGAGTGCGACGAGAGCCTCATGGAGAAGTTCTTCGAGGATCCCGACAGCATCACCGAGGAGGAAATCATCGCCGCCATCCGCAAGGGCACGCTCGCCATGGACGTTACGCCCATGACCTGCGGCTCCTCGTTCAAGAACAAAGGCGTGCAGACCCTGCTCGACTACGTCTGCATGTTCCTGCCCAGCCCCCTCGACACGCCCAACATCGTCGGCACCAACCCCGACACCGGCGAAGAGGAGGACCGCAAGCCCAGCGTAGACGAGAAGACCAGCGCCCTGGCCTTCAAGATAGCCACCGACCCCTATGTGGGCCGCCTCACCTTCTTCCGCGTCTACAGCGGTAAGATTGAGGCCGGTAGCTACATCTACAACGTCCGCAGCGGCAAGAAAGAGCGCATCAGCCGCCTCTTCCAGATGCACTCCAACCACCAGAATCCCGTCGACGTCATCGAGGCCGGTGACATCGGCGCAGGCGTAGGCTTCAAGGACATCCGCACCGGCGACACCCTCAGCAGCGAGGACGCACCCATCGTGCTGGAGAACATGGACTTCCCCGATCCCGTTATCGGTATCGCCGTCGAGCCCAAGACGCAGAAAGACCTCGACAAACTGTCCACAGGTCTCGCCAAGCTCGCCGAAGAAGATCCCACCTTCACCGTACACACCGACGAGCAGAGCGGCCAGACCATCATCAGCGGTATGGGCGAGCTTCACCTCGACATCATCATCGACCGCCTCAAGCGCGAGTTCAAGGTGGAGTGCAACCAGGGCAAGCCTCAGGTGAACTACAAGGAAGCCATCACCGAGACTGTCAACCTCCGCGAGGTCTACAAGAAGCAGACCGGTGGTCGAGGCAAGTTCGCCGACATCATCGTCAACGTCGGCCCCGTCGACGAAGACTTCAAGGAGGGCGGCCTGCAGTTCATCAACTCCGTCACCGGCGGTAACATCCCCAAGGAGTTCATTCCCAGCGTGCAGAAGGGCTTCGAGAACGCCATGAAGAACGGCGTGCTCGGCGGCTACCCCCTCGACAGCCTCAAGGTAGAACTCCTCGATGGCTCGTTCCACCCCGTAGACTCAGACCAGCTTTCGTTCGAGGTCGCAGCCCTCAACGCCTACCGCAACGCTTGCGCCAAGGCCGGCCCCGTGCTGCTTGAGCCCATTATGAAGCTCGAAGTCGACACCCCCGAGGAAAGTATGGGCGACGTCATTGGCGACCTCAACAAGCGCCGTGGCCAGGTCGAGGGAATGGAAAGCACCCGCAGCGGCAGCCGCCTCGTAAAGGCAATGGTGCCCCTGGCCGAAATGTTCGGCTACGTCACCGCCCTGCGCACCATCACCAGCGGACGTGCCACCAGCTCCATGACCTACGACCACCACGCACCCCTCTCCTCCAACATCGCACGCGAAGTGCTCGAAGAGGTAAAGGGACGTGTAGACCTTATTAAGTAAAAAACAAACAATCCCCACCCCGCCGCAGGCTAACAAATGACTCTTAGCCTGCGGTGGGAGGGAAAGTTTAAGAGCGTAAGACCAGTGCGTCCCGCCAGCCGATTGAGACAGACGGTATGCGCATAGCCTTAAACCTCTTAAACCTCATTTAACCACTTAAACCTTTTATTGTAATGAGTCAAAAGATTCGCATCAAGCTCAAGAGCTACGACCACACGCTCGTAGAGAAGAGCGCAGAGAAAATCGTGAAGAACGTCAAGGCCACCGGTGCCGTTGTGAGCGGCCCCATCCCCCTTCCCACCCGCAAGCGCATCTTCACAGTCAACCGCTCCACCTTCGTGAACAAGAAGAGCCGCGAACAGTTCCAGCTCTCCACCTACAAGCGCCTCATCGACATCTACAGCAGCACCACCAAGACCGTTGACGCCCTGATGAAGCTCGAACTTCCTTGCGGCGTAGACGTTGAAATCAAGGTGTAGTCCCTACGCTATAGTGCTCTTATCGTAGAGTCAAAAAAATAAGAACAAGCCCGTGCAATCTCCCAAAGATGATTGCGCGGGCTTTTTTGTTTAGGGAAGTTTGCTGGATTCTCTTTTTAGGTCTCCATTTTGTCCATTAGACCTCTTTCTTATGTTCTTAAAGGACACAAAAAGTGCCCTCCTGCTATTTCCGGCAGGAGGGCTATACCGTATTTATATAAGGGGAGAACGGGGCTGGTAGCTACCCTCGCTTTCGTGCCTTGAGCAACAACACGACTGCGACCACGACAACCACGGCTATAATGGCGTAACCTATTTCGTGGCTGTATTCCGTTGCGAGGCGATACACTTCGTCCGTCGTTTTGAGGGGTGTGAGTCGGTATATGGCGTAGCCGATGGCGGCCAGAATGGTGTTCCAAAAGGCGGCACCCAATGTGGTGAACACCAAAAAGCGCCCAATCGGCATCCGAGCCAGTCCGGCTGGGATGGAAATGAGCTGGCGAACGGCTGGTACAAGCCTGCCGAAGAATGTGCTGGCCGCGCCGTGGCGGCGGAAGTATTCCTCGGCATTTTCAACCTTTTCGCGGTCGAGCAAACAGAGGTGGCCCAGGCGGCTGTCGGCGAAGCGATAGACCACGGGGCGACCCAGATAGCGTGCCAGGTAGTAGTTGACCAGCGCGCCCACATCGGCCCCGACCGTAGCGGCCACGACGACGAGAAAGATGTTGAGCGAGCCATCGGCCATGGACTTCCACGCGGCTGGCGGCACCACCACCTCGGAGGGGAACGGAATGAACGAGCTTTCAATGGCCATGAAGAGCGTCACAACCCAGTAGTTCAGGTTTTCGAGTACCCATCGGATTAACTCTGCGGTCATAGTGTTTCGGTGACAAGGGGTTTAAGGGGAGGATGTAAGGCATGCGGTGCGTGCGTCGTGGGCGAAAGCTGATTGGTACTTCTTTTCCGTGCGTGCCGACACCGTGATGCTCCAGGCTGTAGCCATGCTACTCCTGCAAATGCGGCGCGAAGATAAGACAATAATCCTAAATCTCCTTAAAACATTTGGCCGCGATTAAACTCCGCGCTATTTTTGCCGTCACAATCGCAAACATCACCCTTATTCATCTTGTTATGAAAAACCGCATCCTGCTTTGCGCCGCCCTGCTGACGGCGTTGCTCACAACCAGCTGCGTGAGCAAAAAACAGTTCACGGCTCTGCAAGGCCAATATGACAGTCTGCGCACACGCCACGCTGGGCTGCGCGGCGAATACGCCCAACTCCAGGGGCAGCTCACTGGCTTGCAGGCCGACTACAACGATGCGCAGGTGACCATCGCCTCGCTGCGCACCAAGGGCAACAGCCTTGAGGAACGCCTGGACGAGGAGCGCCAGCGCGTAGCCGACCTTCAGGCACAGTACAACACGCTGATGGCCAACTACAGCAACAGTGTGAGCCAGAGCGGCGTGAACATCTCGAAACTTGTGGACGAGATAAATGCTTCCAACCGCTTCATCCACCAGCTTGTGGACGCCAAGAACCGAAGCGACTCCCTCAACCAGGTGCTCACCGACCGCCTCACCCGTTCCCTTACCCGCGAAGAATTGCAGGAAGTGGACGTGCAGGTACTCAAGGGCGTGGTCTACATTTCCTTGGCCGACAACATGCTCTACAAGAGCGGTTCGTATGAAATCGGTGACCGCGCAGGCGAAACGCTTTCCAAGATTGCCAAAATCATCACCGACTATGCCGATTATGATGTGCTGGTTGAGGGCAACACGGACGACGTGCCAATTTCACGCCCCAACATCCGCAACAACTGGGATCTCTCTTGCCTGCGTGCCAGCAGCGTCGTGCAAGAATTGCAGACGCGCTACGGCGTGGATCCGAGCCGCCTGAGCGCAGCTGGACGCGGCGAGTATAACCCCATAGCCACCAACAGTACCGAGGTGGGCAAGCAGCGTAACCGCCGCACCCAGATTATCATCACCCCGCGCCTTGACCAGTTCCTCGAACTCATAGACCAGGCGCCCGAAGGCGAGTGAAACAATAGACAATAAACATTAAACAAGAAACGTTGGCAGCGCTCCGAAAAAGGGGACATGGCCAACGTTTCTTGTTTAATGTTTATTGTCTATTGTATTACGTCTCTTGTATTTCGCCGCTGCCGATGCAGACAGTGCGGGTGGGGTCGTAGATGACGCCAAACTGCCCAGGCGCGATGCCTTGTACGTCGGTCGCCGACTCCACAAGACAGGTGTCTGCACTGGTGAACCGCAGTGTACCTTGCGCAAAGCGGTCGGTGTGGCGTATCTTGAAGGCAACAGGGATTGCGGGCGAAGAAATGTGTTTCCACGGGTTTTCCCCGATGAAGTGAAAGCCCGCCAGACGGAACTCGCGCCCGTATTGAAGCGGCGTGGTGTAACCGCGCGAGACGTAGAGCGTGTTGCTTTCAATATCCTTCCTCACCACGAACCACGGACCGCCACCCAAGCCAAGTCCCTTGCGCTGTCCGATGGTGTGGAACCAGTAGCCCTTGTGCGCGCCGACGCGTCTACCTGTTTCTATCTCCACGACGTCGCCCTCGCGCTCGCCGAGAAAACGGCGCACAAAGTCGTTGTAGTTGATTTTGCCGAGGAAACAGATGCCCTGGCTGTCCTTGCGCCGGGCGGATGGCAACTTGGCCTCGAGTGCGATGCGTCGCACCTCGTCTTTGGGCAGTCGGCCCAGCGGCAGAACGAGTTTGGAGAGCTGCACGGTGTCAATTTGTGCAAGGAAATCCGTCTGATCCTTGACGGGATCGACCGCAGTGCCGAGCCAACGCCCCATGGCGTATTCGGGCGAGGGCGCGCCGTGGCCATTCTCAATGATAGTGGCGTAGTGGCCCGTGGCAATGAAGTCGTAATCGCGCCCGGCCTTTCGCTCGAAGGCACCGAACTTAATGAGGCGGTTGCACATCACGTCGGGGTTGGGCGTCAGGCCACGCCGCACACGGTCGATGGTGTAGGCCACAACGTTTTCCCAGTATTCCTGCTGTAAGTCGACGACCTCCAGTGGCAGGCCGTAGCGGCGCGCCGTGGCCTGGCAGAGTTCAATGTCCTCCTCGGCGGTACAGGCGAACTGTCCATCGTCCATACCGATGCGGATGTAAAAGAGGTCAGGCCGCAGCCCAGCCTCGCAGAGCAGGTGGGTGACGACACCGCTATCCACGCCGCCTGAAAGCAACACGCACACGCGCTTGTCCTTAAGTTTTTCGTACATATCGGAGGCAAAGATACAGCAAGGCGAGCGCAGAGCGGGAAACACGCGCTACTTTTTCTGCCCTGCCGAGCCGACACGGGTAAACTTCCCTTTCTGGGTGTCCCGACGACCATCCGATAAGCCAGCAAGCGCAAGTAAAGCCTTTAGAAAATCGACAGCCCCCGTACAAAAAGCATTTCCTGCGGACTAATTTTCCAAATTAAGGCTTAATTTGTACAAACTTAGGCTTGATTTCGCCAAACTTAGGCTTAGTTTGTAGAAACTTAGGCTTAATTTGGAGAATTAGCCCGCATCAAGAACTTTTTTCGCGGTCTCGCGGGAGAATTTGCGGGCAAGCGACGGGATTTCCAGCCCTCGCGGGAGGAGGGTTTCGACGGAAAGCGCGGCGTGGCACAAGCCACAAGAGGTACATAAGAAGCATCAAATACACCCGCCGGGCAGATATCGCAGATTTTACAGCCCTTGGCTGCACCTTTCTAAAGAATTTCACTACTTTTGCGGTGTGTTTCGATAGCACTCAGACATATTTTGCTCAAAACTCTCAGCAGAACTGCGACCTCTAACGAGAAGATAGAGCTATTCAGATACCTTTTGAGGCATATACTGTATAAGTGTAGGCTTCTCCATCAGGTATTTGAGGTTGTCGCAGACCTTGCTGAGAGTATGGCAAGCCTGCGCTTTTTTTATATTCAGAAATGTGCCGGTGTTGCCAATAGGGGTTAAGGCACTATTGCACGACTTTTAAACAATAACTTTTTATGGAAAAGAAAAACCTCTTCCCAATCTGCGCAATCATGATGATCGCACTCGTAAGTATCGGTTTCGTATCGTGTTCGGACGATGACGACGATGGCAATCCCATTGTCGGGTCGTGGTCTTGCACTAATCACTATTACGGTGGGACGGATACTTACGTTTTCAAGTCTGACAACACATTCACATGGAGTTGCACAGGCGAGTGGTGGGATGCCAATAGCGGACGATACAGCTATAATCCCGAAAACGGATTGCTTATTATCACCAGAAAGGAAGGAACATATGTTTATATCGTTATTTCCTTATCCAAGTCGTCATTCACTATAATGGATGAAGATGAAAGTGTTTACACATACTATAGAATTTAAATAATGCGATAGAAGCGCGTCATAACAGTCACAGTCTCTTTTTTCTTATTCATTATTAGCGGCGGTAGTGGGCAATTGCTCTACGCCGCCGTTTCTGTATTGGGGGGAGGGCTGTCCGTATTGCCCCTCCCTGCCAAAGTTTTTCACACGCTGTTTCCATTTCCGCCCGCGAAAAGGTGCGGCAGGTCAAGGGCGCGATGAAAAACAAGCCCGTTCCCACCAAGGAGCGGGCTTTTTGGCGTACCTTTGCGCCCCAAAAGATTATACCCCCGCTTTTCTATGACATTTGAAGAACTTGGCGTAGCTCCCGAGCTGCTGCGCGCCGTCGAGGAACTGGGCTTCACCGCCCCCATGCCCGTGCAGGAGGCCGTCATCCCCCACCTGCTCGGCCAGGCTGGCGACCTCATCGCCCTGGCGCAGACCGGCACGGGCAAGACCGCCGCCTACGGCCTGCCCCTGCTGCAACACACCGACACCGAGGGGCGCACCCTGCAGAGCGTCATCCTCTGCCCCACGCGCGAACTCTGTCTGCAAATCACCGACGACCTGCGCGACTTCGCCCGCTACCTGCCCGCCCTCCACATCGTGCCCGTCTACGGCGGCTCAAGCATCAGCAGCCAGATACGCGCACTGGGCCGCAGCGCACAGATCATCGTGGCCACCCCGGGACGCCTGATGGACCTCATGCGGCGCGGCACGGCCAAACTCGAAACCGTGCGCAACGTCGTGCTCGACGAGGCCGACGAGATGCTCAGCATGGGTTTCGAGGAGGACATCGCCACCATACTCTCCGCCCTGCCCGAGGGCCACAACACGCTGCTCTTCTCCGCCACAATGGGGCGCGAGGTCGAAAAGGTGGCCAAGCGCTACCTCCACGACTACAAGGAAATCGTGGTCGGCTCGCGCAACGAGGGCGCCGAGCACGTGCGACATATATATTATATGGTACAGGCGCGCGACAAATACGCCGCCCTGAAGCGCCTGACCGACTATAACCCCCGCATCTTCGCCATCGTCTTCTGCCGCACGCGCGCCGAGACCGCCGAGATTGCCGACGCCCTCATCCGCGACGGCTACAACGCCGAACCGCTGCACGGCGACCTGTCGCAGCCGCAGCGCGACATCACCATGCAGAAGTTCCGCCAGCACCGCACGCAGCTCCTCGTGGCCACCGACGTGGCGGCGCGCGGCCTCGACGTCGACGACCTGACGCACGTCATCAACTACGGCCTGCCCGACGACATCGAGGTCTACACCCACCGCTCCGGGCGCACAGGCCGCGCAGGCAAGCAGGGCACCAGCCTCTGCATCATCCACACCCGCGAGCGAGCCAAGGTGAAGCGTATCGAGAAGACCATCGGCAAGACTTTCGAGCGCGGCACTCTGCCCGAGGCGCGCGAGATATGCGCCAAGCAGCTCTACAACGCCATGGACCGCCTGGAGCACACCGAAGTGAACGAGGCCGAGATAGCCCCCTTTATGCCCGAGGTGATGCGCAAACTGGAGTGGCTCTCGCGCGAGGACCTCGTGAAGCGCATCGTCACCCAGGCCTTCGGGCGTTTCCTGGCCTACTACGCCGCCGCCCCCGAAATCGTGCAGCCCGAGGAGAAGCCCGCGCGCGGCAAAAAGGCCGACAAGGAAGCCCGCAAGACCCAGCCCCGCCAGCGGGGAGACAAGCACGAGGCCGAGGAGGGCTACAAGCGCCTGTTCATCAACATGGGCAAGCGCGACAACTTCTACGCCCGCGAGATTATCAACCTCATCAACCGGTACACCGGTGCCCACATCCCCATCGGGCGCATCGACCTGACGCCCAGCTACAGTTTCTTCGAGGTGCCCGAGGACGCCGCCGACCTCGTGCTGCGCAAGATGCGCCGCGCCCGCGTGGGCGACCGCCAGGTCGTGGTCGACGACGCCGACCGCGAGGACCGTCCGCACCGCGCCGACCGCGCCGACCGCAAGGCCGACACCGGCGGCAAGCCTTTCGGTAAGAGCAAGCCCTACGGACCCAAGCCCGGCGCGCCCGCCACAAAGAACTGGGAAAAAAAGAACAAGGCCGCCGGTAAGAACGGCTTCGGCAAGAAAGGCCGCAAGGACGATCTCGCCCTGACGCAGGACGACTTCTCCCGCCCGCGCAGCAAGGACGACTGGAAGAAGTTCTTTCAGCACTGACCCAAACTCCGAATCCTTCATCCTTGCGTAGCGTATCTTTACAAAAAGTCGTAATTCGTTGCAATACTATAAAAAGTGTGAGTTAAAACGGGGAGGGGCGACAATTAGACACTAACTTTGCCACTGCTAACACCGATGCACAAGGTGTTAGCAGCTTTTCGTACATTTATTATGATGAAACTACCCACAATCAGAACCATCGCACTCCTGCTGCTCGCCTTTACTGCCGCCGTCACGGCGCAGGCGCAGTGGGACATGGAGGGCGTGGAGGTGGACCGCACGAAGTATGCGGACTACACCCCGCAATGGAACCCCGACCCGCTGCTGCTCATCCCCGGCGCGGGCACCACGGGCCTGCAGCAACAGGGTTTCCGCCCCGCACAGGCCGGCGCGCCTAACCGCTCGCGGCGCTTGCAGGCCACAGCCACCGACGACCTGCCCGAACACTGGAACAACGCGGAAACCATCTACTTCCCGCCCGTGTTCAACCAGGCCGGCAATTCCTGCGGCGTGTCGAGCCGCGTGGGCTATATGCTCAACGAGGAACTCAACGCCTACCGGGGCACAAACGCCACGCTCGACGCCAACCGCCTGTCGCCCAACTTCGAGTTCCCCTTCTCCTACGACGGCACGCCAAAGGACGTGATGGCCTATTATGTGGGCTACCCCGACATGGTCACCTACGGTGGTTTCCCCTACAGCAAGGTCTATGGCCTGCATAGCGAGAATTCCAACAACGCCGGGTGGATGACGGGCTACGACAAGTGGTTCACGGCGATGCACAACCGCATCTGGTCGGCCGGCAACTTCTCCGTCGGCGTCATCAGCCTGCCCACCGACGAATACAAGGCCGCCCACCCCGACGTGGCGGAGTTCGGCTACGGCGGTTTCGGCCAGGGCGCGCAGGGCGCCAAACGCTACCTCTACAACCACAACGGTGACACGTCGTTCAAGACCGGAGGCCTCATCGGACTGGGCTGCGCGGCAGGTTCGTCAAACGCTTTTATCATCCCCACCACTTCCACCAACACCGCCCTGGGCGTGTCGGGCAAGAAGTACTGGGTGACGGGTACGGGCATTGACCACGCCGTGACGATGGTGGGCTACGACGACCGCATCGAGTTCGACCTCGACGGCAACGGCACCAGCGGCGAGCGCTGCAACTCGCTCGGCCAGGACGAGGTCGGCGCGTGGATCATCGTGAACAGCTGGGGCAACGGCTGGGCCAACAACGGCTTTGTCTATGTGCCTTACGCACTGGCCAGCCCACAGAACTACGCCCTGCCCAAGACCGACGAAAACGGGAATTATATTTACACCCTCGACAGCGAAAACCACATCAATGGTTATAAGACTTTGGACTATTACCAGAGCGGCTGGTTGAACGTGGACTGGAACACAGAAGAGATTGTAAAGGCAGACGGTTCCAAAATGACCATCAAGACCGGCATCAACAAATACACCGAGAAGCACGACTACAGCGGCTGGAGCGGCGAGGTCTACAACATACGCAAGGACTACTCCCCCGTGCGCACGCTCAAGGCCACGCTCAGTTTCTCGCAGCGCAGTGCCATCAGCCTTCAGGCTGGTATAAGCACCGACCTTGAAGCCACTGAACCCGACGAGATTCTGACGTTCCACCACTTCAACTACCAGGGCGACCACGACGGCAACGGCACGGACGCTATGATGCCGATGCTGGGCCAATGGACGGACGGCGTGCACAACGAGCCGATGGAAATGGGCTACGACCTCACCGACCTATCTTCCAACTTCGACCGCACCCGTCCGCTCAAATACTTCTTCATCATCGATAGCAAAAACACTGCCGTGGGCGAGGGCACCATCGCCTCGGCCAGCATCCTTGACTACAGCGTGAACCCCGCTGGCGTGGAGACCCCTTTCGCCGACAAGAACGTGACCATCGAGAACGCGGGCGGACGCACCGTCATCAGCACCATCGTCTACGGCGAGGCCCTAAACCCGCCCGCCAACCTTAACCTCAGCGGCACGACACTCTCGTGGGACACTCCGCAGGGCACAAACTTCACCCCCGCCTCCTATAATATATATAAGGACGGCGAACTGCTCGGCAGCACCGCCGCGCGCACCTACGACATCGGCACGAACACGGGCATCTTCACCGTGAAGACCGTATACAGCATTGACGGAAACGAATCCCTTTCAGACGCTTCCAACAGCGTTTCCATAGGTGGCACGCTGGCCTCTTTCGACAGCCAGGACCGCTACATCAGTTGGATGGGCGAACCGATCAGCAGTCTCGACCAACTGGAGGACGGAATGACTGTGGTGCTCTACAATAACGGGCGCGGCAAGTATATGTACGATAATGGCGCAGGCAACATCTACCTGTTCACCGGCACAAAGCCCACGACGCTCAGCACCGACGACTATAAATATGTCTTTTTTGTGTCAAAGGCTAATGGCAACTATTCGTTCCGTTCAATGAACGGCTACATACCTGTCGGCACAGAGAACAGCCAGAGTTTTACGCCTTCAGCAACACAAAGCACCTTCACGGTAGAGAAAGGTGACGCCGACGGTTTGTACTACCTTAAAAGTTCTGGAGGCAAATACCTCAACGGCGACGCCGATAACCCTGTCTTCTGGTGGGCAACTGGCGACAATTCATCTTACAAGATATATCCCATAAATGTTAGTGGGAACGACAAGGTAATTCTAAGCGTCGGTGACGAGATAACTTCTATCGACGACATTACCGACAATATGGATGTGGCACTGCGGAATGAGCAACACAGTACGTATTATATGAAAGATTGTGGCTCCAGTGCTAACTATGGATACGGCAATCCCTTGTCGCTTGTCGGACTGGCAGAGGACAACGATTATACATTCAACCTTAAAGGTTCTAATAGTTACTACTCTATGGAATCCGTGAGTGGGTATGTAAATCCTGTTAGACAAGAAGTGAAATCATCGCCCACCTCCACTCGAAACACTTTCTTGTTTACTTATGGGCCGAGTGGATACAGTGGCTGGAGTATTAAGACATACTCCGACGGTCCAAATAGCCATCTGAATATGAATCAAGGGGCCTATCAAGCGATTATTGGTTGGAACAGTTCCGCCGTCGGAAGCCGTTGGCACCTGATGCCCTTGGAGTGGGGAAGCCTTTCTGCACTGAACACTTACGTCTTTGACCCCGGCACCGTATACACAGGCCAAAGTGTCATGCTTTCCGTAAACGCCGAAGACATCGTGAACGGCACGTGGACTGTAGGCGGCAACACCTATAACGCCACGTCTCCCACTATCGTCTTCGACACGGAAGGCGTCTATACCGTTGTGGGGAAACTTACCAACGCCATAGGGGCGACCTACACTGTAAGCAAGGACATCACCGTCAGCAGCGCCCCCGCACTCACCGCCGACTTCGCCCTCAGTGCCGACGAGGTGGCGGGAAGCGACCGCATCAGTTTCCTCTCGAAAAACGAACTGCCGGGCTGCACCTACGCCTGGACGATGGAAGGCGCCGACGAGCCGACAGCCTCCACCCACAACGCCTCGGCCACCTACTCGAACACCGGCACCTATACCGTCACGCTCACCGTCACCGGCCCCGACGGCACATCCCTGTCTTCAAGCCGCACGTTCAACGTCGTGGCCGCGCCGCCCAAACTCGACTACCGCCTCTCGAAGGCCGTCATCGTCAAGGGCGAGACGGTCACCATCACCGACCTGAGCAAGTATGCGCCCACCTCGTGGCGATGGGACCTGGTGAGCGACCTTAACGTCTACACCTCGTTCGACCAGAACCCCACCTTCACGCCCAAGCCAGGCGTCTACACCCTTTATTTCCGCGCCAGCAACGAGGCCGGCACCAGCACCACCTCCTTCAGCCGCGCGCTCATCGTCTGCAACAGCGCGTCCTACAACGGCCTCAACTTCTCCGGCACCACCGAAAGCGCCAACCAAGTGGACCTCTCGCTGAAGAACGACATCACCACGGCCTGGACCATCGACTTCTGGCTGCGCCCCACCAGTTTTACCTCCACGGGCTTCGGCCTGACGGGCACAAACGGCCTCACCATCACCAGCGACGGCTCCGGGCGCGTCACCGTCAAGGACGGCTCCACCGTGCTGGCGCAGTCGTCGGCCAACTACTACGTGGAAAGCGAGTGGCACCACTACGCCATCTCCTACACGGGCGGCAAAATATACTTCAACCGCGACGGCTCCGAGGTGAACAACGCCGCTTGCTCGCTGACCGACTTCACGGATAAGTTCGCTTCGCTCACCATTGGCGGCAAGAGCGCACCCTGCAACGGCGCGTTCGACGAGTTCCGCGTGTGGAACACCGCCCTTTCGCAGGCCAAGCAGCGCGCCTACGCCGTCGAACCCATCAGCGATGTCGCCACGGCCATGAGCGAGGACGGGCTGGAGGTGTACTACCAGTTCAACCACAGCAGCGGCCACTGCGCCGACGCCACCACCAATGGCTTAACCGGCACACGCTCCAGTTTCGGCCCCGACGGCGACGCCTGGGTGGACTCCGAGGGTGTGTTCGCCCTCAACTTCGACGACGCCGAGGAGGCCGCCGCCTCCGGCGTGCAGCTCGACAACACCACGATGCGCGTCGTGGGTTTCTCGGACGAGGAACTCAGCAGCGAGTTGCGCCCGGCGCGCTACGCCATCGACGGCTCCACGAACAGCCAATCCTTCTGGCACTCCAACTACAGTTCCGGCAGTTCGTGGCCACGAATACTCACCTTGCGTCGCAGCCAGCTCGACCAAATCACGTCGTTCATTCTCAACTATGGCGAGCGCGACTCAAACTACCGTGTGAAGACCGCCTCCGTGCTTGAGTCCGACGACGGCGAAACGTGGACCACAGTGGAAACTGGCATCCCCGTGCCCGACGCCTCGCAGGCACTCGTCCGCCTTGCCACGCCGCTCACCAAACAGTATGTCCGCCTGTCGTTCGACGAGGGCTACGGCAGCTACCTTGCCGTCTTCGAGATTGCGTTCTACGGCACCCTGGGCACGCCGGCAACCGGTAGCCTCGAAGCACCCAGCGAACTCACCGTCGACATCCACACGGGCGACCAGCTACGCAACGGCACCACGCTCTTCCAAACGTGGAACAACACCTGGCGCTCCATCGACTACCCGCAAATCACGATGACCTGCTCGGCCAACAACATGTCGTGGGCCAGCGGCATCGTGCGCATTACCACAGGCGGCACCTCCTCAAGCACCTTCTCCATCAACGCCGCCTCGCCCTTCAAGATTACGGGCTACCGTTTCGACGGCTACGCCGCCACCACCGATGAAACCGGGCAAATCACCTTCACACCCGCCGAGGGCGGCGATGCCGTCACCCTGCCCCACACCACGAACACCGCAGTCAGCGTCAGCGGCCTGAACACCAACGCCACAACGTTCACCATCTCGGGCGCCAACGACAGGTATCTCACGCTTAACAACTTCGTCATCTACCTTGCCGGCGAAGTCGGCGTCGTGGAATACCAAATCAAGGACAGCGAGGGCGCGCTGCTCCACACCGCCGAAGACTTCGTTGCCGTCGGCACGCGCATCACCGTCCTGCCGAGCGACCACCAGCGCGCCTACTGCACCTATTCCGCCATCAACACCACAGTCAAGAGTGGACGCAACGAAGTTCCCGTCACCTGCACTTGGAACATGCCTTTCACCATCAGCGAGGAGAACGACACGACCTACTGTCTCCTCAAGGTGAAAAGCCAGTATGCGTACATCGACGGTGAAGGGGGCGGCCAGTTCAGTGCCTCACGTCTTGCGGACACGGCTCCGGGCGACAAATGGGCGTTATTCGGCAATCCCTACCAAGGTTTCCGCATCACCAGCCCTGTTGACGGCACGAAGTTCCTGCAAGGCGCGGAGGCCAACGGCACACAGGCCACGCTACAGGCTAACCCCACGCTTTTTGTAGTGGACAAGAGTAATTACAGCGGCGGCGGGTTCTGTCTGCGTGTGAAAGGCAGCACATATGGCTACCTCAACCACTTTGACGGAAGCCTCAAGACGTGGAACAACTCGAATGCCATCAGTGGAGAAGGCAGCGCGTTCAGCGTGGCCGACCCGGGCGACTACGCCGAATACGTCGAGAGCGACATCGGCCCCTATCTGACCACCAACGTCGGCACGGGCTACGTCGGCACGCTCGCCACGGCTGACCGCGACGCCCTGCAAAGCGAGTACGACGCCGCCGCAGTCTCCACCACTACGTTCAGCCAGTACTGGTCGTTGCTGAACAAGACCAAGGCCGCCCTCGTGCCGCTGAAAGACGGCGGGTACTACCGCCTGCGAAACGCCTACTTCACAGACAGGTACGTTTATATGAACACCACGGATCGCCTGCTCTACTACAAATCCTCCGAGGCCGACGCGCTACGGACCATCAGCAGCGTCTGCGAGACACAGAAAAACGCTGACGGCACCTGGACGCTCCTCTTCGAGGGCGTGCCGATGTACGGCGTGAAAACCGATGCCGATGCCTACGGCACGGATCCCACCTACAGCGGCGCGTCCGCCAGCCCAGCCGCCGTCACGTTCATTGAAGGCACACCCGGCACATACGCCATCTATGCCGTCAACGAAGGCTCGTCCGTCCACTCCTACCTGCACAGCAATACCAAGAACTTTGTGCAGGGCTGGACAGTCGACGCTGGCGCTTCGCAGTGGCACCTCGTACCGGCCACGACCCTCGTGCTGACGCCCGCCACCGTGGAGAGCGAAGGCACGGGCTACGCCTCGCTCTGCCTGCCCTTCCCCGCCACCATCGACGAGGAAGACTACAGCGCACGCTACGTGAACTACTACATCCTGGAGGCCACCGACGGCGAGACACTCGCCACGTCCATCGTCGCCGACAACGTGATCCCGGCCAATACCGGCGTGCTGCTGCGCCGCGCCGCCACCGCCCCGTCCGAGGAAATAATGCTCACCATCGGCGGCACGTCCACCGCCTCCGTCACCGGCAACCGCTTCGTGGGCACCAGCCTGCGCACCGACCAGGACGGCAGCGCCACCACCTATGTCTTCTCCACCAAGAGCGGCACGACCAAGGGTTTCTACAAACTCAGCACCTCGTCGAAAATCCCCGCCAACAAGGCGTACTTCACCGACGCCGCAATGAACGTGCGCACCATGGTGATGCTCTTCAACGACGAAGACGGCGGCACACTCACCGACCTGACCGACCTGCCACTGCTTGACGAACCCGATGACGAGGGCGGCCAATGGTCAATCATCTACGACCTCCAGGGCCGTGTGCGCGGCACGGGCACCTCCACCAAGGGCCTGCCCGCTGGCATCTACATCGTGAACGGACGAAAGGTCATTGTCAAGTAAGCGCCATGTAACTATGAAGGAATCGGCATTTTCCCTTAGCACTTACATTCCGCCCCTCCAGCGCGTACTTGCGCTGGAGGCGGGTGGCTTGGTCTGCGCCTCGGGCGACAATCCTGATAATGAGGATATACCTAAAAAAGATGACGAGGTGGGCGAGGATGATGTAGATACCCGCCGCTTCAATTGGGATTGGAATTAGGAATGAGAAAAGAGAATTTAGGAATTGCCTTCTGGCGCGGTTCTCCATCTGCCTTTCGCGCAGGCAATTCCTAATCCCTCTCCTCTAAATTCTCGTACCCCCAATAGCTTTGACTTTAGGCCGTCAAAAACATCAGCGCCCTGGGAAACAATTCCCAGGGCGCTGATGTTTTTGATTGGCTTTGTGCTGATTAGGCTAATCCCTTGCCGTGGCAGTTCTTGAACTTCTTGCCGCTGCCGCAGGGGCAGGGGTCGTTGCGGCCGGGGAGTTTCTCCTTGACGACGGGCTGCTGGGGCTGGCGGCCACGGGTGTCGGTGGCTGCGGCCTGGCGCTGGGCCTCGGCCTGGCTGCTGACTTCGGAACCCTGCTTGGTCTCGGTGAGGCCGCGTCGGTTGGCGCGCTCCTCTTCACCGGCCTCCTGCACGCGCTGCTCCTGGCCGGGCTGCTGGGGTATCTGGCCGCGCATCAGCGAGGAGATGCTCTGGCTGTTGCACTCCTCGACCATGTTGTCGAAGAGCTTGACGCTTTCGAGCTTGAAGATGAGCAGCGGGTCTTTCTGCTCGTAGCTGGCGTTCTGCACGCTGTGGCGCAGGTCGTCGAGGCTGCGGAGGTTCTCCTGCCAGGCACTGTCGATGTTGCGCAGCAGGATGGTCTTCTCGTAGTCGCGGATGAGGCTGCGGCACTCGGTGTCGTAGGCTTCCTTGAAGTTGGTGCGGATGTGGTAGACCTGCTTGCCGTCGCTGACGGGTATGACGACGAATTCGAAGCGCTCGCCCTCTGTTTCGAAGTAGGGGTGGATGACGCGGTTGGCCGTTTCGGCGAGGGCGTCGGTGCGTCGGCGCAGGTTCTCCATGGCCTGCTGGAAGGTGCGCTCGCAGAGTTCGTCACGGCTCTTGTCCTCGAACTCGGCCTCGGTGTAGGGCGGCTCCATACCGAACACTTCGAGGAGGCGGCGCTGCTGGTCGGCGTAGCTGCCGCTCTCGACGATGGAGACGACCTGCTCCCATATCATGTTGGCGATGTCCATGCCGATGCGCTCGCCCATCAGGGCGTGGCGGCGTCGGTCGTAGACGACGGTGCGCTGCTTGTTCATCACGTCGTCGTATTCGAGCAGGCGCTTGCGGACGCCGAAGTGGTTCTCCTCGACCTTCTTCTGCGCGCGCTCGATGCTGTTGTTGATCATCTTGTGCTCGATGACGTCGCCCTCCTTGAAGCCGAGGCGGTCCATTATCTTGGCTATGCGCTCGCTGGCGAAGAGGCGCATCAGGTTGTCTTCGAGCGAGACGAAGAAGACGCTGCTTCCGGGGTCGCCCTGACGTCCGGCGCGTCCGCGCAGCTGGCGGTCGACGCGGCGGCTCTCGTGGCGCTCGGTGCCGATGATGGCCAGGCCGCCGGCCTCGCGCACTTCGTCGCTGAGCTTGATGTCGGTGCCGCGTCCGGCCATGTTGGTGGCGATGGTGACCATACCGCGCTGTCCGGCCTGCGCCACGACGCCGGCCTCCTGCTGGTGGAGCTTGGCGTTGAGCACGTTGTGGGGTATCTTGCGCAGGGAGAGCATCTTGCTGAGCAACTCGCTGACCTCGACGCTGGTGGTGCCGACCAGGACGGGGCGGCCCTGGGCGACCATCTGCTCAATCTCGGCGATGACGGCGTTGTACTTCTCGCGCTTCGTGCGGTACACGCGGTCGTTCATGTCGTTGCGGATGACGGGCTTGTTGGTGGGTATCTCGACGACGTCGAGTTTGTAGATGTTCCAGAACTCGCCCGCCTCGGTGGAGGCCGTACCCGTCATGCCGGCGAGCTTGTGGTACATGCGGAAGTAGTTCTGGAGGGTGATGGTGGCGAAGGTCTGTGTGGCTGCTTCGACCTTGACGCGCTCCTTGGCCTCGACGGCCTGGTGCAGTCCGTCGCTCCAGCGGCGGCCCTCCATGATGCGGCCCGTCTGCTCGTCGACAATCTTCACCGCGCCGTCCATCACGACGTAGTCCTCGTCGCGGTTGAACATCGTGTAGGCTTTGAGCAGTTGGAGGATGGTGTGCACGCGCTCGCTCTTGATGGCGTAGTCGCTGAAGAGTTCGTCCTTGCGGCGCAGGCGCTCCTCGTCGGTGAGCGACGTGTCAGCTTCGAGGGCCGACATTTCGGAGGTGATGTCGGGCAGCACGAAGAGCTGCTCGTCCTTGACCTGCGCGGCGAGCCAGGCGTTGCCCTTGTCGGTGAGGTCGACGCTGCGCTGCTTTTCGTCCACGACGAAGTAGAGCGGGTCGGTCGCCTCGGGCATACGGCGGTTGTTGTTCTCCATATAGACCTCCTCGGTCTTGAGCATTCCGCTCTTGATGCCTTGCTCGGAGAGGAACTTGATGAGCGGACGGTTCTTGGGCAAGGCCTTGTGGCTGCGGAACAGGGCGAGGAAGCCCTCCTCCTTCTTTTCCTTGTCGTCGCTGGCGATGAGTTTGCGCGCCTCGGCGAGGTAGTTGGTGGCGAGCTGTCGCTGGGTGGCCACGAGGCGCTCCACGAGGTCGCGGTAGTCCTCAAAGAGCTGGTCGTCGCCCTTGGGCACGGGGCCGCTGATGATGAGCGGGGTGCGGGCGTCGTCGATGAGCACGCTGTCCACCTCGTCGACGATGGCGTAGTTGTGGCGGCGCTGCACGAGGTCCTTGGGCGAGATGGCCATGTTGTCGCGCAGGTAGTCGAAGCCGAACTCGTTGTTGGTGCCGAAGGTGATGTCGGCCTGGTAGGCGCGGCGGCGTGCTTCGCTGTTGGGGGTGTGCTTGTCGATGCAGTCGACGCTGAGGCCGTGGAACATGTAGAGCGGCCCCATCCACTCGCTATCGCGCTTGGCCAGGTAGTCGTTGACGGTGACGACGTGCACGCCGTTGCCCGTCAGGGCGTTGAGGAACACGGGGAGGGTGGCGACGAGCGTCTTGCCCTCGCCGGTGGCCATCTCGGCTATCTTGCCCTGGTGGAGCACGACGCCGCCGAACAGCTGCACGTCGTAGTGCACCATGTCCCAGGTCACTTCGTTGCCGCCGGCAATCCAGTGGTTCTGGTAGATGGCGTTGTCGCCCTCAATGCGCACGAAGTCGTGCGTGGCGGCCAGGTCGCGGTCGAAGTCGGTGGCCGTGACGGTGATTTCTTCGTTCTCGGCGAAGCGGCGCGCCGTCTCCTTGACGATGGAGAAGACCTCGGGCAGGTGCTCGGTGAGTTTCTCCTCGTAGCGTTCGAGGATTTCTTTCTCTATCTTGTCGATGCGCGTGAAGAGCGGCTCGCGGTCTTCGATGGGCGTGCCCTCGATTTTGGCGCGGATGTCTTCAATCTGCTTGCGCAGTTCGTCGCCGCTGGCTTGGATGTCGGCGCGTATCTCGGCGGTGCGCTGGCGCAGGGCGTCGGTGTCGAGGGCTTCGACGGCGGGCGCGGCGGCCTTGATTTTCTCCACCCAGGGCTGGATGGCGCGCATGTCGCGCTGCGACTTGTTGCCGAAAAGTTTACTGAGGATGTTGTTGAGGTTCATATCTTTTGGGGTGTTTGACAAGAGGGATGGGTGTTTGGAGTGTTATGGGGTAAGTGTAGCCGTTGGCAATAAACGTTTAATGTTTATTGTTTAACGTTTATTGTTTGACGTCCAGCGGCTTTGCCGAACAGGCGTTGGGTGCGCGGATGCGTATGGCCTCGCACAGCGTGGGGGCTATGCAGTCGGTGGTGACGGGCGTGGCCACCTTGGCGGCGGCGGTGCCTGCGCCGTAGAAGATGATGGGGAAGGGCACGAAACTGTCGCGTTGCAGTGTCTGCGACGTGCCGTCCTTGAGTTGCCAGCCCGGGCGCACCACGACCATCAGGTCGCCGCTGCGCTCGGCGTTATAGGCGGCGCGGTAGCGGCTGATGCCCGGCGTCCACGCGCCCTGGATGAGGCGCGAGGAGGTGTAGACGTCCTTCACGCCGCTCAGCTGCATCAGGAAGTCCGCCGCCTCGTCGAGCACGGTGGAGAGCGGCAGGGCCTTGTCCTCAAGCAGTTTGCGGTCGAAGTAGAACTGCGTGGCGCGCGTGGCCAGCACGTATTTGCCGGAGCCGTGGAGGGCGGCGAGGTACATGTTGAGCAGTCCGGCGGCGCGCTCGGCGTCGAACATGCCGGAGGGTATGCGGTAGCGCGACAGGTCGCCCGTCTCCTCCTCGCTGGTGCCCGTCGAGGTGAGCACGACGAGGGCGCGGTCGAGGCCCACCTTCTTCTCCACGGCGGAGAGTACGGCGGCCACGGCGCGGTCGAGGCGGACGTAGGTGTCCTGCACCTCCATGGCCGCGTCGCTGACGGGGCGGTGCAGGTAGGTGCCGGCGAAGAGCGTGAGCGAGAGCAGGTCGGGCGTGTCGTCGGCGCCGAGCTGGCTGCGCTCGATGCACTGGCGCGCGGCCTCGGCCATCTCGTCGTTCACGAGGCCGGTGGTGAGGATTTCGCGCACGGCGCGCATTCCCTCAAATTTGTGGGCGAAGGGGGCGCGCACGCCGCGCGAAAGGAAGTAACTGAAGTTGCCCACCAGCGCGTTCGAGGGTCGCCACGTCTGCTGCGTGGCGTCGGCCAGCGGCGACTCGCCGTTGCGGAACGTGAGCCAGGCGGGCAGCGGACCGTAGTAGGAACTGGTGCACCAGCGGCCCGTGCGCTCGTCCACCCAATAGGCGCCGTCGGCGGCGTGGCCGCCCAGCAGCACGGCGGCGTCGCGGTAGGGCGCCAGGCTGTAGACCAGCGCCGTGCCCTCGGTGGCCACCTTGAGTTCGTCGCCCACGGTGGTGACGAGCAGCTGGCGGGGCGAGGCGGGGTCGAGCGAGCCGACGCCCTCCACCGTCTTGTCGTCGACGCAGACGACGGGGCGCAGCGTCTCGCGGTCGAGCCAGTCGAGGCCCACGATGCCGTGGTCGGACGGCGCGGCGCCCGTGGCCAGCGTGGCGGCGGCTGAAGCGCGGTCGGCGGGCGTGTGGGGCATCTCGGCGCCGCCGTACACCCGTCCGTCCGCCAGCAGGCGGCGCAGGCCGTCGTCGCCGTAGAGCGGCAGGAAGGCTTGTAGGTAGTCGCTGCGCAACTGGTCG
>JAGBKI010000031.1 GCA_017933995.1 Bacteroidaceae bacterium | reverse complement strand
GCTGCTGCCGTAGCGTATGCTGTTTTCGCGCGAGGTGGAGTTCGCCTCCTGCCCCTCGGGACGCCATTTCCAGACGATGTAGTCCTGTTCGTCGCAGCGGATGACGTTCATCAGCCCGCCGCTTTTGCCTTTACCGAATAGAGCCATAAAGCCTTTATTTCGTTAAGGAAGCCAAAAGACCTACTATCAAACAAAAAAGAATTAAAGCGCCCATGATAAAATCATTCTTGTGGTCACCTATGAAGGAGAATAAGGCGTTGTCTTTCTTCTCTTGTTCAAATACGCTCTTGAATGCTGGATCGTCACTAAACAAAAACTTTACTTTCTGTAAGCATTCTTCATACTTTCCTTTGTAGGCAGCACGTTCTTCGCCATGATCTTCTGAAGACGTGTTACGCCATTTTGCACGCATTGTGATGACGAACTCCATTAAATCTTCGCGTGTGTTAGGAATAGGAAAGTCTTTTATGGCCTTTGCACGCTGACGGTCTAAGGGTTCTTGTTCATAAACAGACAAGATATTTCTCAGAGCAGAACGTCCGCGTTTCATTTTTTCGTCTTCTCGTTCGCGCTTATTATACCAATAATCTATGTCGTTAAGTTTTTTAGCCAATTTCGTAACCGAACTGGTGGCTTCTACGCCCACAAAGGCGTAGCCGCACGTTTCGCACTTGGCAGTTGCCGCTTCCACCACCGCGCCGCAGTTGGGGCACTTGCGCACTTCGCCGTGCTTCTGTGACTTGGGCTGGGGGGCAGAAGCGACTGGCGCAGGGGGCGGTGGGGCGAGAGCCGCTGCCTGCTGTTTCTGAAGTTCCACGATGCGTGCGTCGAGCACCATCTCGAATTCGTCGGGGTCAATGCCCTCTGCCACCGCACGCTTGAGCAGCACCTGCCGCTCCTTGTCGGTCAGCACGCCGTCAGCCAACGCCGCGCTGATGAGGTTTTCAAGTTGTTCGCTATACATAGGAAAAATGATTAAGTCTAATTAGAAATCGTTTCAAAGTGCAAAAGTACGCGCACTTTGTCCCACGTGCTTGTGGCACGCGGTGTCTTGTCTTTGTCATTTTGTGTCATCCTTTGTCATAGGGCGGGGATAAACTCCTTAGGCTGGCAAACAGGGGCTTTTGTTGGCGGGAAATCCGTACATTTGCACGCCGTAAAATAAAACAAGCCCTATGCAGGAAATCAAACATCTCATTCAGGCCGTTGAAGAAGCCGTTGGCCATACGATATCCTCAAACTTCGACTTCACGAAACTCTCCGACGCGATTTTCGAAAAGGAACACGAGCGCATCAGCACGTCCACACTGATGCGCATGTGGGGCTACCGCCCGTTCGTGCAGCCCCGGAAATCCACGCTCGACATCCTCGCCCGTTTCGTCGGCTACAAGGATTCGGTGGATTTCTTCAATTCGGTAAGCGCTGACGATACCCCAGAGCAAGCACCTGCCGCCCCCGTCGTCCCTAAAACCTCTAAGCGTCGGTCTTGGTTCATCTTTGCCATCGTGGCAACCGTGGTGTTGCTCGCCGCCTTGCTCTTCGTTTTTCTTAAAGGCGAGAGCAGTCCCCGCCGTGTGCTTTCGGTAGACGAGATTAGCAACACGAAGATGTACCGCATCACCTCGCAGCACGGTGCGCGCGGCGAATTAGGCGTCATCGAGTACCAACTGGCCACCACCTACGAGTTGGCCAAAAATCTACGCTGCCTGTCGTCGGGACGTTTCGCTATCCTGCAATACGAAGGCGCGTACTATTTATATAGTGTGGACGACAAGCGGTTCGTCAACTTCACGAGGCACGAAGTGGAAGTCCCCGTCGCTTGCGACGGCGCGGAGATGAAACTCACGAAGCGCGACAGTTGTTTCGTCATCAGTTTCTCGTGGCGCGACACCGACTTCACGCTCAATATGAACATTGACAACGGTATCATCATCACTGACTACGGCTTGGCTACCGACAATTTCGACGAGGGCAACTGCCTTGAAATCTACGAAGAGGGCGACTTCGACCCCACTGAACCCCTTCAGCGCATCAAGCAGCACAAGGCCGGGCTGGAAAAGGCGCGGCAGACGCTTGTGGCGGAGCAGACCTGCCGTATCTACACCCTTTCAGGCAATGATGACGGCAAAGATACGACACGCTATTATCTGGCCGCCAACGGCACGCTGACCGACACGTATTCCGACTCCTGCCGTTTCACGCTCCATGAAATTGCTGGCGACACGCTCTATGCCTCGCCCTCCTTCCGCGTGTGCTTCCACACGTCGGCGGAACCCACCCCCACGGGCTGCACGAAAGGTTTCACCTATGTCAAATACGGTCGTGACACCCTCGCCAAACTGGCCGGACACCTGGAGGTGACGGACTATTGGGGCGACACCAACAACGGGCAGGTTTTCTTCCTGGGCGCCGACGGGCTTTATGCCGTCCGCTGCACCTGTACGCCTGTTTCCGCCTGGTATGCGGGCGCATACTGGGGCGTCGCCACCGACGGGCGCACCGGCAGGCCCGTCATCGACTATTCACCTGCGCAGCAGTTTGTTTGGCACGTGGAAAGGGTTTCTAATTAAAAAATAAAAGGTAAAAGTTAATTCAGTTAATAATTAAAAGTTAATAGTTAAAAGTTGAGTTTGGCTTTCGCGTCGTTTAAGCGACACAGAGCCAAACTCAACTTTTAACTTTTACCTTTTATTTTTTTCACTGAGATGTCACTCCGCAATGAGCGAGAACTCGGCGGCTGAGGCGAACTCCTTGCCGCGCTGCTCGCTGAGGGCGGTGAGGCGGATGTAGCGGGCGCGCTGTGGCTGGGGGAAGAGCACGCGCTGCGGCTCGGCGCTGTCGGCGAACTGCCCGCGGTGCACCTCGCGCCACGTCTTGCCGTCGTCGGAGAGGCTGACGGTGTAGTCCTTGATGCGCCCGTTTGTGCCCTCCTGGCGGGCGGTGTAAGTGAAGCCTTTCATCAGGCACTGCTCGCTGGCGTCGAAGTCCACCCAGTGGGGGTACTTGGAGAGGGTGACGCCGTATTGCGTGTGCCAGATGGTGGAGAGGTCGCCGTCGACGAGGTTGGCGGCGTCGCCCGCGCCGGGCTCGAAACTGGAGACGTAGACCACGGCGAGCGGCACGGTTTCGATGCGGTCGAAACGCTCGGTCTGGCGCAGCGCCTCGTCGTCGGCGTACCACACCTGCAGCGTGCCGCCTACCTTGAGGTTGATGGGCTGGGTGTAGGTCTGCGGCGCGGCGCCGTCGATGGCGTAGCGGATGGTGCGGCCGGATTGTGCGCTTGAGAGGGTGACGCGTCCGGCGGCGTCGCGGCTGATGCCGATGGGTGCGCGTCCGGCAGCGCGCACGCCGAGCTGGGCGTCGATGTCGCCGCCCCGGACGGGGCGTATGATGAGGCCGAAGTTGTAGGGGCCTGCCAGTGCGCGGTCGGGGGCGAGGGGGCCGCCCTGCCCGCAGCTGTTGCCGCCGAGGCCGGTCACCTTGGCGTCGAGGTGCAGGTGGGTAGCACTGGGCTGGGGCAGCTGGTAGGGGTGGGCGGCGGTCATCAGTTCAACCTGCGACCAGGGCAGCGCGCTGGCCGACATCGGTCCCTCGGTGGGGATGAACAGCAGGCCGTCGCCTGCGGCGTCGGTGGCGGCGCACCAGCGCACCTCCTCGCGGTTTCCCATAGCCTGGGGCTTGGGCAGCACGATGCCCATCTCGCTGACGGGGCGCGTGTAGCGCTGGATGAAGGAACCTGTGCGGCGGTCGTTGTAGTTGTTTTCGGGGCCGCGTCCGTAGTAGGTGAACTGGTCGAACGACTTAGGCATCTGCACGCCGTAGCCAATGCGGGGCAGGGCGAGGCGCGGGTGGTCGGAGACGAGGGCACTGTGGAGTTCGACGGTGCCGTCGGGATAGACGGTGTAGACGACGCGCTCGGTGATGGCGAAGCCACTGGGCCGGTCGGGCTGCTCGACGATGGTGTAGACGTCCTGCGGGTTGCGGTCGCGGTTGCTGTAGCGGTACTGCGCGGCGTTGGGCGCTTGGTGGGTGACGGTGAAGTCGAGCGTGATGGTGCCGTCGGCGAGCTGGCGCACCTTGGGCTGGCGCGCCTTGGGCTGCAGGTTGTGGAGGCCGGAGGCGGCCCAGCCCGCGTAGGCCCAGTTGTCGTTGTCGGTGGGCGCGCGGAAGGCGTCGATGCGCATGACGGTGCCGGGGCGCAGCATTTCCTTGCCCCGGTGGACGAGGCTGGTCATCACGCCGCGCGTCTTGTCGAAGACGATGCTGTAGCCCGCGCCGCGTATGATGGCTCGGTTGTCGCTCTCGATGAGTTCGGGGGCTGCGGCACCGTGTGCGCTGGCGGCTGCCTGCGCCACGGAGCGTCCCTCGCTGGCGGGGGCGCCCAGGGGCAGCTGCTCCTCCATCTGCACGTAGCCTGCGGTGGCCCAGGGCTTGGCTTCGCGCAGCACGAACTGCACCTTGACGAAGTATTCGCCCGTGCCCCACTCGGGACGTATGCCGCCCGTGTAGTCGAGGGCGTAGATCTGCCGCTCGCGCGGGCCGAGCGTCAGGGGTGTGGAGATGAGCGGGGCTTCGCCCACCAGTTTGCCGTCCTTCCACAGCGACCAGCGGATGTCGTAGTCGGCGAGCGTGGTGAAGTAGTTCTTGTTGAAAATCTCGACAAGCCCCGACGCGCTGTCGACGAGGGTGACGCCGACGTTCTGGTAGACTTTCTTCACTTCGTAGTACTGCGCCTTGGGCGTGAGGTCGGGCCGCATCACGCCGTTCATGCAGAACATGCCGTCGTTGGGCTTGTCGCCGAAGTCGCCGCCGTAGCCCCAGTACTTGGTGCCGGTCTGCGGGTCGTAGGCGTCGATGGCTTGGTCCACCCAGTCCCAGATGGCGCCGCCGATGAAGTGGTTGGTGCTTTCGATGGCGTTCCAGTAGTCGACGAGGTTGCCCACGGCGTTGCCCATGGAGTGGGCGTACTCGCTGATGTGGTAGGGGTACTTCATGTCGTAGCCTCCCTTGACGGCCTCGCGCACCCAGGCCACGGAGGGGTACTGGTTCGAGCCGATGTCGACGATGTTGTTGTTGCGCTCGTACTGCACGGGGCGGTGCTGGCCGTCGATGGCCTTGACGGCTTCGTAGGCGGCCTTGAAGTTGTCGCCGGGGCCGGCCTCGTTGCCGAGGCTCCACAGCACGATAGAGGGGTGGTTGTAGTGCTGGCGCACCATCTCGACGTTGCGTGCCACGTGGGCGGCGCGCCACTTGGCGGGGTGCGACACGCTCTCCTTGCCGTAGTAGTACTCGTGGCTCTCGATGTTGGCCTCATCCTCCAGGTAGATGCCGTACTTGTCGCAGAGGTAGTACCAGTAGGGGTCATCGGGGTAGTGGGAGTTGCGGACGTGGTTGATGTTGGCGCGCTTCATCAGGAAGACCTCGCGCTCCATCTGCTCGCGTGTGATGGCGTGGCCGCGCGAGGGGCTGTTCTCGTGGCGGTTGACGCCCTTCATCTTGATGGGCTTGCCGTTGAGGTAGTAGTAGCGGCCTGCGAGGTTGAACTCGTCGTCGGCAGCGGCGGTCTGGCGTATCTCGACGACGCGGAAGCCCACGACGGTTGAGAACGTCTCGGCCACGTTGCCCTGGGCGTCCTTGAGCTGGCCCACGAGGGTGTAGCGCCAGGGGGCTTCGGCGCTCCACTTCTTGGCCAGCGCGCCGACGTCGAGCGTGACGCACGAGGTGGCGGCGAAGCCCGTTTTCTTGTCGAGCACGGGGACGGGGACGGTGGCCTCCACGCCGGGGACGGGTGTTGTGGCGTCGCCGTAGAGTTCGTTTTCGTAGAGCGTATACGATAGGGTGTAGCCCTTGGCGGCCTTGCCCGTGAGGTTCTGCAGGTGGGCGGTGACTTCGAGGCGTGCGTTCACGAGCGAGGCGTCGTAGAGCGGCACGGTCTGTAGGTCGCGCACCTGCACCTTGGGCTTGGCCTCAAGCGCCACGGTGCGGAAGATGCCCGGCAGGCGGAACATGTCCTGGCTTTCGAGGAACGAGCCGTCGCTGTTGCGGTAGACCTCGACGGCCAGCACGTTGTCGCCCGAGGGGACGAGGTTGGGCGTGATGTCGAACGAGGCCGTGCTGCGCGAGTTCTTGGAGAAGCCCACGTACTTGCCGTTGACGTAGAGGTAGAAGAAACTGTCCACGCCGTCGAAGTGGAGGTAGACCTCGCGCCCCGCCCACGAGGCGGGAATGGTGAACGTGCGGCGGTAGGAACCCACCTCGTTGCGGTCGCGGAAGGTGAGCCAGTCCTGGGGCGGTGTGCGCATCACGCCGCCCTGCCAGTCGCCCTCGGCCACGCTGTGCTGGAAGATGACGCGCTGGTTGGAGTAGATGGGGCGTCCGTAGCGCATCGCACCGTTGGGTTGCAGTCCGGCCACGTTCCACGACATCGGCACTTCGATATCGTCCCACCGCGACACGTCGTAGTCGGGGGCCATGAAAGCGCGTGGGCGGATGTCGGGGTTGCGGCTCCAGCGGAACTTCCACGTGCCGTTGAGGCTCTGCCAGAAGACGCTGTGTTCGGGCAGCACCTTGCGCGCGGCGTCGGTGCCGGCGAAACTGAAGAACCAGGCGTGGGGCTGCAGTTTGTTGTAGGCGAGCGAGTCGGGCGACTGCCACTCCCAGCCAGTGGGCGCGGCCATGTCGCCGTAGTAGTAGCCTTCGAGCACTTCCTGCTGCGCGCCGGCGGTGAGCGAGGCGGCCATAAGCAGGAGTACGGGGATGCGTTTTGTCATATCGGGGTGTTTGTTTGGGTTGCGGGGTTAGGCGGTGGGTGTGCCGTTGGCGTAGAGGAAGTCGGGCGCGAAGTCCACGCCGTTGTACCACTCCAAAGTCCAGTAGTTCAGGGCGAACTGTATGAAGTTCCTGTGTACCTTGAGTTCCTCTGAGCGTTTTCCTTTGAGCAGGGGCAGGAAATCCACACGGCGCGTTTCACCATTGCTGAAACGCAAGTCCATCGTGTAGTCCTTGATGTAGTGTACGTCGGTGACGCGTATCAAATCCAGGTCGTTCATTGTTTATTAGTCTAAAGGAGCAATTTTTTGTGCTTCAGTTCCAGCTTGTAACCTTTTCCAGTTTTTCACGATTTCACTTTGATGGATTTCCATCCACTTGAAAACCTTTTTTAGAACATGTTTAGGCATTTCGCCTTTTATGATATGCTCTTCCAAGGTGACAAGTGCTTGGTAGTCACCATAACGTATGTGTAGATGCGGGGGATTGTGGTCGTCGCCGAACATCGTGATGATGATGCCATAGAAGCGGCTGATTTCAGGCATAAATCTTTTGCTTAGCGATGTTAGGGTAAACTTGTAGTCTTGTCGTTCTCATCTCACTGCATACTTCCCGCCCGTGATGGTTTCGAGCGTGAGGGGGAGGTATACCATCTGGTAGTAGCCGGGTTCCTCCTCGTAGAAGAAGCCGATGCGGCGGTCGCGCTGGAGGGTCATCGTGCTGTAGGCCGAGCCGCGCTGGCTCACCTGGTAGCAGCCGCCCCAGTCGGCGGCGAAATGGGCGGGCGTGTCGTAGTGGGCGGGCGTGTCGAGGGCTTTCCAGTAGATGCTGACGTTGGAGCGCCCCTGTCCGGCGGGTACGCTCTGTAGGGCGACGACGGCCTTGCGGCCCGTGGCCTTCTCGGTGGCGTCGACGAGGAGTATCTCGCCGTCGGTGGCGCGCGCCTCGTTTTTGATGCCGCCGGGCGTCTCGTCGCTGGCCACTACGCCGAGCCACTCGCCCCGGGCCGTGCGCGCGTCGGTGTACCTATATATATTAAAGTAGCGTCCGCAGTCCTTGCGGCTGCTGAGCAGCACGGAGCCGTCGGGCAGTTCCTCGCACTTGGGTTCGTCGCCCTTGGGCGCGCAGCTCTCGGTGGCGCTGCCCAGGACGTGCCAGTTGCGCCCGAAGTCGTCGCTGTAGATGACGAAGTTGCCGACGTGGGTGCACAGCGCGCCGTAGACGCGGTAGTAGTCGCCCACCTTGACGCGACGGCTTTGGCAGATGCGTCCGCTGCCCATAAAGAGGCCGTTCACGCGGTTTCCGAGGAGCGTCTCGAAGACCTGCTGCGTGAGGTCGGTGGGCTGCTTGTTCCACTCCCAGCGGCGTGTCTGCGGGTTGAGGCGGGCGTGGGTGCAGACGATGCGCTGCGTGTTGCCTATCTTGCTGCTCCAGTAGGGCACGTCGCCCGCGCAGCACACCAGTAGGAGTTCGTCGCGCTCGCGGTCGGCCACGAGGCAGGCGTCGCCGAAACCGCAGTCAAGGCCGGGGTTGCCCGTGCCGGCGAGGACGGTGGCGGGATAGGACCACGTCCGGCCGTCGTCGCGCGAGGTGCGCATCAGGATGTCCACGCGCCCGTAGCCGATGTCATTGCCGCAGGGGCGTATGTCGCTGAGCGCGATGAGGTCGCCGCTTGGAGCCGTGGCGATGGCGGGGATGCGGTAGGGGTAGCCCGTGTAGTCGCCCGTGCTGAACAGTACGGTCTTCTGGGCCGTGGCCGCCAGCGACAGCAGGGCGGCGAGGAGGAGGAGGGAGCGTTTCAAGGCGTAAAGGGGTTTAATGAGGTTTAATGAGGTTTAATGAGGTTTAAGGGGTTTAATCCGTCCGGCGCGTGGGTGGGGTAAATGGGGTGAATGGGGGTTATGGGAAGCGTGCTGGACGGAATAAACCTCTTAAACTTCTTAAACCTATTCAACCTTTTTAACGTTCAGTAAACGACCTTCCTTCCGCCTTTCACGTACACGCCGCCCTTTTGGGGGCTCTGGACGCGGCGGCCCTGCAGGTCGTAGACGGCGGCGGGGTCGCCCGTGGCGGGCAGGAGGACGGACGAGATGCCGGTCTCGACGTCGCTCTTCTCGAAAACCCAGAAGCCTGCGCCCCATGCTTTCGGACGGAGAATGAACGTGCCGCCGCCGGTGCTGTACCAGCTGAAGGAGCAGGTGGGTTCGAGAATGTTCACGCCCTTGGCCTCGTCGGTTTCGCCGTAGCGCAGCACCCACTTCACGGGTTTGGCGGCGAGGTTCAGTTCAGCCGCCGAAGCGATGCTGGCGGGCGTGGCGTGGAGGGCGGGGTTCTGCTTGCTGACGATGCTCACGGTGCCGTCGTCGTTCTTGAAGACACCCCAGAGGCCCGTCGTGGCGTTGCGCGTGCCGTGCACCACCTTGCGCGTGGAGACGTTCGAGACGGCGTAGTCGCCACGGTAGTAGTTGCGGATGTAGTAATAGTAGCCCTCGTCAATCTCGCTGGCGTAGCTCTTGAGCGGAATGGCCAGGAAGCGTGCGTAGGCTTCGCAAAGCGCTTCGTAGGTGGTCTGGCTGACATAGCCGGTGGCGACGGCGGCCACGGCGGGCTGGTAGACGTCGGTCAGCAGGAGGTCGAGCGCCTCCTCGGCGGGTTCGCCGTCCTCGCCGCTGTCGTGTTGCAGCCATTGCTGGCACTTGCGCACGAGTCCCCGGGCCTCGGCGGTGAAGTCCGTCACCTCCTCAAGGAACCATGTGCCGGGATAGCATACTTGCAGCGTGTTGTTTGTGCCGACCACGCCGGTGCAGAGGCCGTAGAGGCCGTAGCTGCCGGTTTTGAGCGCCACGGCGCCGTGGACGTAGTTGTAGCTGACGCCGTTGCCGCCGGTGGCGGAAGTGGTGGCGCGCTGCATCTTGATGAGCGTGCCCTCGCCGCTCTCCACGAGCGAGGCGCCGGCGGAACTGATGCTTACCTCACGCCCGGTGGCTACGGAGACGAGGCGGTAGGCACCCGACGTGGCGGTCTCGACGAAGCGGAACAGTTCCTCGGGCTCGGTCTGCTGCGTGTAGTGGAAGCGCAGGTTGTCGCCGCTGGCGTAGACGCTGGAGCCGATGTACTTGGCCTTGTAGTAGGTGGAGGCGGAGAGGATGCGGTAGGTCTTGGCGGGGTCGGGCTGGTTGAGCGTGGAGCGCTTGAAGGTGGAGTACTGCGTGGTGGTCAGTTTGCCCTCGTCGACAGCGGCCTGCAGGGCGTCGTAGGCTTCCTGCGAGGGATAGCCCGCGTCGTTGGGACGCTGGTTGGCGAGTATGGCGCGCGCCTCGGCCAGGTTGCGTTCGCTGGTCGTAGTGGCGGGCTTGTTGAAGTAGTGCTTGGCGTAGACGACGTCGAGGGCGTCGAGCACGGCGGCGTGGCTCTGTATGCGTGCCAGGAAGCCGTCCCAGCCCTTCTTGTCGTTGGCCAGCCAGCCCACCTCGCTCAGTGCCAGTGCGCGGGGGAAGAACTGGTACTCCAGCTCGTCGCAGTCGGCCACGGCCTCGGCCCATAGGTTGGCCTGCGTGCCGATGACCAGGTCGCCGTAGTCGCCGGCGGCGCTGGTGGGGTTGAGGTTGTAGACGCTCTGCATCGTGTTCACCGACGTGTCGCCGTAGCCGCCCTGGTAGAGTTCGCAGAGGTCGGCCATCGACGTCGTGCACTGCATCTGGTCCCAGTAGTTGGGATAGGTCGGCGCGGCGATGCTCTTAAAGCCCAGCGCGCCCGCATTCTTCGTGTAGCCGAGGCTGCGCCAAGCCATCACGATGGGCTGGAAGTGGTATTTGTCGGGGTCCCAGTTTACCGTCAGTTCGTCCCACACGACGACGTCCTTGCCGTACTGCTCCTTGAGCCAGGTGCCCAGTTCGTTCACCAGCCAGGGCTGCACGTCGGTGGCGGCGCTGAGGCCGTTGTCGGCCATAAACTTGGTGAACTGCGCGTCGCCCTTGTTGATGAGCATGTTCCAGTCGGTCATCGGGCACTCGTCGCCGCCGATGTGCATATAGGGGGCGGGGAAGATTTCGGCCAGGTGGCCCAGGACGGTCTTGAGGAACGTGATGACCTCGGGCTTGGCCACGTTGAGGATGGTGCTGGAGATGCCCTCCTCGATGCGCACCTCGTACTTGCGCGTCTCGTCGCACGAGAACTCGGGATAGGCCGTGATGGCGGCTACCATGTGGCCGGGCAGGTCTACCTCGGGGTAGCAGGTGATGCCGCGCGCGGCGGCGTAGGCCACGATTTCGCGCAGGTCGTCGAGGGTGAAGAAACAGCCCTCGCCGTAGGGCGTGTCGTCGTAGAAGAAGGGGTCGCTGCCCTTGTTCGTCAGCGAACCGGCGCGCACGGCGCCCTTGGTGGTCAGCAGCGGGTACTCGGGTATCTCGATGCGCCAGCCCTGGTCGTCGGTCAGGTGCATGTGGAGGCGGCTCATCTTGTAGAGCGCCATCACGTCGAGCACTTTCAGCACCTCCTCTTTGGGAAACCAGTGGCGGCTGAAGTCCATCATCAGGCCGCGGTGCTCAAAGCGCGGCTCGTCCTCGATGGAGAGGTAGCCCAGTTCGTTGCCTTGGAGCATAGCCAGCTGGCGCACGGTCTGCACGCCGTAGATGAAGCCCTGGCGCGAGGCGGCGGTGACGAGGATGCCGTCGGCGTTGATGTCGAGGCGGTAGGCTTCGCTGCCCAGCGTCTTGTCGAGGGCGAAGCGGATGGCTCCCTGTGCGTCGCCCACGGTGTCGGCCTCCACCACGGCGGTCACGTCGGCCAGCACGGCGGCGGTGTCAACCGTCAGCACGCCCTCGCTGACGCGCACCGTCTGGGGGAACGGGATGAGCGGCAGGGTGGACTGCAACTCTTGGTAGTCCGGCTGGTCGTCGTCCGTTCCGTTGACAAAGGCGACAGCGTTTCCTGCGCCGTCCGCCAATGGCGTGGGCAGCCCGTCGGCCATCGCGCACACTGCGCTGACGGCGGCGAGCAGGAGGAGGTAAAATCTTTTCATAGTATATTTAGCTTAGAAATTCAAGGGAAGAACTACACACTTACATCCCGAAAACGGCGTGGGGTTCGGTCTTACTGAGGTAGGGCATCGCGTCGGGTAGGGAGCGGTGCTGGCTTTCAAGAAAAGATTTGATGTGTGGCTCTTCGTTCACCGTTCCTTGTGCCACGGCTTGTGTGGCTTGTTCGGTGTACTCCAGCGCCAACTGTAAACCTTGTACCACTGCGTTGTAGGCCAGCAGATAACGATAGTGTCGGCTCACGCTGTCGTAGGCGCGTTGGATAGCCTCGGTGTTCACCGCCGCGCTTTTGCGTACATAGGCTAAACGACCTAGGTAGCAGCACGCCCAATAGCCACCCTCATCGCCAAGGAGAAACAGAGGTAATCCTGCAATTTGGCTCACTTGCACGGTACTGTCATAAGGTGAGGCATAGAGCGTGGCCGTGCTGTCACTGCGCACTTCTATAAGTTGCGGGATGCGGCGTTCTTGTAATTCCTGCACGTAGCGCAGCGAGTCGGCCTCGAATGCTGTCTGCCCGAAAATGCATATAGGGGCGAGTAAAACAGCAAAAAGCAAAGTAGGGATGCGTTTCATAAGTCTTAAGTCTCTCTCAAAGGGCATAAACCCCCTTGTTATGCAGGGCAAAAGTAGTGGTTTCCGTGGGATTTACGTACTTTTGCGCGACAATAATTATGGTTTCAAAAGTATAAGAAGTTTACGAGGTTTAATGCTGCGCCAAGAAAGCGGTACGAGCCCCGACATATTAAACCTCTTAATTCTCTAAAATCCCCTCCCGCTTTGAGCACAAACCTACGCAACATCGCCATAATCGCCCACGTCGACCACGGCAAGACCACCCTTGTGGACAAGATGCTGCTCGCCGCCGGCCTGTTCCGCCAGAACCAGCCCGCAGGCGAACTGATTCTCGACAACAACGAACTGGAGCGCGAGCGCGGCATCACCATCCTCTCCAAGAACGTCTCCATACGCTACAAGGACGTCAAAATTAACGTCATCGACACCCCCGGCCACAGCGACTTCGGCGGCGAGGTGGAGCGCGTGCTGGGCATGGCCGACGGCTGCCTGCTGCTGGTCGACGCCTTCGAAGGTCCCATGCCACAGACGCGCTTCGTCCTGCAGAAAGCCCTCCAACTGGGCCTCAAGCCCATCGTCGTCGTGAACAAGGTCGACAAGCCCAACTGCCGCCCCGAGGAGGTCTACGAAATGGTGTTCGACCTGATGTTCGAACTCGGCGCCACCGAGGACCAACTCGACTTTCCCGTCGTCTACGGCTCGGCCAAGCAGGGATGGATGGGCGAGGACTGGCGCACGCCCACCCAGGACATCACCTACCTGATGGACAAAATCGTTGAGGTCATCCCCGCGCCGACGCGCCTGGAGGGCACGCCCCAACTGCTCATCACCTCGCTCGACTACAGCAACTACACCGGGCGCATCGCCATAGGCCGCGTGCGTCGCGGCACGCTGCGAAACGGGCAGGCCGTCACCATCGCCCACCGCGACGGCACGCAGGAGAAGACCAAAATCAAGGACCTGCAGACCTTCGAGGGCATGGGGCGCGCCGCCGCCGAGGCCGTCGAGAGCGGCGACCTCTGTGCCGTCATCGGGCTGGAGCGCTTCGAGATAGGCGACACCATCTGCGACCCCGAAAACCCCGAACCCCTCCCGCCCATCGCCATCGACGAACCCACCATGTCGATGCGCTTCACCATCAACGACTCCCCCTTCTTCGGCCAGGAGGGCAAGTACTGCACCAGCCGACACATCGGCGAGCGACTGGCCAAGGAACTGGAGAAAGACCTCGCCCTGCGCGTCGAGCCCGACGGCACCGACGCCTGGGTGGTTTCCGGGCGCGGCGTGCTGCACCTCTCCATACTCATCGAGACCATGCGCCGCGAGGGCTACGAACTGCAGGTGGGCCAGCCGCAGGTCATCTTCAAGGAAATAGGCCACAAGCGCCACGAACCCATCGAGGAACTCACCATCAACGTGCCCGAGGAGTTCGCCAGCCGTATGATTGACATGGTGACGCGCCGCAAGGGCGAGATGACGCAGATGCAGACGCTGGGCAGCCGCGTCGACATCGCCTTCGACATCCCCTCGCGCGGCATCATCGGCCTGCGCACCAACATCCTCACCGCCTCGCAGGGCGAAGCAATCATGGCCCACCGCTTCAAGGAGTACCAGCCCTACAAAGGCGAAATCAGCCGCCGTGTCAACGGCTCGATGATTTCTATGGAGGACGGCACCGCCTTCGCCTACAGCATCGACCACCTGCAGGACCGCGGGCGCTTCTTCATCTCCCCCCAGGAGAAGGTCTACGCCGGACAGGTGGTGGGCGAGCACGTCCACGAGAAAGACCTCGTAGTGAACGTCACGCGCGCCAAGCAGATGACCAACGTCCGCGCCAGCGGCACCGACGACAAGGCGCGCATCATCCCGCCCGTCATCTTCTCGCTCGAAGAGATGCTGGAGTACATCAAGGAGGACGAGTACGTCGAGGTGACGCCCAAGGCCCTGCGTATGCGCAAGGCCATCCTCGACCACCTCGCCCGCAAGCGCGCCGGCAAGGAGTGAACTTGCATTGCGAATATCGTACTCACAACAGAAAGGCCACAACGTATGCGCGTTGTGGCCTTTAATATTATTGATAGATAGGCTTTACCATATAAATATATAGGTACGCCCCCTTTTGGTAGGCAACGAATATAAGCCATCTTGACAGGCCAAATTGACGGAGCGGCCTTTGTCATCGCTGACAACAGGTGCCTTACCAGCGGGGAGCGACAGGCGCATTTCCCGTCCAGATAGGCTTTTTATGCGGAGCGTGTCAAGACGGCTGGCGTGCCAGTCGAGGCCGACCTCGAAACCTCCCTCGGCGCGCAATCCCTTGACGCTGCCGTCGGGCCAGGCCGCAGGCAAGGCGGGCAGGGGATGGAGATAGCCTTGGTGGCTTTGCAGGAGCATCTCGCACACCCCTGCGGTAGCACCGAAGTTGCCATCAATTTGGAAAGGCGGATGCGCGTCGAAAAGGTTGGGGTACATACCTCCGGCATTTCCCGTCGAAAGTGTTTCAGCGGCTTTGAGGAGACGGTGGGCGTGGTCGCCGTCGAGCAGGCGTGCCCATAGCGATATTTTCCAGGCGCGGCTCCATCCTGTGCCGCCGTCACCGCGTGAGATGAGCGTGGTGCGTGCGGCAGCGGTGTCGGTTATCAAGTCGCCGGGATACAGTCCCACGAGCTGCGAAAGGTGGCGGTGCCGGTTGCCCTGTACGTCGAGGTTTTCCGTGTCCACGGGCCACTCTTTGATTTGTCCCCACGCGCCAACGTGAACGCCACTGTCGAGACGCGCAAACTTGTCTCGCAGTTCGGCCACAAAAGCCTTGTCTTGTTTCACAACTTCGCAGGCGCGTAGCGTGCGGTCGAAGAGTAATGCGACAAGTTGCTGCGCATAGGCTGTGCCGTCCTGCCACGGCCCTTGTTCGGGCGACCATTCGTCGGGACACACCAAGTGTCCTTTGCCATCGTCTTTAAGCCGGTCGAACCAGTATTCGCACGTGGCGCGCAGTACTGGCATAGCCTTGCGGCGCAGGAAACGGCGATCTTGTGTGTAGGCGTAGTGCTGCCATAGGTGTAGGCAGTACCAAGCGTTGGCCGGGCGGTTGATGTTCCAGTCGGTGTAGCCGAAAATGTTGCACTGCGTGCGTACCGCCCATCCACGGCAGTTTTCCTCGGCCGCGAGGTTGCTAAAACTGCCGCTGTCGCGCAGCGCTTCGATGCAGATGTAATCAAGAAAAGGTTTGTGGCATTCGCTCAGGTTGGCAGGCTCGGCGGGCCAGTAGTTCATCTGTACGTTGATGTTCGTGTGGATGTCGCATTCCCACGGCGGCGTGTCGCTGTTGTTCCACAGTCCCTGAAGGTTGGAAGGCAATGCCATGCCGCGCGAGGAGGCAATGGTGAGGTAGCGCCCATATTGGAAATAGAGCTGGTCAAGGTAGCGGCTCTGCGCACCTTGGCGCACCAGCTCGTCGGTAGGCATGGCGGGCATCGGTTCGCGGAGGTCGAGTGTAGTACGGGCGAAGAGGTGCTGGTAATCCTTGATGTGCTCTGCCCGCAGACGGCTGTAGGGTTGCAGCGCGGTGACGGCGAGCCGCAGGGAAAGGTCGCGGTGGAGTTGTTCGGGGGTGCGGCCTGTGTAGTCAGGCTTGCGGATGTCGTAGTTGGTTGCGGCTACGAGAATGATTGTGGCCTCGGTGGCTTCTACGACGCGTATGCCATCGGGCGTGGCGGCTGTACCGCCTTCGCGGTCGGTTTTGATGCAAACTTGGCTCTCATAAGCCAAGTGTTCGAGGCTGCCCCGGCAGACGATGCGGTCGGTGTGTACTTCGGGCGTGGCACCGTGGTCGTCGTGCAGGCGCAGGGTGAAGTTCAGTTTCTTGCTGCCCTCGGCTGTGGCGAGATGCAGCACGACGGCATGTGCTGGGCGCGAGGCGAAAATCTCACGCCGCACGTTGAGGCCGTGGCTGACGATGGCGGTGGTGCCAATGGCTGTGTTGAGGTCGAGTTCGCGACGGTATTCCTCGGCGGTGGTGTAACCTGGAAAGTTGAGTGTCAGTTCGCCGAAGTTCTGGTATGCTCCGCGTTTGGTGGGGCTGCCGGTCCAAAGCGTCTTCTCGTTGAACTGTATGGTTTCCGTGCCGATGCCTCCGAAAAACATTGCGCCCAGTTCGCCGTTGCCCACGGGCAGTGCCTCCGTCATCCAGTCCGTGGCTGGATGCGTGTACCACAGCTTGAGTTCCTGTGCCGTGGAGATGAGCGGCAGGAGTACAAGGAGGCTTCCGGCAAGTATTTTTTGCAAGAGCGGGGACTTATGCCTTGCGACGGCGTTGGCTGCTTTGACGAGACGGCTGCACTTAGGTTCTATGGTGTACTTATAGCTCTGCATAAGCGGGTGTTGTCTTTACGATAGCGGGTATTCCCTCTTTTCGCCTTTCCTACTTGGTCATGGCCACACAAACTCTGTCTTGGAAAGCTCTGCCTTGGGCGGAGTTGCGCAAGCCGTTGTTCATGATGGAGAAGGCGAGCCGGTGTCCGTTGCTGGCCGTACAGTAGCCGCTGAGCGTGCTCACGCCAGTGACGGTACCCGTTTTGGCCTGCACGTTGCCCGCCGCCGTGGTGCCTTTCATGCGGGTGCGCAGCGTGCCGTCCACGCCCGCTATGGGCATCGTGGGCAGCAGGGTGTCGTAGATGTCGGGGTTGGCGTAGGCGTGGCGCAGCAGGGTGAGCAACAGTTCGGGCGTGGCGTAGTTGTAGAGCGACAGCCCGCTGCCGTCGGCAAACTCGTAGATGGTGTAGTCCAGCCCGAGGCGCGCCACAAGACTGTCCACCACGGCTGCGGCTTCCGCACGCCCAGCGCCGCGCATACCGCTTTGGGCTGCAAGTTGGTAGAACATGGACTCGGCGTAAAGGTTGTCGCTGGCTTTCATCATCTGTTGCATCACCGTGCCGATGGGACGCTCCATTTGGTAAAAAAACTGCGCCGTGTCGGGCACGACATCACCCACCACCTTGCCGCCGATGCGTATACCCGCGCTGAGCAGGCGGTTGTAAAATGCGCTGGCGAACTCGTCCTTGCCGTTGTAAAGCAGTGAGAGGAGCGGCGGGTCGTCGTCGTCCCAGCACCAGCCCCAGCCGCGCTTATTTTCGTCCTTCAAGGAGTAGTCGAGCACCACGTTGCCGCGTATTTCGCGGATACCTTGATTGGTGAGTTGCTGCACGAGCGTGCGCACGTCGTCTGCGCCCAAAATGGGGTCGAAGCCCCCGTGTACATAAAGGTTGCCCTGTAGGTAGACATAGGGTTGCACCACACTGTCGTTCACACGGACGTAGGTTTGCACGGGGTCGTAGTCCGTGAGCAGCGTCGTGCGATACACGTAGTCCGAGCCCAGGAGATCGAGAGCGGTTACGGCGGTGATAATCTTGGCGTTGCTGGCTGGGCGCATCCGCTGCCGCCAATGGTAAGCGTAGATGAGGCTGTCGTCTGTCAAGTCGTAGACGCATAGCCCCACTTGCGTGTGGTCGAAGAGATGGTCGCGCAGCAGCGCGCGCAGCCGCCCGGCCAGCACCTGGGCGTGGGTGAGCTGCGGGGTGGTGGGGCGCGCCACGTAAACGGTGTCGTCAGACGCCTGCGTCACGTTGTCTATGTCCACAACGCCCTGCGCTTGCAGTGGGAACCACACGCAGAGAAACAAGAGGGGGGTAAAGAGTCGCTTCATTGGTGTTTGGTATAAAAGTAGGTTCTATAAATCGTGGTGAGCTAATTTATAGAACCTAACTCTTTGTGAAAGGGGAAGCCCTTTGTCCTATGCGTCGATGTTGGCGTAGGTGGCGTTCTTTTCGATGAACTCGCGGCGGGGGCCGACGTCCTCGCCCATCAGCATGGAGAAGACGTAGTCGGCCTCGGCGGCGTTCTCGATGCTGACCTTCTTGAGCAGGCGCGTCTCGGGGTTCATCGTGGTGTCCCACAGTTGCTCGGGGTTCATCTCACCAAGGCCTTTGTAGCGCTGGGTCTGTATGCCCTGCTCGGAGCCGTCGCCGTATTCCTCGATGAAGCGCTGGCGAGCGGCCTCGTCGTAGCAGTACTCCTCGACCTTGCCTTTCTTGCAGCGGTAGAGGGGCGGGTTGGCGATGTAGAGGTGGCCCTGCTCGATGAGCTGGGGCATATAGCGGTAGAAGAGGGTCATGACGAGGGTGTCGATGTGGCGTCCGTCGACGTCGGCGTCGGTCATGATGATGACCTTGTCGTAGCGGAGTTTCTCGATGTTGGCCTCTTTGCTGTCCTCGTCTACGCCGAAGCGCACGCCGAGCGCCTGGATGATGTTGTTCACCTCGTCGCTCTCGAAGGCTTTGTGCCACATAGACTTTTCGACGTTGAGGATTTTGCCTCGCAGGGGGAGGATGGCCTGCGTGAGGCGGCTGCGTCCCTGCTTGGCGCTGCCGCCTGCGGAGTCACCCTCGACGAGGAAGAGTTCGCACTCCTCGGGGTTCTTGGACGAGCAGTCGGCGAGTTTGCCGGGCAGCCCGCCTCCGGCCATAGGCGACTTGCGCTGCACGCTTTCGCGGGCCTTGCGGGCGGCGATGCGGGCGGTGGCGGCGAGGATGACTTTGTCGACAATCATCTTGGCCTCCTTGGGGTGCTCTTCGAGGTAGTTGGTGAGGGCTTCGCCTACGGCCTGGTTCACGGCGCCCGAGACCTCGCTGTTGCCGAGTTTTGTCTTGGTCTGTCCCTCGAACTGCGGCTCTGCCACCTTGACGGAGATAACGGCGGTGAGTCCCTCGCGGAAGTCTTCGCCGGTAATTTCTATCTTGGCTTTTTCAATCTGCTTGGCAGCGGTCTCCTCGGCGTACTTCTTGAGCACGCGGGTGAGTGCCATACGGAAGCCTACGAGATGGGTGCCGCCCTCGATGGTGTTGATGTCGTTTACGTAGCTGTGTACGTTTTCGTTGTAGGAGGTGTTGTACATGATGGCCACCTCGATGGGGATGTCATTCTTCTCGGTGTTGAGGTAGATGACGTCGTCGAAGAGGTGCACACGGCTGCTGTCAATGTAGCGCACGAACTCGCGCAAGCCCTTTTCGCTGTAGAAAGTCTCCTCGCGCGTGTTGCCTTCTTCGTCGGGCCGCTCGTCGCGCAGGGTGATGCGCACGCCTGCGTTGAGGAAGGCGAGTTCGCGCATACGGTTGGCGATAATCTCGTACTTGTAGACGGTGGTGGTGAAGATGGTGTTGTCGGGCCAGAAGTGCTGGCGCGTGCCGCGCAGCGTGGTTTCGCCCACGACCTTGACGGGATAGAGCGGACGGCCTATCTCGTACTCCTGCTGGTAGATCTTGCCGTCGCGGAACACCTGCGACTTCATGTGCTTGGAGAGGGCGTTGACACAGCTGACGCCTACGCCGTGGAGACCGCCGGAGACTTTGTAGGAGTTCTTGTCGAACTTGCCTCCTGCGTGGAGCACGGTCATGACGACTTCGAGGGCGGAGCGGTGCTCCTTGGGATGTTCGTCTACGGGGATGCCGCGTCCGTCGTCCTGCACGATGATGCTGTTGTCGCGGCAGATGGTGACCTGCACGTTGGTGCAGTAGCCTGCGAGGGCTTCGTCGATACAGTTGTCGACGGTTTCGTATACCAGGTGGTGGAGTCCTTTTTCGCTGATGTCGCCGATGTACATGGCGGGGCGCTTGCGCACGGCCTCAAGTCCTTCAAGGACGGTGATGTTTGAGGCGGAATAGTTCGTGGTTGCGCCCGTCTGGGGTTGGTTGTCCATTTATGTGTAACTGTTATGTGCTGAAGAAAAAAGCCGCGTGGGGCTAAAAACGTCGCAAAAGTACAAAAATCCCGCCACACACGCGCACGCGCACGCGCGTTTTTTAATTATGGCGTGCCGCTTTCCTGCTTACGGTGCGCTTCCTGTTCCAACTCTCCAACTTGTGTGGCAGCTGAGGTGTTCTGTGAAAGGGGCAAATATCTTTTCCCTGCGCTCCAAAAGTTTCGCGCACCCACACAAAAACTTTCTACAGTGCTTCAAATCTACAAACCAAAGTTTGGTTTATACAAATCAAACTTTGGTTTATACAAACTAAGCCTATATTTCGCCGAATTAAGGCTTAATTTGAAGAATCAACCCAAGAAAGAAAGTTTTTCGGTGGACTTAGGTAACAAAATAATGGTGTCCGCTAAAACTTCTTAGGCGATAAACCAACCCCAGCGGGGTTCTTGCTGTGGCAAGCGCTTCGCGATTAGCAGATGATAGGCCGGGACAGCGCTTCGGTGAATGGTGCGTATATAAACCAACCCCGCAGGGTTGTACATATTAGGCCGGGGAATGACGCTGGAAGCGTCACCCCTTCTGTAACCGCAGGTACGCGTAGTGCAACGGAGCGCACCTGCGGCTGGCGGCACCACTGAACGCACGCTGAAAGCGTGCCCCACCAGCGCTATAAGTTACTTCCGACCGTCGTGGGGGACGCCTCCAGCGTCCGTTTCACTGTGGTGGCATACCGATGGTGCGGGGACTTTCAGCCCCCGCACCATCGGTTACAGAAAGGGCGACGCTTTCAGCGTCGTGTATGTGCGTAATATAACTATATATATGTGCGCTACTGTTACCCCCAGCGGGGGTACAGATGATAGGCCGGGGCAGCGCCCCGGTGAATGATGCGTATTATTAGTGTCCGCTAAAACTTTATGGGCGTTGAACCGACGTTATGACGCTGAAAGCGTCACCCTCTCTGTAACCGCGGGTGCGCGAAGTGAAACGGAGCGCACCTGCGGCTGGCGGCACCACTGAACGCACGCTGAAAGCGTGCCCCACCAGCGCTATAAGTTACTTCCGACCGTCGTGGGGGACGCTTCCAGCGTCCGTTGCACCGGCCGCCATCGCTGCAGGTTCGCTCCGTTTCACTGCGCGAACCCGCGGTTACAGAAGGGGGTGACGCTTCCAGCGTCGTGCGCCTGTGGTTATAAACCAACCCCAGCGGGGTTGTAGAAGATAGGCCGGGGCATCGCCCCGGTGAATGATGCGTATATAAACCAACCCCAGCGGGGTTGCACAAGACCATTGCAATAAGTATGGTGTTAAGTGCAACCCCGCTGGGGTTGGTTTTGGTGGGTGGCCGTTACCGGGGCGTTCTTTGCAGAGCAAAGCGGCAAAGCCGAGCGGCTCCGGCCTATCTTCTGTTAATCGCGAAGCGCTTGCAAGGCAAGAACCTCTCCGAGGTTGTTATTGCTGCGTTTGCGTTGCTGAGGCGCTGCCCCGGCCTATCTTCTGTTAATCGCGAAGCGCTTGCAAGGCAAGAACCTCTCTGAAGTTGTGCGCGCCCCCACTGTTTACATCCAGAAGTTATCTCCGAAGTAGCTGGTGGCGCGGTCATCGTGGCTTTCGTCGGGCGCGTCCTGGCGGCGGGTGAACACGTCGTGCGTGCCGGGTGGGTCGCTGGGGTTGGCCACGGGGGACTCGGTGTGGAGCGTG
>JAGBKI010000030.1 GCA_017933995.1 Bacteroidaceae bacterium | reverse complement strand
TCCTTCCAGTTGATTCCATACTGTGAGCAGATATGGAAGAATGTTCCTATGGAAATGTTGTTCACGTAACGTAGGCAGTTGTCGAACTTTCTGTCCGTCTCAACAGCTTTGTACTTTGCGTTCTGTGAACTGACAAGGTGGAACAGACTGCGCCCACGCTCACCGAGTGATGCCAAAGCTGCACCTACATGGAACCAATCGTCGTAAGTAGCGGTAATGTCTATACAACGAGCAGCAATCTCACGGCAGCAGCGTTCCACTTGCTCCGTGTCATCACCACCACTCGTACAACTATAAAATGGCCGTGAAACAGACTTTGGCTCTACCCACACCTTATTATATATAGTAGCATCTTCATTCACATACGGCTCAGGGTCGTATGAGATAGTGCGCATCCGGCTCACGTCCTTGCAAGCAGCATCTATGACCAGCCCTTCATGGGCAAAGTCACGTCGCAAGGCTTCGAAGTGTTCCTTGTGTTTGTCGGGATGGGCAATACGGAAGATGGCAAACCAACCTTCACCTCTCACACTGTGGGCAGCATAAAGAATCTGGGGGATGTTGTGCCACTCATTCTTCAGGTCGTTGAACCAATCAACGCCCATATTGTCCTTGCGGTCGATGTCGATGCAAAGTAACCCCGAGTGAGCCACGAGGTTATCAGCCCGACGGATAGGGGCAAATGTGCCTGAGATAGTAGCTAAGGGCAACTGTTTCTTCAGGCTCTTTTGCTGTTCCTCGTCAGTCAGGGAACGGATTGCCTCTATCTGTTCCTTGTACTTGTCGCAGAAGAGAAACCCGCGCAAGTTTATCTCAGTGCCTACGTTATCCGTTACGTTGGCATAGAAACTTATCTTGGTATCGAATATATTTTTCATCTTGTTTAATGTTTTTAAGTTCGTTGTTGTAGTTGTAGGTTGACGTAAAGTGTCATAAACACAGGACTTAACGCTACAACATGGTTACAACCATGTATATAATGCCCGTCGGCGAGAGGGAAGAACCTTTGGTTGTAGGGTAGTTGTAGGCTTGCGCCCTTTATATACAGCGGTTTCGAGTCCACTGAAAAAGTACCTGTTTTTTTGCCAAAATGTTTAGATTTGTTAAATCGTTCATTTTGAACAACGAAAATACTGGGCTCACGAGGTGTGAAAAAGGCAGAATTTAACATTTATTCATGGTTGAATGTTAAAAAATGATTTTTTCAGCGACCTCGGTTTCTGTGTATCTACAACTACAACCGATGGAGTAGCGAGAGCAGAATGAGCTTGCTCAAACTCTGCCGAGTCGCGACAGAGGAAGACGAAGTTAACCATCATGGTACTTTTAGCATTTTATTGACATATTGTTGAGAAACTCCGAGAACCTCGGCAAGGGAGTTCTGCGACTTTATTTTGAACTGCCGATTGACAGCCCGAAGCAGGTCCCCATTCGTCATCGAGCGTGAGCCACCAGTGGAATCCCTAAGCAACGGATAGATACGCTCGGTGTGGATGCGCGTGAAGTAGTCGGCTACACGGATGGCATAGTTCATGGCTGCGGCGGTGATGACAGACTCATTCCAATGGTCGGACAGCAGATGAATCATGATGGCCAATCGCAGCATATGGATATTCATCTTCTGTATCATACCACCGATATAGCAATCCTCTTCCGCATCAGCCCTCATGTCGTTGGTATCAGCGTAATTAGCATAGAGGCGTTCTGCCTCGTGGGAAAGGTGAAGCACCATCGGCTGCATGTTGAACAACCTGCCGATGGTGCTGTTCCAATCATCACGCAGTTCCTGTGTCATCCGTTTGCGTTCTGCCCTCTTGACGAACTCAGCCTTATCGGGATATACGAAAAGGAAACGCAGGGTGAAGCCCGAATCCATCAAAGCATCAGAGCCGAAGGTCTTACCGAGCAGCCCTGGCTGTATGCCACCGATGATACTCATCGCTGGGTCTTCAATCAGTTTCGTTTCTTCCGACTTGCGGTTGATAGCAAAGCCGACGTTAGACCAAATGGAAAGCATCTGGGAGATCTCCGCACCGGCACCATTGCCGCCTTTGCTGTAACGGCCAAAGGAATCAATAAACGACTTCAGCTCATCGGCAACAATGCCCATCATATCGCCCTGTGCAAGCAAGGCGTTACGGGACTCTGGCGAACTGTCACCAGCCACCAACTGGTGGAATACAGGCAGCTCACCATTGTAATACTTGTTTTCTCGCTTGCATTGGTCGTAAGCGGCTTTCTCTTCGGCATACTTGGCGAAGTTGGCCTTGTCCTGCTCACGGAGCGGACGTGTTACCTCTTTGAGGGGGCCAGTCTTGTTGCGGCTGGGCTTGCCCACCAGACAAAAGAAGTCGCATGGGTAGTTGGTGTAGGGGTTGGTGACAAGCTGTGCTTTCTTCCCTGCGGCAATGCCAGCCGTAAAGAAACAGTTCGCCACCACAAACTCCTGCGGACAGCCATAGGAGTCGGCCACGGTACGGATATACTCCTGCACTGCCTCAGACAATCCATCAATGGGTAACACAGGCTCGCTGAAAGTCTCTGCCTTCAAGTGATGTTCCACCTTGTTCTGTTCAGGGAGGTCAGGTAAAGTAAGAGTAGGCACTGGCAGTGAAGGCGGTGCTAATTCAACGGAGGGAGCAGGCAAAGCCAATGTTCTTGGCTCCACCTTGCTTGCCTCTGCGTTGATGAGTGAAAGGACATCGGGTTGTCCGTTACCCTCAAAAGGAGTGATTTGTTCTGACATCATTTACCTCCTTTCTTATTATTAGTATTCTTTTCTTGAGCCAACTGTAGTGCTTGGTCAGCATCCACAATGATTTTGCGGCCAACTTGCGTGATGGCAGCATCAATCCTTCCGCTCTTCTTAATGCGGTTGGCTGTTGGTATAGAACACCCAAATATCTTAGCGATACCTCGGATGCCATACTCGTACTTCTTTTGGGGCGTCTCAACGACAGGGGCCAGTACATAGTTCTCCCCTTGGCGAGAAGAGTTCTGTAGAAAAAGGAATTCCTCGCCAGTCATCTGCCATAACGGCTTCTTCATTAGTTCTTCTAATTGCATATTCATCTATTTTTTGCAATTTTGGCTTCCAAGATGAGGTACGAGGCTCATCTTTTCTTTGCCATACATGGCGCAGCTCGTACTCTTGCGTCACGTTTTCGAGTGCAAAGTTAGGGCAGGATTATAATAGAAAAATCACTAAATATCGGTTGATACTCAGTGATTTATGCGATTATTTGGATAGCCGTTTGGAAGGTTTGGAACGCTATCTGGGAAATGATTTGGTTTGGATAATCACGATGGGCAATTATTTGGTGATGATGACTCTATAGACACAAAAAAAGGTGTACCTCTGTTGTCAAGGTACACCCTGTAGATGGAGCATATGATGATGTATGATGATGTGATTGATGACTAAATGCTCGACATAGCTTTCCGAATATGAGTTTTTACTTCCTGTAGGATGGCTTCTTTTTGGTCGCCCCATTGCTCATCTGGATTATGAACACACTTGGAATCCTTCTTACTATAGGCCCTTAGTACCCGATAGATGGAAGCCGAGAACTTATCCATGTTGTCTTCTGGGAAATAGTCGTTCCGAAAAGCTGCTGTCAGAATCTTCTCAGAGGCATCTTCCTTAACAAGTCCCCTGATGGCAATTATGCAATAACCTACAATGGTTCGCTCTGATTTCTTACCCTTATGACGCTTCAGTATGTCTTCAATGGCATGGATGACACGTTGATTCGAAGGGGCTGGCTTAAGATTTTGCCATAGCGTTAATCCTGTAGAGTTGAACATTGTAGTTTCTTCAACCTCGGGTTCCTCATCTTGGGGCTGAGAAGTTGGTATTGTATTGCTCTCAGTATTGTCGACAGGCTTTTGTTCTTCAAGATAAAAGCGTACACCTTCTACCCGTCCAAGGTTTATGATGTAATTGCGATTAAATTCGGAACATGAAGAAGCCTGACTTTCATTTGCTTGCTCAAGTTTATCAGCATAAAGGGCAAAATCAACCTTAGCAGAAGGGTGTTCTTGCTCATATTGCTCGCAATAATTATAGGCAGATGTGAAACCATTAGCATACCAACGGCCAGCATGGGACAGCTCTAATAATGGTGCATTCCCATTTTGAGTTGTCTTCTCATTATAATAAGCCTGTAGCTTGTCTTTAGCAGATTCAGTTATTAGCACAACCAAATTTTTGTCTTGGTAAGCTGAGATAAAATGTAGATAACCAGCTATGGCCTGACGGCTAAAGTCCCGAATTTTTCCATTCCATAGCGTATGCAACTTGGGAATGGTGTACTGAAAGTATTTTTCTGGCTCTATAATCATATTTGTCGATTACATTAGGTCAAACTTAGACATGGCACTAACCTTTGTCTCATCGGCTACATCAATATAAGGCTTCATGGCCTTGTAATCGCTGTGTCCTGTCCACTTCATAATTACGTTTGCTGGAATACCAAGAAGAATGGCATTGCATATAAAGGTACGACGACCAGCATGTGTCCCCATCAATTCATATTTGGGGCGAGTCTCATCTATGCGCTGCTGTCCGCGATAATATGTAATATGTATAGGGGAGTCAATACCTGCCAGTTCGCATAGCTCCTTCAGATATTCATTCATTCTCTGGTTGCTGATGACAGGCAGTGCCTTGTCATCCTTAAAGGGTATATCCTTGTATTTGTCAAGGATAGAACGACTGTGCTTGTTAAGTTCAATCTTCAAGTGGTCAGTTGTCTTTATGGTTGTGATGTCGATGTGGTCTTCCTTCACATCGCTTCGGCGGAGATTGTAAGCATCCGAATATCTCAGTCCTGTAAAGCAACAGAATGAGAATACATCACGCACACGTTCCAGATATTGCTTGCCCGCAGGAATTTGATAGTCACGCAATTGTTCTTGCTCCTGTCGAGTCAGGAATATAATTGCTTTCTCTGGATTCTTCAATTTGGGTTTGAATGTTTCGTAAGCAGCATTCTGATGATATCCTTTTTTCTTGCTCCACCTTAAAAACCATTTCAAGAAGCCTACTTGCTTCGATATGGTGCTATTACGCATTTCTAATTGGTGGCCAAGAAAATCTATATAATCATTCAGACCGTCCTCGGTGAAGTCATCAAATGTGATATTAGGATTGAAATCGTGCAGATGATTCTTCTGTGCCGCAAATTTTTCATAAGTGGCCTTCGTCCAATCATTCAGTTTGCCGTTTACTTCTGTAAACTCATCGTATATATCCCAAAAGGTCTTTTGAGGGACGAGTTCTTCAGCCTTTGGGTCTTCAACCTTACTTCTTGAAGTATATGCATCTCTCAATTGCTCTGTCGTCGGCATCACCTCCTGAAGTTCGAATTCCTTGAAAATATCCTGAATCAGTGTGTAGCTCCGTGTCAGCTCCGCATTGATTTCTGATGCAGAGACTTTCAGTTTATTGGTACAGCCATTCTTTACTCTTTGCTTGGCTGCATCCCACTTGGCTGCATCAATACGGTAGGCCATCGTGAAGTCAACACGATGCCCAGAAAAGTTCACCCTCATGCGGATAGGCACATTCTCGGTAATTGCTACACCGTTTTTCTTCCGTCCTTCAAGGGCAAAGATGATATTTCGTTTGATGTTCATACGCTTTGCTGTTAAAACTACTTTTGATAACCCAATTGTCTTATATGGCCATTCAGAGTCCTAAGTTGCTCTATTAATCCGTCAAATGGGATGCTTTCACCATAAATCATGTGCAACCGCATCTGTTCGTAATCAGAACGCCATGCATCCTGCACAGACTCTGGAGGCAGGATTGACAGGCTGGATGGGAAAAGTGAATCATAGTCAAATCCACGAAGTCCTATAAAAGTTTTGCGATGTTGTATCACCTGGCGAAAAAGTTGCTCATCGTTCAACGCACGTTCTGCAATCGGCGTGCGAAGAATCTGGCCGATGTCATACATGTGTCTTGACATCCTCTCAACTCTGATATTTTCACTGGGTTTGCTGAATTCTTCATGCAATAGGAATATCTTCTCCAAGAAGGTTCGTTCTGGGAGTACAGCTCTAACATCGAAGGTGCTCTTTTCCCAACGCGCATCTGGGAACACCTCATCTATAATAGGGTTAAGCGTAACTGCCTGTACAGGCTCACTCATCGACCTGCCGCTGACTTCGATACGAACCACATTGCGGATGTAAGGATTGGTCTCGAAAAGCGAAGGATATTCCACTTCGATTATCTCAGGGTCTGTAGTGGTTACGGAGGTGATGTTCACATGTATCTTGAACATATCTTCTGAAAGCCCTTCGTCAATCAGTGCATCGTGAAGTTCATACTGCAAATTGTCTCTGACGAAGCTACAAGCAGCGCGTCTCAGTTTGTCGCTGATTTGTGTCTTTGACAGAGTTCCGCCAAAGCCCAGATATTCGCGGTTGATGCCAATATCAATGTCCTCCGATATCCTATCTATCAGCTTCCAGCATTTACTCAGCGACGTGCCACCTTTGAAACTTGTGTGTTCGGCACTCGGAAGTTTGAAAAGGGCAGCAAGTACCTGACATATCCACCAGTCTTTTTCGGTCAGGTTGACGTTGATACCTGTCTGAGCTGAAGCTTGCGTGAAGACAAGCCTTCTCTGATCCTGCGATAGTTCTATAAATTTCATAGCGTGATTAACTCCTTTCTCACCCATAGCGGTGCAAGTTTAATGTCCTCATTGTAATCTTCATCGGACACATTATTTATATATTCTTTCAAAACATGCTTCTGCTCATTGGTTATTTTGCCCTCTCCTATGGCCCTCATTGCAGCAACAATACGCATCATCAAATCAGAGCGGAAGCTCAGGACTTTCAGTTCCGAAGTATGTTTGAACACAATGCCATGCCCCTTACCGATGGTTATTCTTCGGGGTGAACCATCTGTTAGGTACACAGCATTTGCAGGAACTTGTGTGCTTAGCCCAAGACTATTGAGGGCATAGTCGCCTGTAGGAACAATGCGGGAATGGTCACGTTTGGCAATAGCCTGGGCGATATCGTCCAAACTTGGCAGCAGCATACCAAGGCCGAGTTCTTGGTCAAATTTCGGTTTGTAATATATACCATGGGCAAGTCTTACGATAACATTACGCTCGCACAACCTAATGAGTGATTTCTTTATAGCTTCTGGTGTACCCATTTCGGCATAGTCTGAGGAAAAGATTATCTTCCCCTCGGGTTCAGAGCCAACGGCCGCCTCAATTCTTTTTGCTGTACTGTCAACCATACCAATCTAAACTTTGGCACAAAATTATAACAAATTTGGGACAAAGCAATAACCTTGCTTCAAAAACTTGTGTTTTTTAATGTTTATTAAGCTGCAAGTGGCAAAAGACGTGTTTTCTGAGTCGAAAACATGACTTAATCAAGGTTTGCTGTTTGGGTGTGAATTTCTAATCTACACCCAATTTTACACCCAAAAATGGTGATTGTGCAAGAATGTTAGTGATATTATGATATTGAAATGGCTTTCGCAAGTGTTTGATAAATAGCGGTTTGCGGTATCTATGATACTTTAAGAAACAACTCGTCAAAGAGCCTCTCTCTCCGCAAAACCCCAAGGGGGAGGCCAGCAAAACGGCCTCACCCTTTTTGTTGGCAGCCCTCCTTTTGAAGCGCCACATCCGTCGGTTTTCAGTGATACTCCGCCTGTTTTCAAAGATACTCCGCCTTTTTTCAAAGACACTCCGCTTGTTTTCGAAGAAAACCGGATTTTTCTGTCGCGAATGTCCCGTTTGGTTTTCCTGCTGTCTGTCAATCTATCAACCTGGCTTCGCGGCAGACGAAGGAGGTGGCAGGGGAGAAAATATCGGACTCGTTGGTTATTCGATTTGTTTTAACCCAAATCCGTCGGTCTAATGACAGATTTTGGGTTTAATGGCTTTCGGCGGGTGTCAATCGTCTTGAAATCTCAAATCTCAGTTATCTCAGTTATCTCAGTTGTTTTTCGGACACCTACGTCGTCTCTTTTTTTACTTATATTATTATTTATATTATTGATTATAAGTGAGTTATAGGCTGTTGGATTCGGTGTGTCCGCTATGTGCTGTGCTGTTTTTTTTACTGAGATAACTGAGATTTGAGATGCTGCTGTTTTCTATGTTATTGATTATTAGCAAGATGTATATGATTGCAGGCGGCGTTTGCTTGCCGGGATTTCCGTTTTTAAACAAAGTTTTAGCAGAGATAATAGATATTTGAGGCAATAAACTATAGAAAATGAGCGTTAAACCGCTGCGTGCCACACGCGACGACATGCTACACATTTGTCTTTCGCGCAGCCTGATTCCTCATTCTGCTCCCCTTATCCCTCACTTCTGAGCGTTTTTTGTATCTTTGCGCTTTGGAAACGGGCTGTGCCCGCGTTGAAGTACGAACGAATTATACGATTTCCCCAAGAACGTCTATGTCCCGCAAAAACAAACCGCTACCGCTGCTCGAGCACATCACCATCGAGGACATCGCCGCCGAGGGCAAGGCTCTGGCGCGCGTCGACGGCCTCGTGGTCTTCGCGCCCTACGTCGTGCCGGGCGACGTCTGCGACCTGCAACTGCGCCGCAAGAAGCACAGTTACGCCGAGGCCGAGGCCGTGGCCATACACACCTACAGCCCCGAGCGCGACGAGCCGTTCTGCCCCCATTTCGGCGTGTGCGGCGGCTGCAAGTGGCAGTGCCTGCGCTACGACCGCCAGCTGCACTACAAACAGAAACAGGTGGAGGACGCCCTGCGCCGCATCGGCAAGGTGGAACTGCCGCCCGTGTCGCCCATACTGGGCAGCGCCGAGACGCGCGCCTACCGCAACAAACTGGAGTTCGGCTTCAGCAACAAGCGGTGGCTCACGCGCGAGGTCATCGAGAGCGGCGAGCCGGTGGAAAACCCCAACGCCGTGGGCTTCCACATCGCCGGGGCATTCGACAAGATACTCGACATCCACGAATGCGGCCTCATGCCCGACATCAACAACCGCCTGCGCAACGCCATCCGCGCCTATGCCGACAGCCACGGCCTCACGTACTACGACCTGCGGCGGCAGGAGGGGCTGCTGCGCTCGATGATGCTCCGCACCAGCGACACCGGCGAACTGATGCTGCTCATGCAGTTTGCCTGGCGCACGGACGAGGAGGAGCGGCAGGCTATGGCGCTGCTCGAATACGTCCACGAGAACTTCCCCGAGGTCACCTCGTTGCTCTACGTCCACAACCTCAAGTGCAACGACACCATCGGCGACCTTCCCGTGCACACCTACGTCGGCACGGACTTCATCTACGAGCAGATGGAGGGGCTGCGCTTCAAGGTGGGACCCAAAAGTTTCTACCAGACCAACACGCACCAGGCCTACGAACTCTACAAAGTGGCGCGCCGCTTCGCCGCGCTGACAGGCAACGAGACCGTCTACGACCTCTATACCGGCACCGGCACCATCGCCCTCTTCGTGGCGCGCCAGGCCGCCCGCGTCGTGGGCATCGAGTACGTTCCCGAGGCCATCGACGACGCCAAGGAGAACGCCCGCATCAACGGCATCAGCAACACCGCCTTTTTCGCGGGCGACATGAAGGACATCCTCACACCCGGGTTCATCGCCGCCCAGGGCCGCCCCGACGTCATCATCACCGACCCGCCGCGCGCCGGTATGCATCCCGGCGTCGTCGAGACCATCCTCGCCACCGCCCCGCGCCGCATCGTCTACGTCAGCTGCAACCCCGCCACGCAGGCCCGCGACCTCGCCGCGCTCGACGCCAAATACCGCGTCGCCGCCGTACAGCCCGTCGACATGTTCCCCCACACCCACCACGTTGAGAATGTCTGCCTACTCGAAGCAAGATAGCCGCGACGTCGTGGGGCGTTTCAGCGACAGCGCGGCTTTCTGGGCCAGTTTCGTGCAGACCGTCCCCCTCTCGCCCCGCGCCTTCCTCGGCACCTACCTCAAGGAGGCCGTGCGGTTGCGCCGCGCCGGACGCCTCGACCTCGCCGACGCGCGTTTTGAGGAATACGCCGCGCGCCCCGACGTCAGCGACATCGACCGCCGTAAAATCCTCACCGCCCTGCTGCCCCACTGCCAGCGGCTCGACGATGCCGAACGCCTGCTGCGCCTCTTCGGCGGCGACGACCGTGCCGTGCGCGCCGCCCACCTACTGCGCGGCGGCACGCTTCCGTGCCACTACCTGCTGTTCCGCGAAATGCAGCAGGCCGAGGGCGACACCGGGCTGCACGAGCGCGTCTGCCGCGAACTCATCCGGCGCGGCACGCAGACCGACTTCAACCACGCCGCCCTGCTCTGCGCCTACTTCGACCTCAGTAGCGTGCGCGCCACCTTCGCCCTGCGCCTCGCCCCCTACCAACTCTCGCGCTACGACGGCTCCTACCCCAACTTCTGCAAACTCGTTGCCCCTGCCTGACGGCAACACAATCGACACCAATAAGAAAAGCCATTATCCTGCAAAAAGACTAACATAAAGATATCCATGTCGGTCTTGTCGCCAATAGAAAGACTGCGCCCCGTTTCAAGATGAATGCCTGTCGCATCATCCCGGAACGGGGCGCAGTCTTGTCCGCAGGGCGGCTACTTGTCACTTGAAATGAGTTCCATGTGGTAGTCTTTCTTCTTGACGGTGTTTACGCGCAAAGTGGTGATCTGGACAACCTCGTGCTTGTGGTTAGGGTTGGCGATGAGCGACCCCGACCAATGCACCCACTTGTCGTCTGTCGGCACAAAGCGCACCTCCACGTCTTCAACCGTGCTCCATCCTTTCTCCTCGTGGGTAATCAGGCCGCCGACAATCTCGGTAGGCTTGTCGCGCTGTATGCGGAAGACGATGCTTTCGATGCAGTCCTCGCCCGTGGAGGTGTAGGTGAACTGGAACTTCTTGATGAGTACATTCTTCGTGATGTACTCTCCTCTCACGCCGATAATCTCGTGATTGCCATCTCCATCCCGTGCATAGTCGGCAATGAGAGCCGGGTACTTAATGATTCCCGTGGTCTCGTCGCCCCAAGTCTCAAGCTGCGCCTGCGCGGAAAGCGTGCAGGCAAGGAGGGCAATGAATAATAGTGATTTCTTCATGTCTTCGAGGTTTTGGTTTGAAAAATCTATGCTTCCGGGGCGAAGATAGGAAAAGAAAGTGAATAGCGCGGATGCTCGACTTATTTTTATGTCCATAACTCTGAATGCAGCCGTCTTTCAGGCAGCGTTTTTTTCGTGCTTCCTTTATCTCTTCGTAAATTTGCAGGCACAAGATAACTCTATTATGAAAACTGCAATAAAATTTTTCTTCGCATTGATAATTGCAAACACGATGGTGGCTTGCGACATGCAAAACGCGCAGCCTTTTCCTATCAAAGGAGAAGCATTAAACGATAGCATACAAGGCGTTTTCTTTGATGCGCATTTTGGTGACACAAAGCAAGACGTAATTAAACACTTTAAGGAGCACGGCTTGGAGGTACAGTCTTATGTTAGCACAGATGATAAAGTGCATTTTACCTCCAAGACGGGTGGATATTTCTCTTTTGGCGGATTTACTTGGGAGATGCTTCGGGTTGGTTTTGATAATGGAAGATTAAATTATATTTCATTCTATAACGCCAGCAAAGATAAAGCATCCGCATTGCAATCCTACGAAGGAGTCGCAGAGGCAATCGCAAAGAAATATAAGGTTGCCGATGTTGAAGCGACAGATACAACCGTGTACGCCTGTAAAATGGGATATTCAGCAGAACCGAACAGGATAGTTAATGTGGCTTGCTATAGATATGAAACCATTTCAAGAGATATTATGATAGCGGTGGACTTAACCTATAGTGATAATTCCTACAAATCAGTAAGCGATGAACTATAGTCGCGCAGTCTTTTATGTCCAGCGCCGACATCGAGACCGCCAGAACTCATCGGAGCGGAATGTTCGTGGCAGTTCGACAGCTTAACGCGCCGCGAGCGCGGTTAGTTCTCGCCGCGTTGCGTAAATTTACCGCGAAAATAATTCGTAATTTATTCTTTCACACGAATGTCCATAAATGACCACAAATGTATCATAAATAATAATATTGAAAGCGATATAACATAACAGCATAATTACTATGAAACTGATGAAGATTTGGAGACTCGCCTTTGCGATGCTCGCTGCCATCTCCCTCGCCTCTTGCAGCAGCGACCCGGAATGGGCCGACCCCGAAGCGCACGAAATGACGGAGCAACTGCGCGCGCAGTACGCCGCGCTCATCGTCGGCACGTGGCACTACGAGCGAACGCTCGACAGGCAGCGCGTGTTTGAACAGCTGACGTTCAATGCCGACGGGACGTTCAGCGGACGGCGCAAATGGCAGACGCGCAGCCTCGTGACCATTGACGGGCGGGAGCAGTACACCGACTGGGCGGACGTGGCCGACGAGAACGGCACCTTTGCGGGCAGTTGGTCGCTCGCCTGGGAGCGTAACAGCCAGGGCGTGGGCGAGAGCCGCCTGCACCTACACGCAACTTGGGCGGACGAGGGTAACACCACGACGGCGTACCTGGACAATGTGCTTTTCGCCTCCGCCGACGAAGCGACCCTGCAATTCGCAGGCTATTGGAAGAACGACGGCGGCTGGACCCTCTACGAGCGCGGCGAGGCAGAGGCGGGCTTTTGAGAAAGCGTAAATTGGATTTTAATGACAGTAATAATGAAAAGATATATACGCAGAGCAATCGTATTGTATGTGGTTTGCATTCTCATAAATGTTTGTATAGACTATTTGGTCTTTGCTGAATTAAGGTCGCCAGCACATGATGCCATATCGGCTTTGGCCTTTACAGCCCTTGTCTTTCTGTTTGACTATCTTGATAGCAAAGGTTGGAATTCTTGGAGTCAGCTATTCCGTAAGAGAAAAAGAGAAAACAATTAAATTCCACTTTAACAATATGAACGTTGAAGAATTTCGGGACTATTGCCTTTCACTGCCTGCAAGTATCCCAACGAAGCATCCGTAAACAAAAACCGCCGCGAGAGGAAAGAACCTTTCGCGGCGGTTTTTTAGAAAAGCGGCGGGCGGAGAATGCCTGTCAGCTTTTTTCTGCTGTATCGTGGCTTAGTTAGCCCACTGCATCGTGAACTCAACCTGTACCTCATAGGGCTGCGGTACGTTCTCGGCCTCAACGTTGCTGAAGAAGGACAGACGCAGGCAGTTGCTCTCAATGGTGGCTGTAATCTTGATGTCGCCGACGAGATACTGGTTGGAGTAGAGTTCGTTCTCCCAGTCGATGGTTACTTCGCCGTTGTCGGCAATCCTGCTGATGGTACCTACGTCCTTGAGGCCGTTGGTGTAGCGGATGATGATGGAGCCGTTGCGCGAGAGGGTAACGTCTTGAATGGAAGTGTAGCGGTCGCCAAGGTTGTCCTTCATGCGGACGTTCTTCAGCTTGTCCTGGCCGTCAATGTCGTCGGCGATAACCTTGAGGTTGCTGGCGTCGCCCCATACGAAGTTCTTGGAGTAGGAGTCGTTGCCGAGGTCGCCGCCCTTTACAGCGATGTTGGTCTGGATAATCTGCCAAGTGCGGCAAACCTGGTTCACAAGGGTCGTGGGATTAATCCCGCTCTTGATGACTTCGGCCACGAGGTTAGCCGTGAGGTTCTCGCCAAAGTTGAGGCTGATGCTGGCCTTGTTGTCGGCAGTCTTTTTCACGGAGAAAGTGCCTACACCCTCAATGGTGTAAACGTCGCCCTCCTTGGTGTATTTTGCGATGGTCACATACTCCTCGCCTTCGGCAAGCAGACGGCGTGTAGCCTCTTCGGCAACCCTGCCGCCTTTGCTCCACACTTCGGCCAGTCCGTCCTCGGTGAGTTTGAGGACCAGCTCGTCAATGGCGCCAAGCTCTGGGTTGTCTTCCTTGAGCATTTTGTAGTACTCGTCAGCGGCGGCCTTCAGCGCGGGGTCGGTCAGGGCTTTGCCGATGAAGTTGTTGTCGTTGTTGTCGTCATCGCTTCCGCAGCTTGTGAAAGCGAAGGGCAGAACCAGAAGGCTCAGCAGGATGAAATACTTTTTCATTTTTTTGTTTGGGTTTGGGATTAATTTTGATTTGACTTTAGAAGATTCGTCCGTTCAGACGGATGTTGAGCACGGGCCACACACTGATGCCGTTGATGATTTTAATGGCGTCGCGTGCGTCGGCTGCGCTGCTGTTGGGGTCGATGTTCTGGTATTTGACCTCTTTCATACCACCGTGCAGGATGTCGTCGTTGTAGGCATAAACTTTGGGCTTGCCCCAAAACTGTACGCCCAGGTCGCAGGTCACGGCAAGGCGGCTCTTACGCGGCACGGCGCGACCGAAACCGATGCCGAGATAGGGCTTGAAGCTGTTGACGCGCACGTGGATGTTGGCCACACCTTCCTGGTTGGCACCAAACGGCTGGCCGCCGATGAGGATTGCACCGCCATGTACAAGCAGCGGGTCAATCTCCGTGTTCTTTGCGGTCACGACGTTCTTCTTGCCGAGGTAGAAACCGGCGGTGAAGTGGAAAGCACTCTTGGTCGAGGGGTAAATGTCGAACAGCAACTTCCAGTCCGTCATGTTCAGCTTGCCCTTGGCATTGACTTTGCGGTCAACCTCACTACCGGTGTTCAGGTCGGTCGAGGTGTAGAGTTTCACGTCGTCGCTGTAGCTGAAGGCGGGCATAAAACTGATTCCAGTACGCGCCTGCACGTAGCGTCCGATGGGGGTGGCGGCTTCAAAGCCAATACCGTCGGTGCCGAGCGAGATGCCGAGGCCGAGGTGGTTGAAGAGTTCGCTGTCTTGTGCCTTCACGCCTGCGGGAAGCAGGCACACGAGGCCGAGCGTGAGCAATGCAAGTTTCCTCATAGTGGTTGGGGTTTTTGTGGTTTCCGTTCAGAGAAAGCTGTTCGCTTTTTCTCTTTAGTTATTTGTTATCTCCGCTGGCAAAAGTATTGAATTAATTTTAACGAAAATGGTTGCCGCGTAAAAAAAAGCAAAATCAGTGTGCATAATCTTGCCAGTGGTACTTATTTTAATGGATAAAAAAATGATTGTGTCTCTGTTTGGCTTATTTCATAAACGTTCGGGTGTGTGCAGAAGCCGTGTGAAAGCCTACGAAACCAGCGGCAAGCTCTTGGAACGCCCCCTTTTCGGATAACCCACCGTCCCCAACCGTCGGATTTCCGCCCCTCCCGCTATACCGTATTATATATGTACGCGCGTGTAAGCGGACGGGGTGGGAGAGGGGGGGGGAGAGGCGTCGAAGGGGACGCTCTGCGGGCGTTATCAACCCGAAAATGCAAGAAACTGTGGCTGAAGCTTTGTCTTGTCGACAGTTTTTTGTTATTTTGCTTTTTAAATGTAAGGAATATTGGTGTGGCACTGGGAAATACTGGCAGTATCGGCTGTGTTTTTTACTCTCCCGCTACACTTGTGAAAACGAACCATAAAGGAAACAATGGAGCACCTTGATATCCACATTGCCTACCAGCGTCTGGCCTACGAGGAATTGGCCGAGGCCGACCGCGCGCTGGTGGACCGCGCCAAGGAGGCCACCTTCACCAGTTATGCGCCCTATTCGCGTTTCAGCGTGGGTGCGGCGGCCCTGCTCGACACAGGCGAGACCGTCTGCGGCAGCAACCAGGAGAACGCCGCTACGCCCAACGGCATCTGCGCCGAGCGCACCGCCCTGTCCTACATCGGTGCGGCCTACCCCCAGTCGGCGGTGAAGACCCTCGCCATTGCCGCCCGAGACAGCTCCGGGCAGTTCACCGAACGCCCCATCCCGCCTTGCGGAATGTGCCGCCAGGTGCTGGCCGAGACCGAGCAACGCCACGACACCACGATGCGCGTGTTGCTCTACGGCACGTCGGGCACCTACGTCATCGAAGGCGTGTCCTCGCTGCTGCCCTTCAGTTTCGATGGCACGTTCCTCTGATTTTTTCCTCACCAACCCCAGCCTTATGAGACCCACGACAAACCGTTCGCTTGCCGCCGCTGTGCTGATGGCCATGGCGCTGCTGCTGTCGCTGCCCGCCGTTGTGCGGGCGCAGACGTCCTATGTGCAGCACACCGTCGAGGCGCACGAGACGCTCTACGGCCTGTCGCGCCGCTACGGTGTGACGATTGAGGCCATCGAGGCCGCCAACCCCGGCGTGTCGTCCACCGGCCTGCGTCGCGGGCAGGTGGTGCGCATTCCCCAGACCGCCGCGCCCGGCAGTGCCGCCACAGCCGGTTCCACCCTGCGCCACACGGTGCAGGCGGGCGAGACGCTGTGGGGCATCGCCCACCAGTACGGTGTCAGCGTCGATGCCCTGCGCCAGGCCAACCCCGCCATGCAGCGCGAGGACTTCGTCCTGCAGGCCGGTGCCGTGCTGCTCATCCCCGGTGTCAGTGCAGCCGCCGCGCCGTCCGCACCCGGGCGCGGCGGCACGCAGACTGGTAACAACGGGATGCGCGTAGCCCTCGTGATGCCGCTCAAGGCGCAGCGCGACGAGGTGGCACGCTGCAAAGAGTTCTACAACGGTGCGCTCCTCGCCGCCGACGACCTGGGACGGCAGGGACGCCGCGTCGTGATGTACGTCTACGAGGAAGACCCCGCCGATGCCCAGCTCACCGAGATACGCGCCAAACTGCGCGCCAACCCCGTCGACATCATCTACGGCCCGCTCTATCCCACCCACTTCCGCGTCCTGGCCGACTATGCCCGCTCGGTCGGCACGCGCCTCGTCATTCCTTTCAGTTCAAAGGCACAGGAGGTGGACACCAACCCCTCGGTCTACGTGGTCAATACGCCCGAAAAGCACCGCAATCCCGCCGCTGCCGAGGTCGTGGCGCGCCAGTTCGGGCGCACGCACCTCGTCTTCCTCTCTACGCCCGAGGCCAACGAAACGGCTTTCGTCGCCGCCCTGCGCACCAAGGCCGCAGCCCAGGGTGCGACGTTCTCCACGCTGCCCGTGAACTTCGCCGACCGCGACATACTGGGCGTCTTCTCCTCACACGACCGTGTGCTGTTCGTACCCGACGGCAGCACGGAGGCCGACTACAAGGCCGTGCTGGCGCGCCTCGACCGCCTGCGCGCCGAGATGCCGCTGCTCAGCACCTCGCTGCTGGCCTATCCCGACTGGCAGCGCCACCAAGACACCGACCGTATGACGTGGTACGCCTGCGACACCTACCTCTTCGCCCCGAGTTTCTACAACCCCTACGACGACCAGGTGAAGGTTTTCGTGCGCAAGTACCGCGACCGCTTCGGGCAGGACATGCAGCCCTACTACCCGCGCTACGGTGCGCTGGGCTACGACGTTGTGATGCAGACGGCCACGCCCTTCTTCCGCCACCGCGACCTCTATCACGGCCAGGAGGCCGAGGGCGTCACGGCGGTGCAGTCGCACCTGCGCTTCACCAAGACCGCGCCCACCGGCGGCTACGCCAACACCAACACTTGGCTCGTGCATTTCGCCAAGGAGCGCAGGATTGAAGTGATAGGGGTGAGGTGAAAGGAGGTAAAATCGTTACGGATTCATATCATTTAATGTAAGGTATTTGACACAGCGGCTTGAATAATTTTGAATTTAACTTTGAATAATCTCTCGCCGTAGGCGACTACATCTTGTGCGCTTTGCGCAGAAATTATTCAAACTCACTTCTCTTCACTCCCTTAACATCCCCCTATACACGATGCCCCATATCCGCTCCCTCATCGCCGCCCTGCTCCTTTGCCTCTTGCTGCCCACCGCCGCCGTGGCGCAGGTGGGCGAGGCGCGCAACGCACTGGCCATAGGCGGCAGCGCGGGCGTGGCGATGAACACCATCGACTTCGACCCCAACATCAAGCAGTCGCTCCACGTCGCCCCCACCGTGGGCATCACCGTGCGCTACACCAGCGAGAAGTACTTCAACACCTATTGCGCCATCCAGGGCGAACTCAACTTCACCCGCCTGGGCTGGAAGGAGGAAGTGCTCGACCACAACAGCCAGCCGCTGCCCGACACCTACCGCCGCGACCAGGACTACCTGCAACTGCCTGTGCTGGCTCGCCTGGGGTGGGGCAGGGAGCAGCGCGGCGTGATGTTCTACGTCCTGGCCGGGCCGCAGCTGGGTCTCTGCATCGGCGAGCGCGCCCACCGCAGCAGCACGTGGACCGTCGATGCCGACGGCAACCCCGACCGTCCCAACATGTTCTCCTCGCAGTACACGATGGACATAGAACACCGCTTTGACTACGGCATCACCGCCGGGGCGGGCCTCGAATGGCACACCCGCGCGGGCCACTTCGCACTGGAGGGACGCTACTACTACGGCCTGTCCGACCTCTACGGCAACGCCAAGAAGGACGTCTTCTCGCGCTCCGCCAACGGCACCATCTTCGTCAAACTCGTGTACCTGCGGGATGTTTTCAAGTAGCCCAACCAACCGATTAATGCTTTCCGCCAACGACATATCCGTCTCTTTCGGCGCCACGCCGCTGTTCCGTGGCGCCTCGTTCGTCATCAACGCCCGCGAGCGCGTGGCCCTGACCGGCAAGAACGGTGCCGGCAAGAGTACGTTGCTCAAAATCCTGGCCGGCCAGCAGTCGCCCACCTCGGGCAGCGTCGGCGCGCAGCGCGGCATCAGTGTGGGCTACCTGCCACAGGTGATGCAGACCACCGACACGCGCTCCGTCATCGACGAGACGCTCTCGGCCTTCGACGACGTGCGCGCCCTCCAGGCCGAGGTCGACGCCATGGCCGACGAGATGGCCGGTCGCACCGACTACGACACGCCCGCCTATGCCGACCTCGTGGAGCGCTTCACCGCCGAGAGCGAGCGCCTGGCCCTCATTGGCGCCGACAACTTCCGCGCCGAGACCGAGCGCACCCTGCGCGGCCTCGGCTTCCGCCAGGACGAACTGCAGCGGCCCACCGGCGAACTCTCCGGTGGCTGGCGTATGCGCATCGAACTGGCCAAACTCCTGTTGCGCAAGCCCGACGTGCTGCTGCTCGACGAACCCACCAACCACCTCGACATCGAGAGCATACGCTGGCTGGAGCAGTACCTATCGCGCAGCCGCGCCGCCGTGATGCTGGTCAGCCACGACCGCGCCTTCCTCAACAACGTCACCAACCGCACCATCGAAATCTCGTGCGGCACCCTCACGGACTACCGCGTGCCATACGACGAGTACGTCCGCCTGCGCCGCGAGCGCCGCGAGCAGCAACTGCGCGCCTACCAGAACCAGCAGAAGGAGATTGCCGACATCAAGGACTTCATCGAGCGTTTCCGCTACAAGCCCACCAAGGCCGTGCAGGTGCAGAGCCGCATCAAGCAACTGGCCAAAATCGTCCCCATCGAGGTCGACGAAGTGGACAACAGTGCGCTCAACCTGAAGTTTCCCCCGTGCCAGCGGTCGGGCGACTTCCCCGTCATCTGCGACGGCGTGACGAAACGCTACGGCGCGCACACCGTTTTCAGCGACGCCACACTCACCATCCGCCGTGGCGAGAAAGTGGCCTTCGTGGGGCGCAACGGCGAGGGCAAGACCACGCTCGTGAAGTGCATTATGGGCGAAATCCCCTTTGACGGCACACTAAAGATAGGCCACAACGTCGCCATCGGATACTACGCCCAAAACCAGGCACAGCTGCTTGACGGCGAGCAGACCGTCTACGACACCATCGACCGCGTGGCCACGGGCGAGGTGCGCCTGCGCCTGCGCGACATCCTCGGCGCCTTTATGTTCGGTGGCGAGGCCAGCGACAAGAAAGTCAAGGTGCTCAGCGGCGGCGAGCGCAGCCGGTTGGCTATGATCAAACTGCTGCTCGAACCCGTCAACCTGCTCATTCTCGACGAACCCACCAACCACCTCGACCTCCGCACCAAGGACGTCCTCAAGGAGGCCGTGCGCGCCTTCGACGGCACCGTCATCCTCGTGAGCCATGACCGCGACTTCCTCGACGGTCTCGTGGAGCGCGTCTACGAGTTCGGCGACGGGCGTGTGCGCGAGCACATCGGCGGCATCTACGACTTCCTCCGAAAAAAGGACATCGAGACGCTGGACCAGTTGAACGCCCTGCGCCCCGACGCCACGGCCACCACAACAGCCCCGACGGGCGACGGTCGGAACGCGTGGCCTTTAACTTCAAAGTTAAACGGCTTAATTTCAAAATCAAACGGCTCAACTTCAAACTCAAAGGCCACGGGAAATTCCTCCGGCGCGTTCCCGTCGCCGCAAGTTGCAGACGGTGACGGCGGAAAAGCCGCCGCGCGCCTCTCCTACGCCGAGCAGAAAGCGCAGGCGCGCGAGCGTCGCAAACAGGAACGCGCCGTGGAGCTGGCCGAGGCCGAGGTGGCGCGCCTCGAAGAGGAACTCTCCGACCTCGAAGCCGCACTGACCCGTCCCAATCCCGCTCCCGACCTCTTCACCCGCCACGCCGAAATTTCGCAAGCCCTCGCCGAGGCGATGGAAACCTGGGAGGCGGCGGCGGAAGCGCTGGAGCGTAATTAGTCCATTGCGGTTCAAACGTATGATTTAAAAAAAAGAGCCACGGAACTTCCGTGGCTCTTTGCTATGGTTGGGTTGGGAATGTTTGTTTTTACTTGCGGGCCATTACAACGCCGTTCTGGCTGTCGCTGCGGCGGTAAACAAAGTGATCGTTTTGCATTTTGCGTCCGGGGATGTCGAAAAGCAACGAGGGGTCAATGGCTTCGCCCAGCAGGCGGGTCTCGAAATGAAGGTGCGAACCGAAACTACGCCCCGTGTTGCCCACAAGACCGATGGGCTGACCGGCTTTCACCTCCTGGTCGACCGAGCAGAGTTGTTTGGACATGTGGCCGTAAATCGTTTCAAGTCCGTTGGGGTGGCGCACTACAACAAAGTTGCCGTAACCGTTGGCCTCGTAGCGCACGATGCGTACCTTGCCGTCCCAAGCTGCATAGATGGTGTCGCCGGTTGCTGCGCCGATGTCCATACCTTTGTGCACGCGGCGGAAACGGGGGCGGTAGCCGAAGTTGCTGCTGACGCGCGTGCTGGCCACAGGCATGTGGAAACCGCTCAAGTCGATGTCGAAGCTGTCGGGCTTAGCGGTGTTAGCGTAGCAATGGGCGCGGGTGTTGTTCCACGAGTCGTAGAGGGCGTAGCCGTCTTGAAAACGTGTGGCAGCGGCTTCGGGGACGATTTCAACGTTGTCCAGACAAGTGAGTTGGATGGCGTTGAGGGGACGGTCGGCGGGTGCCTGGGGCACGGGGCTATCTTGTGCGTTGGTGTTGATTGCGAAGAGAGAGAACAGCGCGAAGGCTGCTGTTTGGAGTTGTTTTTGGTTCAAATTCATAACATTCTGTTTCTGAAATCCGTTGCAAAAGTAGGCTCTATGTTAAAAACGGCCAAGGCTTGGCTACTTTCTTTAACGTTCGCGCGCTTTTGTTAAGACTTATTAAGATTTCCGCCTACCATTTTGTGCTTTCGGTTTAGCGAATGATGAGTTTTTTTGTCGTATTTCCGCTTTTCACGATGTAGATTCCAGCGGGCAAGTTGCGCTTTCCGGCTGCTACGGGGCGTCCATCGAGGGTGTAGACCTCGGTTGCGTGCGCTGCGGCGGTTGTTTGTACGTTGGCGATGCCCACTGTAGGACTGAGGTACTTGAATGTGACTGTGCCGTCGGCCTCCTCGGCGATGTCGTAGAAGGGGCGTTCGAGCGTGCCGCCGGTATAGAGCGGGAACGAGGCTATCTCGGTGACACCGCCTGTGCCGGGGAAGGGGTCACTGGCGAAAGGCGCGTAGCTGCGCACGTTGGAATAGACTTGGTTAGCACCGTCGGCGGGGAACACCTGGAAGCGCGGGTGGGCGGAGGCGTTGTTGGGCGTGTTGGCCGACCAAGCAGTGGCAAGGTAGTCCACATGCGTGATGAGCAGGCCATGCCCCAGTTGCTCGGGATACCACGTGCCAGCCTGACGGTTCTCCAGCAGGTAATATTCTTTCTCGTTAGCGGGATTGACCAGGCGGTAGCACTGGCTGTCCTTGCCCTTCTGGCTGCCGAGGGGCGCGATGGTGACGAGTTGCTCCTCGTCGCCCAGGTCATTGACGCGGAGCCAGCCCATAAAGCTGCGCTCGTAGGCGTTGTAGCCCACGGGGCGGTAGCCGTTGCGGAAGTACTGGCCGTAGTCCATCAAGCTCCAAAAGTCGATGACACCGTTGCCGGTGGAGGTGCTGTAGAAGTCGGGCAGGCCGAGGGCGTGGCTGAACTCGTGGCAGAAAACGCCCATGCCATCGAGCATCTGGCCCGTGACGACGTACTTGTATTCGGGGTCTTCGTCGGTGCCCTCGTTTACGCGCTGGTAGGTCTGGCGCATCTCATCGCCGACAAAGAAACTGGCGAACTTGACGCCGTTGCTGGCGGTGTAGGAATAACTGCGGTAGGCCGCCCAGATGTAGTCCTCGTATCCGTCCTCGAAGGAGTTGTGCTCGCCGGGGCCTGCCAGGAAGAGGCTCACGAGCGGCACGCGGCCGTTCACGATGCAGGGCGTGAAGTCGGCACCTTGCGCAACAGCTGCATTTATGGCTTCGCGCAACAGTACGGAGACGTTCGTGTCGCGCTGCGAGCCGTTGTTGCGCCCGTAGTAGGCGTAGTTCTGCGACACGGTGACGCGCGCCACGACGCTGAACGTGGGCTGGAAGAGGCTGTCGCTCTGCGCCAGGAAATAGTCGCGCACGCTACCGTCGGTATAACGCTCGTCGTGGTAGCCCGGCTCGTTGAGGTAGCGCGTCACTTTTTCCACGTCGACGGTGTCCATAAAGGCGCGGTCGGGGAACTCCACCATAATGACGGGGATGGTGATGCTGCCGATGCTGGACACAATGCCGTTTGCTGGCTTCCCGTATTCGCCAAGGCCGCTTGTGGTACGAGCCGCAGCGCGGTTGGGTGCACGGTGTGCGGTGATGCCAGCGTATGCTTGGGGTGTGGTCAGGGCGTTGTCCTTTGCAAACAGCGCCTCTTCGGCACTGCGTTGCGCAGGGTCGTGAGCCAGCATGCTTGAAGCCTCAAGGCCGTGCGCGCCAAGGCTGGCATAATAGTAGGCACCGTCGTCGGCATGAACCACTGCCAACCCGTCGATGGTGGAGAAGAAAGCGGTACGGGCGTTTCCCTCCTTATATATACGCACGCGCGCGCCCGAGGGCTGCTGGCCAGTGAGCAAAAAGCGTTCGGCGGGCTGCGCCGTGGCGGAAAGGGCGACAAGGAGCAGGAAAAGGGGGAGTAACAGTCGTTTCATATACGTAGGGTTAGCGTGATGCGGTAAAAAAGCGCACAAATGTAGGCGTTTTTTGCGACGCATACAACTTGGTGGCGTTCTTTTCGCTGTTTTGCAGGGTTTTACGCAGGCTTTTGTCAATCCACGTCCATCAAGTCGGCCACTATGCTGTCGGAAACGAAGACACCCTCCTTGCTGAGACGCAGCGTGTCGCCCTCGCGCACAAGGCGGTGGGTTGCGAGATGGCGCGCGGCCTGTTGCAGTATGTAGCGAAGCGCGTCGTCGCCGAACTGCTTGCGGAAACGGCGGAGGTCAAGCCCCTTGGCGGTGCGCAGGGCTGTGAAGACGGTTTCGTTGGCGCGCTCTGAGTCGGAAAGTGTTTCGGTTGTGAACGGCGGGTGGCCGTCGGCGTTGATGTAGGTCTGAACGTTGTCGGTGTTGGCACGGCGCGTGTGTCCGTCGAACGAGTGTGCGCCCGCGCCGAGGCCAAGGTAGGGCGTACCGTCCCAATAAGCTGCGTTATGGCGTGCATGGTAGGTCGGGCGTGCGAAGTTCGAAATTTCGTAGTGCACGAATCCGGCCTTGCTGGTGGCTTCGACGAGCAGTCTGTATTGCGCTTCGCTCACTTCCTCGTCGGGCAGCACAGTTTTTTTCGTGGCGCACATCTTCCCTAAAGGTGTGCGCGGTTCGACGCTCAAGCAATATGCCGAAAGGTGGCACACGGGCAGGGCAAGCGCCTGTCGCAGTGTGTCGCTCCAGCTGTGGATATCAGAACCTGGCAGACCGTAGATAAGGTCTATGCTGATGTTTTCCAGCCCCGCTTCATACGCACTGCGTACAGCCTCTCTGGCCTGGCGCCCCGTGTGGCGGCGGTTCATCCAGCGCAGTTCGGCTTCTTGGAACGACTGCACGCCCATACTGAGGCGGTTGATGCCCAGCACCTCCTTCCAGCGGCGCATACGCGCGGGGTTGATGTCGTCGGGATTGGCCTCGACAGTGACTTCAGCATCGACGGGAAAGTCAAATACGCGCCGCGCGTGACACAAGATGCGCTCCAGCAGCGTGTCGTTCAGCAAGGAGGGGGTGCCGCCGCCGATATAGAGGGTTTCCATGCGGCGCGTGTGGCAGTAGTCGCGCCGGGCGTCCATCTCGTTGCATAGGGCGTCGGCGTAGCGCGCCTGGGCATCGTCGCCGAGGGTGCTGCTGCAAAAGTCGCAATAGATGCAGCGCGTGCGGCAGAAAGGGATGTGTATGTACAGACCGGCCAAAGGTAGTAACGTGGGCGCGCTGTGGTGGAACGCGCTTTATCGGGCGCAAAGTTACACCACAAAGTGGACTTGTCGTTTGTTTACTGTGACTTTCGGTAACTCCCAATGGCCCACACCCACAGCAGGGCGGCCATGGCGGTGAGGCGGAGGAACTGGGGCAGGAGGTCGGGCAGCGTGGCGCCCTTGATGTAGATGCCGCGCATGGCCTCCATAAAGTGGCGCAGCGGGTTGGCGTAGGTGATGACCTGCGCCCAGCGGGGCATCGACGTGACGGGCGTCAGCAGGCCGCTCAGCAGGATGAAGATGACCAGGAAGAAGAACATCACGAGCGAGGCTTGCTGCGTCGTGTCGCTGTAGTTCGACACGATGAGGCCGAGGCTCGACACGACGAGGATGAACACGGTGGCGAAGACGAACACCGCGCCCGCGCCGCTTTTGGGCGTGACGCCGTGGATGCCGGCGGCCAGCGCCATGGAGAAGGCCAGCACCGCGAGGCCCACGGCCCAATAGGGGATGAGTTTCGAGAGGATGAAGGTGAACTTGCCCACGGGCGTGACGTTCATCTGCTCGATGGTGCCGCGCTCCTTTTCGCCCACGATGTTCAGCGCGGGCAGGAAGCCCACGAGCAGTACGAGCAGCATACCCATAAGGCCGGGTATCATGTAGGTCTTGTAGTCCAGCGTGACGTTGTAGAGGTAGCGCGTGGTGATGAGCGAGGCGGCATCGGCGGCACTGCCCGGGTCGGCCAGCGATGCGGCGTAGTCGTTGATGATTTGCGCGGCATAGCTGGCGCCGAGGCCGCTCTTGGTGCCGTCGACGGCGTTGGCCAGCAGGGAGATGTCGGCGCGCCCGGTGCGCACAAGGTTGCGCTCGAAGTCGGGCGCGATTTCGACGATGAGGTCGGCTGCGCCGCTCTCCACTTCGGCCATCGCCGCGCTGTGGGTGGCCGGCGTGGCCACGAGGTCGAAGTAGGCCGACGCGGCGAGTTTCTGCACGAGGCGTTCGCTGCCGGTGCTGCGGTCGTTGTCCACGGCGCAGAAGCGCACGTGCTTCACCTCCTGCGTGGCCAGGCGCGGCACGACGTTTATCATCGCCACGGGCAGCAGCACGAACACCACGGGCAGCACGATGTTGCGCATCATCTGCTTGAACTCTTTTTCGAGGAGGTAGGGGAGAGGGGACATTGTACAATAAACAATAAACTATAAACGTTGGCCGTTAAACATTAAACGTTGAACAATAAACATTAAACGTTGGCTGTGCGTCGATTCAATGCCGTAGGGCTATGGTTATTGTTTAATGTTTATTGTTTAATGTTTATTCCAGCCTCGTCTTAAAGCACTTCACGGCCAGTGTGGCGAGGACGAGGAGCTGGAGGCAGAGGGCGAGGACGTCGCCAAGGATGTGGCGGGCGTCCACGCCTTGTATCATCAGGCGGCGGGCGGCGTCCATAAACCAGCGGGCGGGGACGAGGGCGGAGGCGTATTGCGCCGGGACGGGCATACTGTCAATCTGGAACACCATGCCGCTGAGGTACATCGTCGGCACGATGAGCAACAGCGACAGCAGCATGGCGGCGAGCTGCGTGCGGACGAGCGTGGAGATGAGCAGTCCCAGCGCCAGCGCGACGCATATATAGATTAAGGAGACGCCTACCAGCGCGGCGAGGCTGCCCGCTATCGGTACGCCGAGCAGGAAGCGCGACAGCAGCAGAATGGTGGTCAGGTTCACCGCCGACACCACGAAGTAGGGCACCAGTTTGGCCGCCACGATGACCGACGGCGGCAGGGGCGAGGCCAGCAGCACCTCCATCGTGCCCATCTCCTTTTCGCGCACGATGCTGATGCTCGTCATCAGCGTGCAGAGCAGCAGGAGTATCATGCCGATGACGGCGGGCACGAAGTTGAACTCGCTGCGCCCCTGCGGGTTGTAGAGCATACGGGTCACGACGTTGATTTGCGGCTGTGCCGTCTGCGCTGCACTGGCTGCGGCCTGTGCGCTCTGGGCAGCCACGGAGGCCACCACCTGCATGGCGTAGCCCTGGCGTATGGCGGCCTGGTTGGGTTCGCTGCCGTCCACAAGCAGTTCGATGGCGGCCTCGCGCTCCGTGGTCACGCGGCTGGCGAAGTCGGGCGCGAAGACCACGGCCATGTCGATTTGCCCCTCGCGGAACAGGGCGTCTACCTCGTCCATTGAGGCGCAGGTGGCCGAGAGGTCGAAGCGGGTGTTGGCGGCCAGCGCGTCGGTGATGCGCCGCGTTAGGTAGTCGTGCGACGGGTCGAGCACGGCGGTGCGCGTGCCTTTCACCTCGGTGGTGACGGCGTAGCCGAAGAGCAGCACCATAATGACGGGCATCGCCACAAGGATGAGCAGCGTGCGCCAGTCGCGCGCCATGTGCCGGAACTCCTTGGCGAGGAAGGAGCGGAACTGAACGGGGCTGTGGGCTTGCTTTTTCTGTTTCATCTTGTCGGTGGGTTAGTCTGCGCGCTTCGCCGTCCTTGCCAGGGCGTAGAAGACGCCGTACATGGAGTCCGTGTGGTACTGCCGCTTGAGGGCGGCGGGGGTGTCGAGCGCGCGTATCTGGCCGTCGACCATAATGGAGACGCGGTCGCAGTATTCGGCCTCGTCCATATAGTGCGTCGTGACGAAGACCGTCACGCCACGGTCGGCGGCGCGGTAGATGAGTTCCCAGAAACGGCGGCGCGTCACGGGGTCGACGCCGCCCGTCGGCTCGTCGAGGAAGACGATTTGCGGGTCGTGGAACACGCTGAGCGAGAAAGCCAGTTTCTGTTTCCATCCCAGCGGCAGCGAACCCACGCGCTTGCGGGCCGACGCAGCCATGTCGAGTTCATCGAGCAACTCGCGCGTCTTGCGGCGCACGTCGGCGCGCTTCATGCCGTATATGCCGCCGAACAGGCGCAGGTTCTCGCTGACGGTCAGGTCGTCGTAGAGCGAGAACCGCTGCGACATGTAGCCGATGTGGCGCTTCACCTGCTCGTGCTCTGTGGCCACGTCGAAACCGGCCACGCGGGCGCGCCCCTCGGTGGGCTGCGACAGCCCGCAGAGCATACGCATCGCCGTGGTCTTGCCCGCGCCGTTGGCACCGAGAAATCCGAAGATTTCGCCCGCTGCTACGCGGAACGTGATGTGGTCGGTGGCTGTGAACGTGCCGAAGCGTTTGGTCAGCCCCTCGGCCTCGATGACAATCTTTTCGGGGTTCATACGCTGGGAGTTGAAGTGGGTGTGGCCAACGCCATAAAACAGTCCTCGATGCCCGGCTGCGTCTCGGCGACGGCGACGTCGCGGTGGCCGGCGTTTTCAAGGAACTGTCGCAGGTTGTCGGGGCGGGCGTCGGATGTGACGGTGACGTGGTACGCCTCGCCGAAACTGAAGGCCGTCTCCGTGTGGGGCCAGGCGCGCAGGTCGTCGAGCAACTGGTGCATACGGTCGCTGCTCACGGCCCAGAGGCGTTTGTCGTAGGCGCGCACGATGTCGGCGGGCGAGTCGGTGGTGAGGAACGCGCCGTCCTGGATGAGCGCTATGCGGTCGCACTCCGCCGCTTCGTCCATATAGGGCGTGGAGGCGATGACGCTGATGCCGTACTGCCGTCGCAGCGCACCCAGCATTTGCCAAAACTCGCGGCGGCTCACGGGGTCTACGCCCGTGGTGGGTTCGTCGAGGAACAAGACGCGCGGGGCGTGGATGAGGGCGCACGACAGGGCGAGCTTCTGTTTCATCCCGCCGCTGAGTTTGCCCGCGCGGCGGTCGGCGAACGGCTCGATTTGGCTGTAGATGTCGCGCACCAGGTCGTAGTTCTCCTCCACCGTCGTGCCGAAGGTCGAGGCGAAGAAGTGTAGGTTCTCGCCCACGGTGAGGTCGGGGTAGAGCGAGAAGCGGCCCGGCATATAGCCGATGCGGTGGCGCAGCGCGGTGTAGTCGCGGCGGATGTCGAGGCCGTCGACCGTGGCGCTGCCGCTGTCGGGCAGCAGCAGCGTGGCCAGGATGCGGAAGATGGTGGTCTTGCCCGCGCCGTCGGGGCCGATGAGGCCGAACATCTCGCCCTCGCTGACGTCGAAACTGACACCGCGCAGCGCCTCGACGCGCCCACGGGTGTAGCTCTTGCGGAGTTCGCGGACGGAAACGATTGGGGTCATGGGGTGGGGGGGTAGAATTCTTAGAGTCTTTAGAATCCTTAGAGTTTCTATAGTCTCTATGGTCTCTATTGTTTCTAATCTTCCTGCTCTCTCAAAACTTCACGTCGCCGTACATCCCGCGCTTGATGAGGCCGTCGTTGGCGACGCTAATCTTCACGGCGTAGACGAGGTTGGCGCGCTCATCGCGCGTCTGGATGGTGCGCGGGGTGAACTCGGCGCGCTCCGAAATCCATGCCACGGTGCCCGCGTAAGCCTTGCGCCCGTCGGTGCCCTGGTCGGCGTAGACCGTGACGCGCTGGCCGATTTTCAGGCGCGTGAGTTGGTCGGCGGTGACGTAGGCGCGCAGCGTCATGCGGCTGACGTCGGCCACCTTGAACAGCGGGCGTCCCGCTGTGGCGTATTCGCCCTGTTCCATATATTTGGCCAGCACGGTGCCGCCGATGGGAGAGGCGATACGCGTGTGGGCGATACGGTCGTCCAGTTGCGCCTGCTGTGTGCCGATGCCCTCACCCTGTGCGCCGAGGCCGCGCTCCTGCGCCTCGTAGCCCGTGGCCTGCGCGCCAAAGCCCTCGCCTTGCGCGTCGTAGGCCGCGCGGCCCAGTTCCACGCCGCTGTTGGCCTGGGCAATCTGCTCCTCGGTGGCGGCCAACTGCCGCTGGGCGACGGCAATCTGCTGCGTGATGTCGTCCACCTGCTTCTGCGCCGCCGCGCCCTCGGCCACCAGTTGGCGGAAGCGCGCCTCCTCGTGCTGCAGGTTGGCTATCTGCTGGCGCAAAGCGGCCACCTGCCGCTCCAGGTCGAGGCGGCGCGTGTCGGCGGCGCGCTTCTGCGCCTCAGTCTGGCGCTGTGCGGCGCGTGCCTGCTCCTGTGCGGCGCGTGCCTGGTCCTGTCCAGCGGCCACGCGCGCCTTTTCGCTGTCGAGTGCCTGGCGTTGCAGGCGCAACTGTGTGTCGTCGATGGTGCCGAGCAGCACGCCGGGCGCCACCGTGTCGCCCTCTTCGAGCGTGAGGCTGGTTATTTCGCCCGTGGCCTGTGCCGAGACCGTCACTTCCGTGACCTCGAACACGCCCGAGGCGTCGTACTGCACGTCCTTTTCGCCGCAGGCCGTCAGCGCGGCTGCGAGCGGGAGTATCATCAAGTGCTTTTTCATAGTGGTTGTGTGGTGCTATATATAATACGGAGTGTAAGTGTTGGTGGAATAAATTTGGGGAAAGTGGATTTTGATTAATTTTGAATTAAATTTTGTAAGATTTCTCGCCGTAGGCGACTATTCTTTATGCGCTTCGCGCAGAAATTTATCAAAATTATAATCAAAATTGAACAAATACAACAAGATCGCAACGGGTGTGTTGAATTTATTCGTCCCACGCTGTATGGCGCAGGGCGCAGGCTTCCTGTAGCAACTGGATTTCGTGGAGGGCGCGCGTGTCCTTGGCCAGGCGTTCACGCGTGAGTTCCTGCACGAGACCGTTCACGTCGACCGTGCCGCCCGCCAGGCGCGCCTCGGCGGCGGTGCGCACCTCCGTGCGCAGCCGCACGATGTCGGCATCTTGCGCGATGAGCCGCTGCCACTTGGCGAGCGACGCCTGTTGCTCTGTCGCCGCGATGCGCTGGTTCAGCAGGAACGTCTCGCGCGCCGTTTCGGCCTCCTGGCGTTGCAGGCGCAGGGTGGCGAGGTCCTGGCGGCGCGTGTAGAGCGGCGTGATGTTCCACGAAAGGCGCACGCCCGCAAGGCCGTTGAGCGTCGGCGTGCGGTGCATCATATCGTGGAACATATCGAAGCCCGTGTAGCCGTACCAGCCCTGCCCGAAAAGGCTCAGCGTGGGGCGCAGCGCGCTGTCGTATTGGCGGCGGCGCGCGTCGAGCAGCGACAGGCGGGCGTCGATGACGCGCAGTTCGGGGCGCGTGCCCGCCTGTCCGATGTCCGAAAGGGTGGGGCGCACCAACGTTTGCGGCATCTCGTCGAAACCGCAGAGCAAAGCCAGCGTGCGAAGGACGCGGTCGCGGTCGCACGCCAGCGATAGGCTGTCCTGCCGCGCCGCGATGAGTTCGGCCTCCATCGCCGCCACGTCGCACTGCGCCGCCGTGCCGCCCTGCAGCATCGCGCGCAGTTTGCGCAGGTTGTCAGCCGCCAGCGCGATGCGCTCCGTGCCGATGCGCAGGCGCTCGTCCAGCAGCAGCGCGCCGAAAAACAGTTGCTCCGCGCGTTCCTCCACGGCGTAGAGGTCGGCGTCGAGGCTCGCGCCCTCCAGCACCGCCGCGCCGCGCTCCACGTCCGAGGCCGCGCGGATGCGCCCGCCGTCATAGACCGTCTGCTGCACGTCGAGGCCCGCGCGATACTGGAAACGCGAGATACCGCGTGCCGAGTAGCCCTGCGAGGCGAGCATAGTCGAGAGACCGTCGGGCAGCGTCGCCACCGCGCTCTGCGCCGTGCCCTGCGCCGTGGCCGACACCTGCGGCAGCCAGCCCTTGGCGATGTTGGCCTGCGTCATTTCAGACGTCTGGCGGATGAGGTCGTGGCGCGCCGCTGTGGGGTAGTTGCGGCGCGCCGCCGCGCGGCACTCGTCCAGCGTCACGCGCTGTGCCCGCAATGCCGCTGACGTTGCGAGCACTGCCAATACAAGTAGTAGGAGAAAGCGTTTCATCGTTCCTGTGGTTGGTTTTCGGGTGCAAAGGTAGGGCGCAGGCGTATTTTATATATAAGCCTAAAAAGCACAAAAATGTTCCCGTTGTATGTTTTTGCCTATATTTGCGGCCTGAAACACGTTCCCTTTGTATGAAAAGAGCCACTGCGAAAACCCTTCACGACTTCGACATCGAGCGGACGGACTTTTCGCCGCTCGCCGATTGGGGCGGCGAAGCCCTGGTGCGCCCCGACGTGGCCGTGGTGTTCCATCCCGGTCCGCTGCGCGCGCGTTTCGTCGACACGGGCGCGCTCTACCGCATCGGCGAATGGCGCATCATCTTCGTCACCGCCGGCACAGCGCGCAGCGTGGTCAATATGCAGGAATACAGCCTTGCGACGGGCGACGTGATGGTGCAGCCGCCCGACAACATCATCGAGCCGCTCGCGTTCAGTCCCGACTTCGACGTCGTCGGCGTGGCTTTCAAGGAACAGGTGGACGGCCTCGCGTCGATGTACCTCCACCCTGCCGCGTCCGACTGGGCACTCTGCCTGCGCATGGCGCGCCTGCTCTACGAACTGGCCAGCCACGAGCCGCTGCGCCGGGCTGCTGTGGCCCACCTGTTGCGCGCCCTCGTCGCCACGCTGCAAAGCCTCGATGCCCCCGCGCCCACAGCCGAAACAGCGGGAGGCACGCGCGCCGAAACGCTGTTCCACCGCTTCCGCCGCCTGGCCACACAGCACGCCGACCGCGAGCGCACCGTCGGTTTTTATGCCGACCGCCTTTGCATCACGCCCCACTACCTTTCCGCCGTCGTCAAGGCAGCCAGCGGCCAAAGCGTGATGCACTGGGTGAACCGCGCCGCCGTGCTCCACGCCAAGCTGCTGCTCCACACGCGGCGCGACCTCAGCGTCGCCGACGTGGCCTACGCCATGGCCTTCCCCACGCCCAGCGTCTTCTGCAAGTTCTTCCGCCGCGCCACCGGCCTCACCCCGCTCGCCTACCGCCGCTCCGCCCAGCTCGTCTGACGGCTGCATTCCCCCTTTTCTTCGTTCCCGCCCTTTTTTTGTCCGCACACTTTCGCGACAGGAAAGGCCGAAATTCCGTTCGCAGCAGACTAAATCCTCTTCGCAGCGGACTAATTCTGCAAATTAAGCCTAAGTTTGTACAAACTAAGCCTTGATTTCGCCAAACTAAGCCTTAATTTGTAGAAACTAAGGCTTAATTTGCAGATTTAGTCCGTACAAAAAACTTTTTGAAGCACCGCGCTCGCGATTTCCGCCCATCCGCTTGCGATTTCCGCCCCTCGTAGCGGCGCATCAAGGGGATAAGTGGAAAGCGAAGGGCGCATCCCGGCGCGGCCAAAAGCACTGTCGCTGCGCCGAAAAGCACAAAAAAAAGCAGCGAAAGTTTTGCAAGTGAAACCTTTTTCGTACTTTTGCACGCCGATTATTATCAAGGCGGCTCTCCAAGCCGCTGCGCCGCGTGTGAATAGCCTTTGTCTTTGGCCGGACAGGTGGTTCGGGAATCGCGGCGGAGATAACAAACAAAACAAACCCTTTTTCACAAAAGAAAACAGTGGACACACTCAGTTACAAAACCATTTCCGTCAATAAGGAAACCGCCACAAAAGAGTGGGTGGTCGTTGACGCAACGGACCAAGTGCTCGGACGCCTTGGCACACGCGTGGCAAAACTGCTTCGCGGCAAGTACAAGCCAAATTTCACGCCCCACGTTGATTGCGGCGACAATGTAATTATCATCAACGCCGAGAAGTTTATTCTTACCGGCAAGAAGATGACCGACCGCATCTACTACAGCTACACCGGCTACCCCGGTGGCCAGCGCGAAAACACCCCCGCGACGATTTTGGCCAAGAAGGACGGCACCGACCGCCTCATCCGCCGCGTCGTGAAGGGAATGCTGCCGAAGAACCGGCTTGGTGCGCAGCTCCTTCGCAACCTCTATATCTACGAAGGCGCAGAGCATCCCCACGAAGCCCAGAGCCCGAAAGCCATCGACATTAACACCCTCAAATAAAAGCGCAAACAATGGAACAGATACACACCATCGGTCGCCGCAAGAGCGCCGTAGCCCGCATCTTCGTCAATGAAGGTTCCGGCAAAATCACCATCAACAAGCGCGACATCACAGAGTACTTCCCCTCGAGCATATTGCAGTACGTCGTGAAGCAGCCCCTGACGCTCCTCGACGCCGTAGAGAAGTACGACATCAAGGTAAACGTCTGCGGCGGTGGCTTCACCGGCCAGTCGCAGGCCGTGCGCCTGGCAATTGCCCGCGCCCTGGTCAAGATCAACGCCGACGACAAGAAAGCCCTTCGCGCCGAAGGCTTCATGACACGCGACAGCCGCGAGGTCGAGCGCAAGAAGCCAGGACAGCCCAAGGCACGCCGTCGCTTCCAGTTCAGCAAGCGTTAATCCGCCTGCCCCACTGGCTAAGCGCAGTTTAGCATCCAAACCGCCGGGACCCGCCCCGCGCACAGCGGGGCTGCTACCCGGAGGCTGGTTGAACGAAAGCCCTCGCGCGCACGCGCGTATATAAATACGGAGTGCGCGCACGGGTTCAACTCACAAGGAACGTAAACAACAACAAACCCACAACCAACAATGGCAAGAACAACATTCGACCAACTGCTTGAGGCAGGCTGCCACTTCGGACACCTCAAGCGCAAGTGGAACCCCGCCATGGCTCCTTACATTTTCATGGAGCGCAACGGCATCCACATCATCGACCTTCACAAGACCGTATCCATGCTCGACCAAGCCGCCGAGTCGCTCAAGGCAGTAGCCCGCAGCGGCAAGCGCGTGCTTTTCGTTGCCACCAAGAAGCAGGCTAAAGACGTCGTAGCCGAAGCTGCCAAGAGCGTAGGTATGCCCTACGTCACCGAGCGCTGGCCGGGCGGTATGCTTACCAACTTCCCCACCATTCGCAAGGCCGTGAAAAAAATGGCCACCATCGACAAGATGACGGCTGATGGCACTTTCGCCAATCTCAGCAAGCGCGAACTTCTTCAGATCTCCCGTCAGCGCGCGAAGCTGGAGAAGAACCTTGGAAGCATCTCCGACCTGAATCGTCTGCCCGCCGCTTTGTTCGTTGTCGACGTGCTCAAGGAACACATCGCAGTGGCCGAGGCCAATCGTCTGGGCATTCCCGTCTACGCCATCGTGGACACCAACAGCGACCCCAAGGACATTGACTTTGTAATTCCCGCCAACGACGACGCCAGCACCAGCATCGAACTGATTCTGGGCACTTGCTGTGCCGCCATCAAGGAAGGTCAGGAGGAGCGTAAAGCCGAAAAAGCCGACGAAGCCGCCGCCGCTCAGCAGAACGAGGCCGAGGCACCCGCCGCACGTGGCCGCCGCCGCACCACAGGCCGCACGCCCCGTCAGGCAGAGGCCGCCGCGCCCGCCGCACCCCAAGCTGAGGAAGTGAAGGCCGAACCCGAAGCAGTCCCCGCCCCCGTGGAGGAGAAGCCCGCCGAGGAAGCGCCCGCCGCAGAAGCATAACACACATTTTTTAATCCATAAGAAACTTTACTGAAATGGCTATATCGATTGAAGATATCAAGAAACTGCGCGCTATGACCAACGCCGGTCTTGCCGACTGCAAGAAGGCGCTGGCCGATGCCAACGGTGACATGGAAAAGGCTGGCGAGCTGATTCGCGAGCGTGGCCTTGCCATCGCCGCAAAGCGCAGCGACCGCGAGGCAAGCGAAGGCTGCGTGCTCGTGAAAGTAGACGGAAACTTCGGCGCTATCATCGCCCTGAAGTGTGAGACCGACTTCGTGGCTCAGAACGCCGACTTCGTTGCACTTACGCAGCAGATTCTCGATGCCGCTGTGGCCAACCGCTGCAAGACGCTCGAAGAGGTGAACGCTCTGACCATTGACGGCCAGGCTGTGCCCGCTCTGGTTACCGCCCGCAGCGGCGTGACCGGCGAGAAGATGGAGCTGGACGGCTACCTCACCATTGAAGGCGAGAGCATCTCCGCTTACAACCACCAGAACAAGAACCAGCTCTGCACGCTCGTGGCCTTGAACAAGGCTGTGGCCGAGGAGTACGGTCACAACGTGGCCATGCAGGTGGCTGCCATGAACCCCGTGAGCATCGACAAGGACGACGTGCCTGAAGCAATTCGCGAGCAGGAGTTCAAGATTGCTGTTGAGAAGACGCGTGAGGAAGGCAAGCCCGAAAAGCTCGTTGAGCAGATTGCCCAGGGCCGCATGAACAAGTTCTACGCCGAGCAGTGCCTGCTCCGCCAGGCTTACATCATGGACGGCAGCCTTTCCGTGGCCAAGTATCTCCAGCAGGCTGACAAGGAATGCACCGTTACGGCATTCAAGCGTTTCACGCTGCGCGCCGAGTAAGCCCATCCCTTTTGCATACGAAGCAGGGCGGAACACCGATGTTCCGCCCTGCTTTCTTTTTTGTCCGTTGTAGGAGCCGCCGACGTGGCCACGCTTATTTCGCCACCTCTATCTTGAGGATTCCGCCGTTGATGGGCGAGACGGTGACGTGCGTGCGGAACTGGTTGTTGAACAAGTCGCCGCCGAGGTTCTCCACGCGGCCGTATTGCGCCATGGGGATGGTGGCGCCGAGGTGCGTCCCGGCGCGGCTGGTCAGCGCCAGCGTCACGTTGCCGGGCGCCATGTAGCGCAGCGTCTCGCTGGTCTGCGCGCTTTGCGGGGCGGGCGGGGCGGCGAACTGCAGGTCAAAGAAATACGGTTCGCCCGACAGGTCGTCGCGGTCCACCAGTCCGTTCCACCGGCTGAAGCGGAAAGCCACGTCGCGCTGGCCACGGGAGGGATCGGGTTCGTAGTCGAGCGTCAGGACATGGCGCTCTTTTGTTTCATAGCCCGTGAAAAGCCGCAGCAAACCCTTTTCCTGGCGGTCGAGCGTGGCGAGCATCAGTTTCATCTGCTCTCCGTCGGCGGGCATAAAGTCTGCCTGTCCTTTCGACAACAGACTGCGGTTTTCGCGTATGTCGTAAATCTCCTCTGCGGCCAGTTCGGCCATTTTTTCCGTGCTTCCGGCGGCGAGCATCTCCTGCGTCTTGTAGCCGCCACGGTCGGCAGGCGCGCCTTGCACGGGCGTGACGGAGGGCGTGGCCAGTTGCGGCACGTCGGCAGCCTCGCCGTTGATGGCCAGCAGGCAGCCGTCGGGCGCCAGTTTGAGGAACGACGCGCTGCTGCGCTGGTTGAAGCGCACGGTGTAGGCGCGCGTCGAGTCGGCCACGCCGTAGGGGATGAGCGCAATGGACATAATCTGCCATTCGTCGTAGTCGGTCTGTGCCGCGTCGCTGATGCGCAGGTATTGCTGGGCGTAAGGAGCGAGTTCGCCCGCGTGGTGCGTGGTGCGGTCGGCTGTGATGACAATCTGCAGGCGTGTGCGCGGCAGGTAGTAGGTGATGCCGTCGTCGTAGGAGCCGGGCTTGCGCTGCGTGACGTGGGTCTGGGCGAACGTCGTGGGGGCGAGGAGCAGGAGCAATAGGGTTGCGAAAATCGTGTTGCGCTTCATGGGAAGTTTCTTATGAAAATGTTTTGAGGAAGGCTTGCGGCAGGTAGTCCGCGATGTCGCTGGCGATGACGCTGTGGTGGCCGAGGCTTTGGGCGGCGAGGTCGCCCGCGAGGCCGTGCAGGTAGACGGCCAGGGGCGCGGCGGCTTCGGGCGCGTAGCCCTGGGCGAGCAGTCCGGCGGTGATGCCCGTCAGCACGTCGCCGCTGCCAGCGGTGGCGATGGCGTCCGAGCCGGTGGTGTTGGTGTAGGTCGTGCCGTTGGGCATGGCGATGTGCGTGGGGTGTCCCTTGGCCACCACGACGGCGCCGGTGCGTATAGCCATTTCGCGCGCCGTTTCCAAGCGCTCGGCTTCGGGTATGGTGCGGCCTGCCAGCCTGGCGAGTTCGCCCGGATGGGGCGTCAGCACGGCGCGGGCGGGCAGGCGGTCAGTCCAGTGGGGCGTTGCGGCGAGCAGGTTGAGAGCGTCGGCGTCGATGACGTGGGGCGTCGTGCCGTGGGCGGCCATACCGTCGAGCAGGGCGCGGGCGGTCGCAGGGCTTTGTCCCAGTCCGGGGCCGACGGCTATGGCGTCGAAACGTCCGGCGGGCATTGCGGTGAAGACGTCGCCCATAGGGTCGGCGTCGAGACTCACGACGGCTTCCGGCACAGCGGCCATCACGACGGCGCGGAGGCTTTCGGGCACGTGCAGCACGGCTTTTCCCGCTCCGCTCCTGAGGCAGGCGCGCGCCGCCAGCACAGCGCAGCCGCCCATCGTGCGGCTGCCGCACACCAGCAGTGCCGTGCCGAACGTGCCTTTATGGCCGTCGGCGGGGCGCGGGCGCAGCAGGGCGCGGGCGTCGGCGGATGTGAAAAGCCGGGGAGTGGAAAGGGATGTGTCGTTGGCCATCGGAAGTCTGTCGCGTGGCGTTTCGCGCGAAACTGTAAGCGCTGGTGGGGGACGCTTTCAGCGTCCGTTCTGTTTTGCCGTCTTGCCGCAGGTGCGCTCCGTTGCACTTCGCGTACCTGCGGTTACAGAGGGGGGACGCTTTCAGCGTCCGTTCTGTTTTGCCGTCTTGCCGCAGGTGCGCT
>JAGBKI010000029.1 GCA_017933995.1 Bacteroidaceae bacterium | reverse complement strand
GTGCAAAGGAAAAACGCTGTTTTTCCTTTCACGCCCGAACCGCAGCCTATCTTCGCGCAAGCAAAGTAGTGCAAAGTGAGTGGCGTGCAAAGGAAAAACGCTGTTTTTCCTTTCACGCCCGAACCGCAGCCTATCCTTGTCCACTCCCAGCCAGTTCCTCCACATGCTTGCAACGGCTGAAGAGTTCGCGGTAGAAGCGGTGGCGGCACAGCGTGGGGCTGTCGCCAAGAATGATGAGTTTGGTGCGGGCGCGCGTGATGGCCACGTTCATACGGCGAAGGTCGCCGAGAAAACCGATTTCGCCCCGCTCGTTGGCGCGGACAAGGCTCACGATGATAACGTCGCGCTCCTGCCCCTGAAAAGCGTCGATGGTGTTGATGGTGATGGCCGCGCGCAACGGGCGCAAGGCTCGTTCCTGTTTCAGCAGGTGGCGCAGGTAGTGCACCTGGGCGCGATAGGGCGAAATGACTCCGATGTCCACGCGCTCCTCGACCAAACGGCGTATGCCGATGCGGGCGGCATAGTCGCACAGCGTGCGTATGGTCAGCTCGGCCTCGGCCTTATTGATGCGTCCATACGACCCAGCCACAAACTCTTCGGCACTGCCGCTCTCTATCCACAACAGCGGTGTGTCGAGGGTGTCGAGCAGGCTGCGGTGGCGCACCTCGGGGGCAGCCACAAGGCGTCCCCCGTAGAACCAGTCCGACGAGAAACGCATCAGTTCCTCGTTCATTCTGTACTGCACCGTCAGCAGTTTGACCGCTTCGGGATGGCGCTCGGCCTGCGTCTCCATCAGTGTGCGTGCCAGTCCCCCACGCATGGCCTCGGGCGACTTCACCGTGGGCGGCAGCTGCTGGTGGTCGCCCGCCAAGATAACGCGGTGGCACTTTTGCAGGGCTATCCAGCAAGCGGCTTCGAGCGCTTGTGCGGCCTCGTCGATGAAGAGCGTGTGGTATTTCTGCCCCATCAGCACCGCCGAGGCCGAGCCTGCAAGCGTGCAGGCTATGACACGGCAGGAGTCAAAGAGCGACTGGCGGATGCGCACTTCGAGTTCGTCGGCGCGCTCGCGCAAGCGGCTTATCTTTTGGTGGTAACTCTCCGTGCGCTGGCGGCGCGGTGTGGACTGCAGGGTGCGTATCGTGCGGCGAATGGCCCAAAGCTGCGGATAGTCGGGGTGGGCTTCGAAACGCCGCTCATAGGTGTTGGCCAGCATCTTGTCGTTCACGCGGGTAGGGTTTCCCACACGCAACACCCCCACCCCACGGTCGCTCAGTTGCTCGCTGATCCAGTCCACAGCGGTGTTGCTCTGGGCACACACCATCACCTGCGGCTCGCGGCGCAACACCTCGCACACCGCCTCGACCATCGTCGTAGTCTTGCCTGTGCCCGGCGGCCCGTGGACTATCATGAGGTCGCGCGCACGCAGCACGTGCCCCACCGCCTCTTGCTGCGAACTGTTGAGCCACGGCAGAGACGGTGCGGGTATCGAGGTCGAAAAGGCGGGACGCGCCTTGCCGTGAAACAAGTCGCGCAACTCGGCCAAACGTCCGTCCTTGGCACTCGCAACGCGGTTCAAAGCGTCGAACATCAGCCTATAGGTGGTTTCGTCGAAACTCAGCTGCACACCGAGGCGTTCGGTCTGGGCAAGCCGGGCCGCCTGCTCCTCGTTGTCGAGTTCCACCACCATGGTGTCTTCGCTGGCATAGCTTACCAGGGCTGTGAAACTGAGGTAGTGCAGCCGTCCGACCCCGTCTTCGGAGAAAAAAGCAACACGCCGCCCGTGCTCAAACACATGGTCGATGTCCGTTTCGTCGGTTCGCGAAAGCGGCACAACCAAACGGTTGAGCGCATTGTAGCGTTGGCGTCCCACAGCAACGGGATACCAACACTCACCGCGCCTCACCTTGCGACCGATACCAAAAAGTTCCGTCTCTTGACGGAACGCGGTTTTCTCGTGCTCGTATTCGATGCGGAGCAGGCGCAGTTGCTCTGAAAGGTTCATGTTTCCAGGTCTGTGCGTGAAGGCGGCGGACCTACCAAACGCCGTAGCCGAAAGGTGCATACGCGCCGAAACGCTCGCGCACGTGGCAGAAGGGTTCGAAGCCGTTCCACCGCACGCGGGCGGCCTCCACGGCTATTTGCAGGCTGAACGACTCGGAGGGTGTCCAGTCGGCCACCACGCCCACGCGGTCCACCGATGGCTCGCCCCACAGCCCTATGTAGCCGCCCGACTGGTGGGTCAGCAGGCTCTTCGTGACATAGGCGTAGATGCTGAAAGCGTCGCTCAACTGGTAGTTGGCCGCAGCGGTCACACTGGCGCCACGGTGGCGCAGCGGCCCCCACGTGGTGTTGTTGGCCGTGACCATCACGACCCACGACAGGCGCTTCTTGTACTTGCCCGCATAGGCAAAATCCACACGCTCGGACAAGCCCACGCCGTGCGGGCTGCGCCGCCCGAAACCCGCTGCCGCACCGAAACTGAAACGCGCATTCACACCCTCGTGGAGCGTCCACGCATCGTAGCCGCCCAAGCCCCAGCCCCAGAGCGACGAAGCGGGAGTGAAGGCATCGCGGACAAGCACCGTGGCCACCGGCGCGCGCACTGGTGTGGTCGGCGCGGTATCGGCCAGTTGCGCGAGGCAGTCGGCTTCGCCTTGCGCCCGTATGCCAAGCAACGGCAGCGACAAGGCGAGAAGGAAGGTGAGCGTGCGTTTCATTGCTGACGGTTTTCTTTTTATCAAAATCCGCGCCCGCGCCAAGCAGCAAGTCTGGCGGCAGGGCGGGAAGGGACTTACGGATTCGCCATCGCGGCAGCGGCGCGGCGCACGATGGTAGCGTCGCGGTCGGGGCTGACGGAGACGATGCTGATGGGAACGCCCACGGCGCGCTCTACATAGGCGATGTAATTGCGGAATGCTTTGGGGAAATCTTCCTCGCGCCGCAGCCCGTCCGTCGGTGTCTGCCAGCCGGGCAACTCCTCGTAGACGGCCTCCCAACCCGTGAGGTCGTAGGGCAACGTGGACGTGACGGCGTCGCCCTTGCGATAGGCCGTGCACACTTTAATGACGGGGAACGTGTCGAGTACGTCGCTCTTCATCATCACCAAGTCGGTCACGCCGTTCACCATGATGGCATATTTCAACGCCACAAGGTCGAGCCAGCCACAACGGCGGTTGCGACCCGTCACAGCGCCATACTCATGGCCGATGTCGCGCAGCGTGTCGCCGGTGGCGTCGAACAGTTCCACGGGGAACGGACCCGCACCCACACGGGTGCTGTAAGCCTTGAAAACGCCCCACACGCGGTCTATCTTGCCCGGCGCTACGCCCAGCCCCGTGCAGACGCCGCCCGCTGTGGTACTCGACGAGGATACGAACGGGTAGGTGCCGTGGTCGATGTCGAGCAACGAGCCTTGCGCGCCTTCGGCCAGTACATGCTTGCCCTCGGAAAGCAGGCGGTTCACCTCGGCCTCGGTGTCGGCCAAACGGAAACGGCGCATATAGTCCACGCCCTCGAGCCACAGCGCCTCTTCCTGGGCAATGTCGTAGCTGGTGAAGCCGAGGTCGGCGAGAATCTGCTCGTGGCGCGCTTTCAGCTGGCGGTATTTGGCCTCGAAGTCCTCCTCTATGTCGCCCACGCGCAGCCCCGTGCGCGCGGCTTTGTCGCTATAGGCCGGGCCTATACCCTTTCCCGTGGTGCCCACGGCGTCCTTGCCCTTGGCCGCCTCGTAGGCGCGGTCGAGCACACGGTGGGTGGGCAGAATGAGGTGTGCACGGCGGCTGATGACAAGGCGCTCGGCAAGCGTGTAGCCTGCCGCTTCGAGTTCGCGCGCCTCGGCCATAAAAAGATCGGGAGCAATCACACAGCCGTTGCCAATAACATTGAGTTTCCCTTCGTCGAACACACCGCTCGGAATGGAACGCAACACAAACTTGCGCCCACCGAATATAATCGTGTGGCCAGCGTTAGGGCCGCCTGCGAAACGAGCCACCACGTCATAGCGTGGCGCGAGCCAATCGACAATCTTGCCCTTGCCCTCATCGCCGAACACGATGCCGAGCAGGGCATCGACTTTTCCTTTGTTTGCCATATATAAGTCAGTGGATTTTCTGCCGACAAAGATAGGCATTCGCCGCCACACCACCCCACCCCTCCCCCGCTTTTACAAAGTTTTAACAGAAAAGCGCGCCCCCCGCCGCCCACATCGGCAACAGCGCTTCGCGTTGCAAGCCATCGCGGCGGGGCACGGAAGGCAAACATTGCCCCACCGATATTTTTTTTCATTGGTCTCAGAAAAGCCATAACGGCTGCCAGGAATTTTCTTTTCATAGCCAACGTTTGGTCTCATCGTGCCTCCGCCGTCTGAAAGACGCTGGAAGCGTCTCCCCCTCTGTAACCGCAGGTACGCGAAGTGAAACGGAGCGCACCTGCGGCTGGCGGGACCCCACCGAATGCACGCTGGAAGCGTGCCCCACAAGCGCTTTTGCTTACGTTTTCCCGTCGTGGGGGACGCTTCCAGCGTCACTGCATGGATTTATGGCCTGAAAATTATCACGGAAATCTATAAAAAAGCAGATGGGAGCGGAGTAATTCACACGCAGTGGCTTACAATTCTCCAAATTAAGCCTTAATTTGTACAAACTAAGGTTAGATTTCGCCAAACTTAGGCTTAATTTGGCGAAACTTAGGCTTAATTTGGAGAATTGCGAGCCACTGCGCGCGATTTGTGTGCTTCTACGCGAAAATAAATCCGCTTTTATCTGGTACCAGGGCAAAGTAAAGCGTTGATATCACCTGCGCAGCCTTAACCCCAGCGGGGTTACAGATATTAGACCAGGGCAGCGCCCTGGGTCTTACGCACACACTATAACCAACCCCAGCGGGGTTGCACAAGATTGCGGCTGATTTACGGATTTGTGCAACCCCGCTGGGGTTGATTGTGTGTGGTGCCTGTATCCGGGGCGCTGCCCCGGCCTAATATCTGCAACCCCGCTGGGGTTGAGGAGAAGCCTCCTCGTGAGGTTTGGCGTGTAAACAACTATACAGCGGTTGTTTATGAAATGTTTCCAGCTTTCTTGGCAGACAGCAAGAATCCGCTTTGTGGAAACCCCAAAAGCCACGGGAAACGCCCGAAAATGGGCGAAAGTGACGTTTATCAGCCCAAAATAGGTTTACTCCCCCCTTTTTTCTTACCTTTGCGCGGCAAACGACAAAATCAAACAACCCAAAACCACAAACACTATGGTTAGCTACAAAGACCTCGGCCTGGTGAACACGCGCGAAATGTTCAAGCGGGCCATCAACGGCGGATACGCCATTCCCGCCTTCAACTTCAACAACATGGAGCAGCTGCAGGCCATCATCAAAGCCAGCAGCGAGCTGCGCAGCCCGGTTATCCTGCAAGTCAGCAAGGGCGCGCGCAACTACGCCAACCAAACCCTGCTGCGCTATATGGCTCAGGGCGCTGTGGAATACGCCAAGGAACTGGGCTGCGAGCACCCCGAAATCTGCCTGCACCTTGACCACGGCGACAGCTTCGAGATTTGTAAGAGCTGTGTGGACTTCGGCTTCAGCAGCGTGATGATCGACGGCAGCGCACTGCCCTATGAGGAGAACATCGCCCTGACCAAAAAAGTCGTGGAGTACGCTCACCAGTTCGACGTAACCGTTGAAGGCGAACTCGGTGTGCTGGCCGGCGTGGAGGACGAGGTTGTGGCCGAAGAGAGCCACTACACGCAGCCCGAAGAGGTCATTGACTTCGTGACACGCACGGGCGTTGACAGCCTGGCCATCAGCATTGGCACCAGCCACGGCGCCTACAAGTTTAAGCCCGAACAGTGCACGCGCGACCCGCAGACCGGCCGCCTCGTGCCCCCGCCCCTGGCCTTCGACGTGCTCGATGCCATCATGGAGAAACTCCCCGGCTTCCCCATCGTGCTCCACGGCAGCAGCAGCGTGCCCCAGGAGTATGTGGACATCATCAACGCCAACGGCGGCAAACTGCCCGACGCTGTAGGTATTCCCGAAGAGCAGCTGCGCAAGGCCGCCAAGAGCGCCGTCTGCAAGATCAACATCGACAGCGACAGCCGCCTGGCTTTCACCGCTGCTGTGCGCAAGGTGTTTGCCGAGAAGCCCGGTGAGTTCGACCCGCGCAAGTACTGCGGCCCCGCCCGCGACCTGATGACCGAGCTCTACAAGCACAAGATTACCGACGTGCTGGGCAGCGACAACAAACTGGCTCAGTAAACGCCACGCCACAAAGACGGCATAGAAAAATCGCCCGCCCACGGACTTTCCGTGTGGCGGGTGATTTTTCTGTCTGGTCTGCGCTACAGCGAACCTCAGAGTTCGGCTTCCTTGAGGCGCTCGGCGTTCTCGGCCACGATGAGATGGTCGATGCAGTCTTGAATGTCGCCGTCCATAAAGGCGGGGAGGTTATAGATGGTGTAGCCGATGCGATGGTCGGTGATGCGGCCTTGGGGATAGTTGTAGGTGCGAATCTTTGCGGAGCGATCACCAGTGGACACGAGCGTCTTGCGGCGCGAAGCGATGTCGTCGACGTACTTCTGGTGCTCGCGGTCGTAGATAAAGGTGCGCAGGCGTGCCAGAGCGCGCTCCTTGTTCTTGGGCTGGTCGCGCGTCTCGGTGCACTCGATGAGGATTTCCTCGGTCTCGCCGGTGACGGGGTTCTTCCAAGGATAGCGCAGGCGCACGCCACTCTCCACCTTGTTCACATTCTGTCCGCCCGCACCACTGCTGCGGAACGTGTCCCACTTGATGAGGCCCTCCTGTATGTCGACATCAAACGCCTCGGCCTCGGGCAACACGGCCACGGTGGCGGCGCTGGTGTGGACGCGCCCCTGTGTCTCGGTCTGCGGCACGCGCTGCACGCGGTGCACGCCGCTCTCGTACTTCAGCGTGCCATAGACATCGGCACCGGTGACGCTGCACACAATCTCCTTGAAACCGCCCACGGCGCCCTCGTTGGCGTTCGACACTTCGAGGCGCCAGCCTTTGCGTTCGCAGTATTTGGCATACATGCGGAAGAGGTCTCCTGCAAAGAGCGCGGCCTCGTCGCCGCCCGTGCCGCCGCGTATCTCCAGGATGGCGTTCTTGGCGTCCTCGGGGGCGCGCGGCACGAGCATCAACTTGATGCGCTCCTCCATAGCAGGCAGCTGCGCCTCGCAGGCGGCGAGTTCCTCGCGTGCCATTTCCTTGAGTTCCGCGTCGCTTTCGCCCCCGAACAGAATGTCCTTGCTGCCGTCGATGTTGGCGAGCAGGGCGGCATACTCGCGGCGCGCGGCCATGAGGTCTTCAAGTTCCTTGTATTCCTTGGCCAGGCGGACGTAGCGCGCCTGGTCGGCAATGACAGCGGGGTCGGTGATGAGCGTGGCAGTTTCCTCGAAACGCGCTTGCAGTGCGTCGAGTTTGTCCAAAAGGCTGTTTTGACTGGGCATGGGTGTGGGAGAAAAATGAAATGGCAGGGACTTAGCGCAGGTTCATGGCCGCGCCAACGAGAACAGGGACGGGCAGCTCGTAGTCGGTGGTGTAGAGGATGTCGCCCGAATAGTTGGAGCGGCCCTTATAGACGTGCCGCCCGTCGTAAGTACAAACCGTGTCGGCCGAATAGGTACTATTGCCGCGATAAATAAACTTGCCGCCGACGGTGCAAAGGATACTGCTGGTGTAAGTGGTGTTGCCACGGAAAACGTGCTTGCCGTCGAAAGTCAGCAGGATATCGGCGGAATAAGTGCTGTTGCCACGATAGACACGCCCTTCACGGTAAGTCAGGACGATATCGGCGGAATAAGTGCTGTTGCCACGGTAGAGGTGCTCGCCGTCGAAGGTAAAAAGGATGTCGCCGCTGTACATACTGTTGCCTTGATAGATATAGGCACGGCTCTGTGCCGCCAGCGTGGCGGGCAGCAGGGCGAGGATGAGAAGCTGGACGGAAAAGAAGATACGCACGATGTTCTTCATAGCAGAAGCAAAGGGATTTTCAAAAAGATTTTTTGACGCGACGGCGTATGCCACCCGCCTGTTTTCGGCAAAAGTAAGGCTTTTCCGCTACCGACGGCACACAAGTTCCCGCTTTTTGCACGCCAAACGCAGTCTGCGCTTCTCCCCACCCCGTTTGTAGGGGGAGAAAAACAGCTTTTCGCGAGTGGGACTACGTTCTTCAAAAAACTTCCCTTATCTTTGCACACGGGAAAAGCACGCCGCCTTTTTCCCCACAAGAGAAATCCTACGATGTCCAACCGCAACTCCCCGCCTATGTAACAAACCGCTGAAAGGCACATAAGATAAAGAAGCGTTAGCTTTGTATTCTTGTTCTATCGAAATCGCCAATTTTCAAATGACTGCAAGAGTTGAAGTTAATGCCCTCGCAAAACAGCGTGGGCCTGTTACTCGTTGATGCAGTCAAGGTGTTTGGCGATACCTGATAGGACGGAAACGGAGTATTCAGTCCACGTTTTTTTGTCGCCATCCCCACAGCCCCCGGACTGAACAACAACCAACTCCTATTAAACCCTAACAAAAACAATGAAAAAGAATTTCAGACTCTTTGCTATCGCCTTTGCAACCCTGCTCATCCCCACGCTTGCCTCATGCGGCGACGACGATAACGACGGCGAAAAAGGCTATGAAGGCGGAAGCGACCTTTCTTCGCTCGCGCCGACCATTACCGACTTAAACGGCAACACCCTGCGCATCGCCTCTATCGGCAGCTATACGTTTGACTATGACGAGCGCGGCGTAATAAAAGGATGCCGGTACTCCGATTCGGAAAAGATTTCTTTTGAAGGCAACAAGATTGTCTATACAACAGACTGGGACGAATACGGCACATATACGCTTGCGCTCGCAAACGGGAACCTGGTCACCGCCCTCAACTACATTGGCGAAGACAGGGACGAGGACTCGCCAGAGAAATACCAAGGACATCTTTCGTTCACCTACGACGGCGACAACCAGTGCACGGGTTTCAGCGGCACCTATGTCGAGACCTACGGCCCCAATCGCAGCGGGGAGCGCGGCACGCACAACTACAACATCAAACAGACCAACACCTGGGAGGACGGTAACCTCGTGCGTTGCGTGCTTGAAGTGGAAGAGAAAGAAAGTGGCGTGGAGGACGGAAAGAGCATCTCCGGCCACTACAAATACAGGCAGACCTTCGAGTTCCAATACGGCACACGCGCCAACCCGCTCCGCCAGATGCCCGACTACATAGCCGACCGCATCGGGCGAGTGGACGACGAGTTCGTGGCTTTCACCTCCTGTGGCGATGATTTGGCTCTGCTCGGCCTATTAGGCAAAGGGCCTGCCCGTCTGCCTATCTCGGAAACGCACTTTGTGGAAGTGACCGACGTCAAGACTGGCGAGAGCTACAGTTACAACAGCTCTATAGGCCGTAGCTCGTCCATCAACATCGTTCTCAACAGTAACGGAACGATTTCCACCGAAAACGGAACGAAATACACCTACGTCAGCGAGTGATGGCGGCACGGGGACAACCCGCTCACCACACCTCTATATCCAAACAACTGGGCTGGCTCTCCGTCAAAGTGGAGAGCCAGCCCGGTTGTTCTATCAACACGGTCGGAAATTATTGCTAACCGCGCCGTGTATCCATGCACGGAAAGAGGGACAAGGGGAACGGGCTTAGAGTTCCAGGTCTACGTCGTGCAGCTCGTGCCAAGGCAGTCCCTGCTTGTTCAGCTCGGCCATGAAGGGGTCGGGGTCGAACTCTTCGACGTTGTGCACGCCGGGCTTGTTCCACAGGCCGAGCATGAACATCCGCGCGCCGATGCAGGCGGGAACGCCGGTGGTGTAGCTGACGCCCTGCATCCCCGTCTCCTCATAGGCCGCGCGGTGCGAGCAGTTGTTATATATATAATAGGTATGCTCCTGCCCGTCCTGACCTATACCGCGTATGCGGCAACCGATGGAGGTCTCGCCCGTGTAGTTCTCGCCGAGGTCCTGCGGGTTGGGCAGCACGGCCTTGAGGAACTGTAGCGGCACAATCTTGACGCGCGCCGTGCCCGTGCCGTCGGCCAGCGGGGCGTCGTACTCGATTTCGTCAATGCGGCTCATGCCGATGTTCTGAATGACTTCGAGGTGCTTGAGGTACTGCTGGCCGAAGGTCATCCAGAAGCGCGCGCGGCGTATGGTGGGATAGTTCAGCACAAGGCTCTCGATTTCCTCGTGGTGGAGCAGGTAGCTGTCGCGCGGGCCGATATTGGGGTAGGTCAAGTCCTTGTGGATTTCGAGCGGGGCGGTCTCCACCCACTTGCCGTCCTCCCAGTAGAGGCCCTTCTGCGTGATTTCGCGGATGTTGATTTCGGGGTTGAAGTTGGTGGCGAAAGCCTTGTGGTGGTCGCCGGCGTTGCAGTCCACGATGTCGAGGTACTGGATTTCGCGGAAGTGGTGCTTGGCGGCGTAGGCAGTGAAGATGCTGGTCACGCCGGGGTCGAAGCCGCAGCCCAGGATGGCCGTCAGGCCGGCCTTCTCGAAGCGCTCGCGGTAGGCCCACTGCCAGGAGTACTCGAAGTGCGCCTCGTCCTTGGGCTCGTAGTTGGCCGTGTCGAGATAGGAGCAGCCGTATTCGAGGCAGGCGTCCATAATGGTCAGGTCCTGGTAGGGCAGGGCGAGGTTCATCACGAGGTCGGGCCGGAAGTCGCGGAAGAGGGCGACGAGTTCGGCCACGTTATCGGCGTCGACCTTGGCCGTGCGGATGTCGGGGCGGCCAATGGCCTTGACGATGGCGTCACACTTCGACTTAGTGCGTGAGGCAATCATGATTTCGGTGAACACGTCGCTGTTCTGCGCCACTTTGTGGGCGGCCACGGTGGCCACGCCGCCCGCGCCGATGATGAGTACTTTTCCCATGGTGTATTATTTGGTCTTTATTTCAAGGGTTAGGAGTCCTTATATATATATATACGGTATGCTTGTAAGAAGTTAATGCAGCCGCTCGACGGCGGCCTTGATGCGGCGGAGGGCTTCGCGGATGTTGTCGTCGCTCGTGGCGTAGCTCATGCGGAAGCACTCGGGCGAGCCGAAGGCGTCGCCGCCGACGGTGGCCACGTGGGCCTCTTCGAGCAGGTAGAGGGCGAAGTCGGTGCTGGTCTTGATGACGCGCTTGCCGTCGGTCTTGCCGAACAGGGCGCTGCACTTGGGGAAGACGTAGAAGGCACCGTCCGGCTCGCTGACCTCGAAGCCGGGCACCTCGCGCGTCAGGGCGACGATGAGGTCCTTGCGGCGGGCGAAGGCCTGGCGCATCTCTTCGACGCACTGCTGGTCGCCCTCGTAGGCGGCGAGGGCGGCGTACTGGCTGACGCTGCCGGGGTTGCTGGTGTACTGACCCTGTAGTTTCTGCGTGGCCTTGGCGATGTCGAGCGGGGCGGCGATGAAGCCGATGCGCCAGCCGGTCATGGCGTAGGCTTTCGACACGCCGTTGACGATGACGGTGCGCTCCTTCATACCCTCGCAGGCGGCGAGGCTGGCGTGCCGGCCGGTGTAGTTGATGTGTTCGTATATTTCGTCGGCGATGACCGTCACCTGCTCGTGGCGGCGCAGCACGTCGGCCAGGGCGTCGAGTTCGGCGGCGGTGTAGACGGCGCCGGTGGGGTTGCTGGGCGTGCAGAGGATGAGCACGCGGGTGCGCGGCGTGATGGCGGCCTCAAGCTGCGCGGGCGTGATTTTGAAGCCCTGCTCGATGCCTGCCTCCACGATGACGGGCGTGGCTCCGGCCATCAGGGCCATCTGCGGGTAGCTCACCCAGTAGGGGGCGGGAATGATGACCTCGTCGCCCGCGTCGCAGAGGGCGAGCAGCGTGTTGCAGACGCTCTGCTTGGCGCCGTTCGAGACGATGACCTGCTCGGGCGCGTAGTCCAGGCCGTTCTCGTTCTTGAGTTTGGCGGCGATGGCCTTGCGCAGGGCGGGTATGCCCGGCACGGGGGTGTAGCGCGTGTGTCCGTCGTCGATGGCCTGCTTGGCCGCAAGGCGGATGTGGAGGGGCGTGTCGAAGTCCGGCTCGCCGACGCTGAGGTTGATGATGTCGATGCCCTGCGCCTTGAGTTCGGCGCTCTTCTGCGACATGGCCAGCGTGGCCGACGGCTGCAGGCGGGTGACGGTGGAGGATAGGTGTGCCATTACCTTTTAGTGAAAAGTTAAAAAGTAAAAGTGAAAAGTTGAGTTACGGGGAGTAGCGGGAGGCGGAGCTGCGGGGCTGCGGCAGGGCTGCGGCGATGCAGCAGCAGACGCAACAAGTGGCGGTGGACGCTTATTGTTTATTGTTTATTGTCTATTGTTTATTGTCTAATGTTTATTGTCTATTGTTTATTGTCTATTGTTTTCCTTTATGCCCACATTATACTTCTCGAACAGGCGTCGGGCGGTGGCGATGTTGCGGTTGAAGCGTTCGCGCTCGGCGGGGCGCATCTCGCCCTGCGGGAACGAGGCGGGCAGCACGGTGTGGACGCGGCGTCCGCTGACAGCGGGGCGCGAGCAGAACGTGATGGTGTAGCCGCAGTCGGTCAGGCGCGTCACGCTGTCCTTTTCGAGCGTCAGGTTCACCATCAGACCCACCTCGGTGTTGTCCTTGGTCATGTTCGAGATGTAGTTGCCCAGCGACCACACGACGAGGTGCTTCGCGCCGTCCTTGCCCTGGCGCACCTCGACGGGCTGCACCACGTGGGGGTGGCCGCCGATGACGTGGTCGACGCCCTGCGCCAGCAGCCAGTCGGCCAGGTCGCGCATCTGCTTGTTGGGCGTCATCACGTACTCGATGCCCCAGTGCATGTTGGCGATGATGACGTCGGGGTTCATCCGCTTGGCGCGGGCTATGTCGGCGGCCATCTGCGTGCGGTCGATGAGGTTCACCACGTTGGGCTTGCGGAAAGGTATGCCGTTGGTGTCGTAGGTGTAGTTGAGCAGGGCGATGCGTATGCCGTTGCGCTCGACGAGCAGGGGATAATTGGCATCGCGCTCCTCCTGCGTGCGGTAGGTGCCGAGGTGGGGCACCTGCAGGGAGTCGAGCACGCGGATGGTACGCTCAAGGCCGGCCTGGTGGCTGTCGCAGCAGTGGTTGTTGGCCGTCAGCATCACGTCGAAGCCTGCGTCGAGCGCGCCTTGCAGGAAGGCGTCCGGCGCGCGGAACTGCGGATAGCCCGTGTAGGGCGGGCCGGGCAGCGTCACTTCGAGGTTGGCTATGGCCAGGTCGTAGCTGGAAATCTCGTCGCGCACGTAGCGGAAGCAGTCGGTGTAGTCCCACGTGCCGTCGGCGCGGCGCGCGGCGTTAATCTGCCCCTGGTGCTGCATCAGGTCGCCCGCGAAGAGCAGCGTGACGCGGCGCACGGTGTCCTCCGTCTCCGCGCCGTCGGCACCCGCGCCGGCCTGCGCGCCCGGCTGCTGCGCCCCGCCCTGGCAGGCGAAGCAGAGCAGCAGGAGCGTGAGCAGTAGGAATGGCTTGCGTTTCATCGTCGGCAGGGCAAAATCAGTCACGGCTGCTGCCGAAGATGCGCAGCAGGTAGAGGAACAGGTTGATGAAGTCGAGGTAGAGCGACAGGCTGCCCAGCAGGGCAATCTTCATCGTGCCCTCGTTCACGTCCGTGCCGTACTGGTAGAGCATCATCTTGATTTTCTGGGCGTCGTAGGCCGTCAGCCCCACGAACACCAGCACGCCGACGTAGTTCAGCACAAGCGTCAGGCCGCTGCTGCCGATGAACATATTGACGATGGTGGCGATGATGAGGCCGAAAAGGGTCATCACCAGTATGCGCCCCATCGCGCTGAGGTCGGTCTTGATGAAACTGCCCACCAGGGCCATCGCGCCGAACGTGCCGGCGGTGATGAAAAAGACGCTCGCCAGGCTCTCCATCGTGTAGACCACGAAGATGGACGACAGCAGCACACCGTTCAGCACGGAGTAGACGACGAACATGATGGCAGCCGTGCTGAACGCCATCTTGTCGATGCGCGCGCTGAGGTAGACCACGATGCCCAGTTCGGCGATGGCGAGAATCCAGAACGTGGCCCGGCTGGCGAAGACGGTCTGAAACAAGGCGGGCGAACTGGCCACATAATAGCCGGCCATGCCGGTGACAACAAGCGCGAGCGTCATCCACAGGTAGACGTTGCGCATCAGTTTGGCGACCGCGCTCTCGGAGACGATGGGCTGCGCGCCGTAGTCGATTACTTGGTTGATCATAGTTGTTTTGGGGGTTGAAGGTTTTTGGGTTCTATTGTTTCTATTGTCTCTATTGCCTCTACTTCTTGAAGTGCAGCGTGTGGCCCATGCGGCTCTTCTTGGTGCGCAGGTAGCGCTCGTTGTAGGGGTTGGGCTCCACCTCGATGGGCACGTTCTCCACAATCTCCAGGCCGTAGGCTTCGAGGCCCACGCGCTTCACGGGGTTGTTGGTCAGCAGGCGCATCCGCGTCACGCCCAGGCTCTGTAGTATCTGCGCACCCACGCCGTAGTCGCGCTCGTCGGGGTCGTAGCCCAGGTGGATGTTGGCGTCGACCGTGTCGTAGCCCTGCTCCTGCAGTTTGTAGGCGGCTATCTTGGCCATCAGCCCGATGCCGCGCCCCTCCTGGTTGAGGTAGAGCACAACGCCCTTGCCCTCCTCCTCGACCATGCGCAACGCCTTGTGCAACTGGTCGCCGCAGTCGCAGCGCGCCGAACCGAAGATGTCGCCCGTCACGCACGAACTGTGCACGCGCACCAGCAGCGGCTCGCCCTCCTTCCAGCGGCCCTTGATGAGGGCCACGTGCTCCAGGCCGTTGTCCTTCTGGCGGAAGGGGATGAGGCGGAAGTGGCCGTACTGCGTGGGCATGTCCACCTCTTCGCCGCGCTCCACGAGGCTCTCCTTGCGCAGGCGGTAGGCGATGAGGTCGCGGATGGTGATGACGTTGAGACCGTGCTTCCGGGCGAACTCCTGCAACTGGGGCATACGCGCCATCGAGCCGTCCTCGTTGAGGATTTCGATGAGGCAGGCCACGGGCCGCAGCCCGGCCAGGCGCGCCAGGTCGACGGCGGCCTCGGTGTGGCCGGCGCGCGCCAGCACACCGCGCGGCTGGGCGTAGAGGGGGTTGATGTGGCCCGGACGCCCGAAGTCCTCGGGACGCGCGGCGGGGTCGGCCAGGTGGCGTATGGTGGCGGCGCGGTCGCTGCTGCTCACACCCGTGGTGCAGCCCTCCAGTTTGTCCACCGTCACGGTGAACGGCGTGCCGAGCATACTGGTGTTGTCCTCCACCTGGTGGGGCAGGCGCAGCTCGCGCGCACGCTCCATCGTGACGGGGGCGCACAAGACGCCGCGCCCCTCGCGCAGCATGAAGTTCACGTGGTCGGGCGTGCAGAGTTCGGCGGCCATGATGAGGTCGCCCTCGTTCTCGCGGTCTTCGTCGTCCACAACGATGACGAACTTGCCCTGTCTGAAGTCCTCAAGGGCTTGGTCTATGGTGGCGATGGTCATTGGGAATGGGGTTTTTCGTGGGGGATTTCGGAGTTCTCAGAGTACTCAGAGTATTCAGAGTTTCTTCGCGGTGTTGTCGCAAAGCCTCTTGCAGTGCTCTTGCAAAGCGCGTGCCGTGTCGGCAATTTGCAGGAGGTCTTTGCGCAGGCGGACGCGGAAAATCCAGATGCGCAGCCACAGCACCGCGCCTACGGGCAGCAATATGCCCGCCGCCTTGTTCCAGCGGTCGGACGCGAAAGGCGTGACGTGCGCCGTAGTGTAGAGGATGGGCAGCCGTCCCAGGTCGTGCAGCACGCGGGCGTCGCGGCTGTTGCCCAGTTCGTCGGCCACGGCCTCCATGCGCGCGTCGAGGTCGGCCACGGCGGTGTCGGGCGTGTGGCGGAAGAAGATGTGCAGATAGTTCGGCGCGCTGACCAGGCGGTGGTCCTCGACGTAGCGGCGGCTGTCGGCCTCAAGCGCAGCGAGGCGCGGCGCGAGGGCGGCGTAGTCCGGGTCGTGGATGATGACCTCCTTGAGCGCCACGTGGCGGCGCGTGCGCAGCATCAGTAGCCGCGCGAAGAAGTTGCGGTAGGCGTCCAGGTTGAACACCACGCTGTCGTTGTTGCTCTTGTACGTGAGGAAAATTCCCGTGGGCAGCAGGATGGCCGTGCTCGTCCACATGCCCACCAGCATGTTGAGCGAGCCGTCGCGCGCCATCTTCATCGTGCTGGTGTTGATGATGAGGTAGATGATGAAGATGATGACGCTCACCACCGCCGGCAGCCCCAGGCCGCCCTTGCGGATGATGGCGCCCAGCGGCGCGCCGATGAGGAAGAAGAGGAAGCAGGCCAGCGACGACGAGATTTTCGTGTGCCACTCAATCCAGTGCTTGCGCACGTCCTTCTCCATCGCCTTCACCTCCTCCTGGCGGAAGTCCAGTTCGCTGACGGTGCGCTTCACCTCGCCCGCCGCCGTGGCCATCACGGCGTCGCGCCGCTCGGGCGCCAGGCGGGCCATCAGCGTGTCGAAAGGCAGCGCCGCAGTCTTGGCGCGCGCGGCGGCCTTTGTCTGTTGCGCCGTGGGCGGGGCGAAATACGTTTTGCCCAACTCGCGCTCGTATGACGAATGGCCCAGGCTGTCGAGGTCGGCGTTCATCGAGTCGACGCTCTCCACAATCTGCACCATGTTCTTCGCCTTGGCCATACCGCTGAGCATGTCGGCGTCCATCACCTTGAAGTCGCTGTCGAAGTCTATGAGGAAACGCTTGTGGCCGAACGTCTCGCGGTCGTGGGGCTGGCTGGCGTTCTTCATCTCGCCCATGCCGCCGCTCTGTAGGTTCTCGAACTGCTCGCCCTGCCAGATGTCCAGGATGATGTGGCCCTTGTCGGCCGACATGGCCAGCCGCCCGCTGTCGGCCACCACAATCTGCGCCTTGTCGAAGCCCTGGTCGGTCTTGTAGATGGTCAGGTCGTAGAGCATACCCGTCCTGACATCCTTGCGCTCCACGTAGAGGTTGATGTTTGGCACGCCGTTGTAGAAGATGCCCTCCGGGATTTCCACCGCCGGCGACGTCTGCCGCAGCGTCATCAGCAGGGCGCCGAGCTGCTGCTGCGCCATGGGGCTGGTGACGTTCTGGAAGTAGAACGACACGCCGCCTAGCGCCGCCGCCATCACGCCCACCGGGGCCATCACGCGCACCAGCGCCACGCCCGCGCTCTTCATCGCCAGCAGTTCCAGGCTTTCGCCAAGGTTGCCGAACGAGATGAGCGAGGCCAGCAGTATGCCCACCGGCAGCGCCTGCGGCACAAGCGTCAGGCTCATATAATAGAAGAACTGCCCCAGGATGTCCATCGTCAGCCCCTTGCCCACCAGTTTGTCGATGTGCACCCACATGAACTGCATCATGAAGATGAACAAACTGATGAAGAAGGCCGCCACGAAGATGAGGCAGAACTTCCCGAGCACGTATCGGTCAAGTCGTTTGAACATAAATTCCCTTTGGCGCGCAAAGTTAAGGTTTTCCGTTTGAAAGCGGCTACGCGCGCGTATTTAAAATGCCACCATCCGTCCGCCGCTGGCCGTCGACGCAAACACGGGTATACACTCCCGCCGTTTGAAACGCCATTACGGCGCATGCAGAACGGCGTGGCAAGTCCAAGTTCGCCATTCCTGCTTCGCGAAGATAGGCGGCAACTCAACGGAGAAACGAAAAAACGTTGTTTTTCCTTTTCTCCGCGCTTGCCTTGCACTATCTTTGCCCCGATTTAGCTATAAACAAGAAACTTACAAGTCTTTAATGTTCCTTACGATACTCTTCGGCCTCGTGGGCATCGTGCTCGTGATGCTCGGCGCCACGGGGCTGACCGACGGCGCGTCGGCCATGGCACGCAAATGCGGCGTGCCGCCCATCGTGGTGGGCCTCACCGTCGTGGCGATGGGCACCAGCGCACCCGAACTCTTCGTCAGCCTCACCTCGGCCCTGAAAGGCACAAGCGACATCGCCGTGGGCAACGTCGTCGGCTCGAACATCTTCAACACCCTGCTCATCGTAGGCGTGGCTGCCATGGCCGCCCCGATGATACTTAGCCGCAGCACCGTGAAGCGCGAAGTCCCCGTGGGACTGGCGGCCACGGTGCTTCTGCTGTTCCTGGCGGTCGACCACAACTTGTCGCGCTTCGACGCCGCCGTGCTTTTCGCCGCTTTCGTGGCCTTTATGGCCTACACCGTGCGCAAGGCGCTGCGCGAACGCAAGGCGGGCAAGGAACAGGAAGCAGACGCCCCCCTCGGACCCGACGACCCGATGCCGTGGTGGCAGGCGGCGGCCTACGTCGTGGCAGGACTGGGCGCCCTCGTCTTCGGCAGCGACCTCTTCGTGGACGCGGCGGTGGACATCGCCCGCGCACTCAACGTGAGCGACGCCGTCATTGGCCTCACCATCGTGGCGGGCGGCACATCGCTGCCCGAACTCGCCACCAGCGTCGTCGCCGCGCGCAAGGGGCAGAGCGAAATAGCCATCGGCAACGTCATCGGTTCGAACGTCTTCAACATCCTGATGATACTCGGCGTGACGGGCCTCGTCCGCCCTATGCAACTGGACGGCATCACGATGGTGGACTTCACCGTGCTGACAGGCGGCGCGCTGCTGCTCTGGATTTTCGCCTACACGCGCTTCACCATCGAGCGTTGGGAAGGCGCCGTGCTCACCGCCATCTTCGCCGGCTATATGGGCTGGCTGCTGTGGGCGGTGTAATTTATCAGTTGATCTGTTGAAGAGTTAATCAGTTGATAAGTTGGTTGCTGTGGTATTCCCCAGTTAGCCCAGAAAGCCCAGAAAGCCCATAAACCCCATTAACCCCATAAAACCCCAGCCCCCCAGTTACCCCAGTCACCCCATAAACCCCATCCCCCCCAAGAACCAAACCATAAAAAAGAATATGAGCCTAAAAATTGTAGTGCTTGCCAAGCAAGTGCCCGACACACGCAACGTGGGGCCCGACGCGATGACGCCCGAAGGGACGGTGAACCGCGCCGCGCTGCCCGCGATTTTCAACCCCGAGGACATGAACGCGCTCGAACAGGCACTGCTCCTCAAGGACGCCGACCCCGACGCCAACGTGCAAATCGTGACGATGGGGCCGCCGCGCGCCACCGAAATCATCCGCGAGGGACTCTATCGCGGCACCGATGGCGGCGTGTTGCTCACCGACCGCGCCTTCGCCGGCGCCGACACGCTGGCCACCAGCTACGCCCTGGCCACGGCCATACGCAAAATGGGGCTGCCCGACATCGTCATCGGCGGACGCCAGGCCATCGACGGCGACACCGCACAGGTGGGGCCGCAGGTGGCACAGAAACTGGGATACAACCAGGTGACCTACGTCACGAGCATCGACAAGGTGGAAGACGGCAAAATCACCGTCACGCGCCACATCGACGGCGGTGTGGAGCGAGTCGAGGCGCCGCTGCCCATCCTGCTCACCGTCAACGGAGACGCAGCGCCCTGCCGACCCCAGAACGCCAAACTCGTGATGAAATACAAGCGCGCCACGACGCCCATCGAACGCCCCGCCGACGGCTCGCTGCCCTACGCCGAGGAGTACGAGCGCAAGCCCTACCTCACCATCACCCAGTGGAGCGTGGCCGACGTCGATGGCGACGTCGCGCAATGCGGCCTCAGCGGCTCACCCACCAAGGTGAAGGCCGTGCAGAACATCGCTTTCAAGGCCAAGGAAAGCAAAGTCCTCACCGCCTCCGACGACGACGTGAACGAGTTAATCCAAGAGTTGTTAAACGAGAAGATAATCGGCTGACAATATGTTGTGTATGTTGCTGCATCGCAGCAACCCCAAACCCCACACAAACCAAATGCAGAACGTTTTTGTATACATAGAACTCGAAGGCACCAAGGTGCAGGAGGTTTCGCAGGAACTCCTCACCAAGGGCCGCAAACTGGCCGACGAACTGGGCGTGCAGCTCCACGCCGTCGTCGCCGGCACCGACATCAAGGGCAAGGTGGAGAGCCAAATCCTGCCCTACGGCGTGGACAAACTCTTCGTCTTCGACGGCGAGGGCCTCTTCCCCTACACCTCCAAGCCCCACACCGACATCCTCGTGAACCTCTTCAAGCGCGAGCAGCCGCAGATATGCCTGATGGGCGCCACCGTCATCGGGCGCGACCTCGGCCCCCGCGTATCCTCGTCGCTCACCAGCGGACTCACCGCCGACTGCACCCAACTCGAAATCGGCGACTACGAGGACAAGCGCGCTGGCAAGGTCTACAAGAACCTGCTCTACCAGATACGCCCGGCCTTCGGCGGCAACATCGTCGCCACCATCGTCAACCCCGACCACCGTCCGCAGATGGCCACCGTGCGCAGCGGTGTGATGAAGGCCCAGGTGCTCGCCCCCGACTACAAGGGCGAGGCGGTCTACGAAAACGTGGCCGACTTCGTGCCTGCCGAGGACTACGTGGTCAAGGTCATCGAGCGCCACGTTGAGGCCGCCAAGCACAACCTCAAGGGCGCGCCCATCGTCATCGCTGGAGGCTACGGCGTGGGCAGCAAGGAAAACTTCGACCTGCTCTTCGACCTCGCCCGCCTGCTCCACGGCGAGGTGGGCGCCAGCCGCGCCGCTGTCGATGCGGGCTTCTGCGACCACGACCGGCAGATAGGCCAGACTGGCGTCACCGTACACCCCAAGGTCTACATCGCCTGCGGCATCAGTGGCCAAATCCAGCACATCGCCGGTATGCAGGACTCCAAAATCATCATCTCCGTCAACTCCGACCCCGATGCCCCCATCAACCGCATCGCCGACTACGTCATCACCGGCACCGTCGAGGAGGTTGTGCCGAAACTCATCAAGTATTATAAGCAAAACAGCAAGTAAGAGTAGTGAAGTAGAAAGTAGTTAAGTAGTTAAGCCATTACCTATATGACTACGAATTTCCATGGCGTATACGCTTGGCAAAAGGCTCATGAGTTTGTCCTAATGGTCTATCGTGCAACAAAGAACTTTCCTTCCTATGAGAAGTTTGGTCTTTGTTCACAGTTCCAACGTGCAGCCGTATCTATACCTGCCAATATTGCCGAAGGATATAAGAAATTAAGCAGAGCCGACAAACTACGTTTCTACAATATAGCTCAAGGAAGTTTGGAAGAATGTCGATATTACGTCTTGCTTTCTAAAGACCTTGGGTACATTGACGAAGAAGAATATAATCAACTCTTCAATACCGTGGAAGAAACGAGCAAAGTCTTGAACGGCTACTGTAAGGGCGTGATCGAACGCGATTTCAGCAGAGTCATATAAAAAGATATACGAATTAGTTTGCCATTCGGCTTAACTACTTAACTACTTAACTACTCTCTACAAAAAACTCAAAATTATGGCCAACTATTATACCGACCATCCCGAGATTGGCTTCCACTTGAGCCATCCCGAAATGCGCAAGGTTGTCGATTTGCGCGAGAAAAACTACGAAGACAAAGACAAGTTCGACTACGCGCCCGTGGACTTCGAGGACGCCATCGAGAACTACCGCCGCGTGCTTGAAATCACCGGCGACGTGGCTGCAAACGTCATCGAACCCAACAGCGAGAGCGTAGACCTCGAAGGGCCGCACCTCGAAAACGGACGTATGGTATACGCCTCCAAGACATTCGAGAACATAGAGGCCACCAAGAAAGCCGGCCTCTGGGGCGTGTCGATGCCCCGCCGCTACGGCGGACTGAACCTGCCCAACGCCGTGTTCTCCATGTTGAGTGAAGTCATCTCCGCCGCCGACGCCGGTTTCCAAAACATCTGGAGCCTGCAATCCTGCATCGACACGCTCTATGAGTTCGGCTCCGAGGAGCAGCGGCAAGAGTTCATCCCGCGCGTCTGCCGGGGCGAGGGTATGTCGATGGACCTGACCGAACCCGACGCAGGATCCGACCTGCAGCGCGTGGTGCTCAAAGCCACCCGCGACGAGGAGAACGACTGCTGGCGACTGAACGGCGTGAAGCGCTTCATTACCAACGGCGACTCCGACATCCACCTCGTACTCGCACGCAGCGAGGAGGGCACCACCGACGGACGCGGCCTTTCCATGTTCATCTACGACAAGCGCGACGGCGGCGTCGACGTGCGCCACATTGAGCACAAACTCGGCATCCACGGCTCGCCCACCTGCGAACTCACCTATAAGAATGCCAAAGCCCAGCTTTGCGGCTCCACGCGCCTCGGCCTCATCAAGTATGTGATGGCCCTGATGAACGGCGCGCGCCTCGGCATCGCCGCCCAGAGCGTCGGCCTCTCGCAGGAAGCCTACAACGAAGCCCTCAGCTACGCCAACGACCGCCAGCAGTTCGGCCAGAAGATTGTCGGCTTCCCTGCTGTCTACGACATGCTCAGCCGCATGAAGGCCAAACTCGACGCGGGCCGCTCGCTGCTCTACCAGACGGCGCGCTACGTCGACATCTACAAGTGCCTCGAAGACATCCAGCGCGACCGCGCCCTCACGCCCGAGGAGAAGCAGCAGATGAAGAAGTACCAGCGCCTGGCCGACGCCTTCACGCCCGTGGCCAAAGGCATGAACTCCGAATACGCCAACCAGAACGCCTACGACGCCGTGAGCGTGCACGGAGGAAGCGGCTTCATTATGGAGTACAAGAGCCAGCGCCTGATGCGCGACGCCCGCATCTTCTCCATCTACGAAGGCACAACGCAGCTACAGGTCGTGGCCGCCGTGCGCTACATCACCAACGGCACCTACCTTAATATTATAAAGGAGATGCTCCAGCGCGAAGTGGCCGAGGAACTGCGCCCGCTCCACCGCCGCGTCGAGACGATGGCCGCGCTCTACGAGCAGAGCGTGCAGTACGTCAAGGAAGCGCACGACCAGGAGGTGCAGGACTTCCTGGCCCGCCGCCTCTACGACATGACTGCCGAAATCATCATGTCGCTCCTCATCCTCGACGACGCCACCCGCGCTAAGGCCGAGCAGAACGAAGCCTGCGCCGAGCAATTCGTCAAGTCCGCCAACGTCTACGTCCGTATGGCCGAGGAGGACGTCATCGGCAAGGCCAGCTACGTGAAGCAGTTCATCGCAGAAGACCTCCCCGCCTTCAAGCAAGTGTGACATCAGACGTTAAACATCGGAAGTGGGGCGTCCCGGCTGCGGAACGCCCCACTTTTGTGCGCGCTGGGGCTTGCCCCTGTCTTGTTTATGTTTTTGTTTACCGTGCTTTCTTGTACAGACGGTATACGGTGGTACGGGGGAGGCCGGTGATGTTGGCGATGCCGGTGAAGGAGAAGCCCAGGAGTTTGAGGATGAGGACGCGGGCGGGGATGTCGGGCGGCACGCCGCATGGCAGGCCGTCGGCGGTTTCTTTTACAAGCGGGAGCAGCTCGTTTTTATTCGCTTCAAGCAGCGCAGTCCAGTCTTCCTCCGTCAGGTTCTCACGCCTGCCGGTGCTGGCCGCCGCCTCAAACTTCCGCCGAACCTCGCTCGCGACTTCGGCGGTAATTCTCTTCAACAGCTTTTGCTGCCGAGCTTCTCTTCGCGTACGGCTGAGGCTGGCCGAGAGGCTCTTTATTTTCTTCTCTTTTCCAGTGAGCGTTTCTTCCAACCTGTTGTTCTTCTCTGCCTCTTCTCTGACCTCTGCCGTGCGCCGCTTTATGACAGTCTGCAACCTGCGGTAAGTCCTGCGCCCGAAGAGGATTCCGCAGATGCAGACCACCAGGAACAGCGCGCATAGTTTGTAAAGATTGTTTAGCCGCTCCAAGGCAAGGGAACGCAGGCGTTCCTCCTCGGCTTTGTCCTGATAGTATTTATAAAGACTGGAGCGTTTCACGAGCGCTTCTTCCCTGGCTTTCGCATCGTGGCGTGCCTGTATGTCAAGGAACTCTCCCACATATTTGCGCAGAGAGTCATTGTGTGCCCCGTCGTTGTACAACAGCATCAGGCTCATTGCCATAGAGATGGAGTCGCGCAAGTCGTTCGTCTGTCTATAGGCATTTTTTATGTATCTCTCTGCGATGTCCTTGTCTCCCCTGCTATAAAAGTAATCTCCGAGAGTTCCCGTTGTAGAAGAAGACCGTTTTGAAGAAGGAACCTTTTTCAGCAGGGTGTCGGCCAACGCGTCAGCCTTGGCTTCCCAATGCCAAAGCAAATAATCATAAAGGACATAGCCAACCTGTTCGTTATATCTTTCCCAAAGATTATGCCCTGATATTAGCTTCAGTGCCTTGTTATAAAAATATGCGGCGGAATCCCTCTCGAGATTCGTACCATAGGTATCACCTAAATCAAGAAATGCCCAAATAGAATCAATACTCTCTTCTATGTAAGGTATAAGTTCCACAGCCTTTTTTTCAGTCTCCAAGGCAAGGCGGTTCTGGTCGTGGCGCCTATACAAGGAGCTTAATTGAGAGTTTATGTAGAACGTCCAGCGAATAGCAGAATTTATCCGCGCAGCTGTATTTTGTGGCAATTTGTTAATAGCCTGTTCTGCCAGCAGGAGATATTCAAGCGCCCTTGGAGAATCATACATATTATTATATACGCGAGCCATATAGTATGCGCAAACCGCCTTTAAGGTATCATCGTTCCGGCTTCCATAAAAGTCCCAGGCTCTCTTTATAACGCTGTCTGTTGTATGCCAGACATTATTCTTATCAAGAGTTCTCACATAAACCAAATCATAATATGCCACGGTCTCTTTGGTATTATCAAGAGATTCCTTTTCAAAACGTTTAAGTTTCGATAGCGCAGAGGCCGGGTGGTTCTCACATAGGTTATAAATTTCGTGTAGCTTGGCTATAGCAGGTTGATTGTTCTCCTTGCATCCACATAAAAAGATAACCAGGAAAAGGAAGCCAAGCGGATATCCGAGGTACTTCATAAGTGTCTTTAGCGTCGGTTTTGTGGCAAAATTATAGCTTTTTTGCAGGTATTTCCCACTGTCAAGAGGCGTTCACGGAGGCTTTATTGTTAATTTCAGCCTTTTTTATCTTCTCTTTTTTCACAAGACACGTGTATAACACACTGATAGACAATGGGTAAAATCTGTTTTCTGATGTGAAACGGATTGGAACGGCTTTTCTTTGTGGCTTCCAAATCAGCGTTCGTACTTTTGCGGCGGAAACACTGGAAGGTGACTGGTTCTCTATAAAACCTTCTTCTTTCTTTAAATAAATCCCTATTACCATGAAACCACTTTTTATTGTCATTGGCATATTGTCGTTATGCACCATTAAGTTCCATGCTGCATACAACAATCTCTTAACGGTATGTAGCACTGATATTACCAGGAATCGTACCAAGTGTATGACGGACAGCTTGGATGTAGGGACGAAGATTTCTTTTATTGGGGGTGGCAAAAACAAAGGCGGGCTGCACATTCCCACAAAAGTTCCTTCTCTTGACGCTTTCCTAAAAGTGTTTATCTGGAATGAAACTTTGCAGTTTAGCAACGAAACCACTTCCAGCATATCTTTCAATGTTGTGGTTTATGACCAAAGCGGCGAAAAAGTAGTAGAAACCTTCATAACATTACTGGCAAGTGGAACAGAATCATATAACATCGGACACTTAACAGCGGGCGCGACTTACGATATTGCAGTCGCATATAACGGCTATGCTTATTGGGGTTCCTTTACTTACTGACAATGTACCCTCTTCTTGAATTCCTGCTTTCCTATTACAATGTGCCCCATACAACGAGGTACACTCGGGAGGTGTGCGACACACATCCTTATCGGGACAACCTGCTGGGCATTTCGCAGGTATTGGAGGAGTACGGGCTTACCCCAGTTGCCATAAGGGTTAGGGACAAGCACGATATCGGGAAACTCCCCACTCCGTTCTTAGCTGAGGTCTCAGGCAGGGTAAGGATCGTGACGGAAGTTTCCCGCAGCTGCGTTTCAATAGATAAGGACGGTAAAACGTGGAATGTCACGCCCACCCGTTTTCAGGACTTGTGGTCGGGGGCTGTCTTGTTCGCGAAGCCGTCAGATAAAGCCATTGAGCCAGAATACGACCAGCACATCACACAGCAAAGGGTTCGGATTGCTGAAGCGGCAGGCATCTTAATCAGTACCTGTGCCTTCATCTTGGCGGTCATTTTGCCCAGGTTGCAGGTCTATTCCATTCCGCTTATTGCAGATCTTGTCATAAATGGTTTGGCTGCCGCCCTATGTTTTCTGCTTTTCAAACTCTCCATAGGCGATTCTTCCAGCAGCCTAATAAGGAAGTTTTGCCTCCTAAACCGCAAACAGAACTGCGGCAGATTGGCAAAGGAGCACCATGCCGTCCTGCCAGCAAACTATAATCTAAGTGAAATCGGCCTTGCTTTCTTCCTGGGCAACACCACCTATATGCTGCTTTGCCCTGCGGCGGCTATGGCCATTATTCCCTTCGTTTTCATTTTGGCTCTCCCCTTGACGGTTTGGAGCGTATGGTATCAAAGCATACGCGCAAGCCAGTGGTGTCTGCTGTGTTTAAGCGTGATGGTGCTGGTGTGGGTGCAAACCCTCTTTTGTCTATGGGCGGGTGTGTATACTGAAAATACGATTACAGAACTCCTTCGCGAGGCATACCAATACATACCCCTACTCTGCCTGTACACGTTGCTTGGCATCGCTTTTCACCGCGTCGCTTTGTATCACCGTGAGCGGGACGAGGCCAAAACTTGGCTTTCGTCGCTAATGGGCATTAAGCGGCAAGCAGCCGTTTTCAGATGCCTGCTGGAAAAAGAAAAGATGTTCCCATCGCTTAACGAAGTGAATACTTTGCGGTATGGTGGAACCCCGCAGTCTGCCCGCCCTACCATAACAGTGGTCAGCAATTTGTTCTGCCACCATTGCGCTGGGATGCACCGTCGGCTGCAAAGGTTGCTGGAAGCGGGTTTCCCCATTGAATACGTCTTGATGACTTTCGGTGAAGCCTCCAAAGAAGCCGCAGCCTTCATCATCGCAGACTATATAGAGAACGGAGCGGAAAAATCTTGGCAGAGGCTGACCCGCTGGTACGGCAGCGCAGAGGAAAGAAGAAAACTTCGCGCTGCATGGACTGTTACCGGCGGGCTGCGAAGGGAAGCGGATATGGTGATTGCGTCGACCGGCAAGTGGGCGTCCGAAGCTGGCATCATTGGCACGCCTGTCGTACTGGTAGACGGCCGCCCGATGCCGAAACACTATGACGTGGAAGATTTAATCGGTTTGTTTCACGCCCTGCCAGTGAACTAAGACCCTCATGACTAACAAACTTATCTATTGACAAACTTATGTATTCCGTCTACGTCGCCAACCTTGCAAAACGCACGGATCGCAAGGAGTCCGTGGAAGTCCAGTTCAAGGGGAGGAGTGAGTTCGCCCTTGAAGTCGTCCCGGCCATCAGCCACAAGACCGGGGCTTACGGGTTGTGGAAGACGTTCTGCGGGATTGTGCGCCAAGAGGAAGCGAAAGGGAGCGAGTGCTTCATTTTCTGCGAGGACGACCACGTTTTCACGGACGCTTACCACACGGCTTTCCTTGAGAAATGTATAACCCAAGCTGCATCGCTCGGCGCCGACCTTTTGTCGGGCGGCATGAGCTGGGTGTACAGCCCCGTGCAGGTCTCGGACAACCTGTTTGCTGTCGACGCGTTCACCGGGATGCAGTTCACGGTGGTGTTCAGGCGGATGTACAGCAAAATCCTTTTGTTCGCCGACAGGGACTGCGTGACGGACATCTTTCTTTCGGAAATCGCCGAAAGGATGTTTGTAACATATCCTTTCATCAGCGTCCAAGACGATTTCGGATATTCGGACGCCACTGGCAAGAATAACGAAGACGGGCGCGTGCCCTGGCTGTTCCAGACCACGGCCAGCCGTCTGCGCCGCCTGCACAAGGTACACGGATATTACAAGAACCTCGACGCTACCCGACTACAGCTTCCCGACCTACAAAACGTTTCCCTCAGCACATACGTTATTCACCTGCCGGAGCGGGAGGAAAGGCTGAAGTCCGCCCGGAAACAGTTTGAGGAGAGGCCGGAGTTCAGCGTGACATACTTTGATGCCTGCCGCGACAAGGTGGGCGCCGTGGGGTTGTGGAAAAGCATCTGCGCCATCGTGCGGGAAGCCCGCGACAAAGGGGAAGATGCGGTGTTGATCTGCGAGGACGACCACGTTTTCACGCCTGCTTACGACACGGAGCGCTTCCTTGGGCAGGTGTGGCAGGCTGGGGCGTGGGGAACGCAGATTCTGCTCGGCGGCATCGGCGGCTTTGGCGACCTCGTGCCCGTGAAGAACGACCTGTATTGGGCCGACTGGTTGTGGTGCACGCAGTTTCTGGTGGTCTACAAACGCGCCTACGCGACAATCCTCTCGGCCGAGTTCACGGAAAAAGACGTGGCCGACGAGTTCCTTTCACGGCTTTTGCCAAACAAACTGGTCGTCTACCCGTTCATCTCCATACAGCAGGACTTCGGTTACTCCGATGTCACAAGGGGCAACAACGTGCGCGGGAGCATCACGGCCTTCTTTAACAAAAGCGAGCGTCGCGCCCGCCCCTACAGGCGGCTTGCCATGCAGTATGCCGCGCCGGAGCCTGCGGGCGGCTTCGTCAGCACTTCCAAGGATTTCAGCGGGCTTCACCTCGGCTGCGGCGACAACCTGCTGGGGCAAGGCTGGGTGGATACAGACATTAAACCAGCAAACGACAAGGTGCGTTTCCTCGATGCCACGCAGCCTTTTCCATACACCGACGGCACATTCGATGCCATCTTCTCCGAACATTTGTTCGAGCACCTTTCATACGAAGGGGGCAAGTCCATGCTGCGTGAATGCTACCGCACGCTGAAGCCCGGTGGTGTGATCCGCATCACACTGCCCACGATGGACTTCCTGAAACGCCTGCTTGCAGACCCGCAGGATGCCCGGAACCGGCGTTATGTCCGATGGAGCCTGCAGCACTACGCCGCGCGAATGTATGCCGACCTCGCGGAACTGGGCGAAGCCGAACTGGCGACATTGGTCGTGAACAACTTTATACGGCTGTGGGGCCACCGTATGGTTTATTGTACCGCGACGCTGGAGCGGATGCTTGCCGATGCGGGGTTCACGCACTACACCCGCTCCCGCGCAGCCTAATCCCTCACTCCTAATCCCTCATTCCCAATTCCTCACTCCTAATCCCTCACTTTTCATTTATAACAAGTGTGTTTTTGAACGGTATTTGTTACCGTAACGGCGGTTCTTCATAACTTTGCGGCACAACTGCTTTTCAGTCACCCTGAATTAAGATAAAACAATTTCGGATTGCTTTACAGGTATTGGCGACCGTTTTTATTTTGCTGCCCTGCGCCGCCCGGGCGCAGCAAGCGAAAGACGACACACTGCATTTGGGCGTGAAGGTGATTGACTCCTTTACACGGAATGTGTTGGGCGAAGCGACTGTTTCACTGTTCGAGCAAGACAGCACGACAATCCTGTGCGAGAGGATGGATTATGACAACAGATACTACTTCAACGATGCGCTGAACGGCTACTTCTATGCCTCCGTGCCGCAACGCACGGTGTATGTGGTGCGCGCGGTGCACGAGGGTTACGACACACTTTATGCGCGCGTCACCGTGCCGCGACGGAAACTGGGGGCAAGGGTCAGGGAGTGGCGCGCCAATCCGCTCGTGATGCGCAAGAACACATATACGCCCTATAAATTGGGCGAGGCCGTTGTCACCGCCTCGCGCGTGGCGATGGTGGTGAAGGGCGACACGATAGAATACGATGCGCGGGCGTTCCGTCTGGCCGAGGGGTCGATGCTCGACAACCTGCTGTCGATGCTGCCCGGCATGTACGTCACGGCATCGGGGCAGATTTACGTGAACGGGAAGTTCGTGGACAAGCTGCTGGTGAACGGACGCGACTTCTTCAACGGCAACCCGCGCGTGGCACTCGACAACCTCCCAGCCTACACCGTGGACAAGGTGAAGGTCTACCACCAGGCGCTCCCGTGGGAGCACCTCATCGACGAGCGCAACCAGGCTGACAATACGAAGAAGGACTATGTGGTGGACGTGCGCCTGCGCCGCGAGTACTCCGAGAGCTGGCTGGCCAACTTCGAGCTGGCCGGAGGCAGCAGCCTGCACGGCGGGTGGGACGGGCGCTATCTGGCCCGCCTTTTCGCGATGCGCCTCACCGACCACTCCACCGTAGGGCTGTTCGGCAGTGTGAACAACCTGGGCGACAACCAGTCGCCGGGGCGCAAGGGGGAGTGGAAGAAAATGGACGTCACAGCGGGCGAGCGCACCGTGGCGGTGGCGGGCGCCAACCTGTCGGTGGACTGGAAGCGGACGGAGACGAAACTTGTCACGTCGTTCGAGGTGCGCCACGAGGACATCCTGACACGCACGCAGACCACGTCCGTGCAGAACGCCGACGCACTGCGGCTGCGTAACAGCGGGAACGCCTTGAGCGACAACGGGCAGACCGACGTGAAGTGGGCGGGCGACCTCTCGCTCAAGACAAGGAGCGCCTACATCAAGCTCAGCCCCGCACTCTCCTACGGCCACAACACAGGGAAAAACAGCAACACCTCCTTGCAACACCAGAGCGCGAACGGCGGCGAAGACTTGTGGACACAGCTCTATTCGCGCGAGCGCGACGGAGGCTCGACATCGGACGTGTGGCACCGTCCATCGCCATCGAATCGCGCGTCAAGTCGCCCATCAGCCGCAAGAACTATGGCCTTATGTTCCAGGCGAACTATTCCCATACCAGCCGCTCGCAGTTCCGGGGCGAGCGCATCGAATACACCGGGCGCACCCCTTCGTGGCTTGAGTGGGATCAGCACTCCCCACGCCATAATTACGAGTACAAACTACGGCTGAGCCGCAACCTGCTCTACCTCAAGCGCAAGAACCTGAACATCACGTCCGAGTTCAGTTACTTCTACATACAGTCCTACTCCCGCGATGCGCGCACGCGGATGGAGCTCGAGGACACAGTGCCCTCCAGCGCGGCCCTGCTCCCCTCGACCACCGCCGACGCCAACTGGCAGGTAGACCAGCTCAACACCTACCTCACGGGCGAGTTCAAGCGCAACCACCTGCTGCGCCCGCAGTTCTCATTGCGTTTCAAGAAAGCCACCATCCGCCTCCTCGCCAACTACAATTTCTCCCACCGCCGCCTGCTCGACCAGCGCGCGGGTAATGACCAGCACATCACGCGCCGCGACCAGACATTCAGCACCTCCGTGACTCTGAATGTCGGCAAGCTACGCACCTTCTACTCTTACACCCAGTTCCTGCCCCCGATGTCACAGCTCATGGCCGTGCGCGACGCCTCCGACTGGCAGAACGTTTTCCTGGGCAATCCCGACCTGAAAAAGAGCGTGCAGCACACAGTCGGTCTCAGCTACAACCGCTCATGGACAAAGCGCGCCCGCTGGTTCAACATCTCGCTACAGGGCAACCTCAACGACAAAGCCATCGGGCAAGAGCGCACTTACGACGCCACCACAGGCATCTACACCACGAAGCCCCGCAACGTGGACGGCTCGTGGAACACAAGTCTGAACACCGGCTACGGCCAGCAGCTCGGCAAAGCCCGCCGCCTGTCGCTCTCCACTGGTGCCTGGGGCAGCATACGCCGCAGCGTGGACTTCAGCTGGGTGGCGCAGACCACAGGCAGCGGCAGCAGCGTCCGCTCCAAGGTCTACAACTACAACGCTGGCGCGGAAGCCTCGCTCACCTACCGCACGCAGGGCGGCATACACGTCGGCGCGAAGGGGCGGCTGGACCACACGCGGCAGACCGCACGCCCCGTAGCCTACTACCGAAACGCCTTCACCAACTACTCCTACGGCCTCACGCTCACCCTGCCCCTGACGGCGAAACTCGGCCTCGAGACCGACGCGATGGCCTACGCCCGCAGCGGCTACGCAGATAGGACGATGAACGGCACCGACTTCGTGTGGAACGCCTCCCTCTCCTTCACCCCCGACAGGAAGAAGCAATGGCTCCTGCGCGCCGTGGCCTTCGACATTCTCCACGAACTCAAGACCGTACAGCGCACGGTGAACGACCAGGGCTACACCGAGACGTGGTACAACACCATCCCCAGCTACATCACCCTCCACGCTGTCTACCGCATCAACGTCAAGCCGAAGAAACATTAAACAATAAAACACCGCCCCCATAAAAAACCTACGGAGTTATGGACAAAAGGAGTGAAAGAATCCTTAAAACCATAACTCCGTAGTTTTTTAATGGGTGCAACCATCGAACTTCCCGCATCCATTCATATATAACCCACTCAAAAACTTCCTACAGCGGATTAAAACTCCAAACTAAGGCTTGATTTGTGCTAATTAAGCCTTAATTTGTACAAACTTAGGCTTAGTTTTTACAATTTAAGCCTAAGTTTGGAGATTTGATCCGAGACAGAAAGTTTTTTGCGGGGAATCTCCCTTTTTACAAGCGTCAAGTAACAAACACCGCAAGGCCATGCAGGAAAAGAACGCCCGCATATTTTCCGCTACGCCCGCCTTTCATTATCTTTGCACCGCAAGCCAATCCAGCCACAATAGCCGTACTTTTTTCCTAACTCCGCTATGAAACGTTTCCTACTGCCCCTGCTCGCCCTGCTGCCATTCCTGGCCGCCGCGCAGGAACTGCGCCTCATCCCCTATCCCCTCTACCTACAGGCCGACGAGGGGATGTACGCCCCCGAGGGCGGCGTCGCCACCGTCTACACCGACCTGCGAGGCGACGACCGGCGCCAGCTGCTCGACTACATCGCCTCCTCGCCCCTGCCGCTCAAGGCCGTGAAGAAGCAGGCCAAGGCACACGTGCGCCTGCTGCTCGACGAACTTGACCCCAGCCTGCAGCAGCCCGAGGCATACCGCCTCGAAATCACGCCCCAGGGCGCCGACGCATACGCCTGCCACCCGCAGGGGCTTTTCTACGCCTTCCAGACGCTCATGCAACTCGACGGGCAGGCCGCGCCAGCAGGGACGGGCGACCACAGCCTGCCACTGGTTAAGATATTCGACGAACCGGCCCACCAGTGGCGAGGGTGGCACATGGACGTCTCGCGCCACTTCTTCGGCAAGGAGTTCCTCACGAAGCAGCTCCGCATGATGGCGCGCTACAAACTCAACCGCTTCCACTGGCACCTGACCGACGACTCCGGCTGGCGCCTCGAAATCAAGCGCTACCCGCAGCTCACCGACAGCACGGCCTACCGCCCGCAGGCACTGTGGGAGGAGTGGGGGGACCAGGGCGCGCGCTTCTGCTCCGCAAAGGCCCCGGGCGCCTACGGTGGCTACTTCACCCAGCGCGACGTGCGCGAGATTGTGGACTACGCCCAGTGCCTCGGCATCACCGTCGTGCCCGAAATCGACGTCCCCGGCCACTCGCGCGCCGCGCTCGCTGCCTTCCCCGCCCTGGCCTGCACCGGGCGCGCCTACGAGAACAGCGAACTCTGCCTGGGCAACGACGAAACCTTCACCTTCGTCACCAACGTACTCACCGAGGTGCTCGACCTCTTCCCCTCCGAGTACATCCACATCGGCGGCGACGAGGCCGACCGCAGCCACTGGGCGCGCTGCCCCAAGTGCCAGGCCCTGATGCAGCGCGAGGGGCTCGCCGACGTCAAGGAACTGCAAAGCTGGTTCACCCGGCGGCTCGAAGACTGGCTCACACAGCGCGGGCGCAAACTCCTGGGATGGGACGAGATTATGGAAGGCGGCCTCTCGCCCCGCGCCACCGTGATGTCGTGGCGCGGCGAGCGCAGCGCCGTCGAGGCCGCCACCGACGGCCACGACGTCGTGATGACCCCGTGGCAGTGCTACCTCGACAACGCCCAGGACGACCCCACCACCGAGCCGCGCGGCGTGGGCGGGTACGTACCCCTGCGCCTCACCTACGCCCTCGACGCCGTGCCCGTCGGCCTCGACGCCGCAGCCGCGCCCCACATCTTGGGCGTGCAGGGCAACCTGTGGACAGAGCGCATAGCCACCGAGGCGCACGCCGAATACATGCTCTACCCCCGCATCTGCGCCGTGGCCGAAAACGGATGGACCGTGCCCGAGCGCAAGTCGTGGGAGCGCTTCCACCGCTTCGCCCTCGACGAAGTGGACTACCTCCACGCGCAGGGCTACAACGCCTTCAACCTCGCCGCCGAGAAAGGCGACCGCCCCGAGGCGCAGCAGCCCGTCCGGCACCTCGCCGTGGGACGCACGCCCGCCTACACCCACGCCCCCTCGCCCAAGTACCCCGGCCGCGGCCCCGCCACACTCACCGACGGCGAGCGCGGCAGCTACAACTACCAGGAAGGCCAGTGGCTCGGCTTCGAGAACCAGGACTGCGAAGTCACCCTCGACCTCGACAGCGTGCAGCCCATCGCCTACGTCGCCGCCTCCTTCATGCAGCGCGCCGACCAGTGGATATGGCTCCCCTCCGAGGTGCAAATCAGCGTCAGCGACGACGGACAGGACTACCGCATCCTCTCGCGCGAGCCGCAGGAAGTGGACTTCGACAACCCCGCCATCATCTTCCGCACCTACACCTGGGAAGGCGCCACCCGCGTACGCTACGTCCGCCTCACCGCAAAGGCCAGCGGACGCCCCGGAGGCTGGCTCTTCACCGACGAAATCATCATAAAGTGATGGACGACCTCAAGCTCTACTACTCCATAGCCGAGGTGGCCGCCATGTTCGGCGTCAAGGACACCACCCTGCGCTTCTGGGAGCGGCAGTTCCCCCGCCAGATAAGCCCCAAGAAGTCCGGCCGTAACGTGCGGCAGTACACCCGCGACGACATCGAGCAGATACGCACCGTCTACAACCTCGTCAAGGTGCGCGGCCTCAAGATAGCCGCCGCCCGCGAACTGCTGAAGAACAACCGCAGCGGCGAGCGCCAGCCCCAGGAAGTCCTCGACCGCCTCCGCGCCCTCCGCGCCGACCTCCTCTCCATCCGCAACCACCTCGACGCGCTGCAGTAGACTCCACTCTTACTGGCGCGGGCTTCCTGGCTGCATATGCACAGGTTTCCGGCGATACCTCGGAATGGCTACGGGAACGCCCGCCCTTTTCTTTCCCGCTGGAGGCGGCGCAAGAGTCATACCACCTCTCCCCTGTTATGTTTGCTCCTCGTGTGTGTAGCCTTGGAGCGCACCACACCAGCGCAGCCTAAATACTAAATCCGAATCTACAAAAGTGAAAGCAAAAACCGCCTACGTCTGCTCGGAGTGCGGGTACGACACACCGAAATGGCAGGGACGCTGCCCCAAATGCGGCGAGTGGAACACGTTCAAGGAAATCACCGTCGCCCCCGCCCGGGGACGCGGCGCGGCGGCGGGCGCAGCGCCCGCCTTGGCCGGTG
>JAGBKI010000028.1 GCA_017933995.1 Bacteroidaceae bacterium | reverse complement strand
TGATGACCCTTGGAGCACGGGCGGTATGGACGGCTCGGGCAATTTGCCGGGCTACGGCGGTGGCGGTGACCCGTGGAGCACGGGCAGCGCCGACGGCGGTGGCAGCCTGCCGGGATATTCCTGGGGCGAGCCGCCGTGGTGAAGCGCGGGGCGGAAGGGACGGCAAGTCCGCGTTGCCGGGTTTTCCGGAGTCTCCGGAAATCCCGGAGAGCGCAGAGAATCCAGCCTCGCACATGACCGCGAAGCGCTTGCAAGGCATCCCCATCTTATAAACTTATCAACTTACAAACTGATAAACTAATCAACTAACAAACCCATAAACTTACAGAACTATGCAAACACGAAACGCAAGGATTGAGACTTTGGGCGGCGCAGCAGTGCGCTTCCCGTTTGGTGTGACGGTGCGCCGCGCGCTTGTGGCCGTGTGCGGCTTCGCCGCTTTGGCCGGTTGCGCCACGTTAGTAGGCTGCTCCTCGGACGACGAGGAGGAACCCGCTGTGGTGGAGGAGCCGCAGGACCCTGAAGAGACTCAGGTGAGCACCGAGCCTGGCATCCCCATCACCATTACGGCGGAGTATGCCCCCGGCACGAACCTGGCTGCGAAGAAGCCTATTCCGCTGGAGAGTGTGACGGAGGAGGGCTATGCGCAAAAGAACCGCATACGGTTCATGGGCAGCGGCACTGACGTGTCGGCCGTGTGGGATGCTGGCGACCAGATATATGTGGTGTGCAACGGGAAGATAAGCCTGTTGTCGCTCCAGAGCGGCGCTGGCACGAACAAGGGCACGTTCAGTGGTGTATTGGCCGGCTTTTCTGTTCTCCCATCTCCGCAAGCGGATCTAATATGCTACATAAAAAACGCGCGAAACCCCAATGCCATCACGGTGCAGGAGGACGGCACGTTCACGGACAACCGCGACTTCTTCAATCAAACTGGCTTATTCGAGAATGCTGTTGGGTACACCATCTACCGAGGCAGTGCGAAGTACGGCACGGGCAGCAACATCGTGGTGAACTTCAATATATATGACACGTGCATATCAGTGTTCGAACTGACGCCTTCTAACGAACAAGCCTATGAAGAAAATTACACTGTAGCCAATCCATACAAAACTCAGTTAACTTACTTCCAGGGTGATGTACAACTGGCTAAATGTATCAAGACCTCTACTTATGTAGGACCTCTAAGATACTACCTTGCTATTAAGTCTGGTTCATATAACAGCGCTGCGCACTTGGAATACACATCTACAGCTATAACCAAGCCACGTACGGTTGTCTTGGGCAACAATAATGCGGTCACATTAGAAACGGGCAAATACTATAGCAAGAAGGGGATTACTATCGGATACGAACTCGGCGACTATATTTATTCAGACGGCACATGGGGGGACTTGGAAAATCACCCCAATGGCGAGAAAGGTGTCGCCCGCGTGTGCAAACTCTGCACTTATGCATACGACTCCGAACAAGGATTCACGAATGGATATGCCTTTAGCCTTGAAACAATACCGTCGGCTGCAGAAAATGGAGCCTGGGAAGTAACCAATAAGTATCACTTTCCTTATCTGAATAATGATTCTGAGTATTCGGGACTGGAACAAACTTTATATTTCACCGAAAATTACCGGAATTCTCAGATTTATGGCCATGCACCACGGACGGCGTATATCTATAGGGATAAAGTGCTGCCTCCATCTGGATACAGTTCTTGGTTCCTGCCGTCGTATATCCTTGCCAAAACCTTCTTCGACGTACTCCCAGATGGTGATGGAAACTTCTTTACTATAACAGAAGAATCAGCCGATAGATATTACTACCCAAAAACAGGGACAGCGTACTTAAAAGAAAACCGCCATAACACTCAAGTGCGGCCTTTCATAGCATTCTGACAAAACGAGATACAGACGACAGGCCTCCCTAAGCCCATTGTGGGCTTGGGGAGGCGTTGTGTAAAAGGAACAATGTCGGGATGGTAATAGGGCTGCTCGCGGGGTGCATCACCCCTTCGATGGCAGACGCTTATGCCTCTGCGGGGGCGGGGGGAGCGGTGTAATCCAATGCATTGCCGCCGTAGAGCACTTGGGCAATCTGCGCGGCCACCTCGTCCTGTAGTTCGGGGTTGTCGGCGAGCGTCTTCTTGAGGTTCTCGCGCCCCTGGGCGAGTTTCTGGCCTTGGTAGGAGAACCACGAGCCGCTCTTCTGGATGATGTCGTGCTCGACGGCGAGGTCGCAGATTTCGCCGATGCGGCTGATGCCTTCGCCGAACGTGATCTCGAACTCGCACTTGCGGAAGGGCGGGGCCACCTTGTTCTTGACAATCTTGACGCGCACCTGGTTGCCGACGGGTGTGTCGCCGTTCTTGATGGTGGTGACGCGGCGTATGTCGATGCGCACGCTGGCGTAGAACTTGAGGGCGTTGCCGCCGGTGGTGGTCTCGGGGTTGCCGAACATCACGCCGATTTTCTCGCGCAGCTGGTTGATGAAGATGCAGGTGGTCTTGGTTTTGCTGACGGTGGCGGTGAGTTTGCGCAGCGCCTGGCTCATCAGGCGTGCTTGCAGGCCCACTTTGTTGTCGCCCATGTCGCCTTCGAGTTCGCTCTTGGGCGTGAGTGCGGCCACGGAGTCAATGACGATGATGTCGATGGCGGCTGAGCGTATGAGCTGGTCGGCTATCTCAAGTGCCTGCTCGCCGTTGTCGGGCTGCGAGATGAGCAGTTCGTCGACGTTCACGCCGAGGTTCTGCGCATAGAAGCGGTCGAAGGCGTGTTCGGCGTCGATGAAGGCGGCGATGCCGCCGGCTTTCTGCGCCTCGGCGATGGCGTGGATGGCGAGGGTGGTCTTGCCAGAGCTTTCGGGGCCGTAGATCTCGATGATGCGGCCTTTGGGGTATCCGCCCACGCCGAGGGCGGCGTTGAGCGAGAGGCTGCCGGTGGGGATTACCTCGACGTCCTCCACCTGCTCGTCGCCGAGCTTCATAATGGAGCCTTTGCCGAAGTCCTTCTCAATCTTGGCCATCGCGGCCTGGAGGGCTTTGAGCTTCTCGCTGGGGCCGGAGGTGGCGGTGAGGATGTCTTTCTTTGCCATTTGCGTTTATGGGTTTATGAGTTAATCAGTTAATCAGTGGGTTGTGGGCGGCGGGGCTGCTGCGATGCAGCGGCAAACACAACGGGGTCGCGGCGGGTCGCGGGGGTGTCAGAGTTTGGAGGTGAGGGGGTGGCGCAGGCCGGTGGCCCCTTTCATATAGGCTTTGGCGGTGCCGAAACTGAGGTTGAGGTCGAGGCGCACGGGCAGGTGGGCGGCGTCGTCGGTGACGTAGAAGGTGACGATGGTCTTCTCCTTGCCTTTCTCCTTTTCGACGTAGGAGAAGACGAGGCAGCGGTAGCGGTCCTTGGAATTCTCCATCTTGACGTTCTGCTTGCCTTTGTAGATGAGCTGTCGCCACTCGCAGTGCTTGCCCTCGGCGAGGAGGAAATTGACGCGCTGGCCCACCTTGTAGGTGTTGGCGTTGAACGAGCGGGCGCGCAGCATCATCGAAATCATGTCGTAGGCGCAGTACTTCGAGCTGTACGTCTTGTTCTGCCAGGGCTTGCCGTTCTTGCTGAAGCGCATCTTGAGGCTGCACTGTCCGTTGGGGTACGAGTACCAGACGTCCTCGCAGCGGTAGTCCTTGCCTTCGCGTGCGCGCTTGGTGTAGTGGAGCGGCACGAGGTTGAGGTCGGTGTAGGTGGTGAGCGTGTCGCGCATCACGAAGTAGCGGTCGCTCTGCTTCGAGCCGCGCGTGATGAGGTAGGTGCGGTAGGCGGGCTTTCCGTTGTAGGTGGTGCGCTGGATGTTCCACGAGGCGGTGCCGACGTGCTTCCACACGAACTTCCAGTTGAAGTAGAGGTCGAAGGACATCGTCTCGCCGCTGTTGAAGGCGTTGTTGGTGGAGCCGCACTGCGCCGCTGCGGGTGTGCTGCCCAGCAGGAGGAGCAGCAGGAGGAGGGATGTGAGTGTCTTCATTGTGGCGGGGGGCTCAGTGAATAGTTAAAAAGTAAAAGTGAAAAGTGGAGTTACGTGAACTGGTGGGGGCGTCGGCGGGGGCGGACGTGCTGGCGGCTACTTCTTGGAGCGTTGGCGCTCGATGTTGCGCTCGTGTGCGCCGCGCGTCTTGGCTTGCGTGGAGGCGGCGGAGCGCAGGCCGTCGGGCTTCTGGCGCAGGGCGGGCAGTTCGTCGGGCTGCCACGTCACCTCGGTGTCCCACCCGGCGCGCAGGTCGAGTTGCTTGGGGTAGTAGCGCATCTGCTCGGGCTGGCGGCGCGCGGCGTAGTCGCCCGTGTCCCAGCGCCCGTTGCCGTTGGTGTCGGTGAAGAGGCGCAGGTAGGCTTTGCCGGGGCGCAGGTAGAAGAACGAGGCGGTGCCGTCGGCCTGCACGCGCGCGGTCTGCAGCACGGTCTTGTCGTCCTTGAGCAACTGCACGACGGCGGTGGTGTCGAGGCCGACGACGCTGACGAAGAGCGAGCCGAACTCCTCGGCTGCCGAGATGCGGAAACGCTGCGTCACTTCGCGGTTCTCCACGCCGTTCAGCCCGGCAATGGCTGCGGAGTCGATGCGCAGGGTGTATTGCTGGCCTGGACGCCACTCGGCGAGCAGGGTGTAGGTGAGCGGGCTGGTGGGGTGGGGGCGCAGTTCGTAGCGGGCGGGCACCTGCGCGCTGTCGGGGCCGAGCAGCAGGTGTATGCCGCTGCGGTCGAAGCGCGCGGCGGGCTGGGGCAGCTGGATGACGGGGTTTTCGTTGGGCGCCATGCTGCTTCCCGTGCCGCGCACCTGCACGTTGAGGTATTCGCGGGGCGGTGTCTCGTCGGTGTAGTCGCCGCGCTTGTGGCGCCGCTCGCGCTGTTTCTCCCACCTGGCCAGTTCGTCGGCCTGCTGCTTGGCGCGCTTGGCGAAGGTGAGGCGCGGCACGAAGTTGAGCGTGTCGGTGCGCAGCGTGTCGATGCCCGTGGAATCGTCGGTCTCGTAGTAGGTGTAGCAGAGGCTGAGCGTGTCGAGGCGCAGCAGGGCGGTGTCGCGCAGCCAGTAGGTGATGGTGTCGCCGGTGGCGTTGCGGTCCTCGACAAAGGCGTTGTATTCGTTGAAGTTAAGCCCCTGGATTTGCGGGGTGAAGGCCGAGGGGCCGGTGAAGTAGACGCGGAACCACTCGGGCACGTCGCGCTGCGTCTTGAGCAGGTGGCGCGGGCGGTTGGCGTGGGTGAAGGCGCGTAGGACGACGTTGTCGGGCGTGAAGTGGGTGTAGGGGACGACGCGTATGCTGTCCCACGTCAGGGTGTCGCGCCACACGGTGTCCTGGCGCACGTCGGGGTAGCAGGCGGTGGTGAAAGGCTGCGGCGTCCAGCCCATCATCTCGGCGCGCGAACTGAAGTGGTAGTCGCCGTCCACGTCCTTGAGCGCGAAGAGGCGGTAGGTGCCCTGCGGCACGCCCTTGATGCTGAAGCGTCCCTCCTGGTCGGTGCGCGCCACGCGGTCGAAGGCGCGGGTGCTGAAGGCGTCGGGCGCGTCGGAGGCGGCGTCGGCGGTGAAGAGGCTGTCGTTGGGCGCGTCGCCCACGTAGAGGCCGACGAGCACGCCCTTGACGGGCGCGAGCGTCTCGGCGTCGATGACGTGGCCGCTGACTTCCATCGTGTCGACGGCGTCGCCGGTGGAGAAGTAGTAGGTGAAGGCACCGAGCGGGTTGCCCTCGTTGTTGTCGCTGATGGCGTCGCTGAAGTCGATGGTGTAGGTGGTGGCGGGGCGCAGCGTGTCGGGCAGGGTGACGCGTATGCGCTTTCCGCTGACGCTCACCTCGGGCGGCTCGGGCGAGGGGGGCGAGACGACCACCTTCTCGGCGGCGTTTTCCACCTTGACGTTCTCGTCGAAGTGTATCTCGATGCGCCGTGGCGTGATGCCCGTGGCGCCAATCCTGGGCGACATGGAGAGGATGCGCGGCGGCGTCTCGTCGAACGGCCCGCCGTCCGGCCCGCTGCCGGGGTTGGCGCACGACGAACAATAAACAATAGACAATAAACAATAAACAATAGACAATAAACAATAAGCGATGAGCCACAGGCCGTGCGCGGCCTTTGTGAGCGTGCGCGCCGTTGCTGCGCCGGACGGGTGTGCGGGCTGGCACACCTTTTCGGGCAGGCGCGGGGCGGGGGATGTTATTGTCGGGTTCATAGTCGTAGGGGGCATTTTTGTGTCAGGCCAGGGCGAGGATTTCGTCGATGATGCGGCGGTCGTTGCACAGGCGCGGCACCTTGTGCTGCCCGCCCATCTTGCCGCGCGAGCGCAGCCAGTCCTCGAACAGCCCCTGTCGCGCCACGATGAGTTCGAGCGGCTGCAGCGTGAGGTTCTTGTAGCGCTTGGCCTCGTAGTCGCTGTTGAGTTCCTGGAGCGTGCGGTCCAGCACGTCGGCGAACCTGGCGGGGTCGGCGGGCGTCTTGTCGAACTCCACCACCCACTGGTGTCGGCACTTGCCGCCTTCGTCCATAAACACGGGGGCGGCGGTGTATTCCCTGACCGCCGCGCCCGTTTCGGCGCAGGCGCGCTGCAGGCCGCGCTCGGCGTTGTCGACGATGAGTTCCTCGCCAAAGGCATTGATGAAACTCTTGGTGCGCCCGCTGATGACGAACTTGTAGGGGCGCGTGGACGTGAAGCGCACGGTGTCGCCAATCTGGTAGCGCCACAGGCCGCTGCTCGTCGTGATGACCAGGGCGTAGTTCTTGCCGGCCTCGACGCCCCACAGCGGCAGCACCGTGGGGTTCTCCTTGCCCACCTCGTCCAGCGGGATGAACTCGTAGAAGACGCCGTAGTCCAGCATCAGCAGCATCGCCTTGTCGTCCGGGTCGTCCTGCAGGCCGAAGAAACCCTCGCTGGCGTTGTAGGTCTCCTCGTAGTTGATGCCCTCGCCGCCGATGATGCGCAGGTACTGCTCACGGTAGGGGGTGAAGGCCACGCCGCCGTGGAAGAACACTTCCAGCCGGGGCCACACGTCCTTGATGCAGTCCTTGCCCGTAAGTTCCAGCACGCGCGTCAGCACACTCATCATCCACGACGGCACGCCGCTGAGGCTCGTCACGCGGCGTCCCACGGCCTCGCGCGCAATGCGGTCGCGCTTCTGCTCGAAGTCGGCCAGCAGGGCGGTGCACTTGCTGGGCACGCGCAGCAGGTTCACGGCAGGCGATATGTTCTCGATAAGTATGGCGCTGAGGTCGCCCACGAGCGAATGGCGCAGGTTGTAGTTGGGCTGGTGCGAGCCGCCCAGGATGAGGCCGCTGCCGTCCATCACGCGGCTTGCGGGGTGGTTGTGCAGGTAGAGCGCCACGGCGTCGGTGCCGCCCCGGTAGTGCGTGTCGCGCAGCGCGGCGGGGCTGACGGGGATGAACTTGCTCTTGTCGTTGGTCGTGCCGCTCGACTTGGCGTACCACTTGACGCGCCCGGGCCACAGCACGTCGCGCCCGCCGTGTCGCATACGGTCGATGTCGGCCTTCAGCGCCTCGTAGTCGGTCAAGGGTGTGGCGGCTGCGAAGTCCTCGTAGCGCGCCACTCCGCCGAAGCCGTGTGCGCATCCCCACTCCGTGGCGCGCGCCGCCTGGGTGAGGCGCAGCAGCACGTCCAGTTGAGTGCGCTCGGCCTCGGCGTAGCGGCGCACAATCTGCGCGTGGCGGTGTGCCAGGAAGGGCTTCAGTATCTGTGTAATCATCTGCGTTTCGCTTTTCCGCGCGAAGATACGGCAAAATTCCCACGCGCGCCCACATAAATCGCAACAAACCCCACACAAAAAGTATCTGCGCCCACACGAATCTCCAAACTTAGGCTTGATTTGTACAAATTAAGCCTTAATTTCGCCAAACTTAGGCTTAGTTTGTAGAAACTTAGGCTTAATTTGGAGAATTGGAGGGCAAGAGAATAATTTTATGGCTCTGCTGTTGAAATGCGAAAAAACACTATTGAAATTATTCTGCACAGAGTAAAAAGGAATAAGGGAATAGCACAAGCGAACAACCCCAAAGGGGATGCAGATATTTAGGCCGGGGGCGCTCGGCATCTCGCGTAGCGAGTGACGCTTTGCTCTGCAAAGAACGCCCCGGTTGCAAACGGACACACAAGGCCAGCCTCAGAGAGGTTGCACAAGACATTGGAATAATGGCTCTCCCTTGTGCAACCCCGCTGGGGTTGGTATATTGATGCCTACACACCGGGGCGGTGCCCCGGCCTAACATCTGTAACCCCCGCTGGGGGTATCGGGCAGCGCGGAGGTGTGCTTACAAGGCATCTGCGGGGGCATAGCCCCCTCCCACCCCGTTTCCCCGCCCAAAAAGAGCGCGCGGCAGCTCCGTCGGGAACTGCCGCGCGTGGTTTGCGTTGTGGCTGCGGGCGTGTCAGAACATTTTTTCGGGATACACACCGTCGGCATGGAGCTTCGCAAGTTTCTCCACGACTTCGGGGCGGTCTTCCGGGTAAGTCACGCCAAACCACTTGCTCGTCGTGTCGAGCACTTCGCAGGTGGCTTTGCCCGTGCGGATGAGTTCGTCGACCATCAGCGGGATGAAGAACTCGCTCTTGAGGTTCTCTATGTTCTTCGGATTGCTGAGGAAGGTCTTGAAATATTCGCGGCTGTGGGCGAAATAATCGGGCGTGAAGCCCCAGAAATTCATCGAGACGGGCGTGGTGTCGGGTATGCTCACCCAAGTTTCGCCGTCGTCGTCGAGGAACTTCACCACGCCGCCCTGGCGCTCAATCTTGGTGCGTTCCACCACGCTGGTGAGGTGATGGTTTTCGTCGTTCTCGCAGACGCCTCGGCTCACGGTGCCACTCTCGCTGAGCGTGTTGCCCACGCGGAAGCCTACCATGGCATAACGTCCGGTGCTGCCCTCAGGAAGTTCGCTTAGGAACTTTCCCATTACGCGGAAAGCGTCACGGTCGTAGAAGTCGTCGCAGTTGAGCACGGCGAATGGCTCTTTGATGGCGCTTTCTCCCATCATGACGGCGTGGTTCGTGCCCCAAGGCTTGGTGCGTCCCTCTGGGCACGTGAATCCCTCGGGCAGCGCGTCGAGCGCCTGGAACACAACCTCGCACGGAATGTGTCCCTCGTATTTGGAAAGCACGATGCGACGGAAGTCGTCCTCGAAATCTTTGCGGATGACGAACACCAGTTTGCCGAAGCCCGCATTGATGGCGTCGTAAATGCTGTAGTCCATGATGGTCTCACCGTGTGGGCCGAGGCCGTCAAGCTGTTTCAAACCGCCGTAGCGGCTTCCCATGCCTGCTGCAAGCAGGAACAATGTAGGTTTCATAGGTATCAGGATTTTTTGTTAGTGGATTGGGTTGTTTCCAAGGTTGCAACCGCAAAAGTAATAAAAATCCTTAAAAACGCTCTTGCGCCCCGAAATGTTTGCATGTTTGGGGCAGAAATGCACACCGCGCACCTACCCCCGGCGGGGGTAAAGATGTTAGGCCGGGGCAGCGCCCCGGACATTGGCATCACAACAACCAACCCCGGCGGGGTTGCACAAGAAAAAATCAATCCGCTCCCCCGCCCTCAGTCGATATAGCGCCGCGCGAGGTCAGCGTAGCGGTCGGTGCGACGGTCGCGCAGGAAGGGCCACCAGCGGCGCACCTGCTCGCTGCGCGCAAGGTCGATGTCGACCAACAGGAGCGCCTCGCGGTCTTCGGGCGCCTCGGCCAGGATTTCGCCCTGCGGGCCGCAGGCGAACGACGTGCCCCAGAAGGCGATGCCAGGTGTCTGTCCGCTCGGATCGGGTTCGAAACCGGTGCGGTTCACGGCCACGAGCGGCAGGCCGTTGGCCACGGCATGGCCACGCTGCACGGTGCGCCAGGCATCGCGCTGGCGTTGTTGCTCGTCGGGGGTGTCGTCGGCGGCATAGCCGATGGCGGTGGGGTAGACAAGCAGGTCGGCACCGGCGAGCGCCATGAGCCGAGCCCCTTCGGGATACCATTGGTCCCAGCACACCTGCACGCCGATGCGTCCCACGCTGGTGGGGACGGGGCGCCACGCGTCGTCACCGGGGGCGAAATAGAACTTTTCGTAGTAGGCCGGGTCGTCGGGAATGTGCTTTTTGCGGTAGGTGCCGGCTATGCTGCCGTCGGCCTCGAAGACGACTGCGGTGTTGTGGTACAGTCCGGGGGCGCGACGCTCGAAGAGGGAGACGACGAGCACCACGCCATGAGCCTTGGCCAGCGCGCCGTAATAGTCGGTGGCCGCGCCGGGAATGGGGGTGGCGAGGTCGAAGTTGGCCACGTCCTCCACTTGGCAGAAATAGGGTGTGTCGTGAAGTTCTTGCAGGACGGCGAGACGCGCGCCCTGTGCGGCGGCTTCGGCCACGCGGGCGGCTATCTTGGCGCGGTTTTCGTCCGTAGAGGGGCTACAGGCCATCTGCACCAGGGCGGTGCGCAGGCGCGAAGGGCGTTGGGGCATGAGGGTGGTGTTTTGCGGAGTTGTGGCGTTCATCGCGGGCGGGCGTACTGTTTGGGAATGTAATAGGCCGTACCGTCAAAGTCAATCTTGTAGTAGTTTCCCGTCGTGCCAAGGCAAGGGTAGACCTCGCCGGTGTCGAGGTGGGGATAGGCGCTGCCCGTCAGTTTCGCACTCTCGTCGGGACGGCTGCGCAGGCACACGTTGTCGCCTGCAATGACAACATACGCCGCCTCGCTGGCAGCGACACCCGTCGCCCCTGTGCCGTCATAGCGCGGGCGACCGTATTTGCGGGGCAGGAAGTAGTCGCGGTTGTTGTAGGCTATGCGGTAGTAGTCGCGCGTGACACCCGTGCAGGCCACCACGTCGCCCGTGTTGAGGTGGGGATAGGCGCTGCCCGTCAGTTTCGCGCCCTCGTCGGGACGGCTGCGCAGGCACACGTTGTCACCGCTCACAATGACAAACGGCGGAAAGTCGCCCGCAACGACCTGGGCGGGCGCTGCGGCTTCTGCCTGGGTCTGTGCCGGTGCAGCGGGTTCGGCTTCGCGAACCAGCACGACGGTATCGGGCTGCGCGGCATCTGCGGGCGTTTCGCCACGGTTGCCGAAGAAATGAAAACCGGCGATGACAAGGGCGGCGACGGCAAGCCCCACCAATACGGAGAGCAGCACGACAATGGTTGTGTGGGAACGGCCCTGCGGCGCTCCCGGTTGGGCTTCGGCCACGGCTTTGCCGCAACTGGGGCAGAACTGCGTGGCGGGCGGCAGCACGGTGCCGCAATGGGAACAAAAGCGGGTGTCCATACGAAGAAAACGGATGGTTGGAAGCCGTGCCAAAGCGGGCGCGGCGGCTGCAAAGGTCGCTAACAACCGCCACATACGCAAGCAAAAACAGAGCAAACCCGCGCCGCGCGTGGCTTTTTATGCGTACTTTCGCGCAAAATCCCGCAACCGCTTATGCCGCTCATCGTTATTGACGACAAGATTCCCTATATAAAAGGCCAGGCCGAACGTTTAGGCACGACGCGCTACCTGCCCGGCGCGGCCATCGCACGCGAGGACGTGCGCGAGGCCGACGTGCTGATTGTGCGCACACGCACACGGTGTGACCGCGCGCTGCTCGAAGGCTCGCGCGTGCGCCTCGTCGTCACCGCCACCATCGGCTACGACCACCTCGACACGGCCTATCTCGATCGCGCGGGCATTGCCTGGGCCAACTGCCCCGGCTGCAACGCCTCGAGCGTGGCGCAGTATGTGGAAAGCGCCTTGATTCTGCTCGCCGAGGCAGGCCACATCAACCTCGGCGCGAGCACCGTCGGCGTGGTGGGTGTGGGCCACGTGGGTAGTCTCGTGGCGGCACGAGCGGCGGCACTGGGCATGAGCGTGCTGCGCTGCGACCCGCCACGGCAGCGCAACGAGGGCGGCTACTTCGTGTCGCTGGCACGGCTGCAACAAGAGGCCGATGTCGTGACGTTCCACACGCCGCTCACCACCGCTGGCCCCGACGCGACGTTCCACCTGGCAGGCCAGGCTTTCTTCGAGGGGCTGAAGCGCCGCCCCGTGTTCATCAACACCAGCCGGGGCGAAGTGGCCGACACCGCCGCACTGGTTCGCGCCATCGACAGCGGGCAAGTGCGCCAGGCCGTCATCGACACGTGGGAGGACGAGCCGCGCATCAGCCAAGCCTTGCTGCAACGCGCCTTCCTCGCCACGCCCCACATTGCGGGCTACAGCGCCGACGGCAAGGCTAACGCCACGCGCATGGCACTCGAAACAGCGGCACGCTTCTTGGGGCGCAGCGACGTGGCGTTCCACATCGCGCCGCCCGCTCTGGGCATCCCCGCCGACGAAATCCCTGCCGCCCCCTTCGCCCGCAAACTGCGCCTCTACGACCCGCGCCGCGACGACGCGCCACTTCGCGCCCGCCCCGCCGACTTCGAGCGCCTGCGCGCCGAATATCCCCTGCGCCGCGAGCGGTACTGAATGTATCGACCTCCGCAAACACCGCCATCGTGCTTCTTGCAACAGCAAGCGCTTTGCAATTAACACAACGCCTCCACAAGCCCGTCGCGGCTTGTGGAGGCGTTGTCTTTTTTTGTATTTCCGCGTTGTCAGAAAGCTAAAACGGGGAGAACTTTGAGTTGAGTACCCTTTGAGACTTCGTTTGTTTTACTCGTTACAACAACGTCTGCCGCCAGTTCTGTTATAGAATGTATTTCTTCATCATCCTGAAGGTAGTTCTGAGCTGCTTTGGCGAGAATAGCCGACGGCAGGAACCAATCACTGCATAGCGCAGGAGTGGGACAACTTGAATTATAGTTTCCTACCTGTTTCGGTGCCTCTGCATAATTTGCATTTATTAGGTCTTGCATATCAAACAAACCAGAGTATCTTTCATTTTTAGAATGTGTACTTATATGCAGTGTCGGAACAGATTCCCAAGCGATAGGACCGAGTTTTTGCAGTGCGCAAGCGTAGCCATGGGTGTATTTGGTGGACAGCATATCGTCGAACACCTCTAATTGAAAGATGCGGGCTATGCCTTTCGCGCCAGACGGATGATTCTCAAGCTCACCCCACGTGCCGTCTTCGTAGATATAATCACCTTTTTGGTAGTAGGGAGACAGGTCAGTTTTGGTGTAGTACTTGCCCGTTTCGAGCGTGACGGAATATTTGTTCGAACCCAATGTGATTTTTCGTGGTGTGACGAACGTCTGGTTCGTGTAACCTAATGTCGCTTGGCCCGAGTATACGCCAGATGGCATAGCGAGGTGGAACGTGTGTTTTTTCGACATGTTGGCGAGATGGGAGTCGTAAGTTTCCGTTGAGGCTAAAGCAGTATTGCCTTGAAAGTATGTCACAGCCAACCTTGTGCCAAATGCCACTCCGTTGCTGGCATTCACTTCAAACTTCATAAGGCACGTATCGTGTATCTTGAAGTCCACCACAATGTTGCTGCCCGTGCCGTACTTCGCAGTGCCTCGGTAGATGGTATACGAACCTGCGTTATGTAAGGTACCCGCCTGCGCCATGAAGTCGCGATTGTCCTTGAACGTGCCGTCAGTCTGCACCGTGACTCGATACGGGGCGCTCCGGTTTCGCACATAACAAATCAACTCGGTATTAGCCGCAGGCTTGTTGTCGCCGCTGTACCCGGCCAAGTCACCGACAAACGTGCCCTTGTTCGTACCAGCGCCGCTCTCGAGCGACAACAGGCTTATCTTCCCGTTGCACACCACATATATCTGGTCGCCAGCCTCCCACACGGCGCTCACGTCAGTGCCGTTGTCCGTGAACTGTATGCGGTTCTTTTGCGCATAGCCCTCCTCCGTCACACTCTCCAGCGGAATAGGCTTCTTCGCAGCCAGGTTCGTGCCGGGGGCGTACTCCGCCGTAATGGTGATGGGGATGCCAGGCTCGGTGCTCACCTGAGTCTCTTCAGGGTCCTGCGGCTCCTCAACCACAGCGGGTTCCTCCTCCTCGTCCGAGGAGCAGCCTACTAACGTGGCGCAGCTGGCCAAAGCG
>JAGBKI010000027.1 GCA_017933995.1 Bacteroidaceae bacterium | reverse complement strand
CAGAGCAGCACGGTGAGGTCGGCGTCGGCGAGCGACGCGGCGTCGACGCCGACCAAGTTGTCGCGCCAGTTCACGCCGTGGAGGTCGGCTTTGAGTTCGCCGACGTGGCCCACCACCTGCGTGTTCGACACGAGGTCGCGCGTGTTCAGCCCCGCGTCGTGCAGGCGCAGGCCGTCTACGTTGGCCTGCCCGCCCAGCAGGGGCCAGAACTCCAGGCTGAGCACCAGTTCGTCGGCGCGCAGCACGCTGTCGCCGCGCTGGTCGGCACGCACGCCGCGCACGCTCAGGTCGAGCGGGAAGGACAGGCGCACGCGGTCGATGGAGAACGACAGGCCGGTGCTGTCGCTCATCGCTTCGCATACGCGGTGGGCCACGTAGTTCTGTACGGGGGGAATGTAGAGGAGTATGAACAGCAAAAAGAATAGCAACAACGGGGATGCAATAAGAATGGTAAGCCGTTTGGCCCACCTCTTTCTGAATAACGTCTTAGCCTTGCTGATGCCCATTAATGTTGCTTAGTAATTGCAAAAATACAATGTGCGCGCGAATTATATAAGGTATAGCGGCGCTTTTTTGTGCTAATTGGCTTCTTTGCGTATCTTTGCAGAGCAAAATGCAGCGAAACAATGGAAGAACTCACTGTTTTTTTGGCTGAAACTGAACTTCGCGAAGCGGCGCAAAAGGGCGAAGCGGCTTTTTTAGATTTAATTACCGATGCCGTGGCGGAGGCCGCGGGCGGCACGCTCGACGCCGACGCCCTCCGGCGCCTCAACGCCGACCAGGTGACGCTCCTCGCCCTGCGCATCCTGCGCGAGGAGGTCAGTGTCGGCGGCTTCGTCCAGCTCATCCACAACGGCTACGGCCCCTTCTTCTTCGACAACCCCTTCGCCAAGGCCCTGCGCCAGTGGGGCTTGCGCGATCTGAGCCAGATGGTCTACTCCGCCGCCCGCCTCTACCGCCGCCACGGCGACGACCTGACGCGCGAGATGGACGACGACGCCTTTATGGCACTCTATGAGGCCCACCCCGACTTCGACCCCCTCGACGACGAGTTCGTCGACCGCGAGGACGAGTATGTCGAACAGGCCGCGCGCTACGTCGACCACCACCTGCAAGACTTCGTGACCGTCGTATGAAACAGAACAAGACACAACGGATACTCATCAAGAACCGCCGCGCGCTTTTCGACTACCACGTCCTGAAACGCTTCACGGCGGGTCTCGTGCTCTACGGCACGGAAATCAAGAGCATACGCGCCGGCAAGGCCGGCCTGGCCGACACCTACTGCCTCGTACAGCAGGGCGAGGTGTGGGTCAAGGGCATGTACATCGCCGAATACGCCTTCGGCTCATTTCGCAACCACACGCCGCTGCGCGACCGCAAACTGCTGCTCAACCGCCGCGAGATACGCGAACTGGCCTCCGAGACCAAGTCGCCCGGCGTCACCATCGTCCCCCTCGAACTCTACATCAACGACAAGGGCCTTGCCAAACTCGACATCGCCCTCTGCCGGGGCAAGCGCGAGTACGACAAGCGCGAAACCATCAAGGAGCGCGAAAGCAAGCGCGAACTGCAGCGCACGATGCACGTAAGACAATAAACAATAGACGTTAAACAATAAACGTTCGCTTCCGCGCCGTTGAGACGGTGGAATGACGCTGAAAGCGTCACCCCCTCAGTAACCAGGGGTACGCGAAGTGAAACGGAGCGCACCCCCGGCAGGCGGCACACCACCGAATGCACGCTGAAAGCGTGCCCCACCAGCGCAGATAGCACAATATACATTATAGCATAACCTTTCCCCCGTCCCGGGACTACACCTCCGCGCCTCCCGCGCCCGTTTTCGCGACTTGTTATTTTTGCCAAAGCCAGGCAAACGTCTGCCAAAGCCAGGCAGGCGCGTGCCAAAGCCAGGCAAAAATCCGGCAAAAAGCTTTTCAGCCGCCGATACGCCGCCGATACAAGCGGCAACCACCTTGCAATAATCTATGGAAGAACGTCCGACACCACATACCACTCGCGGGGCTGATACCCTCCCCTCCCTTGACGACGCCGTCCGCCGCCGCGTCCTCGTCCTCGACGGCGCGACGGGCACCATGCTGCAGCGACTGTCGCTGACCGAGGACGACTTCCGCCGCAACGGCTACGGCTACCTGCCCGGCCAGCAGAGCGGCAACAACGACCTGCTCTGCCTCACGCGGCCCGACATCGTGGAGGGCGTGCACCGCAAGTACCTGGAGGCCGGTGCCGACATCATCGAGACCAACACCTTCAGCGCGCAGCACATCTCCCTGGCCGACTACGGCTGCGAACTGCTGGTGCACGACATCAACCTGGCCGGAGCGCGCATCGCACGCCGTGTGGCCGACGAATACTCCACTCCCGCAAAGCCCCGCTTCGTGGCGGGTAGCATAGGCCCCACCAACCGCACGCTCTCCATGAGCCCCGACGTGAACGACCCCGCCCGGCGCGCCCTGACGTTCGACGAACTACGCCGGGCCTACGTCGAACAGATCGACGCGCTCATCGAGGGCGGCGTCGACGCACTGCTCGTCGAGACCGTGTTCGACAGCCTCAACGCCAAGGCCGCCCTCGTAGCCGCCGAGGAGGTGATGGAGCGCACGCGCACCGTCCCCGTGATGGTCTCGGCCACCATCGCCGACAAGTCGGGGCGCATCCTCTCCGGCCAGACGCTCCAGGCGTTGCTCACCACATTGCTCCGCCCCAGTGTGTTCAGCGTGGGGCTGAACTGTTCGTTCGGCGCGCACGACCTGCTGCCCTTCCTGCGCGAACTGGCCGCCGAAGCCCCCTGCTACGTCTCGTGCCACCCCAATGCCGGGCTGCCCAACGGCCTCGGCCAGTACGACCAGACGCCCGACCGCATGGCCGCCGAGGTCAAGACATTCATCGACGAGGGGCTGGTGAACATCGTGGGCGGCTGCTGCGGCACGACCGACGAATACATCGCCCGCTTCCCCGCCTTGGTCGAAGGGGCCGCGCCGCGCCGACCCGCCTCGCCCGGCCACACGTTCCGCCTGGCCGGCCTCGACCGCTTCGAGGAGCGCGAAGATACGAATTTCATCAACATCGGCGAACGCCTCAACGTGGCCGGCTCGCGAAAATTCCTGCGCCTGGTCCGCGACAAGCAGTACGCCGAGGCCGTCACCATAGCCCGCTCACAGGTCGAAGCCGGGGCGCAGGTGCTCGACATCAACATGGACGACGGCCTGCTCGACGCGCGGGCCGAAATGACGCACTTCCTCAACCTCCTGGCCGCCGAGCCCGACGTGGCGCGCGTGCCGTTTATGGTCGACAGCAGCAACTGGGACGTCGTGCGCGCCGCCCTCGGCTGCATACAGGGCAAGTGCATCGTCAACAGCATCTCGCTCAAGGAGGGCGAGGACGTCTTCCTCTCGCGCGCCGCCGAGGTGAAGCGCTACGGCGCGGCGGTTGTCGTCATGGCCTTCGACGAAGAGGGACAGGCCACCACCTACGAGCGGCGCACCGCCATCTGCGAGCGCGCCTACCGTCTGCTCACCCGTCGGGTGGGCTTCCCCCCCGAGGACATCATCTTCGACCCCAACATCCTCGCCGTCTGCACCGGTATGGCCGAGCACGACCGCTACGCCCTCGATTTCATCCGCGCGACGGAGTGGATACGCCGCAACCTGCCCCACGCCCACGTCAGCGGAGGCGTCAGCAACCTCAGTTTCTCCTTCCGGGGCAACAACTACATCCGCGAGGCGATGCACGCCGTCTTCCTCTACCACGCCATCCGCGCCGGTATGGACATGGGCATCGTCAACCCCAACACCGCGCTCACCTACGCCGACCTGCCCGCCGACCGCGTGGCCGTCATCGAGGACGCCCTGCTGTGCCGCCGTCCCGACGCGCCGCAGCGGCTGATGGACCTCGCCGCGCAGACGCTGGAGGAGAAAGTGGGCGGCACTGCGGCCACAGCCGTACCCGCCGAAAGCCTCACGCCCGAGGAGCAACTGGCCGAAAAACTGCGGCGCGGCGACGAGCGCGACCTCGCCCCGCTGGTCGAGACGCTGCGCGCCAAGAGCGCACACGCCATCGACGTCATCGAGGGTCCCCTGATGGACGGCATGAACAGGGTGGGGGAGTTGTTCGGCGCCGGCAAGATGTTCCTGCCACAGGTCATCAAGACCGCCCGCGTGATGCGCGCCGCCGTGGCCCTGCTGCAGCCCTACATCGAGGCCGAGAAGCAGCAGGGCGCCACAGCAGGGCGCGTCCTCCTGGCCACCGTCAAGGGCGACGTGCACGACATCGGAAAGAACATCGTCAGCGTCGTACTGGCCTGCAACAACTATGCCATCACCGACCTCGGCGTGATGACCCCGGCGGAGCGCATCGTCGAGGAGACGCGACGCAGCGGCGCCCAGCTCATCGGCCTCAGCGGCCTCATCACGCCCAGCCTCGACGAGATGGTGCACACCGTCGAGGCGCTGCGCGCTGCCGGTATCAGTGTGCCCGTCTGTGTGGGTGGCGCCACCACCAGCCCCCTCCACACCGCCCTGAAAATCGCCCCGCGCTACGACGGCCCCGTCCTCTGGACCAAGGACGCCAGCCAGATGGTGCTCGTCGCCGCAAAGGTGCTCAACCCCGCCACGCGCGACGCCTTCGTCCGCGAAACCTACGCTGAATACGACCGCCTGCGCCGCAGCGAGGAGCAGCGGCAGGTCAACCTCCGCCCCATCGGCGAGGCGCGCGAAAACCGCCTCCGCCTCTTCGACTGAAGATGGTGTTCTGATATCCTTTGTTCCTTTTTTAGAATGCTTCACCTCCCATACAACCTCGCTGCCACCTCCGAGATACCCGCCGCTGACGGCGGGGAGGGGCTCGTGGCCGAATACCCGCGCGGGGCGTGGGGCGAAAGGCGCGGCCTGAAAGTGCTGTTGCTCAACCTGATGCCCGAAAAACTGGTGACCGAGCGCGACATCGTGCGGATGCTGCGCGGGGCGGGGCAGGACATCGTGCTCGTGCCGCTCAAAATCAACGGCCAGACCTACAAGACGACGCCGATGGCTCACATGCAGGCGTTCTACACCGACTTCGAGGCGGTGGAGGGCGAGCGCTGGGACGGCCTCATCGTCACCGGGGCGCCCGTGGAGCACCTGCCGTTCGAGGAGGTGCGCTACTGGCCGCAACTGTGCCGCATTATGGACTGGGCGGAGCGCAACGTGTCCTCCACACTCTACATCTGCTGGGCGGCGCAGGCCGCGCTCTACCACCGCCACGGCGTGCCGAAATATCCCCTCGCGGCCAAGCGTTTCGGCATCTACACCTACACCGCCGACGCCGCCGCGACGCCCGTGTTGCAGTGCTTCGCGCCGACGCTGCGTATGCCCACCAGCCGCCACACGGAGGTGCGCGCCGACGACATCGCGCGCCACAACGCCCTGCGCATCGTCAGCGCGAGTGACGACGCGGGAGTGGGCATCGTCGCCGAGGAGGCCGGGCGCACCGTATACGTCACCGGCCACCTCGAATACGCCGCCGGGCGTCTCGGTTTCGAGTACCGCCGCGACGTGGCCAAGGGGCGACCCATCGAGCCGCCCGTGGGCTACTACCGTCCCGGCACCGACGAGCCGGACTTCACGTGGCGCGATGACGCGCTGCGCTTCTACCACAACTGGATAAACCATCTCGTGAAACCACACAGCAATCCTATGGATACACAAAAGACCAACGCGCAGTTCGAGGCCGCGATGCAGGGATGCCGCGACACGTTCGTGAAGAAACTGCACGACTACGGCGCGGCGTGGCGCATACTGCGTCCCGAGAGCGTCACCGACCAAATCTACATCAAGGCCAACCGCATACGTGGCGTCCAGATGAAAGGCCACGCCGAGGTCGAGGGCGAGGACTTCGCGGGCGATTTCGCCGCCATCGTCAACTACAGCATTGTGGGGCTCATCCAACTGGAACTGGGCAGTGGCGACGAGCGCGACACCGATGCCGCCACGGCCACTGCGCTCTACGACAAATACGCCGCCGAGGCGCTGGCGCTGATGAAGCGCAAGAACCACGACTACGACGAGGCGTGGCGCGCCATGCGCGTGTCGTCCTACACCGACCTCATCCTGATGAAGGTCTTCCGCACCAAGCAGATTGAGGACCTCGGCGGCAAGACGCTCGTCTCGGAGGGCGTGGCCGCCAACTATATGGACATGCTCAACTACAGCGTCTTCGCCCTCATCAAACTCTCCGAGCAGCAATGAAGCGTTTCCTGACGTCGCTCGCCGTGAACGTCTGCCGCACGGTGCTCGGCCTGGTCTTCACGGCCAGCGGGCTGAGCAAGGCTGTCGACCCGGCGGGGATGGAGCACAAGGTGTCGGCCTACCTCGACAACTGGGGCGTGCTGACGTGGACGGCGGGCACGGCGTGGCTCACCGTTGCCGTCATCGCGCTGGCCCTCGCGGAGTTTATGCTCGGCATCGCCCTGCTGCTCGGCGCGTGGCGCAAAACCGTGACGCGCCTCGTAGCCCTCGCCACGCTGGCCTTCACCGCCCTTACCGTATATATATACGCGCGCGAGCCGGTGGCCGACTGCGGTTGTTTCGGCGAGGCACTGCGCCTCAGCAATGGCGAGACGCTGGCCAAGAACGTCGTGCTGTGCTTGCTGTGCCTGCCGCCGCTGCTCCGTCCCCTCGCCGTCACACCCTTGGCGCGGCGCGGCGCGCGCGGACTCGCGTTGCTCTACGCCGCAGCCTTCCTTGTGGCTGTCGCCGTGCGCAGCAGCGTCTATATGCCTGTGGCCGACTTCACCAGCTACGTCCCCGGCTACAACTTCGAGCGCGCCATGGCGGGCGAACTGGGCGACAAGGCCATGGAGGACGCGTTCAACTTCGCCGTCATCGACACCGCCGGCAATGACGTCACGTTCGACCTGTTGGCTGACACGGGCTACACGTTCGTGGCCGTCATCCCGCGCCTGGAGCGTGCCGACCGGGGCGTGAGCGACCGCATCGCCCAGTTGCACCGCCAGTCCCTGCGCGGCGGCTTCGGTTTCGCCGCCCTCACGTCGTCGGCCACCGAGGCCAGGCGCGTGTGGGCTGACGCCACGGGGGCGGAGTACGCTTTCTGCCATACCGATGAGGGCGTTTTGGAGGCTGCAGCCCGCACCAGCCCCGGCCTGCTCCTGCTGCACGGCGGAACTATTGTCGGCAAGTGGGGGCGCATCGGTCTCGCCCAACTCCTCACCGACGCCGACGGCAACGTTTCGCCCCCAAAACTCGCCCAACCGCCCTATAATTTGGGACAAAGACTGCTGAAAATTGCCGCGTGGCTCTTTATTCCGCTGATTTTCCTTATTTTTGCCGACAAATTGGCGGCGGGAGCGGTCAAGTTGCGCCGCGTCTCCCTGCGCCGCATCGCCCGGAGCCGTATGGCAGGGCTTGGAAAAGAAGAACAGGAAACCTAAATCAAACCATAACTATGAGAAAGAAAATTGTAGCCGGAAACTGGAAGATGAACAAGAATCTCCAGGAGGGCATCGCCCTGGCTAAGGAACTCAACGAGAAACTCACTGCCGACAAACCCGCGTGCGACGTTGTCATCTGCACGCCCTATATCCACCTGGCCAGTGTGGCCGGCCTCATTGACAAGAGCGTCATCGGCCTCGGCGCCGAGAACTGCGCCGACAAGGAAAAGGGCGCCTACACCGGCGAGGTTTCAGCCGAGATGGTCAAGAGCACGGGTGCCGACTACGTCATCCTCGGCCACAGCGAGCGCCGCGCATACTACGGCGAGACCGCCGAAATCCTCAAGGAGAAGGTGAACCTCGCGCTGGCAAACGGCCTGAAGGTCATCTTCTGCATCGGCGAGGTGTTGGAGGAGCGCGAGGCCGGCAAGCAGAACGAAGTTGTGAAGGCGCAGATTGAAGGCTCGCTCTTCGACCTCACCGCCGAGCAGTACGCCGACATCATCCTGGCCTACGAACCCGTATGGGCCATCGGCACCGGCAAAACCGCAACCGCCGAGCAGGCCGAGGAGATGCACGCTTTCATCCGTGGTGTCATCGCCGACAAGTTCGGCGCACAGGCAGCCGAGGACACCACCATCCTCTACGGCGGCAGCTGCAAGCCCAGCAACGCCAAGGAACTCTTCGCCAAGCCCGACGTGGACGGCGGCCTCATCGGCGGTGCCGCCCTCAAGGCTGACGACTTCAAGGGCATCATCGACGCTTGGAAATAAGTACCAGAACCCCGATACTCCCCTCCGTTCCGAGGACGGGAGTATCGGGCTGATTTATACTCCACTTTATAACCTCAAGCAGCCTTCCCTTTATTCCAACCGCTTCAGCCCTTTCCCATTTTTTGCAGACATCTGCTTTTTCGGAAAGGCTTAGGCGTGGAATAGTGGCTTCAATTCCCCGAACAATGCGCGCCTTTCTATTCATAGTCGCTTTGTTTTTGTGCGCAGGCATGGCCAATGCCCAGGTAGACAACAAGGAGACCAATCCAGCTTCGCAGAACAAGCCCGTCCACGAGAATCCCGTCGTGATTGACGGCAACGCCCTCCCGGTGCAGGGCAATCCGTCCCAATCGTCCGGGAAGCAAGAGGGGCATCCCGACCAGCCGGCAAACGCCTCCGCAACAGTCGGCAACGAGGGCGAGGACGCACAGGGCGAGAATGCCGAACAGCAAGAGGAAGAAGAAGCACGTCCCGCCGCCCCCCGCACGCGCACGGTGGTAAAGAAAGACCTCAGCCGTCGCGTTGTTTTGCGCCGCGTCACGCGTAGTGGCGTCGTCGGTGCACAGGGCCGCGTGTTGCGCGAAGGCTACCGCATTCAGATATACACTGGCGGAAACCGTCGCCAAGACCGCCAGCGCGCGGATGCCCTTGGGGAAAAGTGCCGACAGTATTTCCCCGAACTTTCTGCCTACAGCCATTTTGCATGCCCGCGCTGGACGTGCCGGGTCGGCGATTTTGAGAAAATCGAACAAGCCAGCCGTTACGTCTCGCTCATACTCCGCTCGAAAGTGTCCGTGGAGGCGCGCATCGTGAAGTGTATGGTATGGCTCCCCGTCAATTGACCCATCAGATGGAACACACACTGGAACAACTCAAGGCGGGTGTGCGCCAGTCGCTCACGCTGATAGGCGAAGACCCCACGCGCGACGGACTGCTCAAGACCCCCGAACGCGTAGCCAAAGCTCTGCTCGACCTCACGCGCGGCTACAACGAAGATGCCTCCGCCGTGCTCAACTCCGCCCGCTTCAAGGAAGACTACAACCAGATGGTCATCGTGAAGGACATCCCCTTCTACAGCCTCTGCGAGCACCACATCCTGCCCTTCTACGGCAAGGCCCACGTCGCCTACATCCCGGGTGGCTACATCACCGGGCTTTCCAAAATAGCCCGTGTCGTCGACATCTTCTCCCACCGCCTGCAAGTGCAGGAGCGGCTCACCACGCAGATTAAGGAGTGCATACAGCAAGCGCTCTCGCCCCAGGGCGTGATGGTCGTGCTGGAGGCCAAGCACATGTGTATGCAAATGCGCGGCGTGGCCAAGAGCGACTGCATCACCACCACCAGCGACTTCAGCGGAGCCTTCAACCAGGCCAAGACCCGCGAAGAGTTCCTAAGCCTCATCACGCACAACTGACGCCTCCCCACAACCCACCCCCTCCCTACAACTTACCTCCCCACTCCCAGTTGTTGTGTTTGTTGCTGCATCGCAGCAACCCCTCACGACGAACTTTCTTCAACTTTTTCTCCTTGCGCACACAATAAACCGCCCACTCGCGCGTTTTATATATAGTCTTATACACAGAAATTGCGGCAGTAGCTCAGTTGGCAGAGCATCAGCTTCCCAAGCTGAGGGTCGCGGGTTCGAGCCCCGTTTGCCGCTCCCCTCGAAAACAAAGGCATTTAGCCGATTTTCAACAACTTAGAAAGGCTGCAAAAAGCGGCCTTTCTTTTTTTGTTTTCCAGCAGAAGGCTCATAAAGTTTACGATAAGCCCAACATTCTTCAAACCAAACTTTGGTTTGTATGTATCAAACTTTGGTTTGTGCGTACCAAACTTTAGTTTGTACGTACCAAACTTTGGTTTGTAGTTTCCGAGCCTTCTTGTGAAGAATGGAATAGTTGCCAGAAAAGATTTGAAGCCGATGGTTTCTTTTTTTTCTTCTTTTCCAGAAAGAACTTTGGGCGCTTTCCATCGTGCTTTCCGGGACGTTAGCCGACGGCAAACGCCCGCAAGTTGGCGGGCATTCCCTGCGCGATAAATATGGCGGCTTATTGGAAAATGCTGGGAAAAGTTTGCGCTGTGTGGAGTTTTTGGCTACTTTTGTTGAACTCGATATTGTGCGGGCGGAAATAGACCGCCGAATTATTGCTTATGGACATTGAACGTGCCAGATTGATATGCCTCTCGCTGCGCGGTGTGAGCGAGGAAATGCCTTTCGGCGAGGAATGGATTGTGTTCCGCGTGGAGGGCAAGATTTTCGCGTGCCTGCACCTGCTACGTCCCGACCGCATCGTGCTGAAGTGCGCCCCGGAGTTCGCGTCGGCGCTCAGGGCGCGCCACAACCACGTCTTGCCAGCGTGGCACTTCAACAAGCGCCATTGGATAGAGGCGTTGTTCGACCTCAACGCGCGACTTGTCGAACGGCTTGTGCGCCATGCCTACGCCGCCGTGTTGCACGGTCTGCCGAAAAAGCAGCAACTTGATTTTTTCGGGCGGGGGCTGCCGACGGACGTGTTTTTCCTTCACCGCAACGTGGTGTCCACAACAATGGACCCCGCCCGCGAACTGGGCCAACGACTTTGTGGGACGGAGGGAACTGAGTATGTTCTCGTCCACTCCGACCTGCAACGCGCCGGGCGTGGTCAGCAGGGCACGCATTGGGAGAGTGCGAACGGGCGGAATTTGACGTTCACGCTTGCCGTCGCCCCCGATTTTCTGCCAGCAGCACGTTGGTTCGCCTTGTCGCAAATATCGGCCCTCGCCGTCTGCCGTGCCGTCGCGCCGTTGCTTGATGAGGCTGACGGGGAATTGGCCGTGAAGTGGCCCAACGACATCTATTTCGGCAACCGCAAGCTCAGCGGTATGCTCATTGCGAACACCGTCGCGGCGGGAAGGCTGCGCCTGTCGTGCATCGGCATCGGCATCAACGTCAATCAGGCCGTGTGGGAGAGCGATGCGCCCAATCCCGTTTCTATAGCGCAAGTAATAGGCCGCGAGGCCAACCGCTTCCTAATTCTGGAGCGTTTTGTCGAGGCTTTCCGCGAATTGTACGAGGCGCTTCGCGCTGGTGGCGAGGACGAAATCCGCGCTGCCTATTCCGCCCGCCTATTCCGCCGCAGCGGGATGCATCCGTTTCGCGACCGCACGGTGCAGAGTGCTTCCGAAAGCCCCAGTTTTTATGCCTCGATTGAGGCTGTCGACCCCGATGGCACACTTGTCCTGCGCCGTGCCGACGGTACGCTCCGCCGTTACGCCTTCAAGGAGGTGGAGTTTGTGCTGCAATAGTTCAAAAAAAGGTGCGCGAAGATATGCAACGCCTTTGCGCTTTGCGAGCGTTTCCATATCTTTGCGACAAACATAAGCCTGCGCAGCGGTGCTGACAAGTCTTCTATAAACTTCCAGCGTGATTATGGCAAACCGAAACCTCAACGCGGCCAAGGCCGCCAAGAAAGACGAGTTCTACACGCAACTCGCCGACATCGAGCGCGAGCTGTAGCACTACTGGCCGCACTTCGCGGGCAAGACCGTGCTCTGCAACTGCGACGACCCGTATGAAAGCAACTTCTTCAAATACTTCGCCCTGCGCTTCAACCAGCTGGGCCTGCGGAAACTCATCGCCACCTGCTACGACGGCTCGCCCGTCACGGGCAACGAACT
>JAGBKI010000026.1 GCA_017933995.1 Bacteroidaceae bacterium | reverse complement strand
GGGGCTTTTGGCTGATGTTCGCGACGGCATAGCGGGCTATGCCGAGCGGGCATCAGTCAAAAGACACCAAAAGAAAAGCCATTATCTTGCAAAAAGACAAACACAAAAACATACCCGTTGGTCTAATGACCGATTTGGGTTGAACAAGAAGCCATAAGCAGCAAACAATAAACGTTGCAGTGCGACACGGGCTGTCTGTGTTTATTGTTGAATTGATAAAAAGCATCCGCCCACACACTGCATGGCAAGCAGCGTGCGGGCGGACTTTTTATAAAGGAACAAAGAAGTTAGAGCTGGGGACCAGCAGCGACGAGTGCCTTACCAGCCTCGTTGCCTTCGTACTTCTTGAAGTTCTTCACGAAGCGAGCGGCGAGGTCCTTGGCCTTCTCCTCCCACTGGGCGGCGTCGGCGTAGGTGTCGCGCGGGTCGAGGATGGCGGGGTCTACGCCGGGCAGGGCAGTGGGCACCTCGAAGTCGAAGAAAGGAATCTTCTTCGTCGGGGCGGTCTTGATGCTGCCGTCGAGAATGGCGTCGATGATGCCGCGCGTGTCCTTGATGGAGATGCGCTTGCCAGTGCCGTTCCAGCCCGTGTTCACGAGGTAAGCCTTTGCGCCGCTCTTCTCCATCTTCTTCACGAGTTCCTCGGCGTACTTCGTCGGGTGGAGTTCAAGGAATGCCTGGCCGAAGCAGGCGCTGAAGGTGGGCGTGGGCTCGGTGATGCCGCGCTCCGTGCCGGCGAGCTTGGCGGTGAAGCCGCTGAGGAAGTAGTACTTCGTCTGCTCGGGCGTGAGGATGCTGACGGGGGGCAGCACGCCGAAAGCGTCGGCGCTGAGGAAGATGACGTTCTGTGCGTCGGGGCCTGCGCTGACGGGGTGCACGTTCTTAACGATCTTCTCAATGTGCTCGATGGGGTAGCTGACGCGCGTGTTCTCGGTGACGCTCTTGTCGGCGAAGTCAATCTTGCCTTCAGCGTCTACGGTTACGTTCTCCAGCAGGGCGTTGCGGCGGATGGCGTTGTAGATGTCGGGCTCGCTCTCCTTGTCGAGGTTGATGACCTTGGCGTAGCAGCCGCCCTCGAAGTTGAAGACGCCGTTGTCGTCCCATCCGTGCTCGTCGTCGCCGATGAGCAGGCGCTTCGGGTCGGTGCTGAGGGTGGTCTTACCCGTGCCGCTGAGGCCGAAGAAGATGGCGGTGTTCTTGCCCTCCATGTCGGTATTGGCCGAGCAGTGCATCGAGGCGATGCCGCGCAGGGGCAGGAAGTAGTTCATCATGGAGAACATACCCTTCTTCATCTCGCCGCCGTACCAGGTGTTGATGATGACCTGCTCCTTGGTGGTGGTGTTGAAGGCCACGCAGGTTTCGCTGTTCAGGCCGAGTTCCTTGTAGTTCTCAACCTTGGCTTTCGAGGCGTTGTAGACGATGAAGTCGGGCTCGAAAGCGGCGAGTTCCTCCTCGGTGGGGCGAATGAACATGTTGGTCACGAAGTGTGCCTGCCAAGCCACCTCGACGATGAAGCGAACGGCCAGGCGCGTGTCCTTGTTGGCACCGCAGAAGGCGTCGACAACGAAAAGTTCCTTGTTGGAGAGTTCCTTCTTGGCGATGTCCTTCACCTCGGCCCATACGGCCTCGCTCATGGGGTGGTTGTCGTTCTTGTACTCCTCCGTGGTCCACCATACGTTGTCCTTGGAGTTCTCGTCCATGACGATGTACTTGTCCTTGGGCGAGCGGCCGGTGTAGATGCCGGTCATCACGTTCACGGCGCCCAGCTCGGTCTGCTGGCCCACCTCGAAGCCTTCGAGGCCTGCCTTGGTCTCCTCTTCGAAGAGGCGTTCGTAACTGGGGTTGTGGGCAATCACGGTTGCGCCCGTGATGCCGTACTTGGTCAAATCGATGTTTGCCATAATGTTTTATAAAAAGTAATTTGGTTGTTGTTATGCTCGTTTCCTGCCAAGACGGTGCAAGGTGGCATCGCTTCCTGGAGACGTGGAGAGCGGTCTAAAAAAAACCGCTGCAAAAATACGAAAAACAGGCTTGCAGCCAACTTTTTCGGGAAATAGTTTCGGCCTTAACGGTTTTTCGGCACACGGATTCCTACTGCAAGTGCCTTTTTTTCCGCTTTTGGCAAACCGGGGTGGCAAATAAGAATGTCGCAGACGCAGGAAACGCCCGCTCGACACAACAGAAACGTGCCGTGACACCCTGCATGGCCTTATCGCAGGAATTAAGAGCCAACAGGAATGCTGCCTTTGGGCGACAGGATGGGGAAATTGCGGGAGGGCTCGTGCTGGCGCCGGGTTTTACGCAAACAGAATCCCTTTGGCTTTGGAATCAAGGGAATACGATTCCAACGCCAAAGGGATTTGTAATAAAACGATGGGATGCAGCGGTCAGTTGAAGCGGCTGTAGACTGCGCGGATTTGGGGGGAGACTCCGCTGCCGCCGACCAGGCGGACGGTGGAGAGCGTCAGGGCATTGCGCACACGGGTGAGAACGGACGAGGAGGAGTAGGCGGTTTTCACTGTGGTGTAATCGGCGTCGACGGGGAGGATGATGACCTTGTTCCAATCGGGATTGGCCTCAGCGTATGTGGCTGCCTTGGCGGCGCGCTGCGCTTCGGTGTCGGCTGGCGTGATACCTGCGCCCTGGTCGCGACGTGCCTGAAGCGTAGTGACGAGGAGGGCGATATTGTTGAAAGCGTAGGCACCGTTGCTGTATTGGGCCATGAATGACGTGATGTTGTCGGGCAGATAGCTTTGCTCAAAGAAGGTGTAGAGATCAGCCTTTGGCAGCATCAGCACATTGGCCGGGGCCTCAAGAGCAAAGGGGCTGGTTATGGCTTCGTCGCCGTTGTAGCGGTCGAGAATCAGCTGGGCGCTGTTGAGGGAGTCTGTGGCGTGTTCGCCGCCCAAGATGTCATCAACGGGAATGGTCATCTCGGTGTAGGCACCCGCTGGAGACTTGAGCAGGGTGTAGGGATTGCTCTCTGCAAGCAGTCCGTCGGGAATTTGCGTGGTCACGCTGGTGTTCTGAAGCACTTCCTCGGTGGCGGCGACGCGCGCCATACCAACGTAGGTGGTATCGGTACCAGCTGAAGTGGTGGCATGGTAGCGGTAATAGATGTCGAGCGTGCTGAACTCCACATCAAGCAGGCTGCCCACGCCGCCTACGTTTTCGACATAGAACCCCGGGCAGACATTGCGTATGAACTGGTATGAACTGGCAAAATACTCGGGATGCGCATAGTAGGTGCGAAGGATTTCGGCACCGTAGGCAGCGGGGAAGCGCAGGCGGATGCTACGGTAATAGGCGCTGCCGAGGGAGACGGAAGTGGTGTTAGTGGGATCGTAGATGCTGTAGGAAATGGTGCGATCCACGCGGGGCGAGGCGGCAACGTAGTCGGACGGATTGATGTCGGAATAATAATGCTGCCCCTCCTCCATAACCTTCGCGCGGTCAAGTTCACGCACACGCACGTTCATCGTGGTGAGCGAGTCGCCGTAGTAGGAGGAGAAATAGAGGCGCAATTCGCACGAGTCGCAGGCCACGAGGCCATCGGCGTCGGTCACCATGAGGCTCTGGGCGGGCATCGTGAAGTTGTCCATCACTTGGTACTGCGCCAAAAAGCTACTGCGCGTGAGCGCGTCAGTCTCAGGGTCGACAATACAGCCAAGATAGGTGTGGGGGGTGTTGATGAGCACGTGGTCGGCGGCGACTGTGCGCGTGGGCGCATTAAAGATGGCCGTGCTGGTGACCACGTCGTCGGCTTGGGGCATCACTTCGGCACCAGCGGCGCCAGTGGTATCGTCGCAAGCGGCAAGCAGCAGGAGGGCTGCGAAGGCTGCGTAAAGGGCTTTTTTCATATCGGGGACGATGTAAGAACAGCGCGGTTGCTCCTAAAAGCAAACGCGCTGCAAATATAGTGACTTTTATTAAAACGGCGACATTAAAGGAGTGTGTCGAAGAACGTTGTGTACGTTTCGCGCAACTTTTTGATGTCTTTGAGTTTCAACACAGGCTTCTTTGCCTCCTGTGCAGCCTTGACAAGCTCGGACATCGCGCCGTCGACGGCCTGAACGATGGCATCGCTGTACTCGGTGGCCAAACGGATGCAGACCTCAGGCTGCGTAAGGTCAATGCCCCGTGCCCTCACTTCCTCGAAGTCTACGCCACGCTGGGCCAGGCAGTCCTCGAAATCGGCGGGCGGCGCAAGGCGCGGGCGAACGGCATCGACCTGATAGACCACACGGGTGTTTACAAAGGGCGGATCATTGCGATAGGCCGTCTTAATCATGAAAGGAGCCAAGCTGGCAACCCAGCCTTGGCAGACGATGATGTCGGGAATCCAGCAAAGCTTGCGTATAGTCTCCAGCACACCGCGCGCAAAGAAGATGGCACGCTCCATATTGTCGGCGTATTCGCCCGTCTCAGCGTCGGAAAGCACTTGGCGGTTCTTGAAGAAATCGTCGTTGTCGATGAAATAGACCTGCATACGACTCTGGGGCACGCTGGCAACCTTGATGATGAGCGGGTGGTCGCTTTCGTTAATGATGATGTTCATACCCGAAAGGCGTATAACCTCGTGGAGCTGATTGCGGCGCTCGTTAATCACGCCCCAGCGCGGCATAAAGATCCGTATCTCGGCTCCCTCGGTCTGCACGGTCTGTGGCAAATGGCGGTTGATGTAGGCCATTTGGGTGGCATCCATATACGGAATCATCTCTTGGCAGATGAACAGTATCTTCTTTGCTTTCATTGGCTGTTGTTGTGTTGTGTGTTTCCTCTTTATCGGAGCGGCGGTGCAAATGTAGGCATTTTTCTTGAAACTGACAACAATATGTGTCAAAACAGTGGCTTTTATGTCGTTTTGCTTACTTATTGCGCAAAACATGGGACTGCGAACGGGGAAAGCCGTACTTTTGCGCGAAATTTATGTTTAGGCTGGTAAGAAAGGGGCGCGAACAACACCGTTTTTCCCAGCGTTAAACCCACTCGAAAATGATAACCGTAGAAACGGTCGGCAAACTGCAAGCAGTGCTTTCGGAAGCGCGACAAGGCGGGCGCACCGTCGGTCTCGTGCCCACCATGGGCGCACTGCACGCAGGCCACGCCTCGCTGGTCACACGCTGTGTGGCCGAAAACGACATCTGTGTGGTGAGCGTTTTCGTCAACCCCACACAATTCAACGACAAGAACGACTTGGCCAGCTATCCCCGCGACTTGGAGGCCGACTGCACACTGCTGCGAAGCATCGGGGCACACGTTGTGTTCGCCCCGACCGTAGAAGAGGTTTATCCCGAACCCGACACGCGCCAGTTCAGCTACCCTCCCGTCGACACCGTGATGGAAGGCGCACGGCGTCCGGGCCATTTCAATGGCGTCTGTCAGGTTGTGAGCAAACTTTTCCAATACGTGCAACCCGAACGCGCCTATTTCGGCGAAAAAGATTTCCAGCAAATAGCCGTAGTGCGTGCCATGACACGCGATTTGCGGCTGGGCGTGGACATCGTGGCCTGCCCCATCGTGCGCGAAGAGAGCGGTTTGGCTCTGAGCAGCCGCAACCAGCTCCTCACTGCATCCGAACGCGCCACGGCTGCAACCATCTCGCGCACATTGTCCGAAAGCATAGGCTGGAAGAAGAGCGGTGCCAAAGTGGCCGAAGTGGAGGCGCGTGTCGTCGAAACCATAGATACCACAGCAGGGCTGCGCACAGAATATTACCAGATCGTGGACAGCGACACGCTACAGCCTGTCGCCGATTGGGAAAGTGCCAAAGGAATCGTCGGCTGCATCACAGTGTATTGCGGCAGTCGCCCCGTGCGGCTCATTGACAACATACGTTATAAATAATAAAGAGCAACATGCTGCTGAGCATTCTCAAATCGAAAATACACTGCGCCACCGTGACCGAGGCCAACCTGCACTACATGGGCAGCATAACCATTGACGCAGCGCTGATGGAGGCTACAGGAATCGTGGCGGGCGAGCACGTACACGTCACAAACAACTGCAACGGCGAGCGCATTGAGACCTATGTAATCGAAGGCGAGCGCGGAAGCGGCTGCATCTGCCTCAACGGTGCCGCAGCCCGTCGCTTTCAGGTGGGCGACGAGGTTATAATCATGGCCTATGCCCTCATGACGCCCGAAGAAGCCAAGGAACACCGCCCGAGCATCGTCTTCCCCGACGAAAAGAACCTGCTGTAAAAGAACCAGGAAGCCACAAACAAAAAGCGAAAGACACTCCGCTTGTCGGTAATTCCGGCTTGGGAGTGTCTTTCTCTTTGTGAGCCTCTTGTCGGATTCGAACCAACGACCCCGAGATTACAAATCACGTGCTCTGGCCAACTGAGCTAAAGAGGCGGGTGGGTAAGCTAACTGCATCGCGCCGCTACAACCAACTACCTTTGCTGCGGTCAAGCCCTGGAGGATTCGAAGGGAGCTGGCCGTGCAGCACTTACCCGTGTTTCTCAAATTCGCTGCAAAATTACGGCAAGATTCGCGCACAGACAAACAAATCGGCTTAAAAAACAGCAAAAGCCTTGCAGGTTTTGCAGAAAAGCGTACTTTTGCACCCGCAATCCGCTACGATGGCAGCGCGCAGATCCGTTAGCTCAGTTGGTAGAGCACAACACTTTTAATGTTGGGGTCTTGGGTTCGAGCCCCAAACGGATCACAGCACGCACATAAGCGACACGAGACAAACAGATGTCTTGTGTCGCTTTTTCCTTGTTATAAAAAAGCCCCTCCAGAATCAGTAGAAATTCTACCTTGAGGAACTTTAGAAGAAGTTATGTCCGACAAAAGACTGTCGATGTCTGACAAAAAGTCTCTGTACACACACTGCAAACTTTTGCATAGCGCAGGGCAATATTTTGCACAGCGTAGAGCAATTTTTTGCTCTGCGTAGAGCAATTTTTTGCACAGCGTAGGGCAATTTTTTGCACAGCGTAGGGCAAACTTCTGCACGGCGTAGGGCAAACAAACGATGATGGACATAGAAATCTTTTTTATGGTGATATTATTCCCGCTCTGCGCTCGCCTTGCTGTACTCTGCTTCGCGAAGATACGCGGCGGCTCGGCAGAGGGGGAAAAAAGCTGCGCTGTTTTTCCCCTCTGCGCTCGCCTTGCTGTACTCTGCTTCGCGAAGATACGCGGCGGCTCGGCAGAGGGGGAAAAAAGCTGCGCTGTTTTTCCCCTCTGCGCTCGCCTTGCTGTATCTTTGCCCCCAAAACAAGTTCCCCGATGAAACGCCTTTTTCTTCTTTCCGTGCTTGCGTTGGCTCTGGCAGCCAGAGCGCAAACGGATGCCATCCCCGCCGCCGACGTGCGCGCCGATGTGGATTTCCTCTATCAGTACATGCCGCTGTGCGACCGCGCGGACTATCCCCGCTGTTTCTTTGAGGCCAACGCGCGGCAGACGCGGCGCGCCCTCCGCGAAATGCCGTGGGGCGCGCGGGTGAACGACACGCTGGTGCGCCACTTCGTGCTGTCGCTGCGCGTGAACAACGAGCCGCTCGACTCGTTCCGCCTCACGATGTACGACGAGCTGGCAGCGCGGGTGCGCGGCCTTTCGATGACGGAGGCGGCCATCGAGGTGAACCACTGGTGCCACGAAAAAGTGACCTACCAGCCCACAGACGGGCGCACCTCGTCGCCGTTGCAGAGCATTCGCACGGCCTACGGACGCTGTGGCGAGGAGAGCACGCTCTGCGTGGCCGCAATGCGCGCTGTGGGCATCCCCGCCCGCCAGGTCTACACGCCGCGCTGGGCGCACTGCGATGACAACCACGCCTGGGTTGAGGTGTGGACGGACGGCGCGTGGCACTTCCTCGGCGCGTGCGAACCCGAGCCGGTACTCGACCTCGGGTGGTTCAACGCCCCGGCCAGCCGGGGGATGCTGATGCACACCTGCGTCTTCGGCGACTATCGTGGGCCGGAGGACGTGGTGCGCCGCACGCCCACCTACACAGAAATCAACGTTACGCCCATCTACGCCCCCACGCGCCGCGTCTACATCAGGGTGGAGGACGGCGGACGGCCCGTCGGCGGCGCGCGCGTGGAGTTCAAGATATACAACTACGCCGAGTTCTTCAGCGCCGTGACGCGCTTCACCGACGCGCGCGGCGAGACGTCGCTTGTCAGCGGCGCGGGCGACCTGCTCGTATGGGCCAGCAAGGACGGGCGCTTCGGCTACAAACTGGTCAGTTTCGCCACCGACAGCCTGGCTGTGATTGAACTGGGGGCGGAGCGCAAGGGCACGGTGGCGTTCGACGTGCACGTGCCGCGCGCCCGCTACACCCTGCCGCCCGTGTCCGCCGAGGCGCGCTGCCAAAACGACCTGGCCTTGGCGCGCGAGGATAGCCTGCGCCACGCCTACGAACTGACGATGGCCGCGCTGCCCGCTACGGGGGCTACCGAGACGGACTCCCTGTTGTGGCGCAGCCGGGGCAACCACGGCGTCGTGCGTGCGTTCCTTGATAAATACGGCGTGCGCGGACTTCCGCTCTTGCGCACACTCACCGACAAAGACCTGCGCGACGTGACGCTCGACGTATTGTGCGACCACCAGCGCGCCTGGCAAGAGGGGATGTCGCCCGCCTACGAAGCCCACGTGCTTTCGCCCCGCGTGGCCCTCGAACCGCTCACGCCTTGGCGCAGCGTGCTGCAACAGCGTTTCCGGCTGGAAAGCGTGGAGGCCGTGCGTCGGTGGTGCGAAGAGAACCTGCGCCTCGTGCCCGACAGCAACCGCAACGGCACCTACGTCACCCCGCTCGGTGTGTTGGCCGCGCGCTCGTGCGACCAGCGTTCCTACAACGTCTTCTTCGTCGCCCTCTGCCGCGCGATGGGCTTTGAGGCGTGGATTGACGACGTGACGGGCGAGGTGATGACGGATAGCGGAATTAGGAATGAGGAATTAGGAGTTTCCGCTTCGCGCAACACAATTCCTAATTCCTCCCTCCCAATTCCTAAGTCCACCCTCCGCTTCACGGGCGACCCGTCGCTGGGCTACATCAACCGCTTCACCGTGGCGCGGCTGACGGACGAAGGCACACTGTCGCTGCTCACTTTCCCCGAGGAGGCGCCGCTCGGCACGCTCGAACCCAAGGAACTGCCCGCAGGCACCTACGTCCTGACCACCGGCACACGACAGCGCAGCGGCGACGTGCTGACCGAGATGACGTTCTTCACCCTCCGTCCCGGCGAGGAGGCCGTAGTCAACGTGCAGCCGCGCGAGGATTGCGACACCAGCACCGTCTATGGGCACATCGCCCTCCCCGCCACCGCCTGCTGCTCGCCCACCGGCGCGCAAGTCATCGTGCTGCTGGCCGAGGGTCAGGAGCCGTCCAACCACGTCTACCGCGACATCTGCCAGCGCGCCGCCGAGTTCGAGCAGGCCGCGCTGCCCGTCCATTTCGTCTTCCCCTCGGCTGCCCAGCGCGCCAAGTTCCGCGCCGACCAGTTCCCCGCCCCGCCCGCCAACGCCACCCTTGGCGACGACGGCGACGGTGCGTTGCAGGAGGCCATTGCCCGCGCCTTGCCCCTGCACAACGCCTCCAGCCTGCCCCTCGTCGTACTCGTCGACGCCAGCGGCGACATACGCTACTACCACCAGGGCTATACCATCGGTATTGGCGACGCGCTGCTTGGAACGTTAAACAAGAAACAATAAACTCTAAACAATAGACACAGAATGAAAAAACTCTTTCTCACCTACGCCTTGCTTATAGGTGCCCTGCACCTCTGCGCCCAAGAAGCTGCGGACAGCGTACACATCGCCCCGGTCTACACCGCTGGTACGTGGGAGGATTATGTCTACACCACCTCCGTAACATTCCTGGAACACGGCGACACAACCTCGAACGAAGCGCAAGAAACGCGTTTCAGGCTTGAAGTGAAACGCGCCAACTCGCGCGGCGTGCTGTTCTGTTACACACTGCAAGGTAACACACCCGCGCCAAAGCAGCCTGCCGCGACAATGCAAGAAATTGTGGACAGTTGCATCCGCGCCACGCTAACCGCCAACCCGCTGCTTATCCGTCTGGACCAACGCACTGGCAGCGTCTCTCTTGAGGACAGCACACTGCTTCGCCACCTGCTCGGCCTGCGCCTTCCAGCCATCACCGACCGTGTTTATGCGATTTACCAAAAAGAAGTGCACGAAAAGAACGCTACGGCCAAAGATGACAACCTTGTAGAAGAAGCCTCGCACCACGACTTCAAGGAAATGCTCTACGAAATTGCGACCAAGAGCGACCAGCAACGACTCATCCAAACGGTGTATGGGCTGGAGCCGCTGTTCGATATGATCGGCAGCACCCTACCCTACATGGACAAGACTATTGATAGCGAAGAAGACGGGCTTCCAGTGCGCACCACGATACTCATTAAGCGTACCGAAGAGGCCACCGACGGGTTTAACGGACATTACTCTTCCATCGGGATTACCTCGCTTCGGAAACTTTCCACCGAAACAGCAGACGGAAGCGGGCGAAAAAGCGTGATAGCCACCGCTCACAAGCTGCAAGAGTACTACTTCAACTCAAGTTTCCACACCATCCGACACGAGGATTTCACAAGTCTTAGGGACGAGGACGACAATGCCTACGCAGAATTCACCACACTTGCCCTTGTCTCCGAAGGAACAAGTGGACAATAAGAAGTACCCCCGACTTTCTCCCTAAACACTTCGCCCGGATGCAAATTGCATCCGGGCGAAGTGTTTAGGGATTAGCGGAAGGAGAAGGAAAGATTATCACCACTTAATCAAGAGGAAACGCTATAAGCGGTATAGAAAACATATTTGTCTATCGGGTTCACCAAATAAAACTTTTCATCCGCTTAACACTGGCGTGCATACCCGCCACCAGTTCGTATGGGACGAAGTTTACACGCTTCTCGATGGGGGCGAACAAGGAGACGTGCAGTTTGTCGTCAAACTCGCGCCTCCGCACCTCGTCGGCCACGATGAAGAAACGCGCATGGAAATCCTGCAATTCGTAGAATTTCGACAGCGAGTTCTTGATGTCCGTCGTATGCTCCACCTCGTAGAACTCGGCGGGCATCTTCCGCTCGTTGAACCAGATGACATCAACCGTGCGCGCTTTGCGCAACAGGTTCTCATAGGTGAACGCAGGTAGCGCGTGCCAATCGGACACTTCGCCAAGCCGCTGGTCAAGGAAGAGACTGTTTTTATCCTGGGGCGGGACGTATGTCGTATGCCCCCGGAACTTGCCAATCTCGACGAGCAAGCCTTGGTAGTAGGCGTGGCTGAAGCGCTCTTCACTCTGCTTGTCGCCCTCGTGCAGGTCGAACTTGCGCAGCACCTTTTCGCGCACTTCCTCCAACGCCCACAAGCCCGGACGGATGCGGAAGAACGCCTTGCTCTGCTGCACGATGCGCCGCACGGTGGCTTCGGGCGTCTTCGTCTTCCACTGCGCGAAGTCCACAATCTCGTTCAGCCGCCTGAACGTGGCGAAACCGCCGTTCCGGCGCAGCGCTTCAATGACTTGCTGCTCTTGCGTGTGTATCATCTTCATTTATTAGGGAGCGTACGACGGCTTCATCGCGCCGCAAAAATATAAAAAAGCGCGCCCGCGCGGTGGACGGCACGCATTTGTGGCGGGTGTGCGCAATAAAGAGTGCGGGCGGCATGACGGGACATCATTCCAGCAAGTGCACGGCCTATGAGACGTTTGCTGTAGTCCCAAATTGCTAAAAGGGTCAGTGCCTTCGAGAGGTTTCATCATCTCCTACTTCAATCTGATATTCCTCTTCCACAACCCCACCGGCAGGTCGTGGTAGACGATGTGGGCGGCGAAGGCGAGGAGGCAGAGGGTGTTCACGCCGAGGCGGGCGGCGAGCGGCCAGCCGGACGGCACGAGCGACATCACCAGGAACAGCAGCGCAGTCAGCCCCACGTAGACGGCGGCGGAGCCGAGGGGATAGCGCACGGGGTAGTAGCGCTGGCCGACGAAGTAGCTCAGCAGGAGGGCCGTGCCATAACCCGCCACGCCGCCCCAGGCGCAGGCCATGTAGCCGTAGCGCGGGATGCCCCACACGTTCACACCCACCAGCACGGCGCAGCCCGTGGCGGCGAAGACGGCGTTCCACAGCGTGCGGTCGGTCAGTTTGCACCAGAAAGCCACGTTGAAGTAGACGCCCATCAGTATCTCGGCGGCCATCACGATGGGCACCGTGCGCAGGCCCTCCCAGTAGCCGGGACTGATGAGCAGCCGCAGCACATCGAGGTAGGCCGTGACGGTGAGGAAGGCCAGCAGCGTGAAGATGAGGAAGTACTTGGTGGCGCGCGCCTGGTCGGCCTTGACGTCCTTGTCGCCCTGGCGGCTGAAGACGAACGGCTCGTAGGCGTAGCGGAAAGCCTGCGTGATCATCGCCATAATCATGGCAATCTTGACGCACGCGCCGTAGATGCCGAGCTGCACCTTGCCCTCGGGGCCGGTGACGAGGCGCGGGAAGATGATTTTGTCGGCTGTCTGGTTGAGCACGCCTGCCAGGCCGAGGATCAGTATGGGCCAGGCGTAGGCCCACATGCGGCGCACCGTGTCGCGTTGCAGCGTGGGGCGGAAACCGGAGAGTTCGCGCACCAGCAGCAGGGCGGTGACGAGCGTGCAGAACAGGTTGATGTAGAACACATAGCCGACGTGCGCCTCGAAGCCGTCCACCATGCGCGGCAGCAGGAGGAAGCACACGAGGTTCAGCCCGATGTTGAGCCCGATGTTGGCCAGTTTGACGGCGGCGAACTTCATCGCCTTTTTCTGGTAGCGCAGGTAGGCGAAGGGCATACAGAGGAAGGCGTCGACGGCCACGCAGACGGCCATCACCATCACGAAGTCGGGATGCGCGGCATAGCCCATAGCGTCCGTCAGGGGCGTGAGGAACACGGCCACCAGCACGACGAACAGCGCGTCGACCAGTCCCACGAGCGTCAGCACCGTATTATACACGCGCGCGGGCTGCTCGCCCTCCTTATTGACGAAGCGGAAAAAGGTGGTCTCCATCCCGAACGTGAGCAACACGAGGATGAGTGCGACGTATGAGTAGAGTTCGGTAACGACGCCGTACTCCCCGCCCTGGGCGGCGAATACGCGCGTGTAGAGCGGCACGAGCAGGTAGTTGAGGAAACGCCCCACGATGCTGCTCAGCCCGTATATCGCGCTGTCCTTGGCAAGGGACTTGAGGTTGGCCATATCACAAAGTCGTAGTTAAAAGGTAAAAGTTAAAAAGTAAAAGTTGAGGATGTCGCGGCATATTGGAGTGCAGTCGTCCTCACCTGTGACAAGGCTGAAACGTGACTACACTTTTCACTTTTACCTTTTACTTTTTAATTAAAGTTTTATCCAAAGAACAGGTAGCAGATGCCGACGGCGGCGATGACGCCGGCGAGGTCGGCCAACAGGCCGGCGGGCACGGCGTGGCGCGTGCGGCTGATGCCCACCGAGCCGAAGTAGACGGCCAGGATGTAGAACGTCGTGTCGGTGCTGCCCTGGAAGATGCAACTGAGGCGTCCGGCGAAACTGTCGGCCCCGTGCGCCGTCATGCAGTCCACCATCATGCCGCGCGCGCCGCTGCCGCTGAGCGGTTTCATTATGGCTGTGGGCAACGCCTCCACCCACTGCGCGTCGAAGCCCAGCGCCGAGACGCCCATCTTCACACCGTCGATGAGCCAGTCCATCGCCCCGCTGGCGCGGAACACGCCGATGGCCACCAGTATGGCCACCAAGTAGGGGATGATGCGCACGGCGGTGGAGAAGCCCTCCTTCGCGCCCTCGACAAAGGCGTCGTAGACGTTCACCCGCTTCCTGACCCCGGCGGCGATGAAGGCCATTATGATGAGCATCAGCAGGACGTTGGCCGACGTGGTACCCACAGTGTTCATCAGCGCGCTGTCCATACGGCTGAAGCCCCAGATGACGGCGGCCACGAACAGCGACATGCCGCCCAGCGTCAGCAGCAGCGTGCGGTTAAGCAGGTTGATGCGCTGGTACAGCCCCGTCACCACGATACCCGCCAGCGTACTGAAAAACGTGGCCAGGAGGATGGGGATGAACACGTCCGAGGGCTGCGCCGCGCCCAGTTGCGCGCGATAGACCATAATGCTCACGGGAATGAGCGTCAGCCCCGACGTGTTGAGCACCAGGAACATAATCATCGGGTTGCTGGCCGTGTCCTTCTTGGGGTTGAGTTCCTGCAAGCCCTCCATAGCCTTGAGGCCCAGGGGCGTGGCAGCATTGTCGAGGCCGAGCATATTGGCCGAAAGGTTCATAAAGATGTTGCCCACCACGGGGTGGCCTTTGGGGATGTCGGGAAACAGGCGGGCGAACACGGGTCCCAGCACCTTGGCCAGTGCGGCAACCACGCCGCCTTTCTCGCCGATTTTCATCACGCCGAGCCACAGCGACAGCACGCCCGTCAGGCCCAGCGAAATCTCAAAGGCCGTCTTCGACGTGTCGAACGTGGAGTTCATAATGGCCGGAAACACCTCCGTGTCGCCGAAGCACACCAGCCGCACCAGCGCAATCACGAACGCCACAGCGAAAAACGCTATCCAGATGTAGTTGAGAACCATTGAAGGAATTAATAATTAAAAAGTGAAAAGTAAAAGTGGAGTTACGCTGCGCCTTTTGCCAAGGACTATCACATCACCATTTTTTTACTTTTTACTTATTCATTTTTACTTAACACCGCCTCCAACTCCTCCACGCTCCCCGCCACAAACAGGCGGTCGCGGTAGTTGTCGCGCAGGAAGCCGCGGGCGTGCAGGTCGTCGAGCATCGCCAGCAGCGTGTCCCAGCAGCCGCCGGCGTTGTAGAGCACCAGGGACTTCGCCCCGGGCAGCCCGATAGCCGTCTCGCCCATCACGGTGAACAGTTCGTCGAGCGTGCCGATGCCGCCCGGCAGTGCCACGAGGACGTCGCTCTCGCGGTTCATCGTGGCCTTGCGGTCCGTCAGGTCGGCGCAGGGGAAGGCCACGTCGATGTGGCGGCTCTCCAGCCCGCGTTGCGTGATGACCTGCGGCACGACGCCCCAGACCCGTCCGCCCGCGCGCTTCACCGCCCCGGCCAGCACCTCCATCAGGCCGCACGCCGAGCCGCCGTACACCAGCGTGCGTCCCGTGCGGCCTATCCACTCGCCCACCTCGCGCGCCGCCCGGACATACACGTCGTCCAAGCCCTCGCGCGCGGAGAGAAATACGCCTATCTTATCCATTGGCTTGTCTTTTCAAGTTTCTTTTGGGCGCAAAGTTACTGAAAAACGAGGGCAGAGCAAGCGGAAAACTTGTTTTCAGGCTTACGCCGCGAGTGTCAGTAATTTTGTAGCAAGTCTAAGTTATGTAAAATAGGGGGGACAGCATACCTACGCAGGCAGAATATGTAACCACAACAGACTACCGTGCAAAGAAGCGCAGCAGGCTTATGCCCACTGCGCTTCTTATCCGTTTGCGGATGGTGCAAGGCGCATCCCTATCGGCCTCACTTCCCTTTCTTTTTGGGCAAGCACGAAAAGCGGTAGGAGAGGGTCAGCAGGGCGTAGCGTCCCACGGTGAGGACGGTCTGCTCCGTGCGGGCGTATTCGTTGAGGGTGAGAGTGCGCTGCGGTCCCTGGTTGAGGATGTCGTGCAGTTCGACACGGGCGGTGAGGCGGCGCTTGTAGAAAGAGCGGCTCAGGCTGAAGTTCCACAGACAGCGCGCGCGGTTCATGTCGCTCTCGCCCCAGCCGAAGGGCTTGCGCAGGTCGATGTCGGTCTTCGCGTTGAGCGACAGGGGGAGTTTCCACACATTAAAAACAAACTTCGCAGAAAGTTCGTGGGTGCGCACGTCGTTGAAGTCGGGGCGCGCCCCGCTGGTCAGGTTCGTACTCCAGCCCAAATCCAGTTTGGCGTAGTGGGTGGAGGGGTTGTGCACGAGGCTGGCGTTGGCCGACAGCGTGGTGTTGCCCACGCCGTAGCGCACGGTGGGTGCTGTGCCGTCGGCCTGCGCGAGGTCGGCGGTGCGGGCGTAGGCGGCCTCGGCGTAGAACACGAAGTAGGCTCCGTGGGGCAGCGGGCCGATGAGGTTCTGGTAGACGCTGCCGCTCCACTGCCCGCCGCGCACATTGACGGGCTGCGTGGTGAGCGTGCCGGTCTGGCGGTCGTAGCGGCGCGCGGTGGCCAGGGCGTTGTGGTGGAGGTTGTAGCGTATACCAGTGCCGTACTTCCAGTGGTCGCCGTCGGTGTTGATGTTCAGGCGCATACTATGCGTGAGGCTGTTGCGCAGGCCGGCGTTGCCGAGGCTGACAAAGAGGGGGTTGCGGTCGTCGCGCACGCTGACGAGCTGCATGGGGTCGGGCATGGCGCGTTTCAACTCGTAGCCGAAACGAATGCGGAAGGCTTCGCGCTCGCTGCGCTCGGACTTGACGTACCAGCGCACGCTCAGCGTGGGCGTGGCGAAGAGGGCTCGGCGCGAGGGGTCGTAGTGCTGTCCGTCGCGCCACTGCTCGGCACGGCTCTCGCGGGCGGAGAAGGCGGCAGTGGCGTTAAGCTCCATCCACAGCCTGCCGCGCAACTGCTGCACGTGGCGCAGGGCGAGGCCGAAGTCGTGGCGCGTGGTGCGGCGGTCGGAAGTGTAGCTGTTGGCGAGGTCGAGCGCAAGTTGCGTGAGGTCGTAGGGCGCGTAGGGATCGAGGCCGTCGGCGGCGTTGTTGTCCACATAGTATGGGTTGCGCCCGCTGGTCAGCGCGTTGTTGAATGTGTAGTATGGCTTGATGTAGCCGTCGAGGCGGTCGAGCGTGGCGTACTTGTAGATGTACTCGGCGTGGAGGTCGGCGTTGAGACTGTGGTTAGAAGTGGGGGCGAGGCTGAAACGCCGCTGCGCCACGGTGGGGTATTCCAGCACGTAGAACTCGCGCTGGTCGTTGTGGCTGTTGGCGTAATCGAGGGTGGCGGTGAGCGTGAGGATGTCGGGGCGGAAGGCGATGTCGGCGCGCGCCTCGGCGTGGTGCGAGAGGGTGTGGGCTGAAGCGGCGCGCTCGGTGCGCTGTCGGCTTGTGACGTCCTGCCAGCGCGTCCAGGCACTGTCGAGGGACAGGTCGGCGGGGTCGGCGTCGAAGTTGGCCAGGCGGTCGTGCTCGCGCCGCTCGCTGCGACCCAGGTTGAAGCGGTAGTCGAAACTCAGCGAGGCGGCGTCGCCGGGGCGGTACTCCAGGCGCGCACTGGTCTTGAAGGCGTCGCCGCTGCCGTGCGACCACTGGCGGCGACGGCTGTAGCTGTCGTTGCCGCTGAGGAAGAGGCGCGTGGCGGTGAAGCGGTCGGTGTCGTCGTCGGTGTGGCGGTAGGTGGCACCGAGCGAGAAGCGCAGCGCGTCGGTGGGTTCGAAGGCGTAGTTGAGGTCTATCTTTTTGAGCGCGTGGCGGCCCGTGTTGTCGTATGAACCCGCCGTGCCCCAGCGTCCGTACTCGTTGTCCTGGCCCAGGTTGTTGCCCTGCGCACTGAGCGAGAAACTCTGTCGGTCGTCGAAATACATGGCGAAGGCCCCGGCGCTGTAGCGGCCATGTGTGCCGAGGCCGCCCTCGATGCGCCCCGTCCACTGCGCGTTGTACTCGCGCTTGAGGCGCACGTCCATCACCCTGCGCCGGTCGCCCAGGTCGCGCCCGGCCAGGCGGCTCTGCTCACCATAGCGGCGGTAAACCTTAATCTTATCGACGGTGTAGGCGGGCAGGTTTTTGAGCGCCAACTGCGGGTCGCCCTGGAAAAAGTCCTTGCCGTTGATGAGCAGCTCCTCCATCTTCTCGCCGTTCACATAGACGTTGCCGTCGCGCAGTTCGGCGCCTGGCAGCATCTGTATGAGGTCTTCGAGCACACTGCCGTCGGCGGTCTGGAAGGCGGCGGCGTTGTAGACGAGCGTGTCACCACGGTAGAACATCTTGATGCGCGTGCCCTCCACAACGGCTTCGCCGAGTTGGCGCACCTGGTCGAACATCGTTATGGTGCCAGCGTTGAAGTCGGCGCGGCGCACGGTGAAGCGGGCGTCGACGGTCTTGGCGACGGGTTCGAGGCCGTCTTTCTCGAACAGCAACACATAGCGTCCCTCCGCCGGGGCTTTGAGCGAGAACGTCGCGCCGCTCTTGGGGTCGGGCACCACGACGGTCCAGCCCGGTTGGGGGTGGGAGGTGCGCATTCCGCCGACGCTGCGGCAGGAGTCGACGAACGTGCCGTCGTCGGTGGTCATCGTGACGAGTACGCCCTCGATGCCGAAGTTGGTGACGGCGTGGCGGATCTCGCCCGTGACGTTGCCCACCTGCGCGGTGGCGGCAAGGGTGGCGAGGGCAAAGAGGGAGGAAAGGAGGGTGCGTTTCATAGTTTTTTTGTTGGTTTTCGGGTTTGGAATAGGCACACAATGTATGCTGGCACAGCTTATGGCCGTGTCGGGACGGGGTTTGCGCGAGCCAGGAGGGGACGCGCGGGGATGTCAAAGGGGAGTTTGAAAAAACTCGTCAGTCGGGTGCGACGAGGCGGCGCAGGGTGTCGGCTAAGGCGCGGTTAGTCGCCGTGTCTACGAGCGCGGATCTGCGGCGCGCCATCTCGGCCTCAGCGTACTCGGGGTTGGTCACCACGCTCACCACGAACGACTGGCCCGACGCACCGGGGTAGAAGTCCTTGGCGTGCTCGACGTCGCACACGGCGATGGACGTATTTTCGCCGCTCGACTGCCGCAGGTTGAAGACGCAGACGCGCGGGTCGCCCAGGTCGACGCGGTCGGCGTATTGCCGCAGTTCGGCGTAGGTGGCACGACGCCCGTCGATGAAGAAGTCCAGGCGGTTGGCGTCGACGGGCGATTCGGCGTCATCGTTTATCATATACACCGCCGCGCCCTTCACGTCGTGTTTCTGTAGCAACGATGTGAGATAGTCGTTGGTGAGCGGCGGGAGCAGCGCGTCGGTCTCAAGGGTCACGGCGGGGGCAGAGGGACTGTCGGCGTTTTCGGGCTCCACGGCAGGCGCGTCGGTAGCGGCCTCTGTCTCGTCGGGAGAGTCGGGCGCGGGGGCGGTGATGGCGGCGGGGAGTTCTTCGAGCGTCCGGGCCTGCGCCACGGCGGCTACCACGTCGGGGCGGGCGAAGAGCAGCAAGGCGAAACCCACCACGGGCAGGGCAAACAGCGCACGCCCGGCGCGGGCCAGCCTCGAAGCGGGGCGCGCCATCATCCCCACACGGGCTTTCAGCGGTGAGCGCAACAGGCTGTTGGCGGCGGCGAGTTGCGGCCCCACGGCCTTCGTCACCAACAGCGTGGCGTAGCCCCGGCAGTCCGTGCCACTGTGCAGGGCGGCGCGGTCGGCCTCGTACTCCTGCACCGTCTGCAAGTCGTGCAACAGCATCCAAGCCAACGGGTTGAACCATTGCAGGCGCACGCACACCTCGGCCACGAGCAGTTCGAGGCTGTGGCCGCCGCGCACATGGGCAGACTCGTGCGCTAAGAACGTCGCGCCGTTCTCCGCAAGGTCGCGGGGACTGATGACCACCCAGTGCATCCAGCTCACGGGGCTTTCCACCGTGTCGTTGAGGCAGACGCGCATCCCGTCGCGCACCTCGTGGAGACGCGAACGGCGGATGAGGCGCACCACGGCCAGCACATTCAGTGCGTATTGCAGCAGGAAGCCCACCGCACCGATGATATATATTGCGCCGACCACTGCGGGCCACTGCGGTGCGGCCTGCCCCGCTGCTGCATCGGCACCGGGCGCAGCGGCGGCCACTACGGCACCGTCGATGAAGTAGCCCACGCGAGCCAAGCTGCCTGCTAACGGCACGGCTGTGGGGGCGGGGAAGCGCAACAGCGGCAGCACCGCGCCCACCAACAGGAACGACACGAGCAGCACGCGGTTGAGCCGGTGGAACGTCTCGCGGCGCAGCAGCAGCGACCAGCACGAGTAGAACAGTGCCACGCACAGCGCCCATTTGAAGGTGTAAAGGAAGAACATAAGGCAGCGTCTATTTCTCTTCGGTTGTTGAGAGGGATGCGAGCAACTGCTCCACTTCCTCCTGCGACAGTTTTTCGCTCTTGGCAAAGGCCGACACCGCGCTGGCGAACGAACCCTTGAAGAAGCGCGTTACGAAGTTGCGTATCTTGCCGCCACCATACTGCTCGCGCGGCACAGTGGGGGTGTAGAGGAAGGTGCGCCCCTGCTGCTCGTGCCCCAGCCACCCTTTGCGCTCCAGGCTCTGGAACGACGTGGCCACGGTATTGACGTGCGGACGCGGCTCCGCGTAGCGCGCCACCACGTCCTTGGGCGCGCACGGTGTGCCGATTTCGTAAATCAACTCCAGCACCTCCTCCTCTTTGCGGGTGGGCTGCTCGGCTGGTGTGTTCAGCGTTTTACTCATTTCGGGAAGACTCTTTTCTGGTTTCACGATGCAAAAGTATAACGGCTTTTTTAGTTGAACAAGAGTTTTTAACTAAATTTTTCGTTGTAGTACTAAAAAAAGAGGTATCCGCAAAGCGTTTGGCTTTTCCCAAAAGCAAAACGGCGTATACCTGCGTTAGGACAGCTTCCGCCCAGCGCATGTTAAAAGCATACCCCGAAAGACCGAACGGCGCACCAGCCAATCATCGCCCCAAAAGGCATGAAGTCGTCCCCGCCCCCATTCCATTCTCCCCTACCCCCTCGCAATTCTGCAAATTAAGCCTTAATTTCGCCAAACTTAGGCTTGATTTGTACAAACTAAGCCTAAGTTTCTACAAATTAAGGCTTAATTTGCAGAATTAAAAGCCAACAGAAACTTTTACATCGGCTCTACGGACAAATGGAGAGCCGATAACTTCAGGTTTCCATCAGACCGTTAGACTATCAGGCCAAAAACAAGCCAGCCTTTTGGGCGTTGGCTTACCCAAAAGGCTGGCTGTAGGAGAGTGTGTAGGCTCGTTGGCCGATAAAAGAGTGCGGCGAAAAGAAAGATTAGCGCACCAGCACCTTGGCGCCGTTCACGATGTAGATGCCGCTGGTGCGGGGGCGGGCGACGCTGCGGCCTTGGAGGTCAAAGACCACCCGCCATTGACCATTGACCATTAAGGGGCTACCCAAACTGGTTGAGGGGTCGGCATAGACGAGGCGGGCGGTGACGTTGGCGGCGACGGCTTCGAGGGCGTCGGCGTTCTCAAGCGTCTGTAGCGTGAGGCCGTCGAACGAGGGGGCGACGGGCGTATAGGCGTCGCCGGCCTTGACGAGGGCGGTGGTGGAGGCTGCGAGCTGCTCGCCCTGGTCGCTGACGTATTCGACGGTGACAAGGAAATAGGGCTGGGCGTAGTACTCGTAGAACTTGTAGGGGTGGCCGTAGGTGTGCCAGCCCGTGAACGAGCCAGCCACACCGTCCCAGTACTGGTTGTTGGTGCCGCGCACTTCCCAGACGTCGCCGTCGTGGTGGGTGAAGGTGAAGGTGTCGCCCGCGTCGGCCACATAGATGGCGCCGCTCTGCGTGAGCACGGAGATATACTTGCCGGTCATCTCGTTCTTGACGCGGAAGCGGTTGCCGGTGGTGCCGACGCGCTCAAGCGTCCACACATAGTAGGGGTCGGTGTCGGCGATAGTGGTGGCCTGCATCACTTGGCCGGTGGCGGGGTTGACGTTGCGGTATCCGATGCGCTCGGTGGCGCTGGGCGACGTGTCGTAGATGACGTAGCTGTGGCCGTCCTGCAGTTCGCTGACGGCCTCGCCCAGGCGACGCACACCGGCCAGTGCCTCGGTGTGGTAGACGACGGTGATCACCGTGTCGGCGCAGGGTCGTCCGTCGCAGTCAAGGTCGGCGTCCTCAGCGGTGTAGTAGGGTACGGTGGGCACGGCGGGGCAGACGGTGCCGCACGAGCCAGTGTTGTACTGGTAGGTCTGCTCGACGACAATGGCGCCGCGCTCGTCGCGCCCGATGATGTCGATGCTGTAGGACACGCGGCGGTAGGTGAGGCGCAGCGTGGTGGCGTCAACCTCGGTCTTATCGACGAACTCGTAGTTGCGGATGACGGGCATGGTGAGCGGGTCGGCAATCTCCTCCTCGCTGCGGCTACAGGTGTAGGTGGCCAGCACGCTGCCGTCGGCGTTGTCGACGCAGAGGAGTGTCAGCACGCGCACGGGCGTGAACGTCCAGCCGGTGCCCTGTGGGCGTATGGCGGAGGCGGAGGCCGCGATGGTGCCGGGGTTAGACAGCGACGTGGCGTCGATGGGGTAGTAGCGCATGTCGCTGCCCGTGATGAGGAAGTCGCCCTCGGCGGGCTGGTAGGTCAGGGTGAGCAGGGTGGAACTGGTGCCGACGAGGTTTCCGAGGTTGCCCGTGGCCGACGAGGCGGGGCTGCCCACGAAGCGGCCCGTGGCGGTGTTCTTGAGGCGCACCTTGGCCGTGAGGCCACTGCGTCCGTTGAGCGTTGTCACCGTCCAGGCGTTCTGGGCATAGGCGTCGGAACTGTGGGTGAGGTAGGTCTTGCCGGTGGCGTCGGTGAGCGACTGGCCGTAGAAGGCGTCGGTGGTGTTGGTGACGCGGTAGGTTCCGTTGAGTTCGGGAAAAATGAGCGACGCCTTGGCCTCGTCGAGCGCGGCCTGCCACGCCTCGCGGCTCACACCCGTGGGGGCGGCGATCAGTGTGCGCAGGGCGGCGATGCGCTCGGCGGAGAAGCGGCCGGGCAGTTGTTCGCTCTCGTCGTAGTAGACGTCGGCCTTGCCGACCAACGTCACGGCCTCGGCCAGCAGGTCGTCGGCGGACGCCACGGCGTCGAACGTGGGCTGGAATGTCCACAGGCCGCCGTTGCCGCTCGACGGGTCGTTGTAGAGGTTGACGGCGAAGTTATTGCCGGACAGGGCGCAGTTCATCCACCAGCCCGTGTTGTTGGTCGAGCGTATGGAATAGTAGTAGTTGTCGTCGACGGTGCCATAGCCGTTGTCGCCAAGAACGAACTTGTAGTGCTTGGCCGACGTGTCATAAGTCCATCGGCCACCCGTTGAGGCGGCCGATGGTGTAGGGTTTACGGAACCTTCGGGAGCGGTCTTGTTGACCAAGGCGTAGTTGCCCGACCCGCTCGGGTCCAGTTCGAAGGCCCAAAGCTGGGCGTCGTAGTTCGTGGCGCCTTCGCTGGCGGCGGGCGACGACCAGAGCATTCCCGCCGTGGCGCCCCTGGCGCTCATCTGGCTGAGCAAGGACGAGCCGCTCTCAAGCAGTTCGATGCAGCGGCCGGCGCGGTCGCCCGTGCCGCGCGAGACGATTTTGTACCAGTACTTCGCGCTGGCCTCCAGCCCGGTCGACGACTGGGGCATCACCTTGTCGGACGTGGAACTCTCCTCGGGCGTGGCGCCGTCGTAGTCGATGTACTGCGGGTGGTAGTTGTAGCCGCCGCGCCTCAGCAGGGTGGTGTCCTGGCGCATACGGGTCTGGAACGACGTCCAGTTCTTGCGCGCCTGGGGCGTCCAGCCGGCCTCGGCCACGGCCATCAGGCGGGGCAGGGCGAGGTATTCGAGGTGTTCGGCCTCGCTGACGTGCTCGCACCAAAAGGTGCCCTGCACACCGTAATAATATTGCGCGCGCGCGGTGGTGACGCTGGTGGGTACGGGCACGTAGTTGTAGGTGTTCTGCAGCGTGTTGTCGCCATAGCCGGCGCCGTAATCGGCAGCGGTGGGCTTGCGGTTGATGTAGTAGGAGCCGCCGCCGGAATTATATTCGGTGATGATCGCGCGCAGGCCGAGGTCGGCAGCCTTGGAAGCACCCGTCTGGCACGGATTCCAGCAGTAGACGGTGGCACCGGCGTCCTTGACGAGTTGCGTGTTGGCGCCGTTAGCGGTAATGGCCTCGTTCCACACGGCGATGCGCTTGCCGAGCGTGGCCAGGTGGTCGGCTATGATTTTGGTGAAGCGGCTCTGCAACTGGTAGTAGCCCGTCATGCCTTCGGCCTGGTACAGGGCTTGGCACTCGGCGTTGTTCTGCCAGGCCGTGGTGGGCGTCTCGTCACCGCCGACGTGGAACACCTCGCCGGGGAACAGCGGTGCGATTTCCGAAAGGATGTCCTTGGCGAACTGAATGGCGCCCTCGTTGGCCACGTTGAGCACGTCGGTGCTGATACCGCCGGTGGTCCACACGCTGTGCGAGCCGCTGGGGTTACAGCTGAACTCGGGATAGGCAGCCATGGCGGCAGCCAGGTGGCCGGGCATCTCGACCTCGGGCACAACGGTGATGTGGAGCGACTGGGCGTAGGCCACCACGTCCTTGATTTCCTCCTGCGTGTAGAAGTAGGGTCCGTACTGCTTGTTGGTCCAGTACTGGCCGTACTTGAGGTCGGTGTTCCACGAGTTGCTGCGCGTGGCGGCCACGGTGGTCAGTTTGGGGTACTTCTTCACCTCGACGCGCCAGCCCTGGTCGTCCGTCAGGTGCCAGTGGAAATGGTTCATCTTGTAGTAGGCCATCAGGCGGAGCATCTTCTTGATTTCATCGACCGTGAAGAAGTGGCGGCTCACGTCGAGCATGAAGCCTCGGTAGGCGAAGCGCGGCGCGTCGTTGATGGTGACGAGCGGCAGCGTGTAGTCCGCCGTAGCGTCCTCCTGTTCGAGCAGCACGTTGGCGGGCAGCATCTTCTTGACGCTCTGCAGGCCGTAGAAGAAGCCCACGGGCGTCGAGGCTTCGAGCGTGATGCCGGTGGCGGCGACGGTGAGTTTGTAGCCCTCGTCGTCGAGGTTCGTGGCGCTGAGGCGCAGCTTGATGGCCGCGTTCTCGTCCGCGCCCACCGTGACGGTGCGCCCGGTGGCTTTGCGCAGGGTGGCGGCGAAGGCGGCGGCCTCGGCGGCGATGTCGTCAGACAGGCCAGTGGCGTCGATGGTGACCGTGGCGGGCAGCGTGTACTGGCCGCTGGCGGTGGTCATCTGCTTGGGCCACGGCGTGAGGTTCACGGTCTGGGCCGTGGCGCAGAGCGTCACGAGTAGTGCGAACAAGGCAGTAAAAAGTCTTTTCATCGCAGGTAATGATTAAGTTTAGAGATGTTTACAGCGCGAAAGTAGTGCTTTTTATCCGCTTAATCGACTTTTTTGCCACAAAATCAATAAATTTGCGTCCGATTTTCAAGGGAGGCGCGTGCACTTGGTTACACCGCCGCTCTCCTGTAACCAAATCTCTACCTTTTATCTAAACTAATAAAGAATGACCGCCAACCAGATACGCGAAGCGTTCAAGACCTACTTCGCCGAACACGGCCACCTCGTGGTGCCCAGCGCACCGATGGTAATCAAGAACGACCCCACCCTGATGTTCACCAACGCCGGTATGAACCAGTTCAAGGACATCATCCTGGGCAACGCCGAGCCCAAGAGCCGCCGCCAGACCGACTCGCAGAAGTGCCTGCGCGTCAGCGGCAAGCACAACGACCTTGAAGAGGTGGGGCGCGACACCTACCACCACACGATGTTCGAGATGCTGGGCAACTGGAGTTTCGGCGACTACTTCAAGAAGGAGGCCATACAGTACGCCTACGAGTTCCTCGTGAAGGTGCTGGGTGTGGACCAGTCCGTCCTCTATGTCACCGTCTTCGAGGGTTCGCCCGAGGAGGGTCTCTCGCGCGACGACGAGGCAGCCGCCTACTGGGGCGAGTACTTCCCCGCCGACCACATCATCAACGGCAACAAGCACGACAACTTCTGGGAGATGGGCGACACTGGCCCCTGCGGCCCCTGCTCGGAGATACACATCGACCTGCGCAGCGACGAAGAGAAGCGCGCCGTCAGCGGCGCAAGTCTCGTCAACAAGGACAACCCGCAGGTCATCGAAATCTGGAACCTCGTCTTCATGCAGTACAACCGCATGGCCGACGGCTCGCTCCAGCCCCTGCCCAACAAGGTGATCGACACCGGCATGGGCTTCGAGCGCCTCTGCATGGTGATGCAGGGCAAGAAGTCGAACTACGACACCGACGTGTTCCAGCCCATCATCCGCACCATCGAGAGCCTTAGCGGCCTGGCCTACGGCAAAACCGAGGCCGTCGACGTGGCCATGCGCGTCGTGGCCGACCACCTGCGCGCCATCTCGTTCAGCATAGCCGACGGCCAGCTGCCGTCCAACGCCAAGGCCGGCTACGTCATCCGCCGCATCCTGCGGCGCGCCGTGCGCTACGCCTACACCTACCTAGGCCAGAAGGAAGCCTTCATGTACAAACTGCTGCCCACACTGGTCAGCGAGATGGGCGACGCCTACCCCGAACTGCGCGCACAGCAGGAACTCATCACCAACGTGATGCGCGAGGAGGAGGAGAGTTTCCTGCGCACGCTCAGCACGGGCATCGCCCTGCTCGACGGCGTGATTGCCGAGACCAAGGCAGCCGCCAAGACCGTCGTCGACGGCACCAAGGCGTTCACCCTCTTCGACACATTCGGCTTCCCGCTCGACCTGACGCAGCTCATCTGCGCCGAGCAGGGGCTGACCGTCGACGAGGCCGCTTTCAACGCCGAGATGCAGAAACAGAAAGAGCGCGCTCGCGGTGCCGCCGCCAAGCAGGCTGGCGACTGGACGGTGCTGGCCGAGGGCGACAGCGCATTTGACGGCTACGACCACACCACGCTCGAAACCCGCATCCTGCGCTACCGCCAGGTGAAGGAAAAGAAGCAGGAGTACTACCAGGTGGTACTCTCGCGCACGCCTTTCTACGCCGAGATGGGCGGCCAGGTGGGCGACAAGGGCTGGCTGGTCAGCGGCGACGAGCGCACGCCCGTCTTCGACACCAAGCAGGAGAACGGCGTCACGGTGCACTTCCTCAGCAAGCTGCCCTCCGACCCCGCCGCCACGTTCGTGGCCGAGGTTGACGCCAAGGCACGCCGCGCCTGCGAGGCCAACCACAGCGCCACCCACCTGCTCGACCAGGCACTGCGCGAGGTGCTCGGCACGCACGTCGAGCAGAAAGGCTCGCTCGTCACGCCCGGCTACCTGCGCTTCGACTTCAGCCATTTCCAGAAGGTGACGCCCGAGGAACTGCGCCGCGTGGAGCGCATCGTGAACCGCCGCATCCGCGAGGACATCGCCTTGGAAGACTTCCGCGACCTGCCCATCGACGAGGCGCGCGAACTCGGCGCAATCGCCCTCTTCGGCGAGAAGTACGGCGACCGCGTGCGCGTCGTGAAGTTCGGCACAAGCGTCGAGTTCTGTGGCGGCTGCCACGTCTCCAGCACGGGACGCATCGGCTTCTTCCGCATCGTCAGCGAGGCCAGCGTGGCCGCTGGCGTGCGTCGCGTCGAAGCCGTCACGGGCGAGGCAGCCGAGGAACTCATCTACACCGAGCACGACCTGCTCGCCTCCCTGCGCGGCCTCTTCAACAACGCCAAGGACCTGCAGGCCGCCATCGCCAAGACCGTCGAGGAGAACGCCGGGCTGCAGAAACAGATTGAGGGCTTCGTCAAGGAACAGACGCTGCGTATGCGCGACCGACTGGTGGAGCACGCCGTGGAGCGCGACGGCATCCGCGTGGTCAAGGCCGTGATGCCAGGCGAGGTGAAGCCCGAGGTGGCCAAAGACCTGGCCTTCCAGGTGGCCGCCGAACTGCCCGAGCGCGTGCTCGTGGCCATCGGCACGCGCTGCGGCGACAAACCGCTGCTCACCGTGATGGTCAGCAAGGATCTCGTGGCCGACCGCGGCCTCAACGCCGGCACACTGGTGCGCGAAGCCGCCAAACTCATCAAGGGAGGCGGAGGCGGCGCGCCCCACTTCGCCACAGCAGGCGGCAAGGACGCCAACGCCCTCCCCGCCGCTGTCGACAAGGTGGTGGAACTGGCAGGAATTTAATTCCTCTCCCCCTACTTTCGCCACAAGACAAGTGCCATCCGTTTCCCTCTGAGACACGAACAATGCAAAAAGAAGCGGTGGGGATAGAGTCTGGCAAGGAAACAGTCGGCCTTTGGTTTATGACCGAAGGCCGACTGCTTTTTCTGTAGCCACAGCGTTATTTTGCGCGGCAGGTTTTTCGACGGAGCTGCTTAGTAGTTCTGCGCGCGTAGTTCGAAGTAGCTCTGCGGGTGGGCGCATACAGGGCACTCCTCGGGCGCCTGCTTGCCGATGACGATGTGGCCGCAGTTGCTGCACTGCCACACGCAGTCGCCCTCTCGGGTGAAGACGCGCTTCTGCTCCACGTTGTCGAGCAGGCGGCGGTAGCGCTCCTCGTGCTCCTTCTCGATGGCGCCGACCTGGGCGAAACGCTCGGCAATCTCCTCGAAGCCCTCCTCGCGCGCCGTCTTGGCGAAGCCGTCGTACATGTCAGTCCACTCGAAGTTCTCGCCCGCAGCGGCGTCGGCCAGGTTGGCCGTCGTGGCGGGCACGGCACCGCCGTGGAGGTACTTGAACCATATCTTGGCGTGCTCCTTCTCGTTCTTGGCCGTCTCCTCGAATATCTTGCCAATCTGCACGAAGCCGTCCTTCTTGGCGCGCGAGGCGTAGTAGAGGTACTTCGTGTGGGCCTGCGACTCACCGGCGAAAGCCGTCTGCAGGTTCTTCTCGGTCTGTGTTCCTTTTAGTTCTTTCATTTTGTTTGGTTGTTGAAGTGAAAAGAAAAATTGTGGGTGCAAAGATAAGGGTTGTTGAAACATTGTGTATCTTTGCGGCAAGAAAACTTACCAATGACCCGACCGAAAAGTTTTGTATCCATAGCGGGACTGTCGCGCGAGGACATCCTGCGCCTCATCGCCATGGCCGCCGAGGCCGAGCGCGAACCCAACCGCACCGTCCTGCAAGGCCGCATCGTGGCCACCCTCTTCTTCGAGCCCAGCACGCGCACCCGCCTGTCGTTCGAGACCGCCGCCAACCGCCTCGGTGCCAAGGTCATAGGCTTCAGCGACCCCAAGGTGACAAGTTCCACCAAAGGCGAGACGCTCAACGACACCATACGCATGGTGAGCAACTACGCCGACGTCATCGTGATGCGCCACTACCTTGAAGGCGCCGCGCTCTACGCCAGCGAGATTGCCGACAAGCCCGTCATCAACGCCGGCGACGGCGCCCACCAGCACCCCACGCAGACGATGCTCGACCTCTACAGCATCCACAAGACGCAGGGACGCCTCGACGACCTCGACATCTGCCTCGTGGGCGACCTCAAGTACGGGCGCACCGTCCACTCGCTCATCCAGGCCATGCGCCACTTCCGCCCGCGCTTCCATTTCGTCGCGCCGCGCGAACTGGCCATGCCCGAGGTCTACAAGCAGCAGTTGCGCGGCTGGGGCATACCTTTCGAGGAGCACACCGAACTCGACGCCGCCGCCATCGGGCAGGCCGACATCCTCTATATGACGCGCGTGCAGCGCGAGCGGTTCCAGGACCTGGCCGAATACGAAAAGGTGAAAAACCTCTACGTCCTGCGCGCGCAGATGCTCGGCGCGGCGCGCCCCAATATGAAAATCCTCCACCCCCTGCCGCGCGTGAACGAGATAGCCTACGACGTGGACGACACGCCCTTCGCCTACTACTTCAAGCAGGCCGAAAACGGCCTCTACATGCGCGAAGCCATCATCTGCGACGTGCTGGGCGAGAGTTTATAGCTCGTAAGTTTTCTCGCAGTTTATAGAAACGACAAGCGGAATTTAACCTTTAATACACCAACGCACGACGCGCGGCACAGCAACCAAGAATGGGCTGTGCCGCGCGTTCCGCTTTGGCGGGATTCTACATATTGTGGAACACAACGGAAGTTATCTTTCCGTTTGCCACGGTGACGGAAGCCGCCCAATCAAAATTCTGGTCGTAATAGCGGTACGTCTGTCTGCCGCCGCTTGTGCTGTGCAGACGCAGGAAGATGCCGAAATACTTCTGCAACGGAGCGAAAGGTAACCCGGCCTTGAAGACCTCCCTTATGCTCGTCTTGTCGCCGGGATAGAAACCGAGCGTGCGCTTGTAGTATGCCCGCTCCTCCGCATATTGTCTGGCTGCTTCGGCTTCAGCGGCGGCCGCTGCGGCGTCGGATTCGGCCTGCCTCCGCCGGGCTTCGGCCTGTTCGGCTTCGCGCTGGGCGGTGTTCTTTCCTTTTATAAATGTATCTTGCGAACCGTCCGCATACGTCACCGTACCATTTTGCGGCAACGGAACCGTATCGTTTTCCAAGAAATCTTCACAGCCCGCCTTGTCATATTCATAAACGCTTCCATCCGACTGGGTGAGGCGTATATAGGGACCGTTCCCATTTTTCAGATAAAATTTAACGATACCGTTCACACGCTGAATACTACCCAAAAAACAAAAACCTGTATACGGCTTGAAACCCAAGAGATTTTCTTGTTTATAGCGGTCATTGGGGTATTTCCCCATGCCTCCTCCTTCAAGATAAAAATTTTTTGCTTTTAGTTTGCTGCCATTGGAATACGTCAGTTCCAAGACATTATTTTCCGCACGATCTGCGTTCTTAAAGTTTATTTCCGTTATGGTGTCCATTGGCGCGACGGGGAAGAACAACACATAATCATCTCCTTCACACCTCTGCATTACACGGACGGGGTTACCATCCTTATCAAAACTATATAAGGCATCGCCTTTGACAAAATAATCTGTATCCAAATCATATCGTCTGAACTTATAGAAGATTGTGTTCTTACCTGGATAAGCAGGAGTGATATCTGGCCCACCGCCTTCACTAGAAGCTCCAAAACATTTATAACACAGGCCCGGATTGTCCGGCAAATAAACGCAATGGAGATAAACAGGATTATATCTTGGGTCTCCCATATATGTATAACCGAAGTTGCTCTTTCTACATTTCTCATAAAGAAAGGCGAAGAAACTTGATGATGGTCTCGGACTACCCTCAACAAATTCACGCCAGCGTATTTCCATAGGCTCTTTTGACACATACTCATGTACGACCCCGGACGGTACCTTTATTCTAATAACATATTTTTCTTTTTTCCTCACGCGATCCAATTCCATTTTAGAATTGATAACAGTGTCGCCATACGTCACCTGAAAAGGTTTCCTCACGTCAATGTAATTCCGACTCTGCGAATAAGCGAAATCGCCGTTCTCTTTCTCATACTTGTAGTACGTGTTCTCGTTCCCGTCCTCGTCTTCCTCGAAATACTCGTAGATGGTGACGCCGTCCTCAACAGTAGTTTTTACGGATGTCTGGGCCGGAAGCTCCAATGCGATAGCCCACAGGAGGGCTATCGTGTACAGTGTGTGTTTCATAATGGTTAGTTTTGGGTTAGTTGTTTCCTTTGTTTAGTTGGTCCTTTATCGCGGTCTCGGCTTTGTTGAAGAGTAGATCAACAAAGTCGGCCAGTTTTTCGCCCGCCACCTTCTTGGCCGCATTTTTGACCAGCCCCGCGCCAACTTCCTTGATGCACTCGGTCATTGTCTTGGGCAGGTCTACGTTGGTCTCCTTGACCGTCTCCTTAATTTTGTCAATCCGCTCCTGCGTGTTTTCGCCGAACTGAATGAGAAGGTACTCAAGGTCTTTGTAGGGCAGCGAGACAATGTTGGGGTTAAAGGACGTGTCGGCAAAGCGCCCGTCGTGCATCAGCATGTCGTTGAGGTAGAGGCGGAACAGTTTGTCGCTGATGGCGAACTGTATGCGGTTGCTGTCGGTCACGCGGAACTTGCCGCGCAGCAGCAACTCCGTGAACTTGTCCTTGTAGGATTTCTCGTTGCTGTTGCTGTCGCCGTAGCGCAACGCGGCTTCGTAGCGCAAGCGCCTGACTTTCGATTCGGGGATTCTCAGGCGCACGCTGATGGCATAGTCCGACAGCCGCGCCAGTTCATCTTGAAGCATGGCGTGAAAGGTGGCGACTTCGTAGTCGTTCTTGTTCATCGTGCCGAAACCTTTCCGGCACGCTTCCGCCAGCCACGCTTGGTTTTCTTCCTTCATAAGTCACTCGTAGGGCAGCAGGCTCCCCCTTGCCGCAGGCTATTGTAAACAGGAATAAGCATGACATACAAAAAAAAGACGTGGGAGTCTGTACTACTTGCTTATCCGAAGTCTCAGGCTCTCGCATTGCCTCCACTCATAGGATAAGCAACGCGCAGCCTACGCCTATATAATATAATACGGAGTGGGCAGGGGTGGCCGGGAGATGGCCAAGACCGCCGGGAGGCATTATACGGATTAGGCGCGGACGTCCCGTTGCGAATCTTCAAGAGTGGAATCAAACTTGCGAGATTTGAGACTCGAAGATAACGTCGTGTAACGTCCTTTTCAATATGTCTGAAATCCACCCGCCCGCTTGCGGGCTGCGTGTTTCACGCTGCAAATATAGGAACGAAGGTGCAGAAGTATCGGTTTTTTTGCTTACTTTTGCTTCGCGAAACACTGACAAGACACCTGTGAACCACGGATTTGCATCGGCACGCCGGTGCAAGTCTGCGTAAATCCCGCGAAACCAAAGCCCCAGCGCAAAGCCCCCGAATTTATGCAAAAGACACCCAACCAGGAACTGCTCGTGGCCGCCATCAAGGACGGCACGGTGATTGACCACATCCCGTCGAGCCGCATCTTCGACGTCGTGAACCTGCTCGGCCTCCAGGGGCTGGCCTCCGCCGTGGTGGTGGGGTGCAACCTCGAAAGCGGGCAGATGGGCAAGAAGAGCATCATCAAGGTGGCCGACAAGTTCTTCACGCCCGACGAGGTGGACCGCCTCAGCGTCGTGGCCCCCGGCGCCACGCTGAGCATCATCCGCAACTACGACGTGGTGGAGAAACACCAGGTGCGCCTGCCCGAGACGCTGCGCGGCATCATACGCTGCGACAACCCCGTCTGCATCTCCAACAACGAGCCGATGCCCACGCGCTTCCACGTGAAAGACAACGCTACGGTGCGCTGCCACTATTGCGAACACGAGCAAAGGCTTGAAAAGGTAGAAATCGTGTAATTAAGGTTTAAGAGGTTTAAGAAGTTTAAGAGGTTTAATACATCCTGCCTCCGACTTCCTCCGCACACCGCCTCCGTTCACAACCGCTTCCCGCGCCGGACGGATTAAACCTCTTAAACCTCATTAAACTTCTTAAACCTTATAAAGACTCACAAACTAACCTATAAACAATGAAAGACACACAGATTTTCCAGCTCATCGAGGCCGAGCACCAGCGCCAGCTGCGCGGCATCGAGCTCATCGCCTCCGAGAACTTCGTGAGCGACGAGGTGATGCAGGCCATGGGTTCCTGGCTCACCAACAAGTACGCCGAGGGCTACCCCGGCCACCGCTACTACGGCGGCTGCCAGGTGGTGGACCGGACGGAGACCATCGCCATCGAGCGCGTCAAGCAGCTTTTCGGCGCCGAATACGCCAACGTGCAGCCCCACAGCGGCGCGCAGGCCAACGCCGCCGTCTTCCTGGCCTGCCTCAAGCCCGGCGACACCTTCATGGGCCTCAACCTCGACCACGGCGGCCACCTCAGCCACGGCTCGGCAGTGAACACCAGTGGCATCCTCTACCGCCCCGTGGGCTACAACCTCGACCGCGAGACCGGGCGCGTGGACTACGACGAGATGGAGCGCCTCGCCCTGGAGCACAAGCCCCGCCTCATCATCGGCGGCGGCTCGGCCTACAGCCGCGAGTGGGACTACGCCCGTATGCGCCGCATCGCCGACCAGGTAGGCGCCATCTTTATGGTAGACATGGCCCACCCCGCCGGCCTCATCGCCGCTGGATTGCTCGACAACCCCGTGAAGTACGCCCACATCGTCACCTCCACCACCCATAAGACCCTGCGCGGCCCGCGCGGCGGCATCATCCTGATGGGCAAGGACTTTGACAACCCGTGGGGCAAGACCACGAAGAAGGGCGTCGTGCGCAAGATGTCGTCGCTGCTCGACAGTGCCGTGTTCCCCGGCCAGCAGGGCGGCCCGCTTGAGCACGTCATCGCCGCCAAGGCCGTGGCCTTCGGCGAGGCGCTGCGCCCCGAGTGGAAGGAGTACGCGCTGCAGGTGAAGAAGAACGCCGCCCGCCTGGCCGACCAGCTCGTACAGCGCGGTTTCGCCATCGTCAGCGGCGGCACGGACAACCACTCGATGCTTGTCGACCTGCGTCCCAAGTACCCCGAACTGACCGGCAAGGTGGCCGAGAACGCCCTCGTCGCCGCCGACATCACGGTGAACAAGAACATGGTACCCTTCGACACGCGCTCGGCCTTCCAGACCAGCGGCATCCGCCTCGGCACGCCCGCCATCACCACGCGCGGTGCCAAGGAGGACCTGATGGACAAGATTGCCGAACTCATCGAGCGCGTGCTCAACGCCCCCGAGGACGAGCAGGTCATTGCCGCCGTCCGTGCCGAGGTGAACGAGACGATGAAGCAGTACCCGCTCTTCGCCTGGTAAGCCAGCCCCACCAGCCCCAAGAGGGTCAAGAAACAGCGTGCGCCCCGCATCCAGCGGAGCGCACGCTTTCTGTATGGCGGTTCCCCGGCAAAAAGGGGAAGCCTATAGAACAGAGCGCAGGCTCACATCATATCGTCACCGGCACCGTAGTCGCCGTCGCCCTCGTCCCACATGCGGAACTCAAAGACATTGTTGTGGCGGGAGACGTAGAGCGTGTGGCCGCTGGGCGGGTAGAAGGTTTCCTCCACGGTGGAATAGATGGGGTGGTTTTCGGGGTCTTCGCCGCATAGTTTGAGCAGGTGCTTCACGACGGCCTTGTACAGCCCCACGCACATAGGCTGCGACGCGTTGTAGAGCGTGAGCGTGGCGTTGAGTTCGCTGGGCTTCAGGCTTTGGCTGAAGGCGGGCGGCGTGGTTTCGGTGAGGAAGAAGTCGTCAAACTGCGCGTCGCAGTACAAACCCGCCTCGGGCGTTTCCTTTCCGCTCGCAAGGAAGTCGGGGCGCGTGTAGCCCTCGGCGCTGATGCCCCAGGCCTTGGCGATGTCGGCGGCGGAGAGGTTCATCTTGGCGCCCCCGAAACCGTCGGCGCTGATGTCGAGCAGGGAGAGCAGTTTGTCAGTGTCCACGAACTGCGACACGACGGCAGCGCGCCTGCCGAACTCGAAGTCGATGCCGGGCTGGCACTCGGCCACTTCCTTGCCGCCGCTGGCCTCGACCACGCAGCCGCGCCCCTTGAGGTCGCGCACGACGAGGTATTTGTCGCAGTCCTTCACGAACGAGGGGTAGAGCGAAACGGTGGTGTATTCTTCGTCGCCCGTGCGCTTGCCCTCGCTGTCCAGGCGGAAGGCGTTGGAACGGTAGTTCTCAAGCGCATAGCGCAGATGGCCGTTTGAGTAGATGCGCTGGTAGGCCGCTTCCGAGGCATGGCCGCCCTCCTTGTCCACAAGCGCCTGCTTGTTGCGGTAGCTGATGACAGCCACGCCGTTCTGGAACGACTGGATGGCGGAGAAAGGTATGGCCTCGCCGACGGGCTTGCCGTCCTTGTCGTAGAGTTGCAGCTCGCGGAAAGCGTTCATCACGGGCAGCAGCCCCTCGGAGTAGCCTATGTCGTTGTAGTCCTCATAGCGCACAGGGCGGCCTCCCACCTCGTCCTTGCCGAAGATGCGCTTGCCGTTGTGGTCGATGACCTGCCAGCGGCCCAGCGTGTCGGTCACCACGGCGCGCCCGTCGTGGAAGTGGTTGGCGTCTTTGTAGACGGCGCTGACGGCCACCTTGCCGCTGCGGTCGATGTAGCCCATCTTGTCACCCTGTTTGAACCAGGCGTGCCCGTCGTGGAAACTGCTCGCGGCGTTTACGGGCTTGCCGTCAATCTCTTTCAGGTCGAAGGCCACCTTGCCCTTGGTGTCGATGTAGCGGATGTAGCCCAGTTCGGGTACGGCGGGGGCCACGCCCTCGAAGAAGTCGCCGAGTGCCACGTAGGCGTCGCCCACGCGCTGAGGCTCGGCCTCGGCAGTGTAGACTTCGTAGAAACCCTCCTCGTTCTTCACGGAGAACACGCCGTGGAGCACGAGCGACGGTTTGTTCTTGAACTTGCCCTCAAAGAGCACCTTGCCGTTCGGGGCAACAAGTCCCCACAGCCCCTCGCCGTTTCGGAAGGCGAGGTATTCCACCTGGTCGTCGCCACTACCGCCGCAAGAGGCCAGCAGCACGAGCGCAGCCATGAGTACGAAAACTTTTTTCATTGTCGTAGTCCTTTTAGATAGTTTCTTTCTCCCTTTGCAAACGCGCCGACCCTACCACTTCAGCAAATCGGAAGTGACGAAAACAGCGTTGAATTGTGCGTCGATGGTTTCTTCGGGCTGCCCGAAGAAGTGGAAGAGCGTCTTGCAGGGAATGTTCTCAAGGTCCATGCCGACGTAGCCCTCGCCCTCGTTAGGGAAGTCCACAAGCGTTGTGTGGTTCTCGATATAAAACCTATACACCACGTCCTCGGCTTTCATCCGCCAGGACTTGAAGAAAACCAGCAGCCCGGGCTTCACTTGGCGGCCTATATAGAGGTCGGTGTAGACCACGATATCGGGGTCGTCGTAATCCCCAATCTCCACGTGGTGTTCCATCAGCAGCAGTCCCGTCTCCGTGTGCTTCTCCACGCGAATGTAGCCGTCCTGCACGAAAAACGCCTTGTTGCGCACGGCGGCCAAGTCAATCGGTGTGGTGCCCGTGCGGACGGCGAGCGTGCCGCTTATCCAGCCCGTGTGCATCGAGGGCAGCAGGGGGATGTTGTACCACCCGTTCTTTTCCGCCAAGCACGGGAACACCCAGCGGCCCACCTGGCGGTAGCCCATACCGAAGTTCTCCTGCATACGCGGTGCCTTGATGCTGGCGTCTTCGCGAACGTTCACGTTCATCTTCGTCACCGCCACAAAGTTCTTGGGCAGGTTCTCGATGCGGGTCTCGTGGTAGCGCATCATCACGTCTTTGGGCGTCTGCGCGCCCATGCCCAGTGCCAGCAGGCAAGCCAGGGCGGTAAGGATTGTGTTTCTTTTCATAACGGATATGGATTTAAGGGGTTTGTTTGCGTGTCGCTTGGCGTGACGGCTCCCTTTGCACGCGCCCCCATTCGGGGCCGGGGAAAAGCCGGACTGGCTCAATGCACCATACCACTGTGCCGCCACGGGCGGGTGAAGGGCTTATTGCGGTGTTCGGCTGTTCCCCGGCCGGTTCTCTCTTGTTCGTCAAAGATTTCCTACGTCTGCTGAAGCAAGATTTCTTGCGCGGGGATTTGCGCCAAGGTTAGTCCGTCACAGTTTTGATGGTGCAAAAGTATACGAGCCGCAGCCCTGCAGCCAAATGCGCGGTGGCTTTCGGTATGAAATGGCGGGATTTCGTTACGAATGCGTCGTTTCCAGTGGCACGTCTGGCCCAATCCGTCTGCCAGGAAGCCACTCTATTGCTGCCGACGGAGTGAAAAGGACTTACTCCTGCCTGCCCTCGCCTGGGCACACCTGCGCAGCGATGTAGCGGGAAGGCGTCACGCCATACACGCGCTTGAAGACACGGACAAAATTGCTCGGCTCCTCGAAACCGCAGGCGCGCGCCACCTCCCTCATCGACAACGTGGGCGACGCGGTGAGCAGGTGAGCGGCGTGCTGCATCTGCAACGCCGTGATATAGTTCTTGGGGGTCTGGTGGGCAGCGGCCCACACACGGCGGCGCAGCGTGGCCGCAGTGATGTCAAGACGCGCGGCAATGCTGGCCACATCGGTCTGCCCCGACTGCATTCCGTCGGCCACGGCATCGGCCACGCTTTGCAGGATGTCTGCATCCGTCGGCACAGCGGCCGGTGCCTCCGACGGCACTTCGCGCTGCGGGGAGACTGTAGCAGCATGGGGCGCACCGCCCTGACCACCCTCCGTCTCCGTCGCGGCTGGTCGCGCTGTCGCCGCCTGGGCTATGGCCAAGGCCTTGCGCAAGGCGTGAACGCGCCGACGGCTCCGCATCCACGTGGCGAAAGCCAACAGTGCCAGCAATCCCAGCAGCCCGCCAATCCACAGCCAGCGCGACCGCCGCAGGCTTTCGTTCTCGTCCTGTAGGCGCTCGTTGCCGTAGCGCGCGGCATACTGGCTCAACAGCTCGCCCGTCTCGCGGTCGTAGAGCGAATCGCGCAGCTGGTTGTAGCGGTCGTTGTGGGCCATAGCGGCCTGGGGGTCGCTCTTGCGCAGTGCGTTGTAGAGTCCCTTGCGGCTATGGCTCTCGTTGTAGAGGTCGTGCTGGGCAAGGAAAATGTCAAGCGCCTCGGCATAGTACTTGGCTGCCTCAGCGTCCTTGCCGCTCCCCAGGCAGACGTCGCCCATCTGGTTGCAGGCAATGGCCAGCGAGTGGGTGTTGCCGTCGGCACGCAGTTGCGGAATGGCCGCCAGCAACTGCCGCGCGGCCTCGTCGGTGCGCCCCAGACTGATGAGGGCATCAGCCATCTGCGCACGCCTCACAGCCACCTTGTCATTGCGCCCCAGCCGCTGCTCCAGCGCCAGCGCCTGCTCCGAAAAGTAGAGCGCGCTGTCGCCAAGGCCGAGGCTGCGATACACCTCCGAGGCCAGCCCGAAGAGCACCGCCTGCCGTGCAGGGTTGTCGGCCCGGCGGCTAAAGGCGATGGCCTCTAAAATGTATTTCCGAGCCTCCTCGGGCTGTCGGGAGGCCATATAGATGCCAGCCAGCGTGTTGAGCGACGAGGAAATCTTGTCGGCGTCGCCCGTAGCACGGTCAAGGTCGTTGCAGGCTTTGGCATAGCCCACGGCGGGGGCGAAATCGCCGAGCCGCACGCAGACAACGGCCAAAATGTTCAGGCAGTCGCCGTAAAGAGTCTTGTCGCCGCCCGCGCGGGCAAGCGGCAAGGCACGCTCGCCATAGCGACGCGCATCGGCATAACGCTGAGCGTCGTTAAGGTATTCCGCCGCCCAATACCACACTTGCAGTTTCAGCGTGTCGGCGGGCGTATCAGCGCGGAAGGTCACGCGGCTGTCCGTGAAGCCCTCCTTGTCCAAAGCCGCAAAATAGGCATTGGCATGTTCCACCGTGGGCTTACTGTCGAACGCAGCCAGCAAGTCCGCCACTGCCCCACGTGCCGAAAGCGACGCGAAGGCCAGTGCTATATATACAATAAACTTTCGTGACATCCGTTTTCAGTATTGCCTTGCGGCAAAAGTACTCAATTTCATGCCAATACGGCCACTAAACGGGGCTAAATAGTGCAAAAATTTTTCGCGCCCCCACACAAATCGTGCGCAGTGGCTTTTCATTCTCCAAATTAAGCCTAAGTTTCTACAAATTAAGGCTTAATTTGGCGAAACTTAACCTTAGTTTGTACAAACTTAGGCTTAATTTGGAGATTTTAGCGCCAACAGGAACTTTTTCAAGGCAAATACGCAAGAATTGCAGCGCACCTGTAGTGAAAAAGACGGGCTGCGGCTCGGCATAAAAGGGAAAAAGCTGCGCTGTTTTCCCTTTCTGCGCTCGCCTTGCCGTACTCTGCTTCGCGAAGACAGGCTGCGGCTCGACAGAAAAGGGAAAAAGCTGCGCTGTTTTCCCCTTTCTGCGCTCGCCTTGCCGTATCTTTGCACCCGCAAATGCAAATCAAGCAGAGCCTATGACAATGAGAAGATGGCGCATCGAAGACGCCGAGGAACTCTACAACGTGAAAGGATGGGGCGTGGACTATTTCGGCATCAACAAGGCCGGACACGCCTACGTCACGCCCAAGAAGGGCGGCCCGCAGATTGACCTCAAGGAACTGGTCGACGAACTCGAAGAGCGCGACATGCCAGCCCCCGTGCTGCTGCGCTTCCCCGACATACTCGCCGACCGCATCGAGATGACGGCCAACTGCTTCGCACGCGCCAAGAAGGAGTACAACTACCAGGCCGAGCACTTCATCATCTACCCCATCAAGGTGAACCAGATGCGCCCCGTCGTCGAGGAAATCATCAGCCACGGCGCGCGCTACAACCTCGGCCTGGAATGCGGCGCCAAGCCCGAACTCCACGCCGTGCTGGCCACCAACATGGACAGCGACAGCCTCATCATCTGCAACGGCCACAAGGACCTGGGCTACATCGAGCTCGCCCTGCTGGCGCAGAAGATGGGCAAGCGCGTCTTCCTCGTCATCGAAAAACTGCCCGAACTGCAAATCATCGCCCGCGCAGCCGAGAAAATCGGCGTGCGCCCCAACCTCGGCATACGCATCAAGCTCGCCAGCAGCGGCAGCGGCAAGTGGGAGGAAAGCGGCGGCGACGCCTCCAAGTTCGGCCTCTCGTGCAGCGAACTGCTGCAAGCCCTCGACTGGCTCGACCAGCACGGCCTGCACGACTGCCTGCGCCTCATCCACTTCCACATCGGCTCGCAAATCACCAAGATACGCCGCATCAACACCGCCCTGCGCGAGGCTGCGCAATACTACGTCCAGCTGCGCACCATGGGCTGGGACATCGACTTCGTCGACTGCGGCGGCGGCCTCGGCGTAGACTACGACGGCACACGCTCCAGCAACTCGCAGAGCAGCGTCAACTACAGCGTGCAGGAATACGTCAACGACTGCGTGTACAACTTCACCGACGCCGCCGACAAGAACAACATCCCCCACCCCAACATCATCACCGAGGGCGGGCGCTCCCTCACCGCACACCACAGCGTCCTCGTGCTCGACGTGATGGAGAGCGTGCGCCTCAGCGAGATGGACCAGGACTTCCAGCCCGCCCCCGACGCCCACCAACTCGTTAAGGATCTCACCGAAATCTGGGACAAACTCTCGCCCCGCTCCATGCTTGAGGACTGGCACGACGCCGAGGACATCCGCGCCGAAGCCCTCGACCTCTTCCGCCACGGCATCATCGACCTGCGCACCCGCGCGCAGATAGAAAGCCTCTACTGGAGCGTCACGCGCGAGGTCGACGAACTCTCCCACCACCAGAAGCACGTGCCCGACGAACTGCGCGCCCTCGACAGCCTTATGGCCGACAAGTACTTCTGCAACTTCTCCCTCTTCCAGTCGCTGCCCGACGCCTGGGGCATAGACCAGATTTTCCCCATTATGCCGCTCTCCCGCCTCGACGAGCGACCCACGCGCAACGCCACCCTGCAGGACATCACCTGCGACAGCGACGGAAAAATCGACGCCTACGTTAACCACGACCAGCAGAAGACCTACCTCCCACTCCACCCCATCAACGACGGCGAGCACTACTACATCGGCGTCTTCCTCGTCGGTGCCTACCAGGAGATACTGGGCAACATGCACAACCTCTTCGGCGACACCAACGCCGTGCATATCAGCGTCGACGACGACGGCTGGCACATCGACAAGACCATCGACGGCGAGACCGTGGCCGACGTGCTCGACTACGTGCAGTACGACCCCAAGAAACTTGTGCGCCGCCTGGAGACGTGGGTCGCCAAGGCCGTCAAAGAGCACCGCATCACGCCCGAGGAGGGCAAGGAGTTCATCTCCAACTACCGCGCCGGCCTCTACGGCTACACCTACATCGAGTAGACAATAAAACAATAGACAATAAACATTGGCTTCGCGACGCCTCTGCGCCGCAGGCCAATGTTTATTGTTTAACGTTTAATGAATAGCCGCGCGCGCTGAATCGCCCCGCCCTACACACATCCCCGCCCGTGTCCTTTGCTGACGCGGGCGGGGATGTTCTACAATTTACACGCCAACCCCCCGAATGAGTTTCCGCTGCGTATGCTTTGTAGGAGATTGGGGCAGCGACGGAGCGAGGCTTTATTATCGAGTTTTCAGTCTTTCAGCGTCCCGACAGGCACGACGTAAACGCCGTCCTCGCGGCGGTAGGCGAACATGCCCACGGCTGTGAGCACCATAAGGAACGACGGGACTTTCATCCGGGAGGTGTCGATTTTCGCAGCAAGCGTTTTTAAGGACGTGGCACCTGCCTCGATATGTTCCTGCCCCCCGAGTTTGATTTCAACAAGTCCGTAATCACCGTTACGGAGATGGACCACGGTGTCGCACTCCAGCCCGCTCTTGTCGCGGTAGTGGTACACCCCGCCGCCCAGGGCTTCACTGAACACACGGAGGTCGCGCACACACATCGTCTCAAAGAGCAGTCCCAGCGTGTTGAGGTCGTTCAGCAGGTCGTCCGGCCCGAGACCCAGGGAAGCCGTCGCGATTGAGGGGTCGATGAAATAGCGGGTGTCGGAAGTCCTAATGGCGGTTTTGGAACGTAGGTTGGGGTTCCATGCGGCCATATCCTCGATGACGAAGATTTTCCGTAGCGCGGCGAGATAGGAGTTGATGGTCTTCTCGTCAATGCCGCTGCCGTCGCCTGCGGAGATGTCGGCGGCAATAGCGTTGATGGAAGCCTGCGAACCCTGATGGCGGGCATAGGATCGCATGATACGCTTCGCCCGCTCCGTGTCGCGCCGTATGCCGTCCACACGCGATATGTCGCGCTTCACCACTGCATCGTAGTAGTCGAAGGCGCGGCCCAGTGCCACGCGCCTCTTCTGCATCGTGGCACGCGGCCAGCCCCCACGGCAGATGAGATAGGCTATATCTTCCAGGGTGAGCTCACTGGTAGCAAATATTTCATCGGGGCGGTCAAACAGTCTGCGCAAACTGACGCCACCATTTGACTCCCCAGACTCCCAAAGGCTCATCGGGCGCATCATGAGCCACGAGAAACGCCCGGTGCCTGAATGCATCACCATAGCGTCATCGGGCGGTACGGCTGACCCCGTCAATATGAACTGACCCTCCATTCCACGGCGGTCTACCTGCATACGCACGGCATCCCACAGGCGGGGCGCGTTCTGCCATTCGTCTATCAGGCGGGGAACAGCCCCGTCGAGCACGGCCTTGGGATTGACAGACGCAAGTTGCAGCCAGTCCGTACCCTCCGTGTCGTCAAGATACACGATACTCTTGGCGTGCTGTGCCGCCGTGGTGGTCTTGCCGCACCATTTTGGGCCTTCTATCAGCACAGCACCCACGCCATCCAGTTTTTCTTGTAGCAGATAGTCCGCTATGCGTCTTTTGTATTCGCTCATAACGCTTCTTGTTTTGCGCTGCAAAGGTACGCCCTATCCCACGAACAATCAAGCGTTTGGCAGACAAATTCCCGAATTTGGCCGAGTTTTGTTACCGAATTTGGCCGAGTTTTGTTACCGAATTTGGCCGGACTTACCTTTGCAACATCTCCAAGTAGCAAATGATTTGTGATTCTGCGTATACGCCCGCTGTGTACGCGCCTCCGAAACTCCCGCGAAGGCATCGTGTTTTGCAAAGTCCGCATAGCAACTCGGACACAAACGAGAATTGTTTCTACCAAGATAGTTAGCGCAGGCGGCAGAATGATAAAGCGCAAACCATACCTTTGCTAACCGTAACAATAACACTTCATTCGGGCGCGGCTTACCGTCTCCCGTCCTTTTCCCATCTTATCTTGAGTACACCCGAAGAAACCGCAATCATTCTGCTGCGACAAGAAGTTGAAGCCGCCATAGGCCGTCCGATGAAGACGCCGAAGGACTTCGACTTCCTGTCCGAACAAATCTTTGAGCGCCAGCACGAAACGGTGAGCGCTTCCACGCTCAAACGCATTTGGGGCTACCTTCCTGGCCGCACGCCGCGCCAGTCGTCGCTCGACATCCTTTCACGCTTTGCTGGCCACACCAACTGGGAAGCGTTTCTGGGTCAGACTGAAGCCCAGCCGAAAGAGGTAGAGGTGAAAAGCCCGCTCCCTCAACCACAAGCGAGAACGAAAAAGGCACTGCCAAAGTGGCTTTGGCCGCTATCGGCACTGCTCATCCTCGTCGTGGGCTGGTTTGTCCTGCGCTCACTCTCCCCCGCTTCTGAAAGGCGCAGCGGGGAGGCTTACACGCTGAAAAAAGGTCAGACCTTCGCGACTATGGACGACTATCTGAAGCTGTTCGGCGTCAGTGCCGCCGACACGCTTTGGTACCAGACCGTGCCCCACCATCCCTCCCTCCACCTTTGGGGGCCGCAGTACCACCACCCGCGCTGGCACAACGAAGGCGATGCCGAGAAGTTGCTGCCCACCATCACCGAATGGTGGGAACCCGAATATGCTGCGGGTGACCCCAAGCAGCAGCGGCTCCTCTCAGAAATGAACAGGCAAGGCTACTATATGAGCCGCCGCCTGAACGACCTCCGCATCACCTTTATGCGCGGCCTCACATCGGACTCCGCCTACACCTTCCTCGGTGCCTACCGTATGTCGCTCGCCGAAAGCGACACGGCTCACATTGTCTGGGAGCGCGTGGCCGATGAGGTAGACCTCGAACACCTTGACTATTTGGAACAACTGCGCAATTAGCGTGTACCAGCACGCACCAAAGTTGCCGTAAGCAGTTTATATTCAGCGGGAAAAGCAGTGTCACATTGCTTTTCCCGTTTTTGTGTAGGAATGAAATGAACCAAAGTGACCCGCAAATGCACCAAAATGAACCAACGGCGTATGGGCAGGAATGCCGTCCTTTGCACACCGTTTCATCTCTATACAAACTTCACGCAAATACACAATGTACAGCGAACAACTTGAAAACCTCATCAGCGCGGCGTTGGCCGACGGCGTGCTGACCGACAAGGAGCGGCAGGTGCTGCTCAAGCGCGCGGTGGCCGAGGGTGTCGACCCCGACGAATTCGAGATGGTGCTCGACGCACGCATCGTGGAACTTCAGAAACAGCAGGCTGCGGCCCTCGCCCCGCCGCCTCCAGCACCACTGGCAGCACCTGCACCTGCACCTGCTGCCGCACCAGCCGCCGCACCCGCACCCAAGTCACAGAAGCACGGCGAAGTGCGCAAGTGCCCCAACTGCGGCGCGGTGGTGGAAGCGGCAACAGCCAAGTGCGAATCGTGCGGCTACGCTTTTGTGGGCATCAAGGCCAACAGTTCTGCGGAAAAACTCGCCCAGCAACTGCATGAACTTGACGTCAGGTACAGCGAAAACAAGAAGGGACTAAACATTTTTGCTGCCAGTGACCAGGAGGTTTATAAAAACCGCGAACGTGTGTCTGTCATCAAGAACTTCCCCGTGCCTTCCACCAAAGAGGACTTGCTGGAATTTGCCATCTCTATGCGTTCCAAATGGATGAACACGGAATCAACGTCGCTACCCGAAAAGAACGCTTACAAAGCAAAGTACCACGAATGTATCGAGAAGATAAAGTTCTTCTTCCCTGGCGACACCGCTTTCAACGGCATTCTTCAGACATACGAAGCCGACAAGAAGAAAGGAAGTTCCATTTCTGAGAAGTTCCAACAAAACCCGCTGCTATTAGCCGGAGTTTGCTTTCTGGCTCTTTTTATTATGTGGATTCTTGCAATGATTTTTGGTAAATAAATATGGCACTATTCGGTAAAGGCAAAAGCGGCGGGCTGATGAACGTCATCCGCTGCGACGAACAGGACTACATCGTCTGGAAATGGCGTCCCGAGGGGCAGGAGGCGAACTCCACCTCGCGCGAAAACAGCATACGCTACGGCAGCAGC
>JAGBKI010000025.1 GCA_017933995.1 Bacteroidaceae bacterium | reverse complement strand
CCCTCCCCCGCCTCCCCGTTTACTTCCTCGCCGCGCCGCCTGCTCTTCACCGCCTCTCCGCTCACTTTTCTTGCCTTTCCGCTCTCCTCCCCCGCCTCCCCGTTCCCTTCCCCCGCTTCCCCGCTCACTTTCCCCACCGCGCCGCCTGCTTTCCTTGCCTCCGCGCCCGCTTCCCCCCTCGCATCTCCACCCATTTTCCCCGCCGCTCTGCCTGCTCTTCAACGCCTTTTCGCCTGCTCTTCCCCGCCTCCCCATTTCCTTCCCCCGCCTTTCCGCTCTCTTCCCCCGCCTCTCCGCCCGCTTTCCTTGCCTTTCCGCTCTCTTCCCCCGCCTCCCCGTTTACTTCCCCCCGTCTTTTCGCTCGCTTCCACCATTCCCTGTTCAGAGTAAGCCTACACAAATCTTCGCGCGTTTGGGTTTAAAACTTTCTTGTGCCTTTCAATTCTGCAAATTAAGCCTTAATTTGTAGAAACTAAGCCTATGTTTGTACAAATTAAGCCTTAGTTTGTAGAAATTAAGGCTTAGTTTGCGGATTCTTGTGGGATTTGGGGAGAATGATGTGGGATTTGGGGAGAATGATGTGGGATTTGGGGAGAATGATGTGGGATTTGGGGAGAATGATGTGGGATTTGGGGAGAACGGTGTGGGGATGAGGGGAGAACGGTGTGGGGATGAGGGGAGAACGGTGTGGGGGATGAGGGGAGAACGGTGTGGGAGTGGGGGAGAATGGTGCTGTTGTGGGGGAGAATGGTGCTGTTGTGGGGGAGAATGGTACGGGGATGGGGAAGAATGGTGCAGTTGTGGGGGAGAACGCTGTGGGGATGAGGGGAGAACGGTGTGGGAGTAGGGGAGAACGGTGTGGGAGTGGGGGAGAATGGTGCGGTTGTAGGGGAGAATGCTACGGGGATGAGGAAGAATGGTGCGGTTGTGGGGGAGAACGGTGTGGGAGTGGTAGAGAATGGTGTGGGGAAGGGGAAGAATGCAGTTGGTGTGGTAGAGAATGGTACGAGTTTCTTGGGTTTTCGGGCGTGGCAAAATGAAACGGCAAGGCGTGCGGAGAGCCGCAGAGGGACTGGTGCGTGTCGTTCGTGGGTGTGGGATGGTTCAGCAGCGGCGAGTGGTGGTGTCGTTGTGGTAGTTGGTGCGTGTCGTTCGTGGATGTGGGATGGCTCGGCAGCGGCGAGTGGTGGTGTCGTTGTGGTAGTTGGTGCGTGTCGTTCGTGGATGTGGGATGGCTCGGCAGCGGCGAGTGGTGGTGTCGTTGTGGTAGTTGGTGCGTGTCGTTCGTAGATGTGGGATGGCTCGGCAGCGGCGAGTGGTGGTGTCGTTGTGGTAGTTGGTGCGTGTCGTTCGTGGATGTGGGATGGCTTGGCAGCGGCGAGTGGTGGTGCCGTTGTGGTAGTTGGTGCGCGGATTGGTGTGAGAAATATTGCGGAAAGGGCTGTAAAACACACGAAAGCAAGGATTTTCGGCCTTAAAATTGCGGCGGGTATTTGCCGGAACAAAAGAATGTGTTACTTTTGCGCCGAAAAACTGCGACCATTACACGTTAATAGTTACCAAAACCATATTAACGAAACAATAAAAACACATCAAACGATAATGAAACAAGGACTGCATCCCGAGAACTACCGTCCCGTGGTTTTCAAAGACATGAGCAACGGCGACATGTTCCTTTCGCGTTCCACTTGCCGCTCCAACGAGACGGTGGAATTCGAGGGCGAAACCTATCCGCTCGTTAAGATTGAAATCTCCAACACGTCCCACCCGTTCTACACGGGCAAGGCGAAGCTCGTGGACACCGCTGGCCGCGTGGACAAGTTCCTCAGCCGCTACGCCAAGGCTCGCAAATAAGCGCCGTCCCGGTTTTAGGAATAACGCCGGTCGGTATTTCGCAATGCGGATACCGACCGGTGATTTTTTTGTTCCTACAACCGATGCTAAAACAACGCTCCCCGGATGGCGTAGAGGCATCCGGGGAGCGTCGTTTATTGAAATTGTGGTTCGGGAATCAGTTGTTGGGAATGTTGGGCGTGGTGCCGAACTCAACTTCCCACATGTCCTTACTGTTGGAAATGGCCAGAACGGTGGCTTCGTCGATTTCCTGCAAAGTGCCGTCGTCCACAAGTGCCTGCATGTCGGCCTTGAACTCTTGGTATGCCTCGGGCGTGAGGACGTAGTAGTACGTGCCGTAGTCGCCGACGGTCATGCAGATGGTGCGCAGGAATCCCCAGCGCTCGAAGTAGGGCACGAGGTTATAGCCCGTGGCTCGCGAGGCCTTGCGGATGAAGTTGAGGATGAACGGGGCGGTGTTGTCCTGGCGCGAGATGCCGCTCTTGCTGAGGTAGCCGCGCTTCACCCAGCAACTGTTGGGGAAGAGGCGTTGCAGGACGGCGTACTTGCCGTTCTTGTTGCCGTTCTGCGACGAGGCGATAAGCTCGTACTTGTCGATGGAGGTCTTGTTCTTTTCAACGAGGGGGAGGTAGGAGCCATTCTCGTCGTCGGTCATGCGCAGGCTCTCGAAGAGGTCTTGCGGATAGGTGGGGTTCCAGTTGCGCGTGGCATAGAGGTTGAGCATCACGAAAGGCGTGAGCGCTTCGCCGCCGAGTTCGCTGTGGCTGATGCCGAGCATACGGCTGGTAATCTGGTAGTCGCCTCCAGCCATCGACCATGTGGCCACAACGTCGTCGGTGGCAGGGTGTACGAGGCTGTCGGTCATAAAGCCGCACATCTTGCGGAAGTCGGCGTTGAACTGTAGGGAGGTAGGTACGCTGACGATGTCGCGGCGGTTGGTGCTGTAGGTCTTGCCGGCGCTGTAGGGCGAGTCGTTGATCATTTTGGCGCGCCCGGTAGGCCAGTAGTCGCGTATCTTGTCGCTCTCGCCGTGGTAGCCCATGGCCTGGATGTTATAGTAGGAGAAGATGTTGTTGGACACCTCGCCGAGGCTGCCCCAGCAGTAGTAGGGGAGCATCTGGTGCTGGTGGCCCCACTCGTGGGAGAGGCCCCAGATGGCGTCGTTGTCGTTCTTCATCAGCGTCTGGCAGTTGAGCACACGCGCCTGCTGGGAATAGATGAACGAGACGCCCCAATAGCCCTGGAACATGTAGTACGTGTAGTTCACATAGGCCATCGTGTGGTTCTTGGGAATGCGGTTGTACTTCTCAAGACCGAGGAGGCGGTGTTCCCACACAATGAGGCTGTCGAGCACGTTCATGTACTGCAGGTAGCCCTTGGCGGCGTTGGTGCTGGTCTTGCAGTTCTTGTAGAGGCCGTAGGTGGTGTTGTAGCCCACCTCCCAAACAGAGTGGACGCGGCGTCCCACGACATCGATGCAGCGGTTGGGCGCGGCGGCGAGGATGGCGTGCATCTCGTCGTTGGTCTTGTCCTTGGAGAGGTAGCCGTTCACCTCGCCGTTGATGAAGTGTACCTTAATGTCGGGATGGGCGGCCTCATTGGGTTCGCCGTAGACAAAGTAGTTGATGTAGGCCAGGCCGGGGAAGTCGTTGGTGTACTCGATGGTGTTCAGGCCGTTGTGCAGGGGATAGGTTACACTGGCCGGGCCGCCGCCTTCGCCCGCGCTGTTGAGTTCCTGGGCGTACCAGGCCACGACGCGCAGCGTGACAGTGCCGAGGTCGTCGGGTATGCCGCTGACGGCGATGGCATGCTTGCCTTTTGAAATCTGTATGCCAGTGACACCCTCGCAGTGGTCGTAATATTTTCCGGGGGCGTTGAGCTGGTCGGAGATGTACTCGGGCGAGGAGAAGCAGCCGTAGGTGCCGATGCGGTACTCGCGCTTATAACTGCCGTTGAGCAGTTTGTAGCCCACGGACTTGATGAAGGGGTTGGTCAGGGCGTCGATGTCGTCCTGGGTGACGTCGGGGCGGAGGTCGGTGAGGGCCTCGTCGGTGAAGATGGCGAGCTGCGAGCGCACGCTGTTGTCAATGACGCGGAACTGCATCTCGGCGCAGCTGGCGTTGTTGTTGGCGCCGGTTTTGACGACGAAGCGGATGCGCGTGGGGTTGACAAGCGGTGTGCTGAAGGTGATGGTGCCGGGCGTGGAGTTGTAGCCGAAGTCGTAGGTGCCGTAAAGGCGCTCGCTTTGGCCGTTCTCGGTGACGTAGAGGTCGAACTGCCCGAAGTTGCCGTTGGTGTTGCCGTCCTGACGGGGCACGTAGGTGATGTAGTCAATCTGCGCTACGTTGCGGAAGTTGTAGATGAGCGTGACGGGGTTGCTGGCATTGACGGTGGTGCTGTACTGCGAGTGGTAGAGCGTGCTGGTGGAGCCGTCGTAGGTGCGCTCAATGCCTTCGCCGCTTTGGTTGTTGGAGGCTGAGGCGGAGCTGGGCTTGATTTCGACGTCTACGGGAGCAGAGTCGGCGTAATTGTCAAAGAGCTGGGTGATGGCCAGCGTCTGCGTGTTGGTGCCGTCGGCACTGGTGAAAGTGACGTTGGCGGTGCGGTCGCCCTCGTCGTAGTTGTCGGTGGCGTGAAGGTAGACGGTCTTGCCACTGACGCGGTAGACGGTGAGCCAGTCGGCGTCGCTCTTGACGCTGAAGTCGCAGTTGGCCTGGATGGTGTAGCACAGGGTGTGGGCCAGCGCGCCGATGGTCTGGGCGTGGGGCGTGATGAGTACGGGCGTGTCGGCAGTGTACTCCGTCTGTGCCTGGGCCGTTGTGCCGCCGAGCGCGAGCAGCAGGGCTGCGGCGGCTATGTATTGCTTGATGGTTTTCATTGCTGTTTCTTTATAGGGGTTGTCTACGGACTTATTTTATTTGACAAGCACCTTGCGGCCTCCTATTATATATACGCCTCCCTTGGCGGGGTTGCTGACGCGGCGGCCTTGCAGGTCGTAGACGGCGGCATTGGCATCGGCGGGTGCGACTTCGAGTGTAGCAATGCCCGTAGCGGTAGGCTCGTTAATGGTGAACGGCTCGGAGTAGAAGGTGTAGTTGGCATAGAAGCCCGTCGAGTGGGTGAGGCGGACTACAATGCGGGGATACTCGGTCAGGAACGTGTAGCGCGAGCCCACAAGGGTGAAGTCGCCCGTCTTGGTGGCGTTGGCGTACTGCGTGAGCACAGTGCCGTCCTCGCCGCCTGCTAAGAAGCTGATCACGTTGCGAGCATTGCCGTTACCATCGGTGCGAAGCGCCGAAAGGTCAACGATGTAGTCTGTGTTGGAACGGGTTTCGTAGGACGGGTTCTGGGTTACGTAGGGCATGGTGTAGGTTACGCCGTCCACCTCAACACTACCCGTCTTAAAGCCCATGTCCTCAGTGAGCGGGAAGGGGCGCTGGGGATTCACATTGAGGTAGCGCACCTTAGACGTGCTGCGAGGCAGCGAACTGAAAAAGACGCGGTTGTTCCGCAGGTCGCAGATGTTGAGCGTGTCGCGGGAGGCGCGGGAGGTGAAGGGGACGTAGGTCAGCTCGTTGTCGGCAGCGAAGACGTCCTTGACTACCTTGGTCTGGCTGAGGTCGAGCGTGGCGAGCTGGTTGCCCGTTACGTCAATCTGCAAAAGGCCGGTGTAGGGCGTGGGGTCGAGCGCGGTGAGCTGGTTGCCCGCAGCGTCAATCACAGTGAAACGTCCCGTGGTCGGGAGGTTGAGGCGCGTCACCGCGTTGTCGGAAATGTCGAGGTAGTCAAGCTCCTGGCACGACGTGACGGTGACTTGCTTCACCTTGCCGTTGCCGCTCATATCGAGGTATTGCAGGTTGGTGAAAGCGCCGGTGTAGTTGGTTCCGGTGGTGGTGCCAGAGATGCCGCCCAGGTTGTTGTGGGCGATGTTGAGCGTCTGCAACAGAGGGTTGTTGCCTACTGTCACGGCCAGTGCGCTAAGGGCGTTGTAGGACACGTCAAGGTCTTGCAACTGCTTGAGGTTGCGCACGTTGAGTGCGGTAATGGCGTTGTGGCTGCAATAGAGCGACTTGAGCTGCGCAGCTTTGGTCACGTCGAGCGCGGTGAGGTCGCAGCCCTCGCAGATGAGGGTCTGGAGGTTGCTGGAGGCACCGACGGTGACGGTCGAACCCTTCAGCGTGCCACTGATTTCGCGCAGGGCGCCGCTGACGGGCGTGTAGGCTACGGCCGTGCCGTCGCCCCAGTCCACGGTGATGTCTTCGGCGGTGCGGTTCACGGTGAACGAGAGCGTTTCGCCCGCAGCACGCGAAGTGGTCATGGTGATGGTCTGGTCTTGCGCCGACATAGCGAGCGGCAACAGCACCAAGGCCACCAAGGCGGTGTAGATCTTTTTCATAGGTGGTTAGATCGGGGTTTAACTGATTTCGGTTTGCAGACCCTTTTCCTGGGTTTGTGCGCAAAAATAACGGTTTTCTACAGAAAGGGAAACACCGTGTGTTTTTTTAACACCGCTGCGGGCATTCTTTTATGGTTTTCAGGCTTTTGTGGGAGCGTTGTATGGGAAAGTTATTGTACTTTTGCCCGTGTATGAAGCCATTGAAGTTCCATTCGCTGCTTGTTCCCAAGATTTGGGGCGGTGATGCCATTGCCGCGCTCAAGGGATTGAAACGCGCCCCGGCCTTGGTGGGCGAAAGTTTTGAGATTTCGGCCTTGCCGGGACAGGAGACGTATTGTTCCACGGAGGGTTTCGTGGGGCTTACACTGCCCGCCCTCATTGCCAAGTACGGTGCGGAACTGCTGGGAAGCGCCAACTTCCAGCGTTACGGCACGTCGTTTCCGCTGCTCATCAAGTTTATCGACGCGCGCGAGGCGCTCAGTGTGCAGGTGCACCCCGACGATGCGATGGCGCGCGAGGAGGGGATGCCCTATGGCAAGAGCGAGATGTGGTATGTGGTCGGTACGCAGCCCGGTGCTTCGCTTATGGCGGGCTTTTCCGAGGATGTGGATGCGGCTGACTACGAGAGGATGGTGGCCGACGGCACGCTGGTCGACAAGGCTTGCCACTATGACACCCATCCTGGCGATGCGTTTTACATTCCCGCTGGTACGCTCCACAGCATTGGTGCTGGGAATCTCATTGTCGAGGTTCAGCAGAGCAGTGGTGCCACCTATCGCGTCTACGACTTCAACCGCACTGACGAGCGTGGCAGGCGGCGCGAGCTGCATATTGACCAAGCACGGCGCGCACTGGACTTCCAGCGTCGCACAGACTGTTTCGTCAGCGTGGGCAAGGACACTGGCCGACCGGTCTCCGTCTGCCGCACGCCGTATTTCACGACGGAGGTGCTGCGTCTCGTTTCAGATTTTTCCCTCTCCCTGTGCGACATCGACTCCTTCGTTGCCCTCGTGTGCTATCAAGGCAGCGCGTCGCTCACCGACAACGAGGGCAATCCTGTCACGCTTACAGCCGGCGAAACCGTGCTTATCCCCGCTTCCACGCAGGCTTTGCGTTTCATTCCCAGTGCGGAAGGCTTCGCTTGCCTGGCCGCATACGTTTGAGGCAAGGCACAAAGAAAGATTCTGTAACACAAAGCCCAAGCGCCTTTGTACCACGATGCAAAGGCGCTTGGGCTTTGTGGTTGGCGACGGTGTGCCCCGCCGCTCTTTTCCCACCCGACTCCGTATTTATATATATAGGGGGAAAACGCAACCGCTCCCCCGTCTGTCGCGCCAGAAGGGGGAGCGGTGTTGAGTAGGGTGGGGGAGAAACGTTGGCTTATTCCTCCTTGTTCTGCGCCTCGAACTCGGCGACGAGCTGGTTCTGGAGGTCGCCGGGCACGGGTTCGTAGCTGGCGAACTTCATAATGAAGCTGGCGCGTCCGCCGCTGAGGCTGCTCAGCGACGTGCTGTAGTTGGCCATTTCCTTGAGGGGTACCTTGGCCTGAATCTTCTCGTAGCCGCTTTCGCTGCCCATACCGATGATCATGCCACGGCGGCCTTGCAGGTCGCTCATTACGTCGCCCATAGCGTCGCTGGGCACGAACACCTCTACGTCGTAGATGGGTTCAAGCAGTTTGGGACCAGCGTTCTTGAAGGCTGCGCTGAAGGCATTGCGGCCTGCCAGCATGAAGGAGAGTTCGTTGCTGTCCACGGGGTGCATCTTGCCGTCGTAGACCACGACGCGTACGTCGCGGGCGTAGCTGCCGGTGAGCGGGCCTTGCTCCAGGCGGCTCATGATGCCCTTGAGGATGGCGGGCATGAAGCGCGCGTCGATGGCGCCGCCCACCACGCTGTTGATGAACACAAGTTTGCCGCCCCATTCGAGGTCGATTTCCTCACGTCCCTTGAGGTTCACGCGGATTTCCTGGTTGCCGAAACGGTATACCGTGGGATCTTCCATGCCGTCCTGATAGGGCTCGACGATGAGGTGCACTTCGCCGAACTGGCCTGCGCCGCCGCTCTGCTTCTTGTGGCGGTAGTCGGCACGTGCGCTCTTGGTGATGGTCTCGCGGTAGGGGATGCGCTGCTCGCTGAACTCGATGGGTATCTTGTCGAGGTTTTCCAGACGCCACTTCAGCGTGCGCAGGTGGAACTCACCTTGGCCGTGCACGAGAATCTGACGCAGTTCCTTGCTCTGCTCCACTACCCACGTCGGGTCTTCCTGGCGCATACGGGTGAGCGCGGTCATCATCTTCTCCGTGTTGCTCTCCTCAACGGCCTTAATGGCGCGGGTATATTTCGGATTGGGGTACTCAATGAAGTTAAACTTGTTGTCACAGTCCTTCTGGTTGAGGGTGTTGCCAGTGCGCACGTCCTTGAGCTTGACGGTGCAGCCAAGGTCGCCCGCGCTGAGTTGGTCAACGCTCTCGCGGTTAGCACCCGAGCAGACGTAAATCTGGCCGATGCGCTCCTTGGAACCACGGTCGGCGTTCTGGAGTTCGTCGCCGGGTTTCACAGTGCCGCTCATCACCTTGAAGTACTGCACTTCGCCGATGTGGGGTTCCACGCCAGTCTTGTAGAAGTAGATGCTGGTGGGGCCTGCGGGGTCGAGGGCCACTTCTTCGCCGCGTGTGTTGTGGACGGCGGGCATTTCGTCGACGAAGGGAACCACGTTGCCGAGGAACTCCATCAGTCGGCCCACGCCCATGTTCTTATATGCGCAGACGCAGAAGATGGGGTAGATGCTGCGCGTGACCATACCCTTGCGGATACCCTCGCGCATCTCGTCCTCGGTGAGCTGTTCGGTCTCGAAGAACTTCTCCATCAGTGCTTCGTCGTTCTCGGCAGCGGCTTCCACAAGGGTCTTGTGCCATTCTGTAGCCTTGTCGAGTTCGTCTGCGGGGATTTCCTCCACGGTTGCTTCGCCGCCGTCGGGACCCCACGTGAGTTTCTTCATCAGCAACACGTCGATAACGCTGTTGAAGTCGGGACCAGTCTTGACGGGATACTGTACAGGCACGGCCTTGGTGCCGTAAGCGCTCTGTATCTGCTCTACGACGTTGTCGAAGTCGGTCTTCTCGTCGTCCAGCTGGTTCACGAGGAAGATGACGGGCTTTTTGAGTTTTTCGGTGTAGCGGAAGTGGTTCTGCGTGCCTACCTCCAGGCCGACGCTGCCGTTGATGAGCAGCAGGGCGGTGTCGGTGACGTTGAGCGCGGTGAGGGCTGCGCCCACAAAGTCGTCGCTGCCCGGGCAGTCGATGATGTTGAGTTTCTTGCCGTTGCGCTCCACGTGGAAGACGGTGCTGAACACGGAATATCCGTAGTCCTGCTCCACGGGGAAGTAGTCGCTGACGGTGTTTTTCTGGGTGATGCGGCCGCGTCGTTTGATTTGGCCGCTCTGGAAGATAAAGGCTTCCGTGAGGGTCGTCTTGCCCGACCCGTCGTTGCCCAAGAGGGCGATGTTTTTGATTTCGTTTGACTGGTAAACCTTCATGGTGTTAGCGGTTATATTGGTTTGTTGTTTCGCTTTTTTGCGTGTTTGGTCTCAAAACAGGGCGCAAGTTAGTAAAAGTTGGCGGAACGGCCAAACGCTTGTGGCCATAATCGTGAAAAAACGGCCTGCGGTGGTTTGCGGCGTGTCTGCAAAGTCGGCTGATTTTTTTCTTGTGTCTTGATGGTCAGTTTATGCCGCGCGCCTTTTTCACGCGCTCGTAGGCTTCGTTAATCTGTTTGAGCTTTTCTTCGGCCTTGAGGCGTATGTCGTCGCCCAGCGCGGCCACACGGTCGGGATGGTTGTTGAGCACAAGGCGCTTGTAGGCACGTTTGAGCTCCGCGTCGCTGCAAGCGGGGTCCACTTCAAGCACCTTGTAGGCCGCGTCGAGGGTTTGGCCGCCGAGGTTAAGCATTGCGTCGACCTCGCTGGCATTAAGCCCCATCGCGTTAGCGGCACGGCGCAACACGTCTACCTCGTCGGCGGTCACCTGTCCGTCGGCCTTCGCGATGCCAGCGAGGTAGTCGAGCAGTTGCAGGCGTCCGGCGTAGTCCATGTGTTGTGCAATCTGCCGCCCACAGCCTTCGAGGTCGACCGGGGCCTTGAAGAGTTGCAGCAGGATGTCGTTGGCCTGGGCTGCGGCCGCGTCGTTGAAGTTTTGGCGGAAGAAGCGGCGCACGTACTCCATTTCGCTGTGCATTATCCGCCCGTCGGCCTTGATTACACAGGACGAGAGCACGAGCAGCGAAAAGATAAAGTTGTCGCGGTCGCTGCGGGTGTCGCGCTGTGGCTCGCCAGGAGTGTCGCCTGCAAAGTTGTAGCCGCCCGCTGTGCTGCCATGGTTTTCAATGACCTTTGTGTCGAAGAGCGAACCCAGTATGTAGCCCAGCAGCCCGCCGAGCGGTCCGCCCACCATCCAGCCTATCGCACCGGTGAACCATCCGATTATTCCCATTGTGTAGTTGCTTTTCGGTTAAACGTGATGCAAATATACGGCGTTGCGCAGGAACAGCGCCCGTAAGTGCGGGCAAAATGTCACTTTCAGCGCTTCTGGGGCACGCTTCCAGCGTGCATTCGGTGGTGTGCCGCCAGCCGCAGGTGCGCTTCATTTCATTCCGCGTACCAGCGGTTACAGAGGGGGGGCGCTTCCAGCGTCATGACCTTGGCTTGCCGTCCCGGAAGTTTTTAGCGGATGCCAATAAAAAAGTAACCGTGCCCACACCAATTCGTATCCGCTGGCACACAAATCTTATCTACAGCGGACTAAATCTGCAAATTAAGCCTAAGTTTCGCCAAATTAAGCCTAAGTTTGTACAAACTAAGCCTAAGTTTGCACAAATTAAGCCTTAATTTGGAGAATTAGGTGGGTTCTGCCGCTTTTTGGACGCTTGCGGGCGGTTTTTCTGTGGGCTTAGAAGCTGGCCGAGCCGTTTCCGTCCGTTTGCAATAGGGCAGGCGGCGGGACGCTTGGCTTGTTTAGGGCGGGACGTTTGGCCGTTTGCGGGAAGAGTGCTAACTTTGCGCCGCGAAGCGGGGCTTCCCTCGTAGGGTGAGGCCCTGTGGAGAATGCACGCAAACAAACCTAAATAAAAACAATACAAGCACTTATGGAAAAGAGCGCATTGCAAAAAGCGCGCGCCGCCTACCAGCCCAAACTTCCCCTGGGTCTGCGCGGCGCCGTGAGCGTCAAGGAAGGCGCGCCCACCGAGAGCGTGGCCGACCAGGCAGAGATTAAGGCACTGTTCCCCAACACCTACGGCCTGCCCCTCGTGGAGTTCGTGCCGGCCACGGAGCAGCGTGAGTATGCCGCCATGAACGTCGGCGTTATCCTCAGCGGTGGTCAGGCCCCCGGCGGCCACAACGTCATCTGCGGCATCTTCGACGAGTTGAAACGCCAGAACCCCGCAAGCCGTTTCTATGGCTTCCTGATGGGTCCCGGCGGCCTTGTCGACCACAAATATGTGGAACTGACCGCCGACATCATTGATGAATATCGCAACACGGGCGGTTTCGACATGATTGGCTCGGGCCGCACCAAACTGGAAGAGCCTGCACAATTCGAGAGCGGCCTTGAAATCCTGCGCAAACTGGACATCAAGGCACTGGTCATCATCGGCGGCGACGACAGCAACACCAACGCCTGCGTCCTGGCCGAGTACTACGCCGCCAAAGAGGCCGGCGTGCAGGTCATCGGCTGTCCCAAGACGATTGACGGCGACCTGAAGAACGACCAGATCGAGACCAGTTTCGGCTTCGACACCGCTTGTAAGACCTATGCCGAGGTTATCGGCAACATACAGCGCGATGCCAACAGCGCACGCAAGTACTGGCACTTCATCAAGCTGATGGGTCGCTCGGCCAGCCACATCGCGCTGGAGTGCGCCCTGCAGACGCAGCCCAACGTGGCCATCATCTCCGAGGAGGTCGAGGCCAAGGAGCAGTCGCTCGACGACATCGTGGCCTACATCGCAGGTGTCGTGGCCCGCCGCGCCGCCAAGGGCCAGAACTTCGGCACCGTGCTCATCCCCGAGGGCCTCATCGAGTTCGTACCGGCCATCAAGAAACTCATCAAGGAGCTGAACGACCTGCTGGCCACCGACGAGGCCGTTGCCGCCACCGACGGCAAGAGCGGCGCCGAGGTTGTGGAGTGGGTCAAGGCCCACCTCCAGGCCGCCAACCGCGCCACGCTCGAAAGCCTCCCCGCAGGCGTGCAGAAGCAGCTCGCCCTCGACCGCGACCCGCACGGCAACGTACAGGTGTCGCTCATCGAGACCGAGAAACTGCTCAGCGAGATGGTGGGCAAGAAACTCGCCGAGATGAAAGCCGCCGGACAGTACACGGGAAAGTTCGCCCCGCTGCACCACTTCTTCGGCTACGAGGGCCGCTGCGCCGCACCGTCGAACTACGATGCCGACTACTGCTACGCGCTCGGCACCAGCGCCGCCCAGCTCATCGCCAACGGCAAGACGGGCTACATGGCCATCGTCAAGAACACCACCGCCCCCGCTGCCGAATGGAAGGCAGGCGGTGTGCCCATCACGATGATGCTCAACATGGAGCGCCGCAGCGGTGCGATGAAGCCTGTCATCCGCAAAGCCCTTGTCCGCCTCGACGGCGCGCCCTTCCAGGCGTTTGCCGCGCAGCGCGAGAAGTGGGCCGAGGAGACCTGCTATATGTACCCCGGCCCCATCCAGTACTTCGGCCCCACCGAGGTGTGCGACCAGTGCACCGCCACGCTGAAGCTCGAACAAGCCTAAACCACGCGGGCGGGGGCTTACAGCTCCCGCCCGCCGTTTTTAGGCCATTTTCGTCCACCGACTCACCGCCTCCCCGATGTCTGCCTCCCGTCACCGACTGGCCTCCCGCCTCAACAGCCGTGCGGCGCGTCCGTGGCTGTGGCTGGCCGGGTGCTTGCTGGCCGTGGCGTATGCGGGGCTGTATGCCACCGAGGTGCTGCCGCTCAGCAAGCGCTGGCAGGCCATCTACAGCAACGGCGGCATCCCCGACGGCTACGGCATACGCGGCATCGACGTGAGCCACTATCAGGGCGACATCGACTGGGAGCGCGTGAGCCACGCTACCATCAAGGGCGACCCCGTGGCTTTCTGCATCATCAAGGGTACGGAGGGGCGTGAAATGGACGACGCCAACCTCGATTTCAACCTGCCCACCGCCCGTCGCTTCGGCCTCACCGTCGGTGCGTACCACTATTTCAAGCCCAATGTCCCGGCTGCCGACCAGGCTGCGAACTACATCAGCCACGTGCGTCTCGAACCAGGCGACCTGGCCCCCGTGCTCGACATTGAGGAAGCGGGCGCGCTCGACACCACCGACCTGCGCGAGGCAGCACTGACGTGGTTGCTCATTGTTGAAGACCACTACGGAAAGACGCCCATCCTCTACGCGAATCCTAAGTTTCGCCGCCGCTATCTCAACACGCCCGACTTCGATCGCTTCCCCTATTGGGTGGCCCATTACTACGTGGACAGCCCCGTGTCCTATGTCGAGTGGTTCTTTTGGCAACACACCGATCGTGGGCGCCTGACGGGCATTCGCGGTTTCGTAGACCTCGACGTGTTCAACGGCTCCATGTATGCGCTCAAGCAGTTGTGCTTGCCGCGATAAAAACATTTTCTAAGAAACTCCTAAGGGCGAAAGGAACACAAAGCATCCCCGCTCCCAAAAACTCTGCATTCCCACCTCTCTCCAATGCTCATCGCCCCCTCCCTGCTTTCCGCCGACTTCGGCCACCTGGCCGACGACATCGCGATGCTCAACGACAGCCAGGCCGACTGGCTTCACCTCGACGTGATGGACGGCGTGTTCGTGCCAAACATCTCCTTCGGCTTTCCCGTGATGGAGGCTATGGCGCGCGCCGCCCGCAAGCCCCTCGACGTCCACCTGATGACCGAGCGGCCCGAAAAGTTCACCGCCCGCGTGGCCGCCCTCGGCGCCCGCGTGATGAACGTCCACCAGGAGGCGTGTCCCCACCTGCACCGCGTCGTCGGCGCCATACGCGAGGCCGGGATGCTGGCAGGCGTGACGCTCAATCCCGCCACGTCCGTCGGCACGCTCGAAGAGATTGTCTGCGACGTGGACGTCGTGATGCTGATGAGCGTGAACCCCGGCTTCGGCGGCCAGGCGTTCATTGAAGGCACAGTCGAGAAGGTGGCGCGCCTCAAGGACTTGCTGCTGCGACGCGGCAGCCGCGCCCTCATCGAGGTTGACGGCGGCGTGAACCGCGAGACGGGCGCACGCCTTGCCCGTGCCGGAGCAGACGTGCTGGTGGCAGGCAGCAGCGTGTTCCGCGCCGAAGACCCGCGCGCCGAAATTGCCGCACTCAAAGCCCTTAGTCCGAACAACCAAGACGTATGAAGAACGAACGCACCTCGCTTCCCCGCATAGAACTGCCCGACCTGCTCGAAGCGCCCGACCTGCTGCGCCTTGTGGAACTGCTGCGCGGCGTGCAGCGCATCGTCGTCACCGCCCACCACGGTCCCGACGGCGACGCCGTAGGCTCGTGCCTGGCTTGGGCGGCCTACCTGCGCACGCTGGGCAAGCAGGTCACCATAGCCCTGCCCAGCTGGTATCCCGACTTCCTGCGCTGGATGCCCGGCAGCCGCGAAATACTCATCCACCGCGACCGCCCCGCCCAGGTGCGCCGCGCCCTGCAAGAAGCCGACCTCGTGTGCTGCCTCGACCTCAACGAACTCTCGCGCCTCAACCAGATGCAGGCCGACGTCGAGGCCGCGAAAGCCCCGCGCCTGATGATTGACCACCACGAGCGTCCCGATACCGACAAGTTCGCTTTCACCGTGTCGCGCCCACGGATGAGCAGCACCTGCGAAGTGGTGCTGCGCCTCGTGTGGCAGCTCGGCGGCTACGGCGAAATGACGCGCAGCACCGCCGCCTGCCTCTACGCCGGCATCATGACCGACACGGGCAACTTCGCCTACAACTCCGACGCCCCCGCGCTCTACCTCGCCGTCGCCCTGCTGATGCGCAAGCGCGTGGACAAGGAGAGCATATATAAAAAGGTATACCACAGCTGGACGCAGGGCAAGTTCAAACTGTGGAGCGACGTCCTGTCGCAGAACCTCACGTTCCACGCCGACGGGCGCGCCAGCGTCTTCACCCTCTCGCGCGAGGAAATGAAGTCGCACAAGTTCATACGCGGCGACGCCGAGGGTTTGGTGAACGAACCGCTCAAGGTGCGCGGTATGCGCCTTTCCATATCCCTGCGCGAGGACACCGAGGAGGACATCGTGCGCGTGTCGCTGCGCTCCACTGGCGGCTTCCACTGCCGCGAGATGGCCGAGCGTTTCTTCAACGGCGGCGGCCACGATGATGCGGCAGGCGGCAAACTGCCTTTTCCCCTCGAAGCCGCCGTGGCCACAGCCACCGAGGCCATCGCTGCCTACGAGGAAGAACTGCGCGCAGCGGACTGACGTGCTCTTGTTGCACACAAAGCGGCAGCCATCATCAATGGCTGCCGCTTTGTGTTTGGGGAATGGCGGTTCTACGCCGACTGCGCATTCACTCCAAGTGGAACTTGTGTATTTCCTGGCCGCGCGAGCCGACCACGAGGGCGTTGCCTATGGGCACGGGGGTGCTCTCGAAGTTGTTGCCCAGCACCTCTTTGAAGAGGAGTTCGCCCGTGGCGGCGCGGAACAAGTAGAGGCGGCCTGCGCTGTCGCCCGTGACGATGAACAGCTGGCCTTCAGCGTTGTAGAAAGGCACGGGGCTGGACCATGCAAAGAACTCCAATGGCTTGCGGTAGACCACCTCGCCCGTCGTGCGGCGCAGGCAGACGAAATCGGCATGGTGGCTCGTGCCCGGTTGGCAGATGCTGGCGAAGAGCAAGCCTTCGCAGTCGCCGTGGCCAAGCAGCGGCGTACAGTAGAGGCCGCCGTCGAAATGTTTGCCGCCCAGGTGGAGTTGCAGGCAGGGGAACTGCTGTTCCCAGACAAGTTCGCCCGTCAGACCGTTGAGTTTGACGAAGTGGCAGATGCCTTGCGCGCCCTGACGATCGACCTCGCAGGCGGTGTAGAGGTAGGGTGTGCCGGTGGCGCTGTCCACCTCGCAGACAATGGAACCGTCGATGTCGTCGTGGTTGTCGTAGTGCCACACGGGGCGCATCGTATTGAGATTCACGCAGACGATGTTGCCGTGGTTGTCGCCGAACCAGCCGTAGTTGCGGTAGGCGCATAGGCTGTTCTCAACCCCGGCGGCAGGCATCCCACGGACGTGGTAGCGCAGTTTGGTGTGGATTTTGAGGTTTCCGTCTCCCGCGCGCGCGTATTTATATATGGTACCGTTTTCGCCAGGCCAGAAGAGGAACTGTCCAACGGCCACGGGCGACGAGTCGAACGCGCCCCAATGGCGCTCGGCCTTGGGGTCAGGGCCATAGAAGAAGGTGCGCGCGTGGCTGAAAAGGTTGAAGGCTACTTGGCCAATGGGTGGGTGAGCAGGTATGCCCTGTCCGGCATAGAGGCCGCCGCTAAGCGACGGGTCGAGGCTCACGCTGCCCTTGATGGGATTGCCTGCGTCAAGTGCTTCGCGCGAGGCGAGGCCGTTGGCAAAGTTGATGCAATACACTTTGCCGCAGAGTGAGCCGACGATAATCTCCTCTGCGCCGAAGTCGGCGGTCAAGCCGCTGGCCGAGGCACGTTGCGAAGCCACCTGCTCGTCCGTCCAGCGGATGTAGACAGGCTGCCCTGTCCAGCCGCTGCCTCCGCCGAAAGAGCCAACCGAGGTGGGGGTGTCGTCGCGCCCAGTGTGGAACGTCCAGTCGCGCACAATTTTTGTCGGCGTGCCGCTGACGCTTCCTGCCGTCGGCTCATTGCGCAGCGGGCCGCCACGGAAAGTGAGGTTGCCAGGCACGTTGGCATAGCGGTCGGCGAGGTCGGAAAGCGTGGCATCGGTAGCGGTGTCGAGTATCTCGACGACAAATTGCAGCCGATCTACGGAGGCATAGGCCGTGTCGGGGAAAGTTGTGAGCGCAGTGGTGGCGGCTTCAGCGCTGTCGATCGTTACATCGCCGTCGGCCTTTCCCTCGCTGCCTGGCGTGCTGGGCTTGCAGGCGGAGAGGGCAAAGACGGCGAGGAACAAAAGGAATGAGGGCTTCATGGTGGGGTTGGGTGAATTTAAGAACCTATAAATCCTATCGCTCCTGGGGATGAGAGGATTTATATCAGGTCAGTATTCCTCTATTACGCGTCGGGCATCGGCTCCGGCGGCTCGGGCAGCGCCTTGGAAGATTTCGTCCTTGCGGTCAATGGTGAAGCGACGGAACTTCTTGCCTGCCAGCTGCGTCAGTTGGCCTTTGCGATTGAGCGCTTCCTCGTCGGTGATCCACTCCTCGGCGGGAAAGTCGCTGATGTGGTAGCCCGCGTTGGCCGCTTCCTCGTAGAGGTAGTGCAGGCGGCGCATCTCGATGTCGAAACCGCCGTCCTGGGGTGTCAGCACAAGTTGATAGTAAAAGCGGGTGCTGTGGGTGACAAGCGCGCTGCGGCGGAAGTAGAGCGTCTCTTCAATGCTGGCGGCAATGTAGCCCGTGCTGTCGCCGCTGTCAGTGAGACGTGCCTGCGGCAGTGCGTTCGGGCCTTTCACCACGTTGTCCTTGACGTATTGCACCAAGGCTGCGCGGATTTCCTCTTGCGACTTGCCAGTGCAGTTGAAGTGGTGGCGGAACACGACGAAGCCGTTTTCGACTGGCACAGCGCCTTTGAGGTATTTGCTTTCGTCGTTGTGCTGAGCGACGGCCAGCAAAGGGAGGACGAGCATAAGGAGAATGAGCGTCTTTTTCATGGGTATAGTTGTTTTTGTTGTTGTTTCCGCCGCGAAAATACGCAAAACCCATGTGAATGCGACGCAGCGGGGTGTTTATTTTGTGGACGCTGTGCATCTGGGCACGCTGCCACAGCCAGCCTTCGCCTTGCTATGAAAGAGAAAAATCGTTTCCGGGCTTGCCCGTCCATGGCTTTGCCTTACCTTTGCCACTGCAACCGCACGCAGTTGCTAACTTTAGGAAACCTACCCCCCATATCAACACCATGTCACAGCTTCTTCAATGCCCCGACTGCGGGAACATGTTTCCCGACTCCTACAACTTTTGTTCGTGCTGTGGCCGTCCCGCCAGCGACTGCCGCCCCGATGATGAAGCCACGCGCATAAGTGCTTCGGAAGAGGACACGCATGTGGCCGAACCTCCAAGTGCGAGCGCCCCAGCCCGCACTTCCAAGAACCTCAAAGCCTGTCCCGCCTGCGGGGAGGCGGTGGCGCGCGATGCATGGCGCTGTCCGCATTGTGGCGCAAAGATTGCTGCCCCGATGGATTTGGGCGATGCTGTGTTTGACAGCATGTTCCGCAAAACGTTCACCATCTCTGGGCGTTCGCGCCGCTCCGAGTTTTTCCCTTACATGGTGATGTTGCCGCCTTTTGCCCTGCTGCTCTGTGGCTTTCTGCCCGTCGTGGGAGCCATCGTGTTCCTCATCCTGTGGATAGCCCCAGTGGTGCGTCGCCTGCACGACATTGGGCGTTGTGGCTGGTGGTGCCTCCATCCCATGTCGTTCTTCTGGTTCTTCAAAGACTCCGACCCTGGTACGAACGACTATGGCCCCTCGCCTAAGTACCAGCCCGAAGCCTTCTCGCATAAACCTGCCGACAAGAGCCGCGAAATTGCGCTCGCCTGGTTGGCCTTCCTCGGCGTCGTGCTGTTCATCACGCTCATTGTCATCGCAGTGACGTTTATCCGCTGACCTTTTCCGTCCAAACATAAAAGTACACAACAATGCCTCAATTCCTTTGCAACCACTGCGGTAATCCGGTTGCCATCACCGACTCTTTTTGCCCAAATTGCGGGCGACCGATCACGCGCGCTGCGCAACCCGTGAGAGAAACACCCGCATCGGGCAATCGCAGCCGTGCCATCATTGCCACCTTGTGCGTGTTGCTTTGTGTCGCTATTGGCGTGGCGCTATACTTCGCGCTGAGCAATTCGACGCAGCATGTCACCACAGCGGTTACGACTGTGGTGGACACTGTTGTGGTTAAAACTGCGACGCCAGTGGTTGAACCAGCCCGACCCAAAGTTGAGGCGCCCGCCCCAACTCCGTCAAAGCCTTCTGTACAACTTTATTGCACACTGATGGGGCGCATTGGGGGCGACAATGACTGTGTGCTCGATATCAATGGGCGCACGGGCTATTACAGTTTCCTCAACTACACCCGCGACATCCGCGTCGTTTCTTACGATGCTGCCAGCGGCAACCTCGTCGTTAATGCACTTGAGCGTGGCACGGGCAAGTACATCGGCAAATTTGTCGGTACACTTGACGGCTATGGCTATCGGGGCAAATTCACTAACTATAAAGGTGTTTCCATCACCTTCGACCTTGAGGGCGTAGGCGATTGAGCACGCAAACGGATCGTTATAGTTTTCCCGTTGAAAACAAAGGAACAGGCAGACAGCGCAAAACGCCGTCTGCCTGTTTTAGTAGGGCTTCTGCGCTATCAGTAGTTATTGAGGAGCGCTTCCAACTCATTCAGGCTCTCGGCCACGGGCTTTTTCGGGTTTGGCACACCCTCGGCAAAAGGATCGAGAGCGGCGGCGAGACGCTGCAAGGCTGCGGTGTCGCCGTCGGCGGTGTACCGCTCGCGCAGGATGCGCGCCTTCTCGGCGGCCTGGATGCCTTCGAGCAGGCGTTCGTAGCGCACGCTGCTGCGCGGGCCGGGATAAACCAGATAGGTGTCGCCGGCGGGGAACAGTTTGAAGCGCGAGTCGCGCAGCGGGTCGTCCGTCCAGTCAATGAACGACCAATGCAGGAGGCCGTCGAAGCCGTTTGCGAAACAGAAGAGCGGCCAGTAGGCGTTCTCGGCGGGGAGGCTGTGCGTGAGGGTGTTGGGGGCGGGTTCGGAGCAGCAATAATAGGCCGTGCTGTGCCAGCCGCGCGCACGGCGGCGGCTGATTTCCTCGGGCGTGAAACGCTGGCCGGAAGCGATGCTGTAGTCCGAGAGTTTGTCGACGAGTTCCTCGTGGCGGTTGCCGGCCAGCACCATCTTCATTCCCGGCACGGTGCGCTGCAACAAGTCGTAGGCGCGCAGCATGTCCTCCAGCCCGCGCTCGTCCATGGCGATGGCCGTGCGGTCGAACCAGCCTTTCGTGCGGAGGTGTTTGGCAAAGGCTTTGAGGAACGGCGTCCACAACGCTTCGTACTCGGGGCTTCCCACCTCGCAGACCAAATCCGTGTCGCGGCGCAGGGCTTCATCGTAGTAGCGGAACGTCTTGTTCCAGGGAATCATCGAGTAGCAGTTGATTTCGCCCGTGATGCCACACCCCGCCGCGAACTCCACCCAGCGGTCGAAGACCGTGTAGTCGTACTGCCACGAGCCGTCGCTGAGACGGACGGTTTTCACCATCGCACCATGCGGGTCGTTGCTCTGCTCGCCCCACGGCTCGTAGAAGAGGGTGGCCGTGACGCACCGCTGTCCCGCGCGGCGCAGCATCTCCATAAAGGGGCGCAGGGCGTCGAAGTGCTCCTGGCTCCACGGCTCAAGGCCGTAGTAGCGCGCCACGCTGAACGGCTGCTGCCAGTAGTCGAGGCGGAAGGCGTAGTCGGCGGAGGCGGGCAGCGTGTGTCCCAGCACCTCCACGCGCAGCACGATGGCGGCGAGCGCACGCCCCGTGGCGGCGTCGCTGACGAGGAGCGGGGCGGTGTAGCGTCCGGGCGCGGCATCGCGCGGCACCTCGACCGTGACCCACGCGGGGCGCACGGAGTTGGCCTCAATCGACAGCGGCTCGTCGCGGTCGATGACGTCGGGGCGCAACCGCGTGGTCGACGTGCGCGGGTTGGCACCGCAGCCCTCTTTCTCGTCGCTGAGGACATAGCGCACGAAGCGCGCCTGCCCACATTCCGCAGAGAGGCGTCCGCCGTCCGGCCCCGCCAACGTGCCGAGGCTCACGCGCAGCGGCTGCATAGGTTTAGTTGTGTAGAGAAGCGCCTCCACACCGATGCGCTCGCCGCGCCAGGCGCGCACGGTGGTGTCGCGCACCAGCGGGGCGGCGGGTGCTTCGTACTTCAGGGCGTGCTCGTCGCGCGTGGTCCATGTGAGGTTCAGGCCGTCATTTACCCGCGCCCAGCCCGAACGGTCGTAGGCGTAGTTGTCGGCAGGTTCGTCGTAAGCTGTTGTGATGCCTGGCTGGGCGGAAGCAAAGAGGGGAAAAAGGAATGTAAGAATGGATAAAATGTAACGGGACATGTGGAGAAAGGATTTCGAAGGGTCAAAACCACGGTAAGGCGTAACTACACTTTTCGCTCTAACCTTATTCTTATCTAATACGCATTTCCCGCCTCGTCGTACTGGGTGAAGAGGAAGTCGTTGTAGGGGTATTTCTGTACGTGGAGTTCGCGCACGCGGCGGTAGAGCATGGCGCGCAGGTCTTCGAGGCCCGTGCGCTCGCGCGCACTTATAAATATGGTGTCGTCGCCCAGGCGCGCCATCCACGTGCGGCGCAGGTCGGAGAGCGAGACGTTCTCGCGCCCGGGCGGTGTGAGGTCGTCGGGTTCCTTTTCCGTCCAGCGGTAGGCATCAATCTTGTTGAAGATGGTGATGACGGGGCTTTCGGCACAGCCCAGGTCGGAGAGCGTGCGCGTCACGACGTCAATCTGCTCCTCGAAGTCGGGGTGCGACACATCGACGACGTGCAGCAGCAGGTCGGCCTCGCGCACCTCGTCGAGCGTGCTCTTGAAGGAACTGACCAGTTCGGTGGGCAGTTTGCGGATGAAGCCCACCGTGTCGCTCAGTAGGAAGGGCAGGTTCTGCACGATGATTTTGCGCACGGTTGTGTCGAGCGTGGCGAAGAGTTTGTTCTCGGCGAAGACGTCGCTGCCCGACAGCAGGTTGATGAGCGTGCTCTTGCCCACGTTGGTGTATCCCACGAGGGCCACGCGAATGAGCCGGCCTCGCCCCTGCCGCTGCGTGGTCTTCTGCTTGTCGATTTCGGCCAGGCGTTTCTTGAGCAGCGCCATGCGCGAGAGGATGATGCGGCGGTCCATTTCGAGCTGCGTCTCGCCCGGCCCGCGCAGCCCCACCATGCCTTTGCCGCCCCCGCCGCCCGAGCCACCGCCCTGGCGTTCCAGGTGCGTCCACATGCGGCGCAGGCGCGGCAGCAGGTACTGGTTCTGCGCCAGTTCCACCTGCGTCTTGGCGCTGGCCGTGCGGGCGCGCATCGCGAAGATGTCGAGGATGAGCGACGTGCGGTCCAGCACGCGCACCTGTAGGGCTTTCTCGATGTTCTGCAGTTGCTTGGCCGTCAGTTCGTCGTCGAAGATGGCCAGGTCCACGGCCTCGTCGCCGTCTTCGCGGGCGGCTATGTAGTCGCGTATCTCCTGCAACTTGCCTGTGCCCACGTAGGTCACGGCGCTGGGGCCGTCGGCCTTCTGCATGAAGCGCGCCAGGCACTCAGCGCCCGCCGTGCGTGCCAGAAATTCGAGTTCGTCAAGGTATTCCTCCGTCTTGCGCTCGTCCTGGCGCTTCGTGGTGAGGGCCACGAGCACGCAGCGTTCGGCGCGGGGGGCTGTGTTGATGTTTTGGGCTTTCATATATATATATAATACGGAGTCGTGCTGTGAGGGGGTGAAAAAGATTTCAAATGCGTTTTGTTTGTACTGCGCCTTGTTCTTCTGCTTTTCGTTTTGGGCAAAAGTAAGCAAAAACTGCTTTGCAAGCCGTCTGTTACCATGCTTTTCTGGCAAAAGCTGGACTGTGGGCGGTTCAAACGGCCATTTCGTTGTCACTTTTTGCCAAGTGGGTTGAAAAAGAAACGGTTGCATCGCGTCTGTGTCAAATTCTTGCGTAAATTTGCGCCGCCCTGTCGTGATGCATGTCCACGCGGCGGCGCGTTTAATTGGGAAATAACATTTCAGAAGCAATACTACGCGCTATGAAAAGAATTCTGCTTTCGCTAACCTTGTCAATCGCTGCGCTGCTCTCCGCTGTGGCCGCCACGCCCGGCTACAACTTCGAGAGCGGGAAGCGCTACTACATTTCGTGCGACTACGCCACGGGCTACGTCGCCCCCGGCAGTTACCACGGCGTGGACTATGAAATCTACTACGTCCGTGACTACTACACCGTGGCCGCCGACGGCTATTGGTACCTTGAGGCCGACGGCGACGCCTACACCATACGCAACGCCGTCACCGGCCGCTACCTGGCGTGGGTGGACACGTATGAGACCAACTGCAAGTACCTCACGTTCACCGACGAGGCCATCGACGGCTACGCGCGCTGGAACTTCGTGCAGTCGGGCGGCAATATGGTCATCCAGAACGCCGAGGAAACCGGCTACTACTTCAACCTGCGCACTGGCACGAACCTGATGGGCACGTACCAAAGCAGTTACTTCAGCGCCAACGGCTATTTCCACGTCTATGACGAGGACGGCAACGAGGTGAAGTACGACGACGGCACGGGCGGCGGCACGGAACCCTCGGACGGCGGGCTGTGGGACGCGTCGAAAACCTACCTGCTGCACAACACGCAGGAGTTCGGCTACATTGTCTACAACCCCGACGTTTCCGAAACGGCTCCCGTCGTGGCCGGTGTGACCTCGAAGTCACGCAGCGTGGCCACCGAACTGTACTATGCCGACGTGGACGAGACCGACCCCAACGCGCAGTGGACGGTGACGCGCAACAGCGACGGCCTTTACTGTTTCTACAACGTGGGGCGCGAGCAATATCTGGGCAACGCTGCGGGCTATTCCACCTACAGCGTCTTCTCCGACACGCCCGTCTATTATGAGGCGGTGGAGCGCGGCGGCGGTGTCTACGCCTTCAAGCGCGACGAGAACAGTTACTATTACTACACGTCCGTCTACCTCTGCGCCGCTCCGCAGCAGGCCGCAGGCTCCACCATCATCAACTATACCGAGATCAGCGACCCCGGTTGCCAGTTCGAACTGGTCGAGGTTACAGCCGCGCGCGTCCTGGTGAGCGACATCACGTTGGGCAGCACGGCGCTGAAAATTCCCGCAGGCGATACCTACAAACTGCCCGCCACCATCAGCCCCGACGACGCCACCAAGACCGATCTCGCCTGGTCGAGCAGCAACACGGGCGTGGCCACGGTCACGACCGACGGCACCGTGACGGCTGTCTCCGAGGGCACGACCACCATCACTGCCCGCGCCAAGGACGGCTCTGGCGTTCAGGCCACGTGCAGCGTGACGGTCTACGACGCCTCGGGCGCGCCGTTGCTCACGGGCGAAAAACTCTTCGTCACGCTCCGCAGCGGCCAGATTGACGTCTTCCCCGTCTCGCTCGTGGCCGATACGCTGCGCCAGCCCGAGGGCAGTTTCACCGTCCGCACCACTGCCGGCGAAGCGTTCAACTATCCCGAGGACGACATCGTGAGCCTCTCCAACGAAACGCCCGCAAGCCTGCCGCGCTTCGTGACCTACAAGTTCAACAACAAGTACAACGACCAGTTGCCCGCCGACGTCGTGGCCATTGATGAACCCATCATCGGTGTGGGTATGGTGCTGCCCGAGGTCATCAACCTTGAGGTGGGCAGCGCCATCGGCAAGCGCCTCACGGCCTCGTTCACCACCAGCGACCCCGCCGCCACGGTCTATGTGGACGGCGTGCGGCAGCAGAGCAAGGTGACGCGCCAGCGCTTCGACCGCGACATTATATATATGGTATGCTCGCCCGACCACCAGGTCTACGCGCCCGCTGGCGGCGAGATTTCCGACATCAGCAACCCCGACGCGCCCGTCGTGCTCGTTCCCGCCGAGTCGGGCGCCTGGCATCCGTTCGGGCGTGAGTATACCGTCCACGTCGACTGGCTCACCGACCACCCCACCGGCGAGTACAACGTTCCCGCCGTCTACATCACGCTCGACGGTGGCGCATCCCTGACCGACATCGCCCACGAGACGTACCTCAACGCCACCATCCGCGTCGACGGTGCGGGCGTCTACCCCAACTTCCCCGCAACCGCCGTGCAGATAAAAGGCCGAGGCAACAGCTCGTGGGGCGGGCAGACCAGCAGCACAAAGAACCCCTACCGCCTGAAGTTCGAGACCAAGCAAAAACTCTTCAACCTGAAAAAGGGCAAGAGCTGGGTGCTGCTGGCCAACAAGCAGACCGGCTCGATGACCACCAACGCCATCGCCATGAAGATGGCCGACATGGTGCAGGCAGCGGGCGCCAACCACATTGTGCCGGTGGAACTCTACATCAACGGCGACTACCGGGGCAGTTACAACTTCACCGAGAAAGTAGGCTTCAGCAACAACAGCATCGACCTCCTCGACGAGAGTGCCGCCTTTATGCTCGAACTCGACACGTACCAACTCTACGGCGAAACCTACGACAACAACAACGCCTACAGCATCGCCACGAAAATCCACGAGCCCGACATTGACGACATCGAGGACAAGGAACTCGCCTTGGCCACTAAGCAGGCCATCCTGCAACACTGGAGCGACTTCACCTACGCCGTGCGGGGTGGCGACTTCGACGACTGGCTCGACATCGACGCCTTTGCGCGCTATATGTTCGTCACCGACTTTTCGCGCAACGGCGAGCTGAAACACCCCAAGAGCATCTTCCTCTACAACGAGAACGCCCTGGCCTACGACATCTTGGACGGCTTCACGCTCAACTACGAGTCGCCCTACGTCTTCGGCCCCCTGTGGGACTTCGACTGGGCTTACGGCTACGACGGCACCTATCAGTATTTCATCAACTCCGCCGAGAGCGACCTCCTCACGGGCAGCGGCACCGGCATCCCCTTCTTCCGCCAGCTGCTGCGCGGCAGCGACGAGGTGCAGAAGGCGTACTACGCCCTGTGGTACCACTTCATCAACGACGGCGGCCTTGATGAACTCATCGAATACTGCGACGACTACTACGACTACGTGAACCCGTCGTTCGTGCACAACTACTCGAAGTGGCGCGACGGCGACAGCTACATCACGCAGACCAACAACGCCAAGACGTGGCTTGCCAAACGCGCCGCCTACATCTTCCGCAACCTCACGGCCTACGACCTCGACGACGAAACGCCCGTCGCCACCGACGACCTCCTCGGCGACGCCAACGGCGACGGCTACATCACCACCGCCGACGCTGTATGCGCCCTCAGCCATGTCTTGGGCTTCGCACCCGCCCACATCGACCTCGCCCTGGCCGACGTGGACGGCGACGGCGAGGTGACGCAGGCCGACGTGCAGGCCATCGTGCGCCTTGTGATGGAGCAGCAGAACACGCAGTTGCGCCAGCTCCACTTGCCCGTGGCCGACGGCCAGTTCTCAGCCACGTCGTTCGTGGGCACAGTGGGCGAAGAGGCGCAGATGCCTTTGACGCTCAATGTGCTTGAGGGCGACTACAGCGGCGTGCAGTTCGACGTGACGCTGCCCGAGGGTATGCAGCTCACCGGCATCACGCTGCCCGACGAACTGATGGGCTACAGCCACAGCCTGGCGCGCCTCGACGAACGCCACTGGCGCGTCAGCGTCTACTCCTCCACGGGCAACGCCATGCCCCAGGCCGCCCTCGCCTTCACCCTCTCGGTCATCGCCGACGAGGCTATGGACGAGGCCAAGCGCATCGCCAGCATCACCAACGCCATGCTCGTCGACAACGAAACCGACGACAACCGCCTCACGGGCATCTCCGTCCGCTTCTACCTCGACGACGAGACCACCCGCGTGGCAAGGCTGAACGCCGACGGCACCACGGCAGGCGGCTCCGCCGTCTACGACCTGCAAGGCCGCCGCGTGGCCAAGCCCGTCAGCGGAGGCGTCTACATCGTGAACGGACGCAAGGTGATTGTAAAGTAAACCTGATATACCGCTGCTTAAAAAAGCATAAAACCGCAAGGCCGGGGCGTGGCGCGCTTCCGGCCTTGCGATTTTTTTGTACTTTTGCCCGCTGCCTTATTTCGGCAGCCGCACGTGGCCGCTCCGATGCGGCCTGCAAAAACACTTAGGAAACAACAAGACATCCCTATGAAACGTACACTTTCAGCCGCGCTCTGTGCGCTTTTCTTCCTTTCCGCCACGCCCTCGCTGCGCGCCCAGCAGGGCCCCAGCACCTACGCCGACGGCGATTCGCTGGCCGCGTTGGTCAAGATGAACTACGTCTACACGCTTGAGCAAGCCCTCGTGCAGTCGCGCAAGTCGAAGAAGCCCATCTTCTTCAACGCCTTCGCCGACTTCGCCCGCCCCTGCCACGGCATGAACGGCCAGGTGTTCAGTGACGACGCCTTCTGCCGTTGGATGGACAAGAACTTCGTGTGCCTGTTCATCGACGTGACGCAGCGCGAGAACCGCTACATAGCCGAGCGCTACGGCATCACGTCGTTCGCCCACTACCTGGTGCTCGACAGCCAGGGTGAGGTCATCCACCGCATCGTGGGCGGCGCGCCCCTGCCCACTTTCCAGGAGAAAGTCTCGGCGGCCCTCAGCCCCAAGACGTCGCTGCGCGGCACGACGGCGGCCTATCTGGGCGGCGACCGCTCCAAGAAACTGCTCGGCGCCTACGTCACCGCCCTCTACGACGCGGGCGAGGACAGCCTCTATAAGCTTGTGCTGCCCCAGTACTTCGACCAACTCACGCCCGCCGACTATGTGAAGAAGGAAAACTGGTTCATCGTCAAGCAGCGCGCCAGCCAGGGCCTCGACAGCGAGATGTGCCGCTTTATGGTGGACAACCGCGCCAAGTTCGAGAAGTCCGTAGGCGCCGAGGAGGTGAACACGCTGCTCAACCAGATGTACGTGTCGAAACTCTACACGATGATGATCGACACCGAGCCTTTCAACCCCTCGGCGCTGACCGACGTGTTCGTGGCCATGCAGCGCGACGGCCTGCCCGACACGCTTTCGGCCTATACGTTCTATGCCATCGTGCGTGCCTACCGCCCCCACCACTACGAGGAGGTGCTGCGCCTGCTGCCGCAGATTGACGACATCCAGTTGCGCACGATGGTGGAGATTTCCCTGAAGTTCGAGGAACCCACCGAGCAGGAGCGCCGCGCCCTCATCGACTACTACCGCGAGCGCGAGCAGGCTTACAAGGCTGTGCGCAGCAGTTACGGGCGCGCCTACCAGGACATTGCCGACCAGCTGGAGCGTCCCGCCGCAGCCGCCGAGGGCATACAGTTCTCCACCGGCTCGCTCGACGAACTCCTGGCGCAGGCCCGCAAAGAGGGCAAGATGGTCTTCGTGGACTGCTACACGACGTGGTGCGGCCCGTGCAAGATGCTGGCGCGCCAGACGTTCCCCAACGCCGAGGTGGGCGCCTACTTCAACCCGCGCTTTGTCAGCGTGCAGATTGACATGGAGAAGGGCGAGGGCATCGAACTGGCCAAGCGCTGGGGCGTGTCCGCCTATCCCACAATGGTCATCCTCGACGCCGACGGCCAGGTCAAGGGCACGGTGGTCGGCTTCCAATCGCCCGCCGGCCTGATTGCGGAAGTGAAGAAGGTGCTGGGAGAGTAGTTACGAGGTTTAATAAGGTTTAAGAAGTTTAAGAGGTTAAATCCGTCCGGCAGACGCCCATAAAGCCCAGTTCCCCCATAAAGCCCATAACAATGCGCCTTTTCTTTCGTACTCTTTCCGTTTCCCTCTTGTTGCTCCTTGCCTCGGCTCTGCCCGTGCGCGCGTTCTATATGTCCGCGCCTTACGTGATGGAGGGCGGAAAGATGTACGTGCGCGCCACCGTTGGCGGGCAGACGGGCAAGTTTCTGCTCGACACGGGCGCGCCGTGCAGCCTCACCGCCGACTTCGCGCGCCGCGCCGGGGTGAGCGGCGGGCAGACGCAGCGTTTCTGGGACTCCAACGGGCAGCCCGTCACCGTGCGCGTGGCGATGCTCGACCGCCTGGTGCTGGGCGGCTTCAGTTTCATGCAGTTGCAGGCCATGGTGCTGCCCGAGGGAAACCCGCTGGAGATGTTCGGTGTGGACGGCATCATCGGCGTGAACCTTATGGCGCAGGGCGTGACCAAGTTCGACGGCTCGCGCCGCCTCTTCATCCTTACCGACGAGCGCGACAGCCTGTCGCTCGACTACAACTACTGCACCGAAATGCTCCTCGACGGCGGCGCACCGATGCTCCCCGTCAGGGTGGGCACGCAGGTCGACACCGTGATGTTCGACAGCGGTGCCGACGCGCTCTACGAGATGTCGGCCTCCACCTACCGCCGCCTCGCCGCCGACACTGCCAGTGTGCGCCTGCTGGCGCAGGGCGTCGGCACGCTCTCCGCCGGTGCTGCGGGCGTGGAGGAGATGTCGCAAAAGTGGCGGCTGCTGCTGCCCAAGTTCTACGTCGGTGCTGCGCCCTTCGCCCGCGTGACGACCATCACGACCGACGCGCCGGACTCCCGCATCGGCTCCGCGCTGCTCGGTTACGGCGACGTGGTGCTCGACTTCGAGGAGGGCTTTTTCTACTTCCTGCCGCGCGACGCCGCTTCCGTGCCCGACGCCTACACACCCGAATGGAACGCCGTGCTCACCGTGCTTGACGGGCGCATTGTGGCCGGGATGGTGTGGGATGCCCGCCCCGACGGCATCCAGAGCGGCGACCCCATTGTGGCCATCGGCAGCCGGCGGCTCACCGAAGCCGACGCGCGTGCCGCCCTCACCACGGGGCTGCCCGGCCTCGACCCCTCCGGCACCGCCGTCACCTACCTCGACCGCCGCACCGGCCAGGAGCGCGCCGCCGTCCTGCGGATGGAGTAGGGGAGGAGGCTGTTTTATTTTTTTTGTTTGGGGCTGCCGACAGCTCTTACCCCCAGAGGGGGTATCAGAAGATAGACTGGGCCGCTCGGCTTTGCCGCTTTGCTCTGCAAAGAACGCCCCGGGTAAGCAGTAATTCAACAACCAACCCCAGCGGGGTTGCACAAGGACAATTTTATATGAGATTTTGTGCAACCTCTCCGAGGTTGGTTTTAATAGTCGCCGAAACCGGGGCGTTGCCCCGGCCTGTTATCTGGAACCCCTTTGGGATTGAACGTACTTCCTGCCGCAAGCAATCTTTTTCATAGGCCAAAAGGATTTTTCTTTGAGCCAAAGAATTTTTTCTTTGGCTTAAATAAATTTTTCTTTGGCTTATAAAAAAACTTTTTCGTGGCAACAGGCCGCACGGTGCGGGGATATGTCCCGCCGCCGTGCGGCCTGCCGTTTGTTTTGTTGCGCAGGAGGGGCTTGCGCATGTGGCACCGGCTTTTGCCTGTAGCCCGAAGTGATGCTGTCCTGGCCCTCACAGATGCGCATAAAAAGGCGTAGAGCCAGCCTTATGCGCTAAACTTCGGGGCAGACGTAGGAATAATAGGAACCCCTGACTACAAATAAGGCAGCACTACGCCATTTGGGCGTGAGCATCCATACTGTGTGTAGTCTGGGGAACATAAACCGCTACGCTTGTTCCCACTGTCGTTCTTCCGAACTATTCCTAAAAAGGTTTCCTACGTCTTTTCAGTTTAGCGCGAAATAATAGACAGATGCCTCGGTTCCGGCATTTCTCTTCCGAAACCGAGGCAAAGGTAAGCATTATCCCCCTAACGGGTGTTCTTTTGTCTGTTAAAAAAAATACGTGGCTGCGCCAGGTGGCGTGCTGGGGGCATTCAAGGTTGTCCGTTGGTGAGCGTGGCGACGACGTATTCGGACTGCGTGCCGATGCGGAACTTTCCGCCCCAGATGCCGAGGCCGCTCGAAACGTAGTAGTCCGTTGCCCCGCGCCGGTGGCTCCCCCACGAGCATTCGTAGAGGCGGTCGGTGACCCACGAAATGGGCCACACCTGGCCTCGGTGCGTATGGCCGCTCAGCTGAAAGTCGACCCCGGCGTGCTCGCTGCGCTCCAAGTCGTAGGGCTGGTGGTCGAGGACAATGGTGTAGTTGTGGCGGTCGGTCCCGGCCACAAGGCGCTCCACGCTGTTGCGGCGCAAGTTGGTGCGGTCGTCGCGCCCGATGACTGTGATGGCACTGTCGATGACCGCCGCTTCGTCGCGCAGCAGGCGGATGCCAGCCTCGTTGTAAAAACGCTGGGCCTGGGGCGAACCGCTGTAGTATTCGTGGTTGCCAAGGCAAGCGTAGACCGGCGCGTTCAGTCGGCGGAACTCACTGGCCATGTCCTCTTCGAGCAGGGGGCGCACACTGATGTCGATGATGTCGCCGGCGATGAGCACAAAGTCGGGCTGCTCTTTGTTGATAAGGTCAACCCAACGCGCAAGTTCGCGGCGCGTGTTGTGGTAGCCCAGGTGGAGGTCGCTGGCCATGACTATTTTGTAACTGCGGGGGAGTGGCTTCGACGTGGTGAGCGACAGCTCGACCCGTTGCTTGTCACGATAGTGCAGGTTGCCGTAGACAAAAATGGCAAGCATGGCCACCAGCACGGCTACGGACGTGTAGGCATTGGCGTGAAGCCACGTGCGCGGCACGATGCCCGTGAGCCGCAGGAGGTCGAGCGCCAGGAACAGCATCACGAGGTAGAGCAGCACGACGATGGAGGACGTGCCCACTTCGTAGAGCGGACGGGCCAGACCGAGAGGCAGGCTGTCGAGACGTCCTGTGACATCAAGAAACAGCAGCAGGAAGCAGGCCACGCCCAGGGCGATGGCGGACGCTTTCCACACGGCGGCGAGGGGCAGCAGTGTCCAGACGTGCCAGCCCACATAGGCCAGTCCGGCGAGCGGAATGGCCAAAAACAGAATCATCCACATATTTCGCGTTTTTATGTTTGGCATAAGTGTTTCGCCGTCCCATTGCAAAAACAGTGCCGAGCCTTTTCCGTCGCGCCGCTTCGTCTTTAAGCATGGTGCTTGCGGAGTTTAGCCCCGTTTTGTGGGCTTGATGCTTGTGGACGGCGGGCATCTGCGCTGTTTCAGTGCGGATAAAGGAACTTTGGCCATTGGCAATGGCAAATAATCATTACCTTTGCGGCGCATTTGCAGGCGCACCGTGCGCCTGCGGTGTGGGCGGCGTGCCGTCCGAGTGCTTGACACACCTCGTTAAAAACAAGACTTACATGCTGGAACCCCAAAGCGCCCTTGTCGTCCTTAGCGGCGGCCAGGACTCCACCACCTGCCTTTTCTGGGCAAAGGCACACTTTGCCCGCGTTCACGCCCTCACGTTCCGCTACGGCCAGCAGCACGTGCAGGAAGTGGCCATCGCGGAAGCGATCTGCCGCGAGGCCGACGTGCCGTTTGCCGCGCTCGACGTGCCGCTGATTGGCACGCTGGGCAGCAACTCCCTCACCGACAGCACTGTGGCCATGGACGCCACGAAGCCCGCCGACGGACCGCCCAATACGTTCGTGCCGGGGCGGAATCTCTTCTTTTTGAGCATCGCCGCCGTCTTTGCCCGCGAGCGGGGCATCTTCGACCTTGTCACTGGGGTGGGCCAAACCGATTTTAGTGGCTATCCCGACTGCCGCGACACCTTTGTCCGCTCGCTCAACGTGACGCTAAACCTCGCGATGGACGCGCAGTTTCGCATCCACACGCCGCTGATGTGGCTCGACAAGGCCGAAACCTGGGCCATGGCCGACCGGCTCGGTGTGTTCGACCTCATACGCCACTGCACGCTCACGTGCTATCGGGGCGTGGTGGGCGACGGGTGCGGCGAGTGCCCCGCCTGCAAACTGCGCCGCGAGGGGTTGGAAAAATACCTTCGAACCAGGAACGCCGACGTTCCCAATACTTAACAACCTAAACCCATGGAAAAAACGACATCACGCGCCGCCGAGGGACTGCAAGCCCTGGGGCGTCCGACGGCATACAGCCAGGACTACGATCCGACGGTGCTCGAAACATTTGAGAACCGCCACCCGGACGCTGACTATTGGGTCACGTTCCGCTGTCCCGAGTTCACGACGCTCTGCCCCATCACCGGGCAGCCCGACTTTGCCGAAATAATCATCCGCTACGTGCCCGCGCAGCGCATGGTCGAGAGCAAGAGCCTCAAACTCTATCTCTTTTCGTTCCGCAACCACGGCGGTTTCCACGAGGACGCTGTGAACGTCATCCGCCGCGACCTTACGGAACTGATGAAGCCCAAGTACATCGAAGTGCTGGGTCTCTTCACCCCGCGCGGTGGGATTGCCATCCACCCCTTTGCCAATTACGGGCAGCCTGGCACGCGCTACGAGCGTCTGGCCGAGGAGCGCTTTGTGCACCACGGGCAGTCGTGATGTTGCCGATGGGTGCGAAAAACGCGCGTGAGGCCATTCCACAGTGCGTCGAAAAGGCGCAAAATGCAAGAAAAATGTTAAAGTTTTGCACGCCTTTGGTTTTTGTTCGTAACTTGCGCCGTGAAACGTTAAAACCCCATTGTACCATGAAAAGAATAGGAATGATTCTGGCAGTCGCCGCACTGCTCTTCCCCTTCACGCTTCAGGCGCAGACGCCCGAACAACCCCAACAGCAGCAAAACCAGCCCCAGCAAAGCCAACAGGGACGCCACCGCCGCCAGATGGCAGCCCAGGGACAGCCCGATGCCCTGCCAGTTCACTTCCGCCTGGTGGGTGTGTGGCAGCAGGTGAACGTCGTGACCGACAGCGCTGGCGTGGAGACCGAGGTCTTCCTGCCCGTCTGGAAAGTGTTGCAGGGGGACGGCCATTTTACCAACTTCGTGATGGCTTTCCACAAAGCCCCTTCGTTCATTACGCAAGAGGGTGATTTCCGCGTGGTGAGCGACAAGTACTACAGCGAGCGCACGCGCCGCAGCGTCGTAGCCCCCGAACTACAGGGCGTTGAGGTGATGATGGAATACACACTCGACGAGGAAAAGGGCGAGATGCGCCTGCGCTTCATGATGCCCAACAGCGAGCGTCCGCAGACCGAGGTGTGGCGCCGCGTGCGTCTTGAAGTGCCGTCGCAACTGCGCGAGCAGCCGTAAAAACGGCAAGGTTCCAGCGGTGTTCCTCCCGCGTGGCAGACCACTATCGCACGCTTCACAGAAACGGCGGGCGGCAAGCCAGGGTTTCCTATGAGGTATCCCGACTTGCCGCCCGCCGTGTTGTGCACCCGCTCTTAGGCGAAGTGGATGAAGGCGCGTGTGGCTGGTGTGCCGTCGCCGCGCACGAGGCTGAGCGCAAAGGCATCGGGTTGCTGCTCCTGCGGCTGCACGAATGCGCGGAGCGTGTCGCCGTAGAACGTCTCGGCCATATAGGTCATCTCGACGCGGACGGGGCGATGGCGGCGCGGGTCGAGGTGTTCCCTATATATATTATAAACGGTATCGGTGGCCATCTGAAGATAGCGGATGGAATTGACGTGGCCGTTGATGTCGAGGTCGGACGGCACGATGTCAATGGTGCGCGCGGGTGTCGTGGCCGCGATGCGGCAGCGCGTGAAGGTGGTGTCGGACACAGTGGCCGTGTCCATCGCTGCGTGGAAACCAGGATTGTCTATGGTTTCAAGGTTCACGGGCTGGCGCGTCGCCAAGTTGATGAGTGCCCATACGCTCGCGGCGTGACCCACAGGTGTACCGTCGGCGAGGGATATGGTGAAAAGACGGTCGGTGAACTGACGGTATATGCGCGCCACCCATGTTCGGATGACGTATTCCTGCCCCGTGCGCGGCATTTCTTTCGCGTCGATGAGCAAGCGCGAAAGCACCCAGGCGCAGTTGTCTTTGTGTACGGTGTCAAAGCCGAAGCCGTGGGTGATGGCGCTGTATTCGGCCACGCGAAGCAACGTGTTGCCCAGCACGCCCCAAGCGAGCCGACCCGTTACGTCCTCAGAGAAAGGCTCAACGCGGAAAGTGTAAGTGTCCATGGTTGTTTCAGGTTGCCTTGCAAAAGTATTACAAATCCAGCAGCCATAAAAGTTTCTACACGCAAAAGGAGCGCAACCCCTTTGCAGAGGCCGCGCTCCTTGGCATGGTTAGTAACAGCGTCAGTTGTTTTCGGGGCGGAGGCGGCGGACGGTTTCGCCCGTGCGCCACATCTCGCTCTCACGCAGCTGGCGCAGTTCCTCTTCGAGTTTCTCGCGGTAGTCGGGCTGCGAGTTGCTGTCGATGCTGCGCTGTGCCTCTTCGCCGCTGGCCACGCTCTGGTAGAGGCGTTCCATCACGGGTTTGATGGCGTCGTGGAACGGCCCCATCCAGTCCAACGCGCCGCGCTGGGCGGTGGTGGAGCAGTTGGCGTACATCCAGTCCATGCCGTTCTTGCCCACCATGGGGAGGAGCGACTGCGTGAACTCCTCGACAGTTTCGTTGAAGGCTTCGGAGGGCGTGTGTCCGTGCTCGCGCAGCGTCTCGTACTGTGCGAGGAACAGCCCCTGCACGGCGCCCATCAGTGCGCCGCGCTCGCCAGTGAGGTCGCTGTAGACCTCGTGCTTGAAGTCGGTCTTGAACAGGTAGCCGCTGCCCACGCCGATGCCCAGTGCGAGGGTGCGCTCCTCGGCGCGCCCAGTGGCGTCCTGGAACACGGCGTAGCTGCTGTTCAGGCCGCGCCCTTCGAGGAAGAGGGTGCGCAGGCTGGTGCCGCTCCCCTTGGGGGCCACCATAATGACGTCGATGTCGGCGGGCGGAATGATGCCCGTGCGCTCTTTGTAGGTGATGGCGAAGCCGTGGCTGAAGTAGAGAGCCTTGCCAGCGGTGAGGTGCTTCTTAACGTTGGGCCATTGGGCAATCTGCGCCGCGTCGCTGAGCAGCATGCAGACGATGGTGGCGCGCTCGCAAGCCTCCTCGATGCCGAAGAGGGTCTCGCCGGGCACCCATCCGTCGGCCACGGCCTTTTCGTAGGTCTTGCCGGGGCGCTGGCCCACGATGACGCGGAAGCCGTTGTCGCGCAGGTTGCATGCCTGGCCAGGACCCTGGATGCCGTAGCCGATGACGGCGATGGTTTCGTCGGCGAGCACGTCGCGCGCCTTCTCAAGGGGGAACTCTTCGCGGGTGGCCACCTCTTCGATGACGCCGCCGAAATTGATTTGTGCCATAGTTGTTTAGGTTATTAGTTTTTTAGTTGTTTAGTTGGTGGGGGGGGCATTGAACATTGAACATTGCCATTGACCATTGGCTATGCGACGAATCCATGCCGGATGGCAATGGTCAATGTTCAATGGTCAATTCCTCGCGCTTCCGCCGTTCGAGGAGGTTGGCGAGTTCCTCGTTGGCGGAACGGGTGACGGCGACGATGCCGCTGCTGACGAACTGGAGCATACCGCCAGCTTCGCGCAACTTGTGGCGCAGTGCCACGATGTCGTTGGGCAGACCCTCGATGCTGACGATGCTGAAGGCGGAGTTCACCTCCACAATCTTTGCGTCGTGCTGGCGTATGGCCTTGGAAATGTCGTGGCTCTCGGTGAGGCGGGCGGTGGCAATCTTGTAGAGCGCCTGCTCCATCACGTAGACCTCGTTCTCGGTGTAGAAGCGGGCCAGCACAACGTCAATTTTCTTCTCAATCTGCTTGACGACCTTTTTCACGGTGGCCTCGTCGGTGCGGCAGGTGACGGTGTAGCGGTGCAGCCCCTCGAAGCCGGAGGGCGACACGTTGAGGCTCTCGATGTTGAGCTGGCGGCGCGTGAAGACGTTGGTGATCTGGTTGAGCACGCCCGCGAGGTTCTCGCTGACGATGATGAGCGTGTACCACGTCAGGCCGTCGTCCAGCGCGGGAAACTTCGAGGCGGTGCGCATAGCCTCGGGCGTGGCTATCTCGGAGGCGAAAGTGTTACTGTTCATTGGCTGAAAGGGTAGGGGAGAAGTGGATTACTGCACGGTGAGCATCATGTCGTCGACGTCGTGTCCCGGCGGGCACATCGGCATCACGTTGTCCTCCTCCTCGACGGCGCATTGCAGGAGGAAAGCGCCGGGCGTGCCGAGCATTTCGCGGATAGCGTCGTCGAGGTCGTCGCGGCGCGTGACGGTGCGGCTGGCTATGCCGTAGGCCGTGGCCACCTGCTCGTAGTCGGGGTTCATCATCGGCGTGAACGAGTAGCGCCGCTGCCAGAAGAGTTGTTGCCACTGGCGCACGTTGCCGAGGTAGTTGTTGTTGAGCAGGACGATTTTGACGGGCGCGCCCTGCTCCATAATGGTGCCGAGTTCCTGGATGGTCATCTGCAGTCCGCCGTCGCCGATGAAGAGGCAGACGGTGCGCTCGGGCGCGCCGAACGTGGCGCCGATGGCGGCGGGCAGGCCGTAGCCCATCGTGCCCATGCCGCCCGAGGTGACGACGCTGCGCGGGAGCGTGAAGCGGAAGTAGCGCGCGGCCATCATCTGGTTCTGCCCCACGTCGGTGACCATCACGGCGCGGTCGGCGGTGAGTTCGGTGACGCGGCGCACCACCTCGCCCATCCTCAGCGGGCCGTCGGCGGGGTGTACTTGCGGCTCGATGACGATGCGCCGCTCCTCGTCGCGGTGGGGCGTGAAGGCCGCGCGCCACGCCGCGCGGTCGGCTTGGCTGACGAGGGCGGTGAGGGCGGGCAGCGTGGTTTTGCAGTCGCCCAGCACGGCCACGTCGACCGTCACGTTTTTGTTGATTTCCGAGGGGTCGATGTCGAGGTGTATCTTCTTGGCCTGGCGGGCGTAGGTGTCGAGGCGTCCGGTGATGCGGTCGTCGAAGCGCATACCCACGGCGACGATGAGGTCGGCCTGCTGTGTCATGCGGTTGGTGGCCAGCGCGCCGTGCATACCGAGCATACCCATGTTGAGCGGGTGGTCGGTGGGCAGTGCCGAGAGGCCCAGCAGGGTGCAGCCCGCCGGTGCGTCGGCCTTTTCGAGGAAGGCGCGCAGTTCGGCCTGTGCGCCGCCCAGTTCCACGCCCTGTCCCACGAGTACCAGCGGGCGACGGGCGGCGTTGATGAGGGCGGCGGCGTTGCGCAGGCTCTGCTCCGACGTGGACGGCACGGGGACGTAACTGCGGATGAAGCGCACGCGCTCCTCGTGGTATTCGGCCTCCTCAACCTGCGCGTTGCGGGTGAAGTCGAGCACGACGGGGCCGGGGCGTCCGCTGCCGGCGATGTAGAAGGCGCGGCTCACGGCCCACGCCACGTCCTCGGGGCGGCGTATCTGGTAGGCCCACTTGCAGACGGGCTGCATCATGTCGACGACGTCGACCTCCTGGAAAGCGTCGGTGCCGAGCATCGCCGCCCCCACCTGGCCCGCGATGACGACGATGGGCGTGCTGTCGATCATCGCGTCGGCCACGCCGGTGACGGTGTTGGTGACGCCCGGGCCGCTGGTGACAAGGCAGACGCCCGTCCGTCCGCTGACGCGGGCGTAGCCCTCAGCTGCGTGGGCGGCGCCCTGCTCGTGGCGCACGAGGATGTGGTTGAGGCGGTCGCGGTAGTCGTAGAGCGCGTCGTAGGTGGGCATGATGGCGCCGCCGGGGTAGCCGAAGAGCGTGTCGACGCCCTCGGCCAGCAGGGCTTCCATCAGTATGCGGCTGCCGGAAAGGGTCTTTTGCATAAAGGGACTAATGTTTCTAGTGATTCTAGTTTCTCTAGTGTTTCTAGAGTCTCTAGTGTTTCTAGAGTTTCAGTGTTTCTATTTCTGTTAAACCACGCGCACGCCGCCTTTGTCGGCACTGGCCACCATGGAAGCGTAGGCGCGGAGAGCCTTTGAGACCTCGCGCTTGCGCCGGAGGGGGCGCTGCGGGCGGGCGGCGAGTTCGTTGGCGCTGAGGCGCACGTTGATGGAGCGGGCGGGGATGTCGATGTCGATGATGTCGCCGTCGATGATTTTGCCAATGGCACCGCCGCTGGCCGCCTCGGGCGAGACGTGGCCGATGCTCAGCCCCGACGTGCCGCCGCTGAAACGCCCGTCGGTGACGAGGGCGCACTGCGTGCCGAGGTGGCGGCTCTTGAGGTAACTCGTGGGGTAGAGCATCTCCTGCATACCGGGGCCGCCCTTGGGCCCCTCGTGGGTGATGACCACCACGTCGCCCGCCTTGACCGTGCCGTCGAGTATGCCCTCGCAGGCGTCCTCCTGGCTGTCGAAGACGCGCGCTGTGCCGCTGAACTTCCAGCAACTTTCGTCCACCCCGGCTGTCTTGACCACGCAGCCGTCCTCGGCAATATTGCCGAAGAGCACGGCCAGTCCGCCGTCGCGGGTGTAGGCGTGCTGCAGGTCGCGTATGCAGCCTGTGGCGCGGTCGGTGTCGAGCGTGGCGTAGTGCTCCGACTGGCTGCCCATCTCGGTGGAGAACCTGCCGCCGGGGGCTGCGCTGTAGACGGCTTGGGCGTTGTCGGCGGGGGCAGTGGCGGTGATGTCGTAGGCCGCGATGTCCTCGCCCAGCGTGCGGCCCGTGACGCGCGGCGCGTCGAGGTCGAGCAGGCCGCCCTTGGCCAGTTCGCCCATAATGCCGAGGATGCCGCCCGCGCGGTTGCAGTCCTGCACGGCGTAGCGCATCGTGTTGGGCGAGAGTTTGCAGATGCACGGCACGCGGCGGCTCAGGGCGTCGATGTCGGCCATCGTGAAGTCCGCGCCCGCCTCCTGCGCCACGGCGAGGAGGTGGAGCACGGTGTTGGTGCTGCCGCCCATGGCGATGTCGAGCGTCATGGCGTTGAGCAGGGCGCGGCGCGTGGCGATGGCCCGTGGCAGGAGCGAAGCGTCGCCGTCGCGGTAGTATTTATAGGCGTTGCCGACGACGAGGCGTGCGGCTTTCTTGAACAGTTCGGTGCGCTCGGTGTGGGTGGCCACGACGGTGCCGTTGCCGGGCAGCGACAGGCCGAGGACCTCGGTGAGGCTGTTCATCGAGTTGGCTGTGAACATGCCCGAACACGAGCCGCAGCCCGGGCAGGCGCGGCTCTCGATTTCAGTCAGGTCAGCATCACTGACGCCGGTATCCGCGCCCTTGACCATCGCCGTGATGAGGTCGACATTCTGTCCCTGCCAGCGTCCGGCCTCCATCGGCCCGCCGCTGACGAAGACGGTGGGGATGTTGAGTCGCATCGCGGCCATAAGCATACCGGGCGTCACCTTGTCGCAGTTGCTGATGCACACCAGGGCGTCGGCCTTGTGGGCGCGGCACATATACTCCACGCTGTCGGCAATGATGTCGCGCGAGGGCAGGGAGTAGAGCATCCCGTCGTGGCCCATGGCGATGCCGTCGTCGACGGCTATGGTGTTGAACTCGGCGGCATAGCAGCCCAGCGCCTCAATTTCGCGCTTGACCACCTGACCGGCCTCGTGGAGGTGGGTGTGGCCCGGCACGAACTGCGTGAACGAGTTGGCGATGGCCACGATGGGTTTGCCGAACTGCTCGCGCTTCATGCCGGCGGCTATCCAGAGCGCGCGCGCCCCGGCCATGCGGCGGCCCTCGGTACTCTGAGCGCTGTGTAGGGGGATTTTCATTGGAAAGGGGGTTATAAGGGAGTTATATGGGAGTTAGGGGGAGTTATAGTGCCATTACTGTTCGCCGCAGTTCCGTCGGCTACGGCTATCGGTACTTTATCTCGTATAAACTCCTGCTTACATTACAATTTGTGCGAATTTTGCCTCGCTTATAGCGCAAATATAAAGCAAATCCGCCGTGCGCGCTTACATTTCGCGCGTTTTCAGCCTCTTCCGCCGCCGCCCGCCCCGCTTTTTGGCCAAAACGACAAACGTGCTTTGCAAAATAATTCGGCGTTTCGCTGCGCCCATTCGCCCGAAAACACTACTTTTGCCCCTACGACGGCAAACGTACCGCCGGGAACGCAAACCACAGGTATACATACTCCGTATTATATATATGTACCGCAAAACGCTTCTCTCCCTCCTGCTTCTTTTCGCCGCCTTTGCGGCATCCGCCCAGCGCGGCCTCGAACTGCGCGACGTCGTGCAGTACCGCTACTACCCCGAACGCATCTATGGCGTGGAACCCGCCGCCGACGGCGAGACCTACACGCAGATTTCCGACGACCAGCGCCAGATTGTGCGCCGCTCGTTCCGCACGGGCGAGCAGGTCGGCGTGCTCTTCGACTGCGCCACCCACGGCGCCAAGGCTGGCATACGCCGCGTCGAGGGCTACGTCATCTCGCCCGACGGGCGCACCGTGCTCATCGAGACGCAGCACAAGGGCATCTACCGCCACTCCTTCACTGCCGAATACTACGTCTGCAACCTGCAGAACGGCCACGTGCAGCCCCTCTCCACTGGCGGGCCGCAGCAACAGCCCCTCTTCTCGACCGACGGCACGATGGTGGCCTTCGTGCGCGACGGCAACCTCTTCATCTCCAAACTCCTCTTCGACGGCGCCGAGGTGCAGGTGACCACCGACGGCAAGTTCAACGAGGTCATCAACGGCCTGCCCGACTGGGTGAACGAGGAGGAGTTCACCACCGCCCGCAGTTTCGACTTCAGCGCCGACTCCAAGATGCTGGCCTGGGTGCGCTACGACGAGAGCCAGGTGCCCATCTACCACATGCAGATGTTCAAGGGCCTCGCCCCCGTCCACGAGGAGAATGACGAGTATCCCGGCTCGTATGACTACAAGTATCCCGTGGCAGGCGCCGACAACTCGCGCGTCGCTGTGCTGTCCTACGACATCGCCTCCCACGCCGTGCGCACCCTCGACGTCCCCCTGGCCGAGGACGACTACGTGCCGCGCATCAAGTTCACCGACGATGCCGACCGCCTTGCCGTCGTCACGCTCAACCGCCACCAGGATCGCATGGACATCTATATGGTCAACCCGCGCAGCACCGTCGCCACCCTCGCCGTGCGCGAAACCAGCGACAAGTACGTCAAGGAGACGGCCTACGAAAGCCTGCAGTTCTTCGGCGACCGTATGCTCTTCATCAGCAGTCGCACCGGCCACGCCCACGTCTACGTCTACACCCTCGGCGGCCAGCTGGTGCGCCAGGCCACGTCGGGCGACTTCGACGTCACCGAACTCTACGGCTACGACCCCAAGACCGAGAGCGTCTACTACGCCGCACGCGCCACCAGCCCCCTGCGCCAGGAGGTCTACGTGGCCGACAAGAAAGGCCGCGTGACGCGCCTCACGCCCCAGGACGGCACCAACGAGGCCACCTTCTCGGCCAACTACCGCTACTTCCTCAACGTGTACAGCAGCGCCACCGTGCCGCCCGTCACCACGCTCAACGAGGGTGCGAAGACCACCGCGACGCTGGCCGACAACGCCGAGTTGAGCGCCAGCCTCGAAGGCCGCGTCGGCACCAAGGAGTTCTTCACCTTCACCACCCCGCAGGGCGTCACGCTCAACGGCTGGATGGTCAAGCCGCGCGACTTCGACCCTGCAAAGAAATACCCCGTCGTGATGTACCAGTACAGCGGTCCCGGTTCGCAGGAGGTGACCGACTCGTGGAACCTCGGCTTCTACGGGGGCGGCCTGCTTGAGAGCGTGTGGGCGCAGGACGGCATCATCGTGGCCTGCGTCGACGGCCGAGGCACCGGCGGGCGCGGCATAGCCTTCGAGCAGAGCACCTACCTCAACCTCGGTGTGCAGGAGAGCGAAGACCAGTGCCACGCCGCGCGCTACCTCGCCTCGCTGCCCTACGTCGACGGCGCGCGCATCGCCATCTGGGGATGGTCGTTCGGCGGCTTCAACACGCTGATGTCTATGGCGCAGGGCGGCTTCACGTTCAAATGCGGCGTGGCCGTCGCAGCCCCCAGCAACTGGAAGTACTACGACACCATCTACACCGAGCGCTATATGCGCACCCCGCAGGAGAACGCCGCCGGCTACGCCACCAACCCCATCAGCCGCGCCGCTGCGCTCAAGGGCGACCTCCTCCTCGTCCACGGCACAGCCGATGACAACGTCCACGTGCGCAACTTCTACGAGATGAGCGAAGCCCTCGTGCAGGCCGGCATACCTTTCCGCCAGCAGGTCTACACCAACCGCAACCACAGCATCTACGGCGGCAACACCCGCCTCCACCTCTTCCGCACTATCACCGACTACTGGCGCGAGAAACTGGTGAACCGTTGATCATTGACCGTTGATCATTGATCATTGACCATTGACCATTGGCCATTGACCGTTGACCGTTGACCGTTGGCTGCCCCCCGCCGCTCCCTTTGTGTCCCTTCCGTCTCTCCCGCGCTCCCGTTGTGTTTGTTGCTGCATCGCAGCAACCCCACCCAACTGATAAACTGATCAACTTATAAACTCATAAACTCACCATGAAAAACATCGTCGAAAAGTTTGCCATCCGTGGCACCGTCGCCGAGGTGAAGCCCCTCGGCAACGGACTCATCAACACCACCTACAAGGCCACCACCGCCGAGGCCGACGCGCCCGACTACGTCCTACAGAGCGTCAACAACGCCGTATTCCCCGACCTCGACGTGCTGATGGGCAACATCGTTGCCGTCACCGGCCACATCCGCAAGAAACTTCTGGAGCGCGGCACCGAGGACATCGACCGCAAGGTGCTCCAGTTCGTGCCGCTCAAGGACGACGCCTCCAAGTACTACTACTTCGACGGCGAGAAGTACTGGCGCATTATGGTCTTCATCCCCGACACCCTCTCCATGACCGAGGTGACGCCCGAGAGCGCAGCCATCGTCGGCGAGACGTTCGGCGACTTCCAGGCCATGCTCGCCGACATCCCCGCCCAGCTCGGCGAAACCATCAAGGACTTCCACAACATCGAGTTCCGCCTCCGGCAGCTCAAGGACGCTGTGGCCGCCGACCCCAAGGGACGTGCAGCCGAGGTCAAGGACCTGCTCGACGAAATCGAGAAGCGCGCCGAGGTGATGACCAAGAGCGAGCGCCTCTACCGCGAGGGCAAACTGCCCAAGCGCATCTGCCACTGCGACACCAAGGTCGACAACATCCTCTTCAACAAGGACGGCTCCGTGCTCTGCGTCATCGACCTCGACACCGTGATGCCATCCTTCATCTTCTCCGACTTCGGCGACTACCTGCGCTCCGCCGCCAACCCCGTGCGCGAGGACAGCCCCGAGTACGACAAGGTGGACTTCCGTATGGACATCTTCAAGGCGTTCACCAAGGGCTACCTCAGCACCGCCAAGTTCCTCACGCCCATCGAGATTGAGAACCTGCCCTACGCCGCCCTGCTCTTCCCCTACATGCAGCTGGTGCGCTTCCTGGCCGACTACATCAACGGCGACACCTACTTCGGCATCCAGTATCCCGAGCACAACCTCGTCCGCTCGCGCAACCAGTTCGCCCTCGTGCAGGCCGTCGAGCGCCGCACCCCCGATATGGAAGCCTTCATCGCCGAGGTACTGGGCAAGTGACTTTTTAACCCCATCATATCCCCCTTACCACCACAAAGCCCGCGCCACAACCGGCGCGGGCTTTGTGTATTCTAATTTATTGCCCTAATAGTCAAATGGAGACCTGAAATCAGCGAACCTCCATTTGTTTAGAGGTGTTTTGAGCGTTTATAAACAGCCAAATGAGTTCCTTTCGGTGTCCCCTTGAAATTCCACTGTGAACGCGCAGGAGTTTCTTGATTT
>JAGBKI010000024.1 GCA_017933995.1 Bacteroidaceae bacterium | reverse complement strand
GGAGCGTCTTGACATCATCAACAATGTCATAGGCAAAGACTTCTCGACAACACTTACACGTGACATGCTCGAGACAAAGGAGCTATATAGAGATGAAAAAACTTTTTGAGCGCGCCCCCGTCGGGCGCAAGGCGTATGACGCGCCGCGTGTGCGGGCGCTGGAGCTGCGCACCGCCATCGTCGCCTTGAGCGGCGGCACCCCCGACTTCGATGAGAACGACGACGGCTGGGACGACGATACGCCCGGCACAGTATGGTCGCGCAAGAAAAACTTCTGGGACACGCCCGACTGGAGCTACTGAACGCTTATGCCCCGCGCGCGTTGTGCCAACAGAGCGACGGACGAAGCGGAGCGACTTTCCACTTTTACTAATTCCCCAAAAACGATATGGTTATGAAAAAACGACTACTCACGGGCCTTGCGTTCTTAGCTTTGCCCCTCGTGTACTTTTCGTGCTCCTCGGACGAGCTTTTTGTCGAGACCGACGAGCCTGCCGACCAGCCGCAGGAGGTGTGGCTGCGCCCCGCGCGCCCGCTGCTGATAAGCGGGCTGGAGCAGGCGGCCTCGGCGGGCGCTGCGCAAAAGGCACCCCACCGCATCGTGATGACCGACGAGAAGCTCGCGGGCGGCGAGGGCGTCACCACGAAGTGGAACACCACCGACGAGGTGGGCGTGTGGAACGTCACGGCAGCCGCTGGCGGGCAGCAGGGTGTTGACGTTGTACGGCCCAAGAGCGAGGAGAAGTACGTGCAGTTCGCGGGCGACGTGCACTGCGACGTGGGCGACAAAATCGCCATGTTCTATCCCGCCACGTCGGCCTCCGTGAAGCGCGAGGGAGGCACCCTGACCTTCGACCTCAGCGAGCAGAAAGGCACGCTCGAGGACATTGCCAAGAACTTCGACATCATGTACGGCGCTGCCACCGTCGAGTCCATCCGCGACAATGGCGAGGCGGTGGCCAACCTGGGCTTCCTGCAGTCGGGCGTGACGCTCTTCGTCTTCTCGTTCACCCCGCCATACACCACCGAAAGCCTCTTCGAACTCGAGCGCGTGAGCATCAAAATCGAAGGTGGCGGCAACCAGGGCGTGCTCAACCTCGACACGCAGGAGTTCAGCGTGGCGGGCGACGAGGTCATCACCGTCCGCCCCGACGCCCCGACCACTTCGGTCTATGTGGCCGTGCCGGGCAACGTGGCTGGCAAGCAGTTCAAGTTTGACCTTGTGGACAAGTATGGCTTTTCCCACAAGGCTTCGGCCAAAGCGCCCAAGACCGTCACGCCCTCGCAGGTGTCGCGCGCCAAACTTAGAAGCATGGACGGCGAGTATATCGAGATTGAGGGCGTGAAGTGGGCCAAGGGCAACCTGCTGTGGTTCAACGGCGAGCTGACGAACGCCATTGCACAAGCCAGCACCTATTATACTAACGCCTACAGCCTCACGATCGACAACTACTTCATTGCGCCCCAGCAGTACTGGTCGCCCGAACAGCTGAAGAGCAAATATGTGACCAACATTCCCGTGTGGCCGGGATACGTGCCCAACGTTGCTTATGTCACGCACCCCATCTACCGTATCCCCTCGCCCACCTACAACGGTTCCTATTACGCCACATACTTCCTGGGCCTGGCCGGGCACCACGGCGAGACTTCCGCCAGGGGCAGATACCCCACCGGCGGCAACTTCTCGCTCGGCGCCTCGCTGGCTTCTGTCAACAAGAGCAACAAGAGCGAGGACTTGGACTTTTCCGGGAAGCTGTTCACGGACGAACAGATGACAAACCAAGTCACCCTGGAGGCCGCGCGCAACTTGGAGGGCAGCCTGGCACAGTGGGGGACGTACTACGGCGACCTGGCTTACCTGGCGAGCAACGGGCGTTACGAAATGCCAGACCCCAGCGAACTGTATTCGCTGTTCAACCACGAGAACGCCGTCTGGGGCGTCTACTTCCAGTATATCACCACGTCGGACATGGAGATGCGCGACGGCGTGACCAAAACCGGCCAATCCTACTACGCCCCGATATACGGCCTCTACATAAACAAAGTCGAGAAACCCACCACGGCGACGCACGACTTGTATGTAGGTGAAGAAAGTGTAGGCCTCTTAAAAAAAGAGAAAGGCTGGAAAGGCCAGGCGTTCGTGCTGTCAACCACCGACATGAGTCGGGGCATCTTCCTCCCGGCGGAGGGTAAACGCTCCTTCGGCAGCGGAAGTCTAATTCCTGTGAGCAAGTGCGTACCGGGTGAGTTCTGCGGCTACTATTGTTCCCTCTTCGGATCGGGTGGCTATGGCAGTGCGAACGCCCGCCTCTTCACGGCGCGCCCCGACAACAATTCGAGCAACCAAGGCACTGGCGAAGGGCGCGTAAATACAGCTTACGAACAAAGCAACCGCACACAATCGGGCGCCATCCGCCCCGTACTCGTCGGCAACGTGTTCGAATAAACACTCCGCGCCGACTCCCCGCAAACTGTAGAAGGGTGTGCCCGCCAAGACGCAGGCACACCCTTTCGCTTGCCCGCAAGGGGGGGGTATGACGCTGGAGGCGTCTCCCCCTCTGTAACCGCAGATACGCGGAATGCAATGGAGCGCACCTGCGGCGGGCGGCACATCATTGAATGCACGCTGGAAGCGTGCCCCAGAGGTGCTTATGACAGCCCATTCCCGACGTGGGGGACGCCTCCAGCGTCCATCGGCAAGCATACCCTTGCCGCAGGTGCGCTCCGTTCCACTTCGCGTACCTGCGGTTACAGAGGGGGAGACGCTTCCAGCGTCTTACACACAGCGGTTACAACTTAAAATCTCCGCGCGTGGATAGACACATATAGGCGCCGCCTGGCAGTTTGGCGCGCAAAACGGCGCGGCGCGGCAAAAAAATGTGTATTTTTGCGCCGCTTGAGGCAACTGCGGGCGCCATCGCCCGCCGCCCCCTTATACCGTATTATATATATAATATATATGAGCGACCTTACGCAAGTCCCCGCCAACTTTCCCGAAACGCCCCCAACCGACACCGCAGCCGCGCAGCCCACGCCAAGCACGCCCCAGCTCACGGGCATGTTCCGCGACTGGTTCCTCGACTACGCCAGCTACGTCATCCTGGAGCGCGCCGTGCCCCACCTCTCGGACGGTTTCAAGCCCGTTCAGCGGCGCATTATGCACTCCATGAAGCGGCTGGACGACGGGCGCTACAACAAGGTGGCCAACATCGTGGGCCACACGATGCAGTTCCACCCCCACGGCGACGCCAGCATAGGCGACGCGCTGGTGGGGCTGGGCCAGAAGGACCTGCTGGTGGACTGCCAGGGCAACTGGGGCAACATCCTCACTGGCGACGGCGCTGCCGCCCCGCGATATATCGAGGCGCGCCTCTCCAAGTTTGCCCTCGACGTGCTGTTCAACCCCAAGACGACGGAGTGGAAACTGTCCTACGACGGCAGGAACAAGGAGCCGGTGACGCTGCCCGTGAAGTTCCCCCTGCTGCTGGCGCAGGGCGCGGAGGGCATCGCCGTGGGCCTGTCGGCCAAGATACTGCCCCACAACCTGGGCGAGCTGTGCGACGCCGCCGTGAGCTACCTCCACGGCGAGCCGTTCGAGCTCTACCCCGACTTCCAGACGGGCGGCCTCATCGACGTGCGGAGTTACAACGACGGGCAGCGCGGCGGCAGCGTCCGCGTCCGCGCCAAGATTGAGAAGCTCGACGCCAAGACCCTCGTCATCCGCGAGATACCGTTCGGCAAAACCACCTCGTCGCTCATCGAAAGCATCCTCAAGGCCAACGAGCGCGGCAAGATCAAGATACGCCGCGTGGACGACAACACCGCCGCCGAGGTGGAGATACAGATACAGCTGGCCCCCGGCGTGTCGGGCGACAAGACCATCGACGCGCTCTACGCCTTCACCGACTGCGAAATCAGCATCTCGCCCAACTGCTGCGTCATCGACGACAAGCACCCGCGCTTCATGGCCGTGAGCGACGTGCTGCGCGCCGCCGTGGAGCGCACGCGCGAGCTGCTGCGCCGTGAGCTTGAGATACGTCGCGGCGAACTGCTCGAAAGCCTTCACTACGCCTCGCTGGAGCGTATCTTCATCGAGGAGCGCATCTACAAGGGGCGCCCCTTCGAGCAGGCCACGAGCAACGACGAGGCGTGCGAATACATCGACGAGCGGCTCACGCCCTTCTATCCCCAGTTCGTGCGCGAAGTCACCAAGGACGACATCCTGCGCCTGCTCGAAATCAAGATGGCCCGCATCCTGCGCTTCAACAAGGACAAGGCCGAGGAGGCCATCGCCCGCATGAAGGACGAGATAGCCCGCATCGAGCGCGACCTCAACAACATGACCGAGGTCACGGCCACCTGGTTCACGCAGATACGCGACAAGTACGCCGCCGCCCACCCCCGCCGCACCGAGATACGCTCGTTCGACACCATCGTGGCCACCAAGGTGGCCGAGGCCAACCAGAAACTCTACGTCAACCGCGCCGACGGCTTCATGGGCACGGGGCTGAAAAAGGACGAGTTCGTCGAAAACTGCTCCGACATCGACGACGTGATCATCTTCTACCGCGACGGCACCTACAAGGTCATCCGCGTGGCCGACAAGGTGTTCATCGGCGAGACCGCGCGCAGCAAGGCCGAGAAGAAGAAGGCCGAAATCCTCCACATCGCCGTCTTCCGCAAGAACGACAAGCGCATCACGTACAACGCCGTCTACCGCGACGGCGCGAACGGCGCGTACTTCATCAAGCGCTTCAACGTCACCGGCGTGACGCACGACCGCGAGTACGACATCACGCAGGGCACGCCCGGCAGCCGCGTCGTCTACTTCACCGCCAACCCCAACGGCGAGGCCGAGGTCATCAAGGTGACGCTCAAGCCACAGCGCGGGCTGCGCAAGATATTCTTCGATCGCGACTTCAGCGAACTGGCCGTCAAGGGGCGCGGCGCACGCGGCAACCTGCTCACGCGCCTGCCCGTCTACCGCATACAGCTCACGCGCCACGGCGGCTCGACGCTCGGCGGGCGCAAGGTGTGGTTCGACCACGACGTGCAACGCCTCAACTTCGACGAGCACGGCCAGTACCTCGGCGAGTTCCAGAGCGACGACCTGGTGCTTGTCGTGCGCAAGACCGGCGACTTCTACACCACCAACTTCGACCCCGCCAACCACTACGAGGCCGACCTCCTGATGGTCCGCAAGTTCGACGAGAGCGAGGTGTTCACCGCCGCCCTCTTCGACGCCACGCAGCAGGGCTACCTCTACGTCAAGCGCTTCTGCTTCGAGAAGGCCGCCGCCACGCGCCCGCGCAACTTCCTCGGCGACAGCCCCGAGACGCGCCTGGCCGTGCTCACCGACGCCGCCTACGCCCGCCTGCGCGTCACCTACGGCGGCGCCGACAGCGTGCGCGAGCCGCTCGAAGTGGACTGCGCCGAGTTCGTCGGCGTCAAGGGATGGTCCGCCAAGGGAAAGCGCGTCACCACCCTGGCCGTCCAGAGCGTGGAGGAACTCGAACCGTTGCGCCAGCCCGAGGCCGCCGCGCCCGAGGCCGTCCCTGACGCTACGGAAGACGACGCATCCCAGCCCGTCACGACGGACAGCGAGGCAGAACCCTCACGCACCGTTATCGAGGACGAACTTACCGGGCAGCAGTCGTTCCTGTTCGAGTAGGATTATTCTTATTGCTTCACCGTATATATAACAATGGACTTCAAGAAACTTTCCCAGCAGTACCGCTCGGAACTGCTCGACAAGGTAGTGCCCTTCTGGCTCAACAAGTCGCAAGACCTGGAGCGCGGCGGCTACTTCACCTGCCTCGACCGCGACGGCAGCGTCTACGACACCGACAAATTCATCTGGATGCAGGGCCGCGAGGTGTGGATGTTCTCCAAACTCTACAACACCGTGGAGCCGCGCCAGGAGTGGCTCGACTGCGCCGTGCAGGGCGCCGAGTTCCTGCGCCGCTACGGCCACGACGGCAACCTCAACTGGTACTTCGCCCTCGACCGCGAAGGACGCCCGCTCGTCGAGCCCTACAACATCTTCTCCTACACTTTCGCCGTCATCGCTTTCGGCCAGTTGGCCAAAGCCACCGGCAACGAGGAGTACGCCGAAATCTCACGCAAGACGTTCGACATCGTGCTCTCCCGGACCGACAACCCCAAGGGCCGCTGGAACAAGTCCGCCCCCGGCGCCCGCGCGCTCAAGACGTTCGACCTCCCGATGATACTCTGCAACGTGGCCCTCGAAATCGAGCACCTGCTTGAGTCCGACTTCCTGCAACAGACCATCGACACCTGCCTGCACGAGGTGCTCGACGTCTTCTACCGCCCCGAACTGGGCCTCGTGGTCGAGGCGCTGGGCAAGGACGGCAAACTTGTCGACTGTTTCGACGGGCGCAAGATGAACCCCGGCCACGCCATCGAGAGCACCTGGTTTATTATGGACCTGGGCGAGCGACTGGGCCGCCCCGACCTCATCCGCAAGGCCGTCGACATCAGCCTGGCCGAGGTGGAATACGGCTGGGACAAGGAGTTTGGCGGCATCTTCTACTTTATGGACCGCCTGGGCAAGCCGCGCCACGAACTCGAATGGGACCAGAAACTATGGTGGGTGCACCTCGAAACGCTCATCTCGCTCATCAAGGGCTACCGCCTGACGGGCGACACGCGCTGTCTGGAGTGGTTCGAGCGCGTTCACGACTACACCTGGAGCCACTTCGCCGACCCTGAGTACCCCGAATGGTTCGGCTATCTCAATCGCCGTGGAGAGGTTCTGCTGCCCCTCAAGGGCGGCAAGTGGAAAGGCTGCTTCCACGTGCCCCGTGGCCTCCTCTGCTGCTGGCAGGAACTGGAGAAGATTGTGAACGACCCGCCCCAGCGGGACTAAAAGTGTGGAAACACACGATAAGAACAGGGTTAAAGGCCAGCGAGCGCACTGCCAAGAGAAACACCTTGGGCTGTGCGCTCGCTGGTCTTTTAGGCAGTAAATTCCGCAGCCTGATGTTGTCGGTTTCGGCCCAGCGGAGGTGGGGATACGAAGTGGGGAGGCGCCTGTGCGGGCGACCTCCCCTTATCGACTAATTTATCCATGTGCGGGCTTGCGCCCTTGTGTTGAGAGAATTGAAACCTTGTTGTGCGGCTTCAGGTGTTTTAAGTGTGGCAATTGATGGTTCTACCGCGTTGTTTTCAGTTCTCTTGTACTGGATTGGGGTTGATATGTTTTAAGGAAGATTGGTTTCTTTAGTTGTGCGGCTGGGCTTTCTCGGAGGTATGGACATTGGTTGCGGAGGTGCTGTCGGCTACGGCCGTCTTTTGTCCGTCGCCCACGGCGCGCAAGGTTTCCAAGACGGGCGCGGCTGCGCTGTCGGTCTCGGCGGACGTGATGCTGCTTGCCTGCACTCCGATGGCAGCGTCTTCGTGGCTGAAGGCGCGCTGTGCGGCATGTCCCACGAGCAGAACGATGGCCACTGTGGCCACAGCGTTATACAGCGGACGCAGCGCGCCAACGAGGCGGAAGCGCACGGGTTTGGCCGCCACGGTTTCGGACACGCCTGCCTTGTCTAAGAGGCGTTTGTGGAAGCCGGGGGAGACGTGGCGTGAGGCTTCGCTGCCCAGTACATCGAAGAAAGCCTTGTAGCGCGCCAAGTGGGTCGGCACATCGTCGCCGCTGAAGAAGGCGCGAAGCATACGCTCTTCCGACGGCGTGGTGGCGCAGTCGAAATAACGGCTTAGCAGTTGTTCGATATACTTATAGTCCATTTGTTTCTAATTGTTCGAGTTTTTCACGGATGGCGCGGCGGGCGCGGTGGTGGGTGGTCTTTACGTCTTCGGGAGTGATGCCCAGTATCTCTGCCGTTTCGGCCACTGTTCGTTCTTCGATGTCGCGCAGTTGCAACACGCTTCGCTGTTTTTCCGGCAGGGTGGCGACGATGCGTCTCACCCATTCAAGGCGGTCGCGTTGCTCAAGCGTTTCGTCGGGCAGGGCACTACGGTCTGCGGGGTCTGTTCCCGCCGCTTCGAACGTCACGTTGGCCGCTTCTTTGCGCGCCGCGCGGTCGATGGCCAAGCGTCGGCAGATGGTGAAGAGGTAAACCTCAAGGTTGCGAATCCCTGCGAGTTGGTTTTTGTCCTGCCACGCGCGGAGGAGTGTCTCTTCGGCAATGTCCTCGGCCTCGGCGCTGTCGAGCGTGATGCGGTAAGCCAGACGGAAGAGCTTGTCGCCGTGGGGTAGCAAGTCTTTCTGAAAGTCTACTGTCCTTGTCATGCGCTCTATAAATAAGACGGGCGAACTGCGTAAGGGTTACAAAAAAGCATTTCTTTTTTGAAAAAAAATCCGCAAAGCCTCGTGCGGAAGTGCGGATTTGTGGCGGGAACGCGCCGCTTGGGGCGTGTCACACAAACTCCTTGCCCTTAAATATAATACGGAGTCGGTTCTTCACGGCGGCTGCGATGTGGGCGAAGTCGCCTTTGCGCAGGCGGTGGCCCAGTTCCCATAGCGAGCGGCGCGCGTGTATCCACGGGTGGTTCCAGCCCTGTATGCGGTAGACGTGCTGGCGGTGGGCGATGTGCTCGATGACGTAGCGCGGGTGGCGCAGGGGGAAGTCCAGCTCGTAGCGCTGCATGGTGAAGATGCGGCGGTAGTCGGGCGGGAGGTCGGACGTGCCGCCACCAAAGTGTGTGCTGTCGGGCAGAATGCCGATGTTCAGCACCTGGTTGCGCGTCGGCACGATGGCCAGTTGGCTGTTGAGTTGCAGGGCGGAGTAGAACAACGTTTCGAAGAACGCCTTGCCCGACTGGCTGTGCGAGCGGCACATCGGCAGAAAATCGCGTCGCAGATCCCGCTCTTTGACAAGGGCTTCGAGGTCGGCCACGGCTTGCTGGTTGCGCAGGAAGTCGTAGTGCTCCTCCCATTGCTCGAACACGCGGCGCCAAGACGCCCAGCCCGATATGCAGAAGTTGTTGGAGAAGAAGTAATCTTCGGCCACGCCGGGCGTAACCTCCTCACAGTTGCAGCCCTCGATGATGCCGATGCGCTCGTCGTGTTCGTAGCGGTCGAGCATCTCCTTGCAAAAGGGGAAGAACGACTGCGTGGGCACGTCGTCGTCCTCCAGCATCACGAGTTTGTCGGAGAGCGAGAAACCCCAGCGTATGGCGTAGAAGTTGGAGGGGTCGCAGCCAGAGTTCTTTTCCTGATAGTTGCGCTGCACGTCGCACTCCCAGTCGATGTTTTCGACCACGCGGCGGCACGCTTCTATGCTTTGGAGGTCGCGCTCGTCGCGCGGGCCGTCTTGGTAAAGGAACAAGCGCGAAGGGCGTGCCAGGCGCACCTGCTCGAACACCTTTTCGAGCGCGTCGGCGCGGTTGAAGAAAAGGATGAGCAGCGCGAGGTCTATCTTTGCAGGGTGTTTCATCGTGTGTGGGGTATGTGTGTGGAAAAATGGCACTGCCAGCGGCGTTTCCGCATGGCGCCGAGGCGGTTTTTCTTGGCCTTGTTGCGGGGTATCTTCGCAAGTAAGGCAAAAATACACAAAATCTTTGTACTTTTGCGCTATGCAAGCCATAATTTTAGCCGCCGGGATGGGCAAACGCCTCGGTGCGCTCACAAAAGACAACACAAAGTGCATGGTGCGCGTGAACGGCGAGACACTCATCGACCGCGTGCTCACGCAACTTTCCACATTGGGTCTCAGCCGCGTCGTCATCGTCACGGGATACAAGGGTGCGGAGCTGCGCGCCCACATTGCCGACCGCTATGCGGGCCGCCTCGCCGTGGAATATATTGACAACCCTGTCTACGACCGCACGAACAACATCTACTCGCTCTTCTTGGCGCGCGAAGTTCTTATGGAGGACGACACGCTGCTTTTGGAGAGCGACCTTATTTTTGACGACGCCCTGCTGCGTATGGCGGCCAAGGCCGAAATGCCCAACGTGGCTCTCGTCGCCAAATATGAGCCATGGATGGACGGCACGATGGTGCGCATTGACGACGAATGCAACATCACGGGCTTCGTTCCCAAGCAGGCGTTCAGCTACAGCGAGGCCGACACCTACTACAAGACCGTTAATATCTACAAGTTCAGCCGCCAGTTCAGCCGTCAGCGCTACATTCCTTTCCTTGAAGCCTACTGCAAAGCGCTTGGCAACAACGAGTACTACGAACAGGTGCTCCGTGTCATCACTTTCCTTAGTGGTGGCGCGGAACTCAAGGCGCTGCCCGTCGGTGGCCACAAGTGGTATGAGATTGACGATATCCAGGACCTCGACATTGCCGAGACGCTCTTCGCCGACAAGGCTGAGCTGATGCATCGCTACAACATGCGCTACGGCGGCCACTGGCGTTTCCCCAAACTGCTGGACTTCTGCTACCTGGTGAACCCCTATTTCCCGCCGCGCCGCCTGCGCGAGGAACTGAAAGCCAGTTTCGACACACTGCTCTCGGAGTATCCCAGCGGGATGTACGTCAATTCGCTCCTGGCAGCCAAGTATTTCGGCGTGTCACAAAGCAAAATCGTCGTGGGCAACGGGGCAGCGGAACTCATCAAGTCGCTCACGGAACGGCTCACGGGGCGCGTCGGCGTCATCTACCCCACATTTCAGGAATATCCCAATCGCCTGCCGACCGAACGCATCGTGGCCTTCAGTCCCACGGACAGCGGTTTGCGTTATGGCGCTGACGAATTGATGGCCTACTTCAGCGGGGCGAACCGAGTAGACACCCTGCTGCTCATCAATCCCGACAACCCGTCGGGTAACTTCATAGCCAAGGCCGACGTGCTGCGGCTGGCGGCTTGGTGCGAGGCGGGCGGCACGCGCCTCGTCGTCGACGAATCGTTCGTGGACTTCAGCCGCGATTTCCGCACCAACAGCCTCTTCAACGACGCGCTGCTCGAGGCGCACCCCCATCTGGTCGTCCTCAAGAGCATTTCAAAGTCCTACGGCGTGCCTGGCCTGCGACTCGGCGTGATGGCCAGTGCCGACAAAGCCCTGATAGACTTCGCCAAACGCGACGTCAGCATTTGGAACATCAACTCCTTTGCCGAGTACTACCTACAGATTTACGGCAAGTACCAGTCCGACTACGAGCGCGCTTGCGAGCGTTTCATCGCCGAGCGCGACCGCTTCATGCAGCGGCTCTCTGCCGTCTCCTTCCTGCGTGTGCTGCCGTCCGAGGCCAACTACTTCCTTTGCCAGGTGCTGCCGCCGTTCACGTCGGCAAGCCTCACGCTGCGGCTCATGGAGCAACACGACATCCTCATCAAGGACTGCGAGGACAAGGACGGCCTTGCCGGGCGCAACTTCGTGCGCATCGCCGTGCGCGACACCGCCGACAACGACCGCCTGGCCGAGGTGCTGGAAACCATTGACCTATGAACATCTGCATCATTGGCGGGGGAAACCTCGGCCACGTGTGCGCAGGCTTTCTCGCCGCGCAGCCCGGCACGACGGTGACGATGCTGAGCGGCCGTCCAGCCGAATGGGGCGAAACCATAGCCGTTGCCGACCCCGACGGGTGCACCCTCCACGGACGTCTCGCCGCCGTGAGCAACGACGCGGCCACACTCGTGCCCCGCGCCGACCTCGTCCTGCTCTGCCTGCCCGGTTTCGCCCTGCCCGAAACGTTGCGGCGCATCGCCCCCTACCTGGCGGAATCGACCGCTGTGGGCAGCGTCGTCAGCAGCACGGGTTTCTTCTTTTTCGCCGACGAGTTGCTGCCGCCCGCCACGCCGCTGTTCGGATTTCAGCGCGTCCCCTTCATTGCCCGCACCACGCGCTATGGCCACAGCGCCGACCTCAAGGGCTACAAACCCCAGCTGCACCTCGCTACGCGCCATGCCGCCCAGCCCGAAACGCTTCGCGCCACGCTCGAAACCCTTTTCCGCACTCCCGTCGGCCTGCTCGGCAGCTGGTACGAGGCCGCACTGACCAACAGTAACCCCCTGCTCCATCCCGCCCGCCTCTACGACCTGTGGCACAATTGGCACGAGGGCGAAACAACGCCCCGCCCGCCGCTCTTCTACGAGGAGTGGACCGACGCGGCCGCCCGCCTCTACATCGGCATGGACGAGGAATTTCAGCAATTGTTGCGCCGGCTCGGCGTAGCCCCCAGTGCCGTGCCGCCCGTGACCGACTATTACGACAGCCCCACGCCCGCAGCCCTCGCTGCAAAGCTGCGCGCCATACCCGCCTTCAAGGGCATCGAGGCGCCAGTGCGCAACGTCGCCCCCGCAGGCACCCCGCCCCGCTACGCGCCCGACTTCGGCAGTCGCTACTTCACCGAAGACTTCCCCTATGGCCTGCGCTTCGTCTGCGAAACCGCCGCACGCCACAACGTCAGCACCCCGCTGCTGGACAGAGTCTACCGATGGGGGACGGCCTGCCTCGCCCGTTGAACCGCAGCCCTGTTGCAAACCCTCCCGAAACCCGCGCCAAACTTTTCCGGCGCGGGTTTATTCTTTTCCGCGCCCCACATATTCTGCAAACCAAACTTTGAGACGTACAAACCAAACTTTGGAATATAAAAACCAAACTTTGGTTTATACAAACCAAAGTTTGGTTTAAACTTTCAAAAGCCGAAAAAAAACTTTGCAGCCACATTGGCAAGAAATGTAACCATAATGAAACACAATAAAATTGGCATAAAGTCACGCCAAGCCAAAGATTTGCGTACTTTTGCCGCGCTATGGAAACGTTTCAGGCGCAAATAGAAAGCATACTGGCGCAGATGCGACCCATCACGCTCGAAGAGATGTCGTCCGTGAAGCTCATGAAGCGCAACGACTCCAAGTACGTCACCGACATCGCCACCCTCGTCCGGCTGCTCGACCTCGCCAAGGCGGGCTACTACGTCCAGGAGGTGGGCGGGCTGCGACTGGCGCGCTACAACACCCTCTATTGGGACTTCCCCGGCGACCACCGCTACTACCTCATCCACGAGCAGAAGCGCAAACCCCGCACCAAGGTGCGCGTGCGCCGCTATGTAGACAGCGGCATCGCCTTCCTCGAAATCAAGCGCAAGGACAACCACGGAAAGACCCGCAAGAAGCGCGTCAGCGTGCCCATAGAACGTTCCATTCAGGAGGACTCGCTCTACGGCGAGGCGTTCCTCTTCGAACAACTCGGCCTGCGTTTCAACCAACTTGTGCCCGCATTGAGCAACTACTTCACCCGCATCACGCTTGTCAACTACCAAAAGACCGAGCGCGTTACCATCGACCTACAACTCCGCATCGACAACCACGAGACGGGCTTGCAGGCCGACCTGGGGCGCTGTGTCATCATCGAGCTGAAGCGCGACGGGCGCACGTTCTCGCCGCTTGTGGCCATGCTGCGCCAGCTGCGCATCAAGCCCAGCGGCTTCAGCAAGTACGTCGTGGACACAGCCGTCACCAACCCCACCCTGCGCCGCAACAACCTCAAGAAACGCCTTCGCAAACTTTCCAAGAAGACCCGCCACGAGGACTCCTACCTCGGCGCGGCAGGCATGGCGCTGAGTTAATCAGTTTTTCAGTTGATTAGTTAATCAGTTGGTTGTGTTTGCGGCAGCATCAAGCCGCTCGCAGAAACTCACAAACATAGAAACTCAAGAACTTAAAGCACTCCCCCGCAATAACTGAATAACAATAACGGCCAGTCGGTGCCCCAAAGCGCGACGGCGGCCACACTAACCCCAATCTAACAATGGTTCTACTCGACCTTCTCACCATCGTCCTCGCCGGAGGAAAAGCCGCTGCCGACGCAGCCGGTTCCGTGCTCGAAACAGCCGCCGGACGCCGCGAGGAACTCGTCACCTTCTTCCAGTTCGTACCCCTGCTGCTCGTAAACACGTTCAGCGTGTGGTTCATCGTGCAGTTCCTCTACTACCCCAAAGGCCGCAACCGCCTCTACTATTTCACCTACATCATGCTCTCGACGGCCATCTTCGTGCTGCTCTTCATGGCGCAGGGCACAAAACTACAGATGGGTGCCGCCCTGGGGCTCTTCGCCGTGTTCGGCATCCTGCGCTACCGCACCGAGCAGGTCTCCATACGCGAGATGACCTACATGTTCTACCTCGTGGCCCTCTCCGTGGCCAACGGCACGTCGTCCAAAGGCGACTGGGAACTCGTGGCCGTCATCAACCTCATCTTCATCGTCGTGGCGGCCCTGATGGAGCTGCTGCTCAACCGCTCGCGCGTGGCCTCCAAGATGGTGAAGTACGACAACATCGAACTCATCGTGCCCTCGCGGCGCGGCGAACTCATCGCCGACCTGGAAAAACGCCTCGGCGTGGAGATTGTGGCCGTGGAGTGCGGCGCCGTAGACTTTCTGCTCGACGCCTGCCTCATCAACGTCCACTACCGCAGCAAGGGCGTCGACCTCGTGCCCAACACCGTCAACCAGAACATACGAATGAAGTAAAACCGAATAAAGTTTAAGAGGCTTAAAAGGTTTTAAGAGGCTTAAGCCGTCCGGCAAGAAACCGAGCCGTCGTGGCGCAGCATTAAGCCTCTTAAACCCCTTAAACCTCATAAACCTTGCCCGTGCCGGACGGATTAAACCTCTTAAACCTCATTAAGCCTTATTAAGCCTTTCTAACAATGAAACGCCTTCTCCTCTTCCTTGCCCTCCTCCCCGCCCTCGCCCTCCAAGCCCAGAGCGACGACTTCGGCCTTTGGACGGGCATAGGCTTCGACAAGAACATCAACAAGCAGTGGACCGTCGGCGCTGGCACCGACCTGCGCTTCGAGGACAACGTCTCCAAAGTGACCCGCGCGGGCTTCGACGTCGGCGTCACCTACAAGCCCTTCAAGTTCCTGCGCCTCGGCCTCGGTTACGCCTATATGCGCGACCGCGTGGCAGGCGAAACCGCCGTCAACTACAGCACCGACGACACCGGCGCCAGCTATCAGAACGGCTACAACGCCGACCCCTCCTTCCGCCGCGACAAGAACCGCGTCTACTTCCAGGCCACCGGGCGCTACAAACTGGGCCGCTTCACCTTCTCGCTCCGTGAACGCTTGCAGTACACCCACTTCCAGCCCGCGCAATACACCCGCACCAAGTACCGCAACTGCGAACTTACTGAGGACGAAGCCCTCATCTACGAACTCACCGGCGAACCCGTCTACACCCTCACCGACAACGGCACGACGCGCTACTTCAGCCAGCAGCCCGAAGCCTTCAACGGCGGATACTACGCCAGCGAGACCGCCGACCGCCTCAAACACAGCAAGCACAAACTCTACCTGCGCTCGCGCCTACAGGCGGCCTACAACATCAAGGGGCTTCCCCTCGAACCCTACGCCTCGTTTGAAGTTTCCAACAACCTGCGCGAGGGCTTCGCGCTCGAAAAACGCCGCTGGACCGTCGGCCTCGACTACACCCTACAGAAGCGCCACACCTTCGGCCTCGCCTACATCTACAGCAACGGTGCCGACGACGACAACTCCGGCAACCTCCACGCCGTGCAGGTGTCCTATACCATCAAACTCTGACGCCCCGCCCGCCAAGTGTTGTGTTTGTGGCTGTAGTGCCGCCGCCCACGCCGCCAAGTGTTGTGTTTGCGGCTACATTGTAGCCGCCCCCACGCTCACCCATTGAACCCACCCACTCCCTGTCTATGAAAAAACCACTACTCCTCATGCTTCTCCTCACCGCCCTCGGCGCCAAGGCGCAGACCTACGCCTACCTCACCTTCACGCAGGCCGACGGCACGGAGACCAGCATCGCCGCCCCCGGCACCGTCATCACCTTCGCCGACGGCAACCTCGTGGCCACCACTGCCGCCAGCGAACAGACCACCATCGCTCTCGCCGACCTCGCCTCCATGCGCTTCGACGAGACTGCCACCGGCATTGAAACCCTCAACGCCGCCACGCTGCCCGCCAGCACACCCGTGCAGGTCTACGACCTCCAGGGCCGCCTCGTCACCAGCTACGCCGCCGGCGACCGACGCGCCGCGCTCTACGGCCTGCCCGCAGGCATCTACATTCTCCGCGCCAACGGACGCAGCCAAAAAGTCTACGTAAGATGAAACGCACACTGCTCACTCTCATCCTTTCCCTGTGCGTCATCGCAATGAGCGCACAGACCACCCTCCGCGTCACCCGGGGCACCATACACGAAGTCTTCAACGCAACCGCCGACGAGATGCTCTTCAGCACCACCGCCGAGGGTTCCACCGTCACCATCGGAGGCATCACCTACCTGACCGACGAAATCACTGCCATCACCATTGGCGAAGAGAGCGTGGCCGACGGCACCGTCAGCGTCACCTACCTCACCGACGGCACAGCCGAAGTCATCATCGCAGGCGACGTTGCGCCCTATCTCTACACCACCGTCAGCGGACAGGACGTAAGCATCGACACCGACACCACCTACACCGGCGTCATTGCCTACACCCTCGCCGGCACCGCCACCGCAGGCTCCTTCACCATGGACGGCAAGAACAACACCACCCTCACGCTCAACGGTGTCAGCATCACCAGCCCCGACACCGCCGCCATCAACATCCGCAACGGTAAGCACTGCACCATCAACGTCCTCGGCACCAACACCTTCGCCGACGGCGCCACAGGCGGGCAGAAGGGTGCCTTCTTCTGCAACGGCCACGCCACCTTCCAGGGCGACGGCACCGTCAACATCACCGGCAACGCGCGCCACGGCTATCGCAGCGACGAGTACACCGTCTTCAGCGAAGACTTCACCGGCACCTTCAACATCCTCAGCGCGGCCAGCGACGCCATCAACGTACAGCAGTACCTCACCATTGCCAACGGCACGTTCACCATCACGAACAACACCGGCGACGGCATCGACGTAGGCATCAACAACGACAGCACCAAGACGCGCAACGGACAGCTGCTCATCACTGGCGGCACGATAAGCGTCAGCGCTACGACCGCCGACACAAAAGCCATCAAGGCCGACAGCACCATCACTGTCACTGGCGGCACGTTCAACATCAACGTCACGGGCAACGGTTGCAAGGGCATCAGCGCGGGTACCGACTTCCGCACCAGCAGCGGCACCTTCAATCTAAGCGTCACGGGCAGCAGTTACTATTACATCACGCCCCTTAACGGCGAAGACAGTTCCCGTTGCCAAGGCATTCGTGCCAAGCAGGACTTCTACCTCGTGGGCGATGCCACCAACTTCCCCACCTTCAACATCAACACCGACAGCGACGACGAGAAGACCTACGGCATCCGCATCAAGGGCTGGTTCTACTACACCGCCGCCGCCCTCCGCGCCAGCGGCTTCAACACCAAGGACGCCAAGTGGACCAGCGGCCAGGCCAAGCAAGTGACCTCCTGGGACTTCTAACCGCTCCGTCGTGTTTGCGGCTGCAATGCAGCCAGTTGGAGCGCAGGCGTTTCGCCTGCGACAAGGGCTATACCAAACTTTAGTTACGTATTGCAATACTCGCAGGCGAAACGCCTGCGCTCCAACTGGCCTACAACTAACGCGACACGTAATTATGACGCTGAAAGCGTCACCCCCTCAGTAACCGGGGGTACGCGAAGTGAAACGGAGCGCACCCCCGGCAGACAGCACACTATAAAAACGGACGCTGTAATCGCGAAGCGCTTGCCACTGCAAGAAAGCGTCCCCCATTAGCGCAATAAGTACGGCCTGAAAGGTAAACAGCGATCAGCCCAGGGCAGTGCCCTGGGGAAGCGGCACACACAAAAACCCGCCCTGTAAGGGCAAAAGCGTTAAAACCTCCTGTGAAAAGCCCCGTCCTTGACTTCATCGCCCGCTGGGAAAACAAAGGCTACGAGAAAGGCGAAACGCAGCAGTTCTGGATAGAACTGCTGCGTTGCATACTCGGTGTCGCCGACGCCGAACAATGGTTCACTTTCGAGCAGCACGTCCCCTCCGTCGGCTTCATCGACGCGCGCATACCCCGCACCCGCGTGCTCATCGAGCAGAAAGGTGCCGACAAGGACCTCCGCAAGCCCGCCCCGCAGAGCGACGGCACGCTGCTCACGCCTTTCCTCCAGGCCAAACGCTACGCCGACTGGCTACCAAACTCCGAACGCCACCGCTACATCGTCGTCTGCAACTTCCGCGAGTTCCTTATATATAATATGGAGACGCCGCAGGCCGAGCCCGAAAGCGTCCTTTTGAAAGACCTGGCCAAGGAGCACTACCGCCTCGCCTTCCTCGTCAAGGAGGAGGCCGACCACCTCTCCCGCGAACTGGAAGTCTCTATGCGCGCCGGGGAAATCATCGGCCAGATCCACGACGCCCTTTTGGAGCAGTACCAACTCGGCGCATCCCCGTCCCTTTCCGCATCTGGGACGCAGGGAGCTGGGAGCGCGGGCGGCCTCGCCCGCACCGACGCAGCCCACGCGAACGCCCGCGCCCTCAACATCCTCTGCACCCGCCTCGTCTTCTGCCTCTACGCCGAGGACGCCGACATCTTCAAAAAAGACCAACTCCACGCTTACCTCCGTGCACGAGAGACCCAATACTGGCGGCGCGCCTTGCTCGACCTTTTCCAAGTCCTCAACACCCCCGCCGACCAGCGCAGCCCCTACCTCGACGACGACCTTGCCGCCTTTCCCTATGTAAACGGCGGCTTGTTTAAGGAAGAGATAGAAATCCCCCAGTTCACCCCCGCCCTACGCCAACTCATCCTGCAGAACGCCTCGCTCGACTTCGACTGGTCAGAAATCTCCCCCACCATCTTCGGCGCCGTCTTCGAGAGCACCCTCAATCCCGCCACACGACGCAGCGGCGGCATGCACTACACCAGCATAGAGAACATACACAAGGTCATCGACCCGCTCTTTCTCGACAGCCTCAAAGCCGAGTTCAACACTATCAAAGCCGAACCCGCCGCCAAGAAGCGCGAACGC
>JAGBKI010000023.1 GCA_017933995.1 Bacteroidaceae bacterium | reverse complement strand
CCACCCGGCGCCAAAGCCCCCCGCCAGCCCCGCGCCACCGACCCGCGCCGGCGCCAATCGCTGCCCGACATCACCACCTTCCGCTGGGGCGACGGCGGCGAGGCCGACAGCACACACATGCCCCTCAAGCCCTACATGTGGCGCCACGCCGACTTCCTCCGACGCGGCAGCCGCTACAACCTGCGCCTCGAAGAACTCACGCTGAGCAAACTCAGCGAGATGGGCATCTTCAGCCAGTCCGAACTGACGCTCGTCCCCGCCGACACCACGCCCGGCTGCGACACGCTCGACGTCTACATCTCCGCCGTACTCGACAAGCCCTACGACTCCTCGCTGGCCCTCGACGCCACGCTCAAGAGCAACAACCTGCTGGGCCCCGCCCTGACCTACACCCTCTCCAAGCGCAACGCCTTCAGGGGCGGCGAAACCGTATCGTTCAAGGTCTACGGCTCCTACGAGTGGCAGCTGCGCTCCGGCAAGGGCGAGGGCAGTTCGCTGCTCGACAGCTACGACTTCGGCACCAGCCTCAGTTTCGAGTACCCGCGCTTCGCCATCCCCTTTGTCAGCCTGCGGCGCCTCAACGTGCCCGCCACCACCACCTACGCCCTTGAGGCCGACTGGCTCAACCGCTCGGGCTTCTACCAGATGCTCACCTACGGCCTCAGCGCCAACTACGCCTGGCGGCGCCTGCGCACCATCAACAACAACTTTGAGGTGCGCCTCGACTTCCACAAGCGGCTCAGCAGCACGCAGACCTACGACGACATCCTCGCCGCCAACCCCGTGCTGGAGGTCTCCATGCGCGACCGCTTCGTGCCCTCGCTGGGCTACACCTTCACCTACAACTCCGCGCGCCGACACAAACACCCCGTCTACGTGCAGGCCAGCATCAAGGAGGCCGGCAACCTGCTCGCCTCGGCCTACGCCCTCTGCGGACAGCCCTACTCCAGGCGCGACAAGAAACTCCTGGCCAACCCCTTCGCGCAGTTCGTCAAGGTGACGGGCGAGGTGCACCACACGCAGCCGCTCGGCGACGGCCTGCAACTCGTCTCGCGCCTCTTCGCCGGAGCCATCCTCAGCTACGGCAACACCGTCCGCGCCCCCTACAGCGAGCAGTTCTACATCGGCGGCGCCAACAGCGTGCGCGGATTCAGCGTGCGCAGCGTGGGCCCCGGGCGGTTCCGCAGCCAGGACACGCGCTATAGCTACGTCGACCAGACCGGCGACATCAAGCTTGAGGCCAACGCCGAGCTGCGGCAGCACCTCTTCGGCTCGCTCTACGGCGCCGTGTTCCTCGACGTGGGCAACGTGTGGCTGGCGCGCAAGGACGCCGCGCGCCCCGACGCCGAGTTCTCATTCTCCAACCTGCGCCGCCTGGCCGTGGGCACCGGCCTGGGCGTGCGCTACGACCTCGACTTCCTCATCCTGCGCCTCGACCTGGGCGTGGGCCTGCACGCGCCCTACGACACCGGGCGCGGCGGTTTCTTCAACCTCCCCAAGTTGGGCGACGCCCTCACGCTGAACTTCGCCATAGGCTACCCGTTCTGAAGCCTACACACGGAGGTGGCACGCACGGCACAACCTCGGAGAGGTTGCAGAAGATAGACCGAGGCCGCACCCTGGGCTATCATCTGTAACCCCGTTGGGGTTGGTATTGTTGGGGGGCATCATCCAGGACGATGCCCCGGACTATCATTTGTAACCCCGCTGGGGTTAGGCAGACGCTTCCAGCGTCTTAATCTCACCTTCCTCCAACATCCCCGCACATTTTTCCCACCCATTTATTTGGCCGTTCCGAAAACCTTGCGGATATTTGCAGTGGATATAGAGATGATTGACCGCTTGTTTTCCGAACAGAACCTATATAGCAGCCCCTTCCGCACAGTCATCCCTATAACCACAGAACTTGTTTCATTTATTAAAACTACAAAATCATGAAAACCATCAAAACATGGCCTTTGGCCTTCGTGTTGGCGGCTTTCAGCCTTTCGGTAGGCTTCATCTCCTGCACGGACGATGAAACTTTCGAGTATGCGGCACCCGCCAATGAAGAGGTTTCCTTCAAGGTTTCTCCCAAGGAAGCCGAAACCATTGCCCTTGACTTTGCGACGAAGCTCAACCAGGAGCGTCTGGAGCTGGACAAGGGCGGCCTAACCTACAAGAAACGTATCGCGGCAAAGAACGTGCTGCCGCTTTGCAAGCGCAACGGTATCTCACGCCTGATGTCCAACAGCGACAAGGTTGCGGTTTCCGGCATCGACACTTTGTTCTACATCGTGAACTTCGAGGACGACGAGGGCTTCGCGCTGATTGCCGCCGACAAGCGGACAGAGCCCGTCTATGCCATCGTAGATCAAGGTAATTACGACTTCAACAGTTTGCCTAATGAAGAAAACGAGGGCTTCGTGATGTTCTTGCAGAAATCCATAGATGTGGAATTGGATGACATGGGCGGCGGTTGCGTCCTAAAGTACGGGAAGTGGCATATAGTTAGCAAGAAAGAACCTTTGCTCAAAACAAATTGGGGACAGGGAGAGCCTTATGGCAAGTATAGCCCCAACCAAACAGCAGGTTGTGTTATCACGGCCACCGCGCAGATTCTGTCATACTATCAAACGATAGAGGATGTCAGCTGTACTTACAACAACTCAATAAAAACAGCACATCTTGACTGGACACGTATTATTGCCGATTGCAAGAAAAATGGTAAATTGACTTCACTAAAACATCCGCAGTCTTCACATGAAGTGGCAACACTCATCAGATATTTAGGTGATGCTATGGGAGCCGACTACAGCACCCCCAAAAAGACAGGAGTTAAGGGGAACAAGAGCATTGAATGGATGAACGCTTCAGGTGGCTTATACGCAACACAGCTTAAAGGTTTTGATGCTACGGCGATATTCAACGCCATCAAAGAAGGAAAGTTGGTCTATGCTCGAGGAAATGGAAAGAAAGAGACATCCTGGCTTGGACTTAAACGGGAATACAAAGACGGTCACGCTTGGGTATACGATGGCTACCTTTATGCCCAAAAAGGGGAGAGTACGCCAGAAAAAATGCTCCATTGTAACTGGGGCTGGAATGGAAAAAGAAACGGTTACTACCTCTGTAAGGTCTTTAATACTTTTGTGGGTGCTGAATTCCCGGATAATGAAGGTGAAGGATACGATCCTAATGGTTCTAATTACAAGTATAAACTGGAATATTCGGTTATATCTAAAAAATAATCTTAATGTCCCTTTCACACAATCAACACAATACAAAATGAAAACGAAATTCTTTCTATTCTTCTTGCTTCTTTGCCTTGTCGCTTCTTCCTGTGAAAGCGAACATTTCAACGACTGGGAGACAATGGAGTGGAAGACGATACCAGAAATGCAATTCCTTGAAGAGTTCCCTTACTATGTGGTTCAAATCCCAGCAGAGGGTGCCGAGTATACGCTCATTTGCACCAACTACGCACAACTTATGAATATCAATATTCTTGATAAAGATAATTTAGTTCATGAAGAATTAACGAACAGCCATCCACATTTCGAGAACGAATGGCTCTCCATCACAAAAGAGAATGGCAATTCTATCAAGATTGCGGCTATACCAAACTTAACAACTAAATCACGTGAGCTGATTCTTGAAACAAGCCACGGCAATGTCGGCACACACTTCCTCCTTAGACAAGCGCCAAGCGAACAATAAAAAACCTCCAATCATGAAAACAAAATTTTTTCTGTTTTTCCTTCTTCTCTGCCTTGGAGTTTCTTCTTGTGAGACAGAGAATGAAGAAGATATTTTCCTTGTGGGGGACTGGCCACCGATGGAGTGGAAGACTATACCGGAAATACAATTTCCCATGAAGTTTCCTTACCATGTCGTACAAATACCAGCGGAAGGTGCCGAATACACTTTCATCTGCACCAACTATGGATTTACGAACCTTACGGTTCGCAACTATGAGATGGGTGTTCTCTTTACAGAAATGGATGTAAATGATATAGTGGAAGAAGAATTGAACGAAAGCCAACCTCATTTTGAAAACGAATGGCTCTCCATCACAGAAGATACTGGCAGCTCAATCAAGATTGTGGCTCAGCCCAACCAAACAACATCTTCACGTAAGATGTATCTTGATACAGGATGTTGCGATGTCTTCACCTCCTTCATCATTATACAATCGTCTGGCAAACAATAAAATTACCTCTATCATGAAAACAAAGTTTTTTTTACCGTTATTGCTCCTTTGCCTTGGAATTTCTTCTTGTGATAAAGAAGGAGAAGAAATAGACGATTGGCCTCCGATGAAGTGGAAGACAGTACCTGAAATTCGTTTATCTGACGAGATTCTCTACTATGCAGTCGGAATACCAGCGGAAGGTGCCGAATATACTTTCACTTGCACTAACTACAGACTTACGAAAGTGGCCGTTCTTGATGAGAACAATTCTGTGTTTAAGGAAATTACATACGAACATCCGTATTTTGAAAACGATTGGATTTCTATCACAGAAGAGAATGGCAATTCTATCAAAATTGTAGCTCGGCCAAATCCGACAGCAAATTCACATAAACTGTTTATTGAAGCAAGTGGCGGCAATGTCTCCACACACTTCCTCCTTATACAAGAGGCGGGCGAACAATAAAAACAACCGCAATCATGAAAACAAAATCCTTTCTCTTTTTCCTTCTTCTCTGCCTTGGAGTTTCTTCTTGTGAAAGCGAACATTTCAACGATTGGGAGACAATGGAGTGGAAGACGATACCAGAAATGCAATTCCTTGAAGAGTTCCCTTACTATGTGGTTCAAATCCCAGCAGAGGGTGCAGAGTATACGCTCATTTGCACTAACTATGGATTTACGGACCTTTCGGTTTACAACTACGGTGTGGGTGTTCTGTTTACAGAAATGGATGTAAATGATATAGTATTTGAAGAATTGACCGAAAAACGACCTCATTTTGAAAACGAATGGCTCTCCATAACAATGGAGGCGCGCAACACAATCAAAATCGTGGCTCAGCCCAACACAACCACATCTTCACGTAAGATGTATATTACGGCAGGAAGTTTTAATGTCGGCACAAACTTCCTCCTTAGACAAGCACCAGGCGAACAAGAATCAGAGCCATAGGCAAAAGCCCCGTGCAGCCACAATCCCAGCGGGATTGGAGAAGATAGGCCGGGGCAGCGCCCCGGATAGGGACGGTATTACAACCAACCCCAGCGGGGTTGCACAAAACGTTTGCTATACGAATGTTTGTGTAACCCCGCTGGGGTTGGTTTTCTATGGGCGCAATACCCGGGGCGTTCTTTGCAGAGCAAACCGGCAAAACCGAGCGACCCCGGTCTATCGTCTGTAACCCCGCTGGGGTTAGGCAGACGCTTCCAGCGTCTTAATCGTACCTTCCTCCAACATCCACGCACATTTTTCCCACCCATTTATTTGGCCGTTCCGAAAACCTTGCGGATATTTGCAGCGGATATAGAGATGATTGACCGCTTGTTTTTCGAACAGAACCTATATAGCAGCCCCTCCCGCACAATCATCCCTATAACCACAGAACTTGTTTCATTTATTAAAACTACAAAATCATGAAAACCATCAAAACATGGCCATTGGCCTTCGTGTTGGCGGCTTTCAGCCTTTCGGTAGGCTTCATCTCCTGCACGGATGATGAAACTTTCGAGTATGCGGCACCCGCCAATGAAGAGGTTTCCTTCAAGGTTTCTCCCAAGGAAGCCGAAACCATTGCCCTTGACTTTGCGACGAAGCTCAACCAGGAGCGTTTGGAGCTGGACAAGGGCGGCCTTACCTACAAGAAGCGTATCGCAGCAAAGAACGTGCTGCCGCTTTGCAAGCGCAACGGTATCTCACGCCTGATGTCCAACAGCGACAAGGTTGCGGTTTCCGGCATCGACACTTTGTTCTATATTGTGAACTTCGCGGACGACGAGGGCTTCGCGCTGATTGCCGCCGACAAGCGGACAGAACCTGTGTATGCCTTAGTAGACCAGGGCAATTACGACTTCGATTGTTTACAGGCCGAAAAAATTGAAGGCGTCGTGTTGTTCATGCAGAAGTCCATCATACGGTATTTGATGATATAGGAAGTAGCAGCAGCCAGACAAACTGGAGCTGGAACATACTCAAGAAGAAAGACCCCTTGCTCAAAACTATTTGGGGACAGGGAGTTCCTTATGGCAGGTATTGCCCCAACCAAACAGCTGGTTGTGTCATCACGGCCACCGCGCAGATTCTGTCATACTATCAGACGATAGAGGATGTCAGTTGTACTTACGACAACTCGGTAAAAACGGCACACCTTAATTGGCCGCGTATTCTTGCAGATATTAAGGATACTGACGGGAGGCTATATCCATGGATGTCCTTATCATCGCACGAAGTAGCAACGCTCGTCGGATATTTAGGGAATGCAATGGAAGCCGTATACTATCCATCATACGAAACAATGGCTCCCAGCAGCAATGCCATCAATTGGATGAACACTTATGGTGGGTTACATGCGACCCCACTCAAGGAATTTGATGAAACCGCTATCGTCAATGCCATAATAGAGAACAAACTTGTTTATGGCAGAGGGCAGGAAATCGGTGCACTATCCGGCCATGCTTGGGTATATGACGGGTATATTAAAGCTCAAAAAGGTAGTTGTACCCCACAATATATGCTGCATTGCAACTGGGGCTGGGACGGTCAAAGGAATGGCTATTATCTCAGCAAAGTTTTCAACACTTATGCTGGTGCCCAATTTCCAGACAATAAAGATGAAGATAGTAGCCGATCTTACTATTTTAACAACAATTTAGAATATTCAATCGTATCAAAATGAAAACAAAGTTCTTTCTGTTTTTCCTCCTTTTGTGCCTTGGGTTTTCTTCTTGTAAGACAGAGAATTGGGAAGAAGATTTACGTCTTGATGGCCCCTGGCAACATATGGAGTGGAAGACTATACCGGAAATTCAATTCTTAAAAGAGTTACCTTACTGTGTTGCACAATTACCAGCGGCGGGTGGCGAATATACCTTCATTTGCACCACTTGGGGCTTTTCGGTTCTTCAAATTAGAAACTTTAATTGTGAGGATATAGATCTAAAAGAGATTATAGTATTTGAGGAATTAACCAAAAGCCAAACTCATTTTGAAAACGAATGGCTCTCTATCACAATCGAGGCAGATGACACAATCGATATAGGTAAAACTATCAAGATCGTGGTTCAGCCCAACCAAACTACATCTTCACGTGAGATGTATCTTACAGCGTCTCACGGCGATGTCTTCACACACTTCCTCCTTAGACAAGCGCCGGTCGAACAGGAATCAGAGCCGTAGGCAAAAGCCGCACGCAACTCGACTAAAGTTCATCGGGGCGCATTCCAATATGGGATGCGCCCCGATTGTATTTCCTCTTTGGATGGGCGGAAGGTGCAAGAAGCTTATGTTTCTGCCCGGACTCGTATTTCCTTGGCAAGAAAGTTCCGCACATTTTTCCCACCCATTTATTTGGCCGTTCCGAAAACCTTGCGGATATTTGCAGCGGATATAGAGATGATTGACCGCTTGTTTTCCGAACAGAACCTATATAGCAGCCTCTTCCGCACAATCATACCTATAACCACAGAACTTGTTTCATTTACCTAAATCACAGAATTTATGAAAATAAAACTTTTCCTTGCATTATTGCCTTTCATGTTTGTTTTCACCGCTTGCGAAGAAGGAAGTGAAGCGATAGAAAATTCGATCCCTCTGGAGGTTTTGCTGGAAAAGGCGGGCTATGTGCTCCATGAAGCAGCTCGTATACCTGCAACAGGCATCGATACCACAATCATCTGCACAAACAAAGAGATAAGCGGATGGCAGTGCAGTTTCTGGGACACAAAAGGTGACCATAATACAAAGACAGCAGGTGAAAGCGAAACGGAAAAGGACGGGATTATAGAAGCAGAATGGTTCTCCATTTATATCAATGGTAATTCATTCAGGTTGCAAATCCAGCCCAATCACGTTGATTGCGGACGAATCATCTACCTAACTTTCAAAATCCCCAATAAAACCGAAGAGCGATTCACTCTTGTACAAGACCCTACAAACTGCAAGTGGCAATAAAACAACCGAAATCATGAAAACAAAATTCTTTCTATTTTTCCTACTTCTTTGCCTTGGGTTTTCTTCTTGTGAAAAAGAAGATGACCTTAGCGGGCCGATGAAGTGGAAGATTGAGCCGGGAATCCAAATCTTTGAGGAGAATTACCACCAGGTTATCCAAATACCGGCAGAGGGGGGCGAATATACGCTCACCTGCACCAACTATAATGGGTTTACGGAACTTTATGTTAGCGAGATAAGCCTGTATATGGACGGGATTCCTATACGGGTCACAGAATTGACGGACAGCCAACCGCGTTTTGAAAACGGATGGCTTTCCATTTCAAAAGAGAAAGACAGGTCGGCCCAAAAGAACTCCATAGCTAAAGAGAAGCACAACGCTATCAGGATTGTGGCTCAGCCCAACCAGACCGCCTCTTCACGCCAGATGTATCTTTGGGCAGCAGTCGGCGACGGTGTGGAAGAAACAAACTTCCTCATCAGGCAGGCTGCGGGCAAACAGGAATAGCGGCTCTCGGCAAAAAACGGCCTGAAAAGTCGGCAAATAAACGGCCTGAAAGGCCAACAAGCAATCAGCCCAGGGCAGCGCCCTGGGGAATGAACGTCGTCAACCATCGGTCTGTAAGGGCAGAAGCATTATGATTTGAACGCTTTTGCCCTTACAGGGCGGAGCTTTGTGTGTGCTGCTCTCCCAGGGCGCTGCCCTGGGCTGATTGCTTGTTGGCCTTTCAGGCCGTTTCCCTACCGATTTTTTCCTCTTTTTACAGCCACAACCTCGGAGGGATTAAGGCTACGCGAAAGTTGCCGTACAACCAAAACAGCCCGCGCCGGTGAGGGCGCGGGCTGTGGTATATAAAAACGAGGGGAAAAGGGCGCCCGCTTCAGAGTTTCTGCTTGACCTCGATTTCCTTGAAAGTTTCGATGAGGTCGCCCTCCTTGATGTCGTTGCAACCGGCGAGGCTGATGCCGCACTCGAAGTTGGTGGTGACTTCCTTGACGTCGTCCTTGAAACGCTTCAGGGCGAGGAGGTTGCCGGTGAAGACCACGATGCCGTCGCGGATGAGGCGCGCCTTGTCGGTGCGCGACACCTTGCCGTCGACGACGTAGGCGCCGGCGACGAGGCCCACTTTGCTGATGTGGTAGACCTGGCGCACCTCGACGGTGGCGGTGACCTCTTCCTTGATGATGGGCTTGAGCATTCCCTCCATGGCCTGCTTGACCTCCTCGATGGCGTCGTAGATGACGCTGTAGAGGCGGATGTCGACGCCGTCGCGCTCGGCCTGCTTGCGGGCTGCGGCGCTGGGACGCACCTGGAAGCCAATGATGACGGCCTGCGAGGCGGCGGCGAGGGTGATGTCGTTCTCGCTGATCTGGCCGACGCCCTTGTGGATGACGTTTACGGCAATCTTCTCGGTGGAGAGTTTGATGAGCGAGTCGCTGAGTGCCTCGACGGAGCCGTCGACGTCACCCTTGACAATGATGTTCATCTCCTGGAAGGAGCCGAGCTTGATGCGGCGTCCCACCTCGTCGAGGGTGAGCATCTTGGTGGTGCGCAGGCTCTGCTCGCGGGCCAGTTGTTCGCGTTTGTTAGCAATCTCGCGCGCTTCCTGCTCGGTCTCCATGACGTGGAACTGGTCGCCTGCCTGCGGCGCGCCGTTGAAGCCCAGGAGGGTGGCGGCCATGGCGGGACCGATGTCGTCGATGCGGTTGCCGCGCTCGTTGAACAGGGCCTTGACGCGCCCGTAGTTGGTGCCGGCCAGCACGACGTCGCCCTTGTGGAGCGTGCCGTTGCCTACGAGTACGGTGGCGACGTAGCCGCGGCCTTTGTCGAGCGAGCTTTCGATGACGGTGCCGCTGGCGCGTCGGTTGGGGTTGGCCTTGAGTTCGAGGAGGTCGGCTTCGAGCAGCACCTTTTCGAGCAGGTCGTCGACGCCGATGCCTTTCTTGGCGCTGATGTCCTGGCTCTGGTACTTGCCGCCCCACTCCTCTACGAGGAAGTTCATCTGGGCGAGACCCTCCTTAATCTTCTCGGGGTTGGCGCCGGGCTTGTCAATCTTGTTGATGGCGAAGACGATGGGCACGCCCGCTGCGACGGCGTGGTTGATGGCCTCCTTGGTCTGGGGCATGATGTCGTCGTCGCTGGCGATGATGATGATGGCGATGTCGGTGGCCTGTGCGCCTCGGGCACGCATAGCGGTGAAAGCTTCGTGGCCGGGGGTGTCGAGGAAAGTGATGTGGCGTCCGTTTTCGAGGGTGACGTTGTAGGCACCGATGTGCTGGGTGATGCCGCCTGCCTCGCCCGCGATGACGTTAGACTTGCGGATATAGTCGAGCAGGGAGGTCTTGCCGTGGTCGACGTGGCCCATCACGGTGACGATGGGTGCGCGGGGCTGGAGGTCTTCCTCGCGGTCGGCCTCCTCGGCTACGGCCTCGCTGACCTCGGCGCTGATGAACTCGGTGGTGAAGCCGAACTCGCTGGCCACGAGGTCGATGGTCTCGGCGTCGAGGCGCTGGTTGATGCTGACCATAATGCCGACGCTCATGCAGGTGCCGATGACCTTAGTCACGGGCACGTCCATCATCGTGGCGATTTCGTTTGCGGTGACGAACTCGGTGAGCTTGAGCACCTTGCTCTCGGCGCGCTCCTCGCGCAGCTGCTCTTCGTGGAGCTGGCGCACCTGCTCGCGCTTCTCCTTGCGGTACTTGGCACCCTTGGAGGCTTTGCTCTTGCTGGTGAGGCGTGCGAGGGTTTCGCGTACCTGCTTTGCCACGTCCTCGTCGCTCACATCGGGCTTGATGACGACGGGCTGCTGGCGTTTGGTCTTTGCTTTCTTGCCTGCGGGTGCGTTCTGCTGCTGGTTGCGCCCTGCCTGCTGTCCGCGTCCCTGCTGCTGGGCGGCGTTGCGCTGGTCGTTGGCGGCCTGCCGTCCGGCGGCGGCCACGTCGACGCGCTGTCCGTTGATGCGGGCGCGCTTCTTCTTCTCGCCTGCTGCGGCGAGACGCTCCTTCTTGAGTTCGGCCTTAGACTTCTTCTTGGGTCGCGTGGCGTCGTTGATGGCGCTGAGGTCGATGGTGCCGAGCACCTTGGGGCCTTGCGGGGCGGGCTTGGCGTGGAGTTTGAAGACGCCGTTCTCCTCGGTGCCGAGCTGGCGCAGGCGCTGCTCCTTTTTGGAGAGGGGCTGCTCTTCGCCATCGGCTGCCTGGGGAGATTCCGCATCTTCGGACGCGGCGGGAGCTGTGGGTGCTTCCTTGGCCTCGGCGGGAGCGGCGGGCTGCTGCACTGTAGCAGCAGACACAACATCGGGGGCGGGGGCTTCCTCGGCTTCGTCGGGGGAAGCGGGAGTTTCCTCGACCTCGACGGAGGCTTTCTCGACCTTGGCGGGAGCGGGTGCTTCCTCGGACTCAACGGGGGCGGAGGGGACTTCCTCGGCTTCGACGGGAGCGACGGGCGGCTGCACTTCAACTGTAGGCACAACGGGGGCTTCCTCGACCACGGCGGGAGTTTCCTCTACCTCGGCGGGAACTTCTTCGACCTTGACGGGGGCGGTGGGGACTTCCTCCTTGGCCTCGACAGCGGGGGCAACGGGGATTTCCTCCTTCACCTCGACTGCGGGAGCGGGTTCTTCCTCCTTTCCCGCGCGCTTGCTGCGGAAGCGGGTTTGCAGAAGCTCGTCGGCGGCATTGCGCAACGACTTGTCTTTGCTGAAGGCTTCCTTGAGGATGTCGTAGTGCTCGTCGTCAATCTTGGTGCTGGGCGTGGCGTCGGCGAGTTGCACGCCCTTGTCGGCCAGCGTCTCCAAGACGGTCTGGAAGCCGACGTTGAACTCTTTGAGAATCTTGCTTATTCTTACACTCATACCGAGTTGTTTTGCTTCTTAGGTTTAAGGTAGGTTCTATAAATTAGTTGTATCGTCTTTTAAGGAAAGTTCTTTGGCTTGGCTGCTTTGCCAATCTTTTTGGTCTTTTCCTTTTTATCTTCTTGAAGCGTAGCCCGCTACGCATCGGCGAAGATAAAAAGGATAATACTCAAAAATCTTTGGCAAACCATCACAAGCTAATTTATAGAACCTACCTTTTTGAGGGTTGTACACGGCTGTAGTTACTCTTCGTCGAACTCGGCCTTGAGGACGCGGATGAGTTCGTCGACGGTATCTTCTTCGAGGTCGGCCTTCTCGATGACTTCCTCGCGCGGGGCGTTGAGCACGTCGCGTGCTGTGGTGTAGCCGACTTCCTTGAGGGCGTCGATTACCCACTCGTCCACCTCGTCGGCAAACTCGTCGAGATAGATGTCGTCCTCCTCGGGCTGGTCGGTCACTTCGCGGAACACGTCGATGTTGTAGCCAGTGAGTTTGGAGGCGAGCTTGATGTTGATGCCGTTCTTGCCGATGGCGAGCGACACTTCCTCGGGGCGGAGGTATACGTTGGCGGTCTTGGCCTCATCGTCAAGTTCTACGCTGTTGACCTGTGCGGGGGCGAGGGCGCGCTGGATGAGCACCTTGGGGTTGGCGGAGAAGTTGATGACGTCGATGTTCTCGTTGTGCATCTCGCGGACGATGGTGTGTATGCGGCTGCCCTTGACGCCGACGCAGGCGCCCACGGGGTCTACGCGGTCGTCGTAGCTCTCGACGGCGATTTTGGCGCGCTCGCCGGGTATGCGGGCGATGCGGCGCACGCTGATGAGGCCGTCGGCGATTTCGGGGATTTCCTGCTCAAGGAGTTTGGAGAGGAAGGCTTCGCAGGTGCGGCTGAGGTAGATTTTGGGTTTGCCGTTGGGGTTGTCGACGTTGTCGACGATGGCGCGCACGGTGTCGCCCTTGTGGAAGAAGTCGCGAGGAATCTGCTGGTTCTTGGGCAGGAGGAGTTCGTTGCCCTCGTCGTCCATCAGGAGGGTTTCGTTCTTCCAGGTCTGGTAGACCTCGGCGGTAATCATCTCGCCCTCGCGCTCCTTGTACTTGCGGTAGAGGTTGTCGTGCTCAAGTTCGAGGATTTTGCTGGCCAGCGTCTGGCGCAGGGTGAGGATGGCGCGGCGTCCGAAGGAGGCGACGTCAAGTTTTTCGCTGACGTCTTCGCCCACTTCGTAGTCGTCCTCAATCTGGCGCGCCTCGCTGAGGGCGATTTGCTTGTTGGGGTCGGTGACTTCGCCGTCCTCGACAACTTCGCGTGTGCGGTAAATCTCGAAGTCGCCCTTGTCGGGGTTGACGATGACGTCGAAGTTCTCGTCCGAGCCGTACTCGCGTGCGATGACGTTGCGGAAACTCTCTTCGAGCACGCCCACCATGGTGGTGCGGTCGATGTTCTTATTCTCCTTGAACTCCGTGAAGGTGTCCGTGAGGCGCGGCGCCTCGTTTTTTCTTTTGGCCATTATGGTGTGTGTGTATGTTTAAAAGGTTTAAGAGGTTTAAGAGGTTTAAGAGGTTTAATGAGGTTTAAGAGGTTTAAGCCTTGCGGGATGTATGAGGTTTAAGAGGTTTAAGCCTTGCGGGACGAAAGCAGGTTGAAAGCAATCGGAGGCCGGATGGATTAAACCTTTTCAACCTCTTAAACTTCTTAAACTTTGTTCGTTCAGAATTCGATGACGTACTTGACGCTGCGCACGTCGGCGTAGGCGAAGCGCAGTTGCTGCTGCTCCAGGTGGGGTCGCTTGTCGCCCTCGCGCTTCACTTTCTGCTCCACCTCGACGGTGAAGCCGTCGGCGTCGGCGGCGAGGAGCCGACCGGTGAGTTTCTTGCCGGTGCGCGGTGCCACCTCGACGGTGTCGCCGATGTGGTTCTCGTACTGGCGCAGCACCTTGAAGGGCTGTCCTATGCCGGCGCTGCCCACTTCGAGTTCGTAGTCCTGCTCGTCGCGGTCGAGGCGGCTCTCGATGAAGCGGCTCAGTTCCACGCAGTCGTCAATCCAGACGCCTTCCTTGTGGTCAATCTCCACCACGATGCGGTCGTCGGGCGAAACGGTGAGGTCGGTCAGGAAATAGTCCTTGCCCTCCAGCCACTCGGCCACGATGCCTTCCACTACTTTCTTGTCAATCATACGTCGTTTTGTTCGTCAGGAACGTAGGTACGTCCCCTTATATATATAATACGGTATAAAACGAAGCGAGGAACTTTGCAGCTCCTCACTCTCAACACGGCAAAAGTACGGCGCGCGGCGGGATTTTGCAAATTTTAAGGCTTTTTTTTCGTGTTTCGCACCCCTGCGGGCGTCTGCGGGGGCGTTTTTGGCACGCGGGCGGGCAGGTGCGTGCGGTTTTCGCACTTTTCTTGCTACCTTTGCGGGCGTTCGGCGCAGGGGGCTTCCCGCGCTGCAAGAATGAAAAGTCACACCAAAAAAACCAACAATACAGAAATGGAAAAAATCAAAGGTCTCATCGACGCACCTTTCACGCCGATGCACCCGGACGGCGAGGTGAACTACGCCGTCATCCCCGAATACGCCGCCCTGCTGGCGCGCAACGGCCTCAAGGGCGTGTTCATCAACGGCTCCAGCGGCGAGGGCTACATGCTCACCGAGGAGGAGCGCAAACTCCTGGCCGAAGCCTGGATGGCGGCTGTGCCCGAGGGTTTCAAGGTCATCGTACACGTGGGCAGCACGTGCGTCAAGTCGTCGCGCCGCCTGGCCGAGCACGCCCAGCAGATCGGCGCGTGGGGCATCGGGGCCATGGCGCCGCCCTTCCCCAAGGTGGGGCGCATTGAGGAACTCGTGAAGTACTGCGAGGAGATAGCCGCCGGCGCGCCCAACCTGCCTTTCTACTTTTACCACATCCCGGCCTTCAACGGCGCGTACCTGTCGATGTACGACTTCCTGCGCGCTGTCGACGGGCGCATCCCCAACTTCGCCGGCATCAAGTACACTTTCGAGAGCCTCTACGAGTACAACCGCTGCCGCCGCTACCAGGGCGGCAAGTTCGACATGCTCCACGGGCAGGACGAGACCATCCTGCCGTGCCTGGCCATGGGTGGCGCGCAGGGCGGCATCGGCGGCACGACCAACTACAACGGCCGCTGCCTCACGGGTATCCTCGAAGCCTGGGAGCAGGGCGACCTGGAGCGCGCCCGCGCCTTGCAGAACTACGCGCAGGACGTCATCGACGTCATCTGCCACTTCCGGGGCAACATCGTGGGCGGTAAGCGCATCATGAAACTCATCGGCCTTGACCTCGGCCCCAACCGCACGCCCTTCCAGAACGTCACCGACGAGGAGGAAGCCCGCCTGCGCGAGGAACTGGAGGCGATTGACTTCTTTAACCATTGCAACAAATAAAGTTGAAAAGGTTTAAGAGGTTTAATGGGGTTTAATAGGCTTAAAAGGTTTAAGAGGTTTAAGCCATCCGGCCTCGGTGTGCAATCGTTGCGAAGCATTAAACCTCTTAAACTTCTTAAACCTCTTAAACCTTGTCCAAGGCCGAACGGCTTAAACCTCATTAAACCTCATTAAACCTCATTAAACCTCTTAAACCTAATAATCCCTATGACCCTCATCGACGGCAAAGCCACCGCCCGGACCATCAAACAGGAAATAGCCGCCCGCGTGGCCGAAATCACAGCCCGGGGCGGCAAGCGGCCCCACCTCGCCGCCGTGCTCGTGGGCCACGACGGAGGCAGCGAAACCTACGTCAAAAACAAAGTCCTCGCCTGCAAGGAATGCGGCTTCGAGAGCACGCTCATCCGCTACGAGGACGACGTCACCGAGGACGAACTCCTTGCCTGCGTCGCCCGCCTCAACGCCGACGACAGCGTGGACGGCTTCATCGTGCAACTGCCCCTGCCCGCCCACATCAGCGAGCAACGCGTCATTGAGGCCATCGACCACCGCAAGGACGTTGACGGCTTCCACCCGGTGAACGTCGGGCGCATGGCCATCGGCCTGCCCTGCTACATCAGTGCCACGCCGCTGGGCATCCTCCAGTTGCTGCGCCGCCACGGCGTCGAGACCAGCGGCAAGCACTGCGTCGTGCTGGGCCGCAGCAACATCGTGGGCAAACCCATGGCCAGCCTGATGATGCAGAAGCAGTACGGCGACGCCACCGTCACCGTGCTCCACTCCCACAGCCGCGACCTGAAGGAGGAGTGCCGCCGCGCCGACATCCTCATCGCCGCCATAGGCCGCCCCGGCTTCGTCACCGCCGACATGGTGAAGCCCGGCGCCACCGTCATCGACGTGGGCACCACGCGCGTGGCCGACCCGTCGCGTCCGCGCGGCTACCGCCTGTCGGGCGACGTGGACTTCGAGGCCGTCAAGGACGTGGCCGGAGCCATCACCCCCGTACCCGGCGGTGTCGGCCCCATGACCATCTGTATGCTGATGCTCAACACCCTGGCCGCAGGCGAGCGCAAGTACTATCCCTAAGAAGAGCGCGATGCCCGCCACCATCCCCCCGCTGCCCCACGGCGGCTCCCCCACCCTGCTCGTGCTGCTCGGCCCCACGGCGGTCGGCAAGACGGCGCTGAGCCTCGCACTGGCCGAGCGGCTCGGCGCACCCATCGTCAGTGCCGACTCCAGGCAGATGTTCCGGGGGATGGAGATAGGCACGGCAGCGCCCACACGCGAAGAACTCGCCCGTGCGCCCCACCACTTCGTCGGCACGCTCGCGCCCGACCGCTACTACAGCGCGGCGCGCTACGAGCAGGACGCGCTCCGTCTGCTCTCCGCGCTGTTCCGCACGCACCCCGTCGTCATCCTCACGGGCGGCTCTATGCTCTACCTCGACGCCGTGTGCCGGGGCATCGACAACATCCCCACCGTCGACGACGAGGTGCGCACCCTGCTGCGCCGCCGCTTGGAGGAGGAAGGATTGGACGCGCTGCTGGCCGAACTGCGCCTGCTCGACCCGCAATACTACGCCCGCTGCGACCTGCGCAACACGCGGCGCGTGGTCCACGCGCTTGAAGTGTGCTACACCGGCGGGCGACCCTATTCCGCCTACTGCACCGGCCAGCCCGCCGCGCGTCCCTGGCGCACCGTCAAGGTGGGCCTGCAGCGCAGCCGCGACGACCTCTTCGCGCGCATCAACAGCCGCGCCGAGCGGATGGTGGCTGGCGGCCTTATCGACGAGGCGCGCCGCCTAAGCCCCTACCGCCACTGCAACGCACTGAACACCGTGGGCTACAAGGAGGCGTACCGCTACCTCGACGGCGAGTGGACGCTCCGTGAAGCCCTCGACAAGATAGCCCGCAACACCCGCGTCTATGCCAAGAAACAGATGACCTGGTTCCGCCGCGATGCCGACGTACAATGGCTCGACGCCGAAAGTGCTACGGCGGAGGATGTTGCCAGTCTATTGAATGAGGGATTAGGAATTAGGAATTAGGAATTACCGTTCGGCACAACTGAATATAAATTAGGAGTTAGGAATTAGGAATTGCCGTTCGGCACAACTGAATATAAATTAGGAGTGAGGAATTAGGAATTACCATCCGGCACAACTGAATATAAATTAGGAGTGAGGAATTAGGAATTGCCGTCCGGCACAACTGAATATAAATTAGGAGTTAGGAATTAGGAATTAGGAATTATGCCTACGGCTACCCTTGCCTATCAAATATAAGATGTAACTTTGCGCAGTTTATTTTCTAATTCCTCACTCTTCATTACTAATTTTCCACTCTTAATTCCTACATCGCGTAGCCCAATTCCTAATTCCTAACTCCTAATTCCTAATTCTATCGTGGCGCAGCCCAAATCCTAATTCCTAACTCCTAATTCCTAACTCCCCAATATGCCCCGCACCTCCCCTCCCCCCATACCCGCCAGCCGCCGCAAGGGATGTGGCTGCCTCATGTGGCCGCTCGGCCTGCTGCGCTGGTACTGCGGCCTCTACCAGGGCGCCACCCTGCTGCGCAAACTCTGGCTCGCCTTCGTCAGCGTGGTGCTCTTCACCGTGCTCTATTCGCTCGCCGTGATGTACAACTTCCTGTGGCTCTTCGGCAAGTCGCCCTCGCTCGACAACATCATGCACCCGCGCACCCCTGTCGCCTCCGAAATCTACTCCGCCGACGGCCAGCTGCTCGGCAAGATGTACAACGAGAACCGCTCGCTTGTGCCCTACGACAGCATCGCCCCCGTCTTCTTCGACGCCCTCGTCTCCACCGAGGACGCCCGCTTCTACAAGCACTACGGCATCGACCCGCTCGGCGTGGGCGGTGCCATCAAAGACGCCGTGCAGGGACGCGCACGCGGCGCCTCAACCCTGACGCAGCAACTGGTGAAGAACATGTTCCGCACGCGCTCGCAGTACTCCACCGGCCTCCTGGGCCACATTCCCGGCGTGCGTATGCTCGTGATGAAGAGCAAGGAGATGATACTCGCCGTGGGGCTGGAGATGTTCTACACCAAGCAGGAAATCCTTGAGATGTACGCCAACACGGTGGACTTCGGCCACAACTCGTTCGGCATAAAGACCGCCGCGCGCACCTTCTTCAACACCACGCCCTCGCGTCTGGGGACCGAAGAGGCCGCCGTGCTTGTCGGCCTGCTCAAGGCCACCAGCACCTACTCGCCCCTCAACCACCCCGAGGCCAGCGCCGCGCGCCGCAACGTCGTGCTGCAGTGTATGGTGGAGCAGGGCAAACTCAGTGCCGACGAGGCCGCCACGCTCGCCGCCGAGCCCATACGCCTGCGCGTCAGCCGCGAGAACGCTGTCGAGGGCCAGGCGCAGTATTTCCGCAAAGCCGTCTGCGACTTCATCGAGCGCAACGTGCCCGACGTCGACCCCTACAGCGACGGGCTGAAAATCTACACCACGCTCGACTCGCGTATGCAACAGTACGCCGAGCAGGCCGTGCGCCAGCAGATGCGCCAGGTGCAGGCCAGTTTCGACGAGCACTGGCGCGGCCAGGGCGACCCGTGGCGAGACGAAAAGGGGCGCGTCGTCCCCGGCTTCCTTGAGAAACAGGTGAAGAACACCGACACCTACCGCCGCCTCGCCGCCCTCTTTCCCGACCAGCCCGACAGCATACGCCACTACCTCAACCGCCCCCACCAGGTGCGCCTCTTCGACTACAGCGGCAAGCCCCGCGTCGCCACCATGTCGACAATGGACTCCCTGCGCTACATGCTGAAGTTCATGCACTGCGGCTTCGTGGCCATGGAACCCGAGACGGGGCAGATCAAGGCGTGGGTGGGCGACGTCGACTACAAGACGTGGAACTACGACAAGGTGACCGCACAGCGGCAGCCCGGCTCCACGTTCAAACTCTTTGTCTACACCACCGCCATGAAGCAGGGCCGCCTTCCCAGCGACCGCATCGTCGACAGCCCCGTCACCGTGCCGCTGGGCAGCGGGCGCACCTGGACGCCCCACAACGCCAGCGGCCACTGCTCCGACCAGCCCCTGCCGCTCCACACCGCCTTCGCACGCTCCGTGAACACCGTCGCCGTGAAACTCGCCCTGCAGTGCGGCATCGGCAACGTGGCGCAGACCGCGCGCGACATGGGCGTCAGGAGCGAACTCACCGAAACGCCCGCCCTCGCCCTGGGCGCCAGCGACGTCACCCTACTCGACATCGTGACGGGCTACAGCTGCGTGGCCAATGGTGGCAGCCGCGTCGAGCCGATGTTCGTCACACGCATACTGAACGCCGAGGGCGAAGTGGTCTACGAGGCGCAGGTCAAACAGACGCGCGTCCTGCCCGAAACCGCCGCCGACAACATGCGCCGCCTGCTCCTCTGCGGCACGCACGAGCAGGGCGGCACCAGCACGCGCCTCGGCTCCTACCTAGGCTCGGCAGCCGACCAGATGGACTTCGGCGGAAAGACCGGCACCACCAACAACCACAGCGACGCCTGGTTCGTGGGCGTCACGCCCCAACTGGTAGGTGCCGTGTGGGTGGGCGGCGAGTTCCGCAGCATCCACTTCCGCACCGGCGCGCTGGGCCAGGGCAGCCGCCTCGCCCTGCCCGTCTTCGGCGAGTTCATGCGCCGTGTGCTCGCCGACAGCCGCTTGGCGCCGCGCTACCTCCACCGCTTCGCCTGGCAGCAGGGCGCCGACATCGCCCCCACGGCCAGCGACAGCGCGCTCTACATGGAAGCCCCGGACACGCTGGGCGAAACGGAGGAAGCCCTGGCCGGAAGGGCGGCCTCGCCCGCAGAAACGCAGGATGCCCTGGGAACGCGGGCGGCCTCGCCCGCAGGTATTGCAGGTAATGCCAGTGACGACGCTCCCAGTGATGCGGGCGAGGCCGCCCGCGCTCCCAGCGAGGCCGAGAAGCGCCGCGTCGAGAGCCTTTTCGAGTGAAAAACAAAACAACTAAACAACTAAATAACTGATTAACTAAATAACTTAAAAACTAAACTATGTTCCGCCGACTAAGCAAACAAGAGAAAGACAGATTGAGGAAAGAACTGCTTGGCAAGCAAGTGCTTTTCCGCGCGCTTTTGGGATTTTTCAGCAAAGAAGCACCCGAACTCTCTATCTTAGAATCCCTTCGCTTCCCACCCGAAGAGGTCTTTTGGCGCGCGATGACAGCCGTCGATGAGGTCAAAGCGCACAAAGACGAGGCGGCGGGCATCTTACGGTATCTGCCGGCCAGCATTGATGCGGACTATTGCGAATTCGGGACCTTTCCGTACCATAATCTCACATGCTACAACGCTATGACGGTTGCCGCAGTCGTAAACATATTGGCCTTTGCGGAAAACAGCGAAGATGCCGAAGACGAGCATACAAGATGGGTCGGTTCCTATTATAAAAGCAAAGAAGACAACTACAGTTTAAGATACGCACTAAACCAGATTGATAATTGCAGAGCCGAAATCATCTCTTACGGTGAGGAGAAGTTCCAATCCGCCGCCCGCGAATACATGAACAGCCCCCGCCGCCTCTCCGAGGAGATAGAGGCTCTGCTCGACGGCACGCCCGCCACCCTTCCGGGCGGCGAAGCGCCCAAGGAGGAGGCATACGAGGAAGCCGCCGTCGGCAAGAAGCACCCGCAGCTCACCCACCGCCAGGTGCTGATATTCGTAAACCAGTATCTCAACCTTGACTTGAAGGAATGCAACCAAACAAAGTTGGCCGAACTCCTCGCCCTCATTATGGGAGGCAACCCTGGAAGCATCAGGACGAGCATTAAAAGACTGGCCGCTCTTGACGAAGATACAGACGAATACAAAGACGACGTGCGGCTTTTAGCCGAGCTGTTGGACCCGCTCAAACCGTCGCTGGCCACAAGATTGCGGAACCATGCAGAGCCATAAAGTTTAACAGTTTTTTAACATAATTGGAGCACTCGCCGGAGCGCTCCAATCGTGTTCCACCCCCTCTACCTTTGCCCGTGGATTTCATCGTGAAGTCCGCGGGCTTTTCTTGTGCTGCCGCCCGGGAAGCAGCGCCCGTGGAGAGCCGCAATTAAAAAAACTAATAATTATAAACAACTACAATGAAAAATCTAACCGAAGCCCGACAAAGAGGGCGACAGGCGCATGAACCGCGCCTCATTGGAGAAATTATGGACGAAAGTTTTTCCCAGCTGGGATTTCCGCGCAAGCGGGAAAACGCGGGAGAAAAAAAATCTCAGTTATCTCAGTTATCTCAGTTAAAAGAACGGCACACCACATAGCGGACACACCGCCCACAACAGCCTATAACTTACTTATAATCAATAATATAAATAACAATGTAAGTAAAAAAAAGAGACGACGTAGGTGTCCGAAAAACAACTGAGATAACTGAGATAACTGAGATTTCAGACGACACACAAGCAAAGTATTAACCTTAAAACTAACTAATAACCAATGAGTTACAACATATTTTCAAAAGCCGCCCCCGTGATGCCCGGCGCCGGGAAAGGCACCGAAGTATGCAAACTTCTCCTCTCCCAGGCCTCGTCTGACATGCGCGAAGCGCTGTTGCCGATGGCCCTGGTGGCCCTGTCGGCCCACGTCTCGGAGGTCGAGTTCCTTTATCCCGACGGGCGCTACCACGAACTTTGCGGCCAGATGGGCCACCTCGTAGCCGCGTCGGGCGTCGGAAAAGGCCAGCTGACGCCGCTCGTCGAAGCCCTCATGCGCAGTTTCCGCGCGCACGACAAGGGCGTGTACGAAAGTCTCGCCGAATGGGCCCGGCAGACAAAAACGCGCGCAGCTAACAAGCCCAAGCCCGAACGCCCCGAAGCGCCCCTGTGGTTCCCGCCCGCCGACATGACCCACCCCTTCTTCATCCAAAACGCCATGGCGCTCGAAAGCCAGGGCGGGCGCACGCAGTATCTCAACCTGCCCGAGGTCGAAATGGCCGACCGCCTATGCGGCGGCCACCGCAACGTCTCGCAAATCATCCGCAACATCTACGACCGCGAGCGCGCCGGCCAGGTGCGCGCCACCGCCGACGGCGTCACCGGCGAAGCCCTGCTCAGGGTCTCCATCACCATGAGCAGCACCCCGCTGGCCGCCCGCCGGTTCTACAAGAACGACCTGCTCAACGGCCTCTTCGGGCGCATAGCCTTCGCCTACAGGCCCCGCACGGCGCGCACGGGGTGCATTCCCCGCCAAGGCCGGTACGAAGGCGAGTGGCTCGACCGAATGGACGTATACCTCGAGCGCCTCGCCCGGAGCAAGGGACGCTTCATCGTACCAGGGCTCAACAAAACCTGCCTCGCCCTGAGCGAAGAAATGGCACGCCTGGCCGACAAGGCCGACGACGACCTGCTCTACGAAATCTCCCACCGCAGCGTCCTCACCGCCTGGAAGAAAGGCGCCCTGCTGTGGCTCCTGCACAGCCAGGAGTGGACACGCTCCATCGCCCGGCACGTCGAGTGGTTCTGCCACTACGACCTCTGGTCGAAGCTACAGATATTCGGCGACATGCTCCAAACCGCCTCGCAGGACACCGCCCCCGCGAAGACCGGCCCCAGCAACATGCTCGACGACCTGCCCCGGACCTTCCACCCCTCGCAGCTCGAATCCCTGCGCACCGCCCGGGGCAAAGCTCCCGAAGGCACCGACCACCAGCTCGCCGTCTGGAAAAGCCGAGGCTTCATCAGCTACAGCAAAGAGACAGGAATGTATACGAAAGTGGAAAGTTAATCAGTTTATTAGTTTATCAGTTTTTTAGTTAATCAGTTGTTTAGTTTTTTAGTTAATCAGTTAATCAGTTGTTTGGCCCGGCCAAAGTTGCTTGGCCCAGCGTGCGGCGGCGTACTGGCTTTAAGTGAAACCCAAACAACTGATTAACTGATTAACTAAAAAACTGATAAACTAAAAAACTAAAAAACTGATTAACTAAACAACTGATTAACTGATTAACTAAACAACTTATAAACCAAACAACCAATGATAGCCCCCCACACCATCGCCCGCCTGCGCGCCCTGCCCATCGAAGAAGTGGCCGGGCGGCTCGGCCTGGGCGTCACACGGCGCCAAGCCCTCTGCCCCTTCCACGACGACCACCACCCCAGCCTCACGCTCTCGCCACGCCGGGGCACCTACCGCTGCTACGCCTGCGGCGCCCGCGGCGACACAATCGACCTCGCCCGGCGCCTGCTCGCCCTCCCCTTCCCCCAGGCCTGCCAGCGCCTCGCCGACGCTTTCGGAATATCGCTGGAAACCCCGGAGACCCCGGAAAACCCGGAAAACCCGGAAAACCCGGAAACGCGGGCGGCCTCGCCCGCCCGCGCTCCCAGAACCTCCGAGAAAACCCAAAGTTACGCCGAGAAAAACCGCTTCGACCCCGCACGCTACGCCCGATACTTCGAGCACCCCCAGTTGGGGCCCGAAGCCCGGCGGTTCCTCTACCAGGAGCGGCGGATAGACCCGCGCGTGGCCCGCTACTGCCGCCTCGCCTCCTACCGCAGCCACCTCCAGATACCCTATTTCGACACCCAGGGCCACCTCACCAGTCTCCAGTTGCGCTACCTCGGCAGCGACCCCGCGCAGCCCCGTTTCCGCTTCCCCGCAGGGAGCGCCCCCAGCCTCTACAACCTCCCCGTGCTCGCCCGCCTCGCCCCCCGCGAAGCACTCTACATCGCCGAAGGCCCGTCCGACTGCTGGGCCCTGCTCTCCGCCGGCCACAAAGCCATCGCCATCCCCTCGGCCACCCTGCTCACCCCCGCCACCGCGCGCCTCCTGCTGCGTCTGGCCGAGGAGCGCGGCACGCAGTTCCACATGTATCCCGACGCCGACGCGCCCGGCGAGCGCCTCTTCGAAGACTTGCAGCGCCTGCTGCCCGGCCTCACACGCCATGAGCTGCCCGGCCCCTGCAAGGACTTCAGCGAGCACTACGTGAGAACAATAAACAACACAGACAATAAACAATAAGTACTTAACTATTCACTCAAAGAAAAAAACCCATGTTCACCATCCGCACCTACACCAAGAAAGAGCTGGCCCTGATGTACTTCCCGGAGAGCCTGCCCCGCACCGCCGTCCAGCACCTCATGTCGTGGATACACCGCTGCCGGACGCTCGAGCGCAGCCTCCTGGAAAGCGGCTACACCCCCACCAGCAAAGGCTTCACGCCGCGCCAGGTACGCGCCATTGTCGAGGCACTCGGCGAACCGTAGTTTAAGTTAAAAACTAAAAAAGTCCAGCCATCGCCAGCCATCGCCAAGTCGCCCGGAAAAGCCGCCGTACCTTTGCATCAGGAAAAAGGCAGCCAACATTCCTAACCCAAAAACCAACCAACTTATTAACTAATCAACTAAAAAAAACTAAAACCATGGCTATCCGCTACAAAATCATCCCCCGCAAGCAGCCCGGCAAGCAGGGCGAAGTGAAGTACTACGGCGTGCAGCGCTCCTCGCAAATCGACGCCGACCAGTTCATCGAAAACATCGTGCAGAAAAACACCTGCACCCGCGCCGACGTACTGGCCGTGCTGGCCAGCATCAAGGAAGAACTCGTCGCCTCAATACGCAACGGACAGAGCGTCACGCTCGGCGAGCTCGGCACCTTCCGCTTCACCATCAAGACCCAGGGCGTCGAGCAGAAGAAGGACTTCAGCGCCGACAACATCAAGAAAGTCTGCGTGCGTTTCCTCCCCTCGCGCACACTCATGTACGACACCTCGCGCCAAAACCCCGCCGTCACCTTCCTCTACGACGAGCCCGCTGGCAAGACCGGCGCCTGAAACCCAAACCAGCCGCCACAGAAAGCGTAAAAATTCGCTCTGAAAAGGCCCGGAAATTCCATGTTTGTTGGAATTTCCGGGCTTTTTTGTCGTTTCCCGGCAAAAAAACGCCAAAAAATTTGGACGGAAAAGAAACCGTGTCATACTTTTGCAGTGTCATAGAACACTATTACAGCGATAAACCATAACATTGAAGGTTTAATGAGGTTGAAATAAGGTTTAAGAGGTTTAATGAGGTTTAATCCCTCCGGCCTCATTCAAGGCTTAAGAAGTTTAAGAGGTTGAAAAGGTTTAATCCATCCGGCCTCCGATTGCTTTCAACCCGCTTTCGTCCCGCAAGGCTTAAACCTCATTAAACTTTTTAAACCTCTTAAACCTCATTAAACCTCTTAAACCTCTTAAACCCCTTAAACCCCTTAAACCTCTTAAACCCCTTAAACCCCTTAAACCTCTTAAACCCCTTAAACCCCTTAAACCTCTTAAACCCCTTAAACCCCTTAAACCTCTTAAACCCCTTAAACCTCTTAAACCCCTTAAACCCCTTAAACCTCTTAAACCCCTTAAACCCCTTAAACCTCTTAAACCCCTTAAACCCCTTAAACCTCTTAAACCCCTTAAACTTTTAATAACAATGATCAAAATCCAAAACCTGAACTTCGGCTACCGCAAGGCGTGGCCGGTGTTCGAGAACTTCAGCCTGGAACTGCCCGAGGGCAAGGTGTACGGGCTGCTGGGCAAGAACGGAACGGGCAAGAGCACGCTGCTCTATCTCGTCAGCGGCCTGTTGCGCCCCTGGAGCGGCACGGTCGAGACCGACGGCTATGAAGCCCGCGAGCGTCGCCCGGAGATGTTGAGCGAAGTGATGCTGGTGCCCGAGGAGTACGACCTGCCCGCCATCAGCCTCGAACGCTATGTGAAAATCAACGCCCCGTTCTACCCCAATTTTTCGCGCGAACTGCTCGAGGGCAACCTGCGCGAGTTCGAACTGGGCGGCGACATCAACCTGGGGCGTCTGTCGATGGGCCAGAAGAAGAAGGTCATCATCAGTTTCGCCCTGGCCGCCGGCACGAAGTACCTCCTGATGGACGAGCCCACCAACGGCCTGGACATCCCCTCGAAGGCGCAGTTCCGCAAGGTGGTGGCCGCCTCGATGACCGAGGGCCGCACCGTCATCATCAGCACCCACCAGGTGCGCGACGTCGACACGCTCATCGACCACGTCGTGATAATCAACAACCGCGAGGTGCTCATCAACAGCAGTCTCGACGCGCTGGCCTCGTCCTACCGCTTCGAGATACGCCAGAGCGGCGCGCCCGCCGACGACGTCATCTATGCCGAGCCGTCACTGCAGGGCAACTACGTCATCGCGCGCGGACAGGGCAGCGGCGACAACTCCTTCGTCAACCTCGAACTCCTTTTCAACGCCGTCACAGTGGGGGCGCTTAACGTCCAACAATAAACGTTCAACAATAAACAATAAACATTAAACGTTAAGCAAGAGCAATAAACATCAAGCAATAAAAACGACCGAACAATGAAATCCTTCAGTTTCCCCCGCTTTTGGCAGACCCTCAAATGGGACCTGCAGACGAACCGCCGCACCGTGGTGCGCCATTGGCTCGTGATGCTCACCCTCTTCTTCTTCGCCATCCTGCTGCCCCACGCCTGCGTCATCACCGAAGGCGACCGCGTGCACGAAACCTACGTCACCTACGACTACATCAACCAGGCCGAATACGACGCCCTTCCCGCCGAGGAAAAAGCCAGCTATGAAGCCCAGGAAGCAGTCTTTGACGACGAGGGCAACACCATTCAGATGTACGCCCGCGAGCGTCCCAACTCCGTCACGCCCTGGGCCGAGCGCGTCGAGGAGCAACACCAAGTGACCGCCCTGCTGCTGCTTGTCATCGTCTTGGTCTACCTCGAAATCGGCGCCTCCTTCTTCCTGAGCAACATGCCGCGCAAACAGCAAGGCATAGCCTTCCTGATGCTCCCCGCCTCGCGCGGCGAGAAACTGCTGGCGCGCTGGGTCTATGCCGTGCCGCTGTGGACACTCATGGTGCTCACCGCCTTCGTGGCGGGCGACCTGTTGCGCTATGCCGTGCAGCCGCTCATCGGCGCCTACCACCCGGGCCTCATGACCACCTGGCTGTGGAACCAGGGCGGCAACCTTCTTGGCGAAATCAAGACCGCCTGGGCCGAGCACCCCGAAATGCACAGCCCCACGACCGGCCTGCTGCTGTTCATCCTCGCCGTGCAATGGTGGTCGCACACATGCTACCTGCTGGGCAGCGCCGTCTTCCGCCGCTTCTCCTGGATTATCACCACGGGGCTGATGTGGCTGCTCTCGTCCGTCGCCAGCACCGTGGCCTTCACCTTCACCACCGAGCGCTATCTGGTCGACATCGCCACGAGCCGCCCCGACTCGACCGGCTTCAACCTCACGTCCGTATTCTTCGTGCTGCTGGGCGTGACGAACCTCGTGCTGACGTGGTACGTCTTCAAGCGCGCGCAGGTCGTTCAGAACAAACTCACCACGCTATGAACTTCGCCGAAAACCAACCCATCTACCGCCAGATAGCCCGCCGACTGGAGGACGAGGTCGTGGCCGGTGCCTACGGCGAGGACGAGCGCGCCCCCAGCGTGCGCGAGTACAGCGCGCTGCTCGGTGTGAACGTGAACACCGTCGTCAAGGCCTACGACACGCTGGCCCAGGACGGCACCATCCAGCAGCGGCGCGGCATGGGCTACTACGTCACCCCCGGCGCGCGCCAGGCCATCCTCGCCCGCCGCCGCGACGACTTCCTCAGCCGCCGTGTGCCCGAGTTCGTCAGTGAGATGAAACGCCTCGGCGTCGGCGTGGCCGACATCAAGGACGCCTTCGAACGCCCCGACCACCTCGGAACAGTGAGGAAAGAAAAGGCAGGCCAGCACACCGTTATCGCCGAGCGCCGCGACCACCTCGGAGAGGTGGCAGAAGATAGGCCGGGGCAACGCCCCGGTGCAGCGGACACCATATAACCAACCCCAGCGGGGTTGCACAAGATATCGTCCAATTCGATTGTTTGTGCAATCCCGCTGGGATTGGTTACACAAGCGACCACAACCGGGGCGCTGCCCCGGCCTAACATCTGTAACCCCTCGCGGGGTTTTCCCGCCCCGCAAATTTAACCACTTGAACTGCAACAATCCCACACCAATGAAAAAAATCTTCCTCACGCTCCTCGCCGCCCTCGTGACGGTGGCCGCCGCCGCCCAGGTGACGGTCACCGGCCTCGTGGCCGACAGCACCGACGGCACGCCCGTGCCATACGCCACCGTGCGCCTCTACGACGGCGCGCCCGGCGCCACGCCCGCCACAGTGGCCATCACCGGCGAGGACGGACGCTTCGCAGCCACACTGAAAGCCAAACAGGGCGTCACGCTCATCGTCAGCTTCATCGGTATGCAGCCCGCCACGCGCACCCTCGCCCAGACCAAGGGCGCGGTGGACGCCGGCACCATCAGCCTCGCACCCGCCAACGAGGCCCTCGCCGCCGCCACCGTCACGGCGGCAAGACCCGTCGTCAGGATGGAGACCGACAAGGTGACCTACGACATGCAGGCCGACCCCGACACCAAGTCGGCCACCCTGCTCGACATGCTGCGCAAGGTGCCCCTCGTCACCGTCGACGGCAACGACAACATACAGGTGGCAGGCCAGTCGAACTTCAAAATCTACGTCGACGGCAAGCCGCAGCCTATGTTCAACAGTCAGAACGCCTCGCTCGTCATGAAGAGCATCCCCGCCAGCTACGCCACCGAGATTGAGGTCATCACCAATCCCGGCGCGCGCTACGACGCCGAGGGCACGGGCGGCATCCTCAACATCAAGACCACGATGGCCGCCTCCGGGGCTGCGGGCGCGGCCAGTGGCGGCGCGCAGAGCCTCGACGGCTACAGCCTCTCCCTGCAGACGCAACTCTCCACGCGCGGACAGGGCGGCGGCGCCAACTACACCCTGCAGCGCGGGCGCTTCTCCCTGTCGCTCGGTGGTAGCCTGAACCACCAGCGCATGAATGGCGCCACCATCGACTACGAGCGCACGCAGCACCTCGCCGCAGGCGACGCCACAACCCTGCTCACCAACCGGGGCGACGCCATCAACAACTTCGCACAGGGCAACCTCTCTATGAGTTACAAAATCGACTCCCTGCGCCTGCTCACCGCCAGCGGCACGCTGATGTCCTTCCACCAGCACCAAGACGGCCACGGCCAGTCCTCCCTGACGCAGAACGGCACGTCGCTCAACGCCTACAGCCAGACGGCGGCGCAGCGCATGAACTACACCTCGTGGTCGGCCAACCTCGACTACCAGCGCGGCTTCGCCTCCTCGCCCGAGAGGTTCTTCACGCTGTCCTACCAACTGTCGCACACGCCCTTCCGCCAGCGCAACTCGACGCTCTACGACGACATCACCGGCTCGTTCTACACCCTCACCGGCTCGTTCTACACCCTCACCGACCGGCGCACCGACGACCACACCTGGAGCACCGAGCACACGGCGCAGGCCGACTTCACCACGCCGCTGGCTGCAGCCCACAAACTCAGCGTCGGCGGCAAGTTCATCGGGCGCATCAACAAGTCGCAGTCCACGCTGGCCTATTTCGACGGCACAGCCTTCGCCCTGCAGCCCGCCGACGGCACCGACTACCACCACTACAACGACATCGGCGCCGCCTATGCCGAATACGAGGGCAAGGCCGGCCCCCTGAGCCTCAAGGCCGGGTTGCGCTACGAGCACACCTGGCAGCGCGTGCGCTACCACGACACACCCGCCAAAAACTTCTCGCTCGACTACGGCAACCTCGTCCCCTCCGCCTCGCTCACCTACCAGCTCGCGCCCACCCAAAGCGTCGGCCTCAGTTACGGCATGCGCATCACGCGACCCGGCATCACGGCCCTCAACCCCTACGTCAACCGCGCCGACGCCACAGCCATCGAGTACGGTAACACCAACCTCGACGCCGAGCGCACCAACAACCTCGGCCTCGTCTTCAACAGTTTCAGCAGCAAGTTCATCGTCCGCGCCGAGGCCACCCTCGCGCTGACCACCAAGAGCATCGAGCAGTACAGCTTCTACGACGCCGAGGGCGTGCTCAACTCCACCTACGGCAACGTCGCCTCGCGCCAGAACGCCGGGTTCAACCTCTTCCTCAACTACCGCCCCACGCCGCTCACCAGCCTGATGGTCAACGGCGGCGCCAACTACGTCCGCTTCCATAGCGGTGCCCTGCAGCAGCGCAACCACGGCTGGCAGGGACGCCTTATGGTGGGCGTGCAGCAGACCCTCTGGTGGAAACTCAAACTGAGCGCCAACCTCTTCACGATGACCCGCCAGAAAGAACTGCAGGGCTACCGCACCGGCTTCAGCGGCGTGATGGGCAGCCTCACCCGCTCGTTCTTCAAGGGCGACCTGCTCACCGTCGGCATTATGGGCTTCACGCCCCTGACCGGCACCAAAATCGAGTTCCGCAGCGTCACTCGCAGCAGCGACTTCACCAACCGCATGAAGGTGCGCGTGCCCGTCGGCCAGATCGGCGTCAGCCTCTCCTTGCGCCTCGGCGCGATGGGCGTCAGGACGCAGAGCGTCAACCGCTCCATCGAGAACAACGACGTCGAGACCGCCAGCCCCCAGTCGCAAAGCACCGTCGGCGGCATGACCGGCGGTATGGGGATGTAAACCTCCTTATCCACCGACCCCCACACGATGCGGGCGCACCCAAATGCGCCCGCATCCTGTCTTTTGTCAGCACTTCTGTTACGGCCTTACGAAATCTTTTGTACTTTTGCGGCGTGATAACGGTATAACAATCCAAAAATACACCCTATGAAAAAGAACACACTTTTCCCCCGCCTGCTGCTCCTGTGCGGCGTGGTGGCGATGAGCCTTACGCTGGCCTCCTGCGGCGGCGACGACGACAAGGACGAACCCGACACGCCCGCGAAACCGGACGCCGCGTTCGCTTTCAACTTCGAGAACACCTACTACATGTGGGACGCCAAGCAGTGGTACTGGTACGGCGTGGACAACTACCCCACGGAAAACGGCGTGAAGATGGACAACTACCCCACCAGCGCGACTTCCGACCCCGACCGTTGGTGTAACACCGCCGAACTGAGTAGAAGAATTGATTCGTACAGTGCGGCAAGCTATAGTGCCAAGTACATGCCCTGCTACAATGCCCTGACCTGGTATCTGTCCGGCGATGTCTATTGGGACGACACCACCGTCTGGACTTTGGGCGGCAAGCAGTACACGGGCGGCGTATGGCTGAAGAAACTCAGCAAGATTCCCGGCGCAGGCAATAGCACAAGTTGTGCTAAGGCTTATGACTGGAATACGGACGAACCATATAAGTCAGAGAAAGACATGCTGAAAGGCAAACCTACAGACACAAGCGACTATTTCTTCCTGCCAGCCTTAGGGCGTTACTCTACTTCTGGTGAACTTGTGGGTGTTGGTGAGTTTGGTTGTTTTTGGTCTTCGTCTACTGGCGATTACCATTATTGGGAAACTGCGGACGAGTTTTATTTTTCTGAAAAATCTATTGGAATAGATAATTCTATTCTTAGATATAACTGCTGCGTGGCAGGCAGCCGCCCCGACCACACGTCGTGGTTCCAATAAACCTTTGCTGAACCAAGAGAACACAGGATAAACACAAATTCCACACGGATTGCGAAGCGAATACGTGTGGGATTTTTTTGTGCGCTTTACGTCCTTAAAAGTGTGTCCGAACAACACTTTTATGTCCTTAAAAGTGTAAAACATCGCACTTTTAAGGACATAATTTTGTTTCGTTTCCTTATCAAGTAAAACTGAAAGTTTATCTACAGACTTATTCCTATTGTTATCTTTTCACCCAATTCTCCACGTGCAGACCTTCGATGCGACTCAAATGGCGAACGTTCTCTGAGGCAACGGGTATGCCAAGTGCAAGGGCGGTGCAACCGATGTAGAGGTCGTTATCCTCAATAATCTGTCCGAGACGCCGCAAGCGGGCTTTCTGCGAACAGAACTCGCTGATGCAGACATTGAACGGGACAACTTCAAAACTGTCTAAGAGTCCTTGCACGAGGCGGCTGTTCTCCTGCGAATGCGCACTGCATTGCGCGCCGTATAACAGTTCCACTACGCTTATTTCCGAGATACAGCAATGCTCCCAGCCCGTCCGTTCTAAGGCTTGCCGTACACTTTCGTTACGATGGAGAATGTGGACAAGGATGTTTGTGTCCAGCAGTATGCGGTTCGTCTTCATAAGGCAACAGGCTCGCGTGAAGAAGAATGTTCGCGAATGGCAAGCATGGTGTCTTCTGCCGTTTCGCTGCCCACCCAAGCACCGTAGTACTTGTTGAGCATTGAGGCCGTGTATGCAGACGGAGAACTTTCCTCTCGTACCTCAGCCTTTGCTTCGTTCAGGAGGTGTTCGGCCAGCCATCGCTTGTTGCTCGCTGTGAGGGACATTGAGTGAAGAAAGTTCAGCACGCTGTCCATTGAAAGGGTGACATTCATAGTTCGTTTTGGTTATGATTCTGCGGCAAAAGTACAAAAACATCCCGCATCAGTGAAAAGACCCCAAAAGAAAAGAGTTTGCGTCGTGCTTTGGGTTTAACGCCCCTCCCTCCCACGCAAACAAACTTCCAAAAAACCTTGTGTTTGTTGCAGCATCGCAGCAACCGTAAAAAAAGTGTCTAAAACCCGTTGGCGGAATTAGACCTATTACGCGGATTTTGAACAATTTTGAATTTAATTTTGTAAAATTTCTCGCCGTAGGCGACAACTCTTTATGCGCTTCGCGCAGAAATTTATCAAAATTTATATCAAAATTGAACAAATTCTGGTAATTCCGCCAACGGGTTGTCTAAAGAAAAAGACGCAGTGGCGCAGGCGGTTGTATTAAAATTATCCTTACTTTTGCCGCTGACTTGAAGCCCGTGCGGCGGTGCGGGCGACACATAATAACAAGCGTTTGCTGTTTATTCGGATTGTCCTAAGAATCTCGCAAATTCAAAAAATACCAAGCCGAAAAATAAGTTGCAAGCGTCTGCGCTATAGGCGTGGGCGTGACTTATCTGGTTTGGTGGGCTATGCGAGAGCCTTTAGGACATGGATAAGAATCGTCCATGTCTTTTTTGTGCTCTGTCCTGCCTGCTCCCGAAGATAAGCCGACGCAACAATTTTCGCTATAGCGTTATGGCAAACAAAAATCTCAACGCGGCGAAGAAGGCAAAGAAAGACGAGTTCTACACGCAACTTTCCGACATAGAAAGAGAATTGCAGCACTATTGGCCGCATTTCAAGGGCAAGACCGTGCTCTGCAACTGCGACGACCCGTATGAAAGCAACTTCTTCAAATACTTCGCCCTGCGCTTCAACCAGCTGGGCCTGCGGAAACTCATCGCCACCTGCTACGACGGCTCGCCCGTCACGGGCAACGAACT